>JAFXVJ010000007.1 GCA_017524615.1 Clostridia bacterium | reverse complement strand
GAAGGTTCAATTTCCTTGGATTCATTGGCTTTGGCTGGATAGCTGCTTTTTCAACCTCCCGCCTCTTTGAGGCTTGTTTGCTTTGCCTTCCTTTGGATTGGTGCGCCTATGCTTTCTGCAAAATTTGTTTTCACACTATTTTCTCCGGGTTGTAATAGGTCAATGTGTTATCTCTGTCAAAAAAGATCGCCTTGAATCTCATAACAGCCTCTTTCCCGTCCTTGTTTTATTATCCAATCCCGGCCAGCCGATGGGCATGGCCTTTTTTCAAAGGGCCTGCCTGATGACGGTTCGATTCCCCGGAACGGGCAAATCCACAAAAAGCATAAGACAAATTCAGCCGCTTTTCAATAGATGATCCGGCACCAGATTGTTTTGCTTCTTCTCCTCCGTGCCGGACAGGCCGGGATCCTCCTGCCATCGCATTCCGGAACGATCCCCGGAGGCCGCCCGGCCCTTGTGTGCGCAATGCGCACTTTTTTTGCGCGAACCGCATCGCCCGCGCAAACCGTGGGATGAATGCCGGGCATTTTCCCATTTTCTCCCGCATACCCTGTCCCGAAGGGAGGCGGAAGGGATGCGGCAGGACATCGAAGATCGCGCCATACGCCTGGGCAAGTACATCATCCGCACCGGCGCCACGGTGCGCCAGGCCGCCCGCGCCTTTGGCATGAGCAAAAGCTCCGTGCACAAGGACGTGCACGAGCGGCTGCGCTCGGCGCACCCCGGATTGTATGCGGAGGTGCGGGAAATTCTGGATTACCATCATGCGGTGCGGCACCTGCGGGGCGGCGCGGCCACGCGCAGACGGTGGCGGCTGATCCGGCAGCAGCAGGAAACAGCCGGGCTGCCCCGCGACTTGATTCGGTAATGCCGTTGGGGAGGCAGGCCGCTCCGGATCCGCCATTTGCGGGGCTTGCCTGAAGTTTCTGCCAAGCGACACCCACCGGTTTGCTGACGTGCGAAATCCACCGCTGCCCGGCCGGGACGGCATTGCCATCCAGCCCGCACGCTTTGCGCCTATGGAAAAAGGGCAGGGGTTTTTCCAAAAATGAGCCAGCTCATTTTCGTGGAAATCCCCGTCCTTTTTTTTGTCCGGAAACCCTGTCCGATGACCTCCGGGCCGCAAGCCGCGGCCAAACAGGCTGAGCGCTTCCCGCCGCACGGGGACTCCTGATGGTCGAGGCGGCGGACCGGGCAGGCCCCGGGGCGCGGGTGTCCCGCCCCGGGTAAAAGAATCCGGCGACCGCCCTTGAAATTTTCCCGTTTTCTGGTACAATGAAGGGGCTGATAACCCATACCCATCCACACCGACAGGAGGGAAACGCCATGGGATTATTCGAAAAGAAATACTGCGATGTATGCGGTGAAAAGATCCGCTTCCTGGGCAGCAAAAAGCTGGAGGATGGCAGCCTGTGCAAATCCTGCGAAGGCAAGCTGTCGCCCTGGTTCACCGACCGGCGGCAATCCACCGTGGCCGGCATCCGGGAGCAATTGCGATATCGGGAGCAAAACCGCGCCCGGGCCGATGTGTTCCAGGCCAACCGGGTGCTGGGCGAAGGCAATCGCCTGCTGATCGACGACGGCAGGGGCTGGTTCACCGTGTGCATGAGCGGCCATGACCTGAAGGACAACCCCGACGTGCTGTCCTTTAATCAGGTGAAGGACTGCCAGGTGCAGGTGGAGCACAGCCGCACCGAGGAAACCACGCAGGACGCCGACGGCAAAACCGTCAGCTATGATCCGCCCCGGTATACCTATTCCTATCGCTTCCATCTGGTGATCCAGGTGGATCATCCCTGGTTCAGCGAAATGAAGTTTCAAATCAACCGGAATACCGTAAAAATCCAGACCGGCCTGCCCATCGAATCGCCGGTGCAGTTCCTTTCTCCCCTCTTCAAGCGCTACACCCCCGATGTGCCGGACACCGATCACAGCCCGGAATACCAGGCCGTCCAGGCCTTAGGCGAAGACATGCGCCTGGCCCTGCTTCGTCAGGACAGGCCGGCGGAGGCGTCCGCCCCCCAGCCCGGCGAAGCGGAGAACATCATCCCGCGCATTGCCTGCCCCGCCTGCGCGGCCGTGTCCCTGCCGGATGAAAACGGCTGCTGCCCCTACTGCGGCCAGCGGCTCCTTTGATCGCCTTTGTCGCCGTTTTTGTGCGCCCGCAGGTGCGTTTCGCCCCGTTCTTTCTTTTCCGCGTGCCGGACCGGTTCCTGTATTTTTTCGCTTTACATTCCCATGCCAATATGATATACTAACGTGTGGGACATCATTTGCCCAGCGGGTCAAGGTCTGTCCAAGAAAGAGAGGGGAAGCGTATGCTGGATGAAATGCAGGTGTTAAGCCGCATCGCCCCCGATCTGATGGCCGATATCGGCCGCCGGGCCCAGGTGCTCTCCTCCATCGAAAGCATGCAGCCGGTGGGACGGCGGGCGCTGGCCGCCCGGCTGAACCTGCCGGAAAGGGAGGTGCGCGCTGCGGCGGCTGCCCTGAAGGAGCAGGGGCTGATCACCATGGACGCGGCGGGCATGCAATTGACCCCGCAGGCCATTGAGGTGCTGTCCGGCGCCCATGATCTGAGCCGCGCCATGTTTGGCCTGACCAAGCTGGAGCAGGCGCTGGAACGGCTGCTTTCCGTGCCTCACGTGGTGGTGGTGGCCGGCAACGCCGACGCCGATCCTCAGGTGCTTCGGGAGGTAGGCCGCGCCGCCGCCCATCGGGTGCACAAGCTGATGCAAAGCGGCATGACCCTGGCCGTCACCGGCGGCCGCACCATGAGCGAAATGGCCCAGGGCATCCAATCCGCCACCCCCATGAATGTGATGGTGGTGCCGGCCCGGGGCGGCATTGGCTCCTCCGTGGAGATCCAGGCCAACACCGTGGCGGCCGAAATCGCGCGGCGGGTGGGCGGCCATCATCGGTCCATGCACCTGCCCGACACCCTGGACCAGGCTGCCCTGCAGGAAATGATGAAGCTGCCCGAGGTGCGGGAAACGCTGGATCTGCTGCGCCGCACCGATCTGGTGGTGCACGGCATCGGCCGGGCGGACGTGATGGCCCAGCGGCGGCGCTTGCCCGCGGACGACGTGGAAAAGCTCAGAACCCATCGGGCGGTGGGAGAAGCCTTCGGCGATTTCTTCGATTTTGACGGAAAGACCGTGCTGCAGGCCAGCACCGTATCCCTGAGCCTGGGCAAGGCATACAAGGAAAGCAAAATGGTGGCTGTGGCCGCGGGCGAACGCAAGGCGGAGGCCATCATCGCCGCCACCCGTCATGAAAAGCACGATTCCCTGATTACCGATGAGGCAGCCGCCCAGGCGATCGTGTCGCTGCTGGAAAGCAGCAGCCCCTGAAATCCATCTGATACCACGGCCCGGAGGGCCTTGGCATACAACATCCCGACGGATCCATGATGAAAGAAAAAAAGGAGTGTATCGGACATGAGCGATCTGAACAAGAAAACCATCGACGACATCAACGTAAAAGGGAAGCGCGTGTTGGTCCGCGTGGACTTCAACGTGCCTATGAAGGATGGCAAAATCACCAACGACAAGCGCATCAAGGCAGCCCTACCCACCATCGAAAAACTGATCAAGGACGGCGGCAAGGTGATCCTGTGCAGCCATCTGGGCAAGCCCAAGAACGGCCCCGAAGAAAAGTTCTCCCTGGCTCCCGCGGCGGAACGGCTGAGCGAGCTGCTGGGCAAGAAGGTCGTTTTCGCAAACGATGATAACGTCGTGGGCCCCGAAGCGAAGGCCGCCGTGGCCGCCATGCAGGACGGCGACGTGGTGCTGCTGCAGAACACCCGCTTCCGCAAGGAAGAAACCAAGAATATCGAAGACTTCTCCAAGGAGCTGGCTTCCCTGGCGGATTGCTATGTGGACGACGCTTTCGGCTCCTGCCACCGCGCGCACTGCTCCACCGAGGGCGTGACCAAGTTCACCTCCCCCAACGTGGCCGGCTACCTGATCGGCAAGGAACTGTCCGTGATGGGCAAGGCCCTGGAAAACGCCGACCGGCCCTTTGTGGCGGTTCTCGGCGGCGCCAAGATCGAGGACAAGCTGAACGTGATCAACAACCTGCTGGAAAAGGTGGACACCCTGATCATCGGCGGCGGCATGGCCTTCACCTTCCTCAAGGCGCAGGGCTACGAAATCGGCAAATCCCTGCTGGATGAAACCAAGATCGACTACTGCAAGGACATGATGAAGAAGGCGGAGGAGAAGGGCGTGAAGCTGCTCCTGCCCATCGACACCGTGTGCGTGAAAGCCTTCCCCGATCCCATTGACGCCGAAATCGACACCGTGACCGTGGACGCGGACAAGATCCCCGCGGACATGGAAGGCTGCGACATCGGCCCCAAGAGCGCCGCGCTCTTCGGCGAAGCCGTGAAGGCTGCCAAGACCGTGGTGTGGAACGGCCCCATGGGCGTGTTTGAGAATCCCATCCTGGCCAAGGGCACCCTGGCCGTGGCCCAGGCCATGGCGGACAGCGACGCGGTCACCATCATCGGCGGCGGCGACAGCGCAGCGGCCGTGGAAAAGATGGGCCTGGCCGATAAGATGACCCATATCTCCACCGGCGGCGGCGCGTCCCTGGAATACCTGGAAGGCAAGCTCCTGCCCGGCGTTGCCTGCCTGGACGAAAAGTAATTTCGAAGGATATGGCGGGAGGGGATTTCTGTCAGGAGAAAGCAATCCCCTCCCGTACCCTCCCCAAGAAAGCCGACTGGGAAAGGGATTGGTTTGATCCTTTCCGTGGGCGTTTCCCTGTTGCAGGGAGAAATCGGCGGAGACGATCCAAAGATACTTTCCAGCCGGTTTTCGGGAGGGTGCGGGAAGGAGCTTTTGACGCAAAAGCTTCCTCCCGCAGAAAAAAACAGAAAGAGGTGCTACTATGCGCAAGCCGATCATTGCCGGCAACTGGAAAATGAACAAGACCCCCGCGGAAGCGAAAGCCCTGGTGACCGAGCTGAAGCCCCTGGTGAAGGACGCCAATGCCACCGTCGTGGTGTGCGTGCCCGCCGTGGACATCTGCGCCGTGAAAGAAGCTATCAAGGGCAGCAACATTCATCTGGGCGCCCAGAACGTGCACTTCAAGGAATCCGGCGCGTATACCGGTGAACTGTCCGCCGCCATGCTGAAGGAAGCGGGCGTGGAATACGTGATCATCGGCCACAGCGAACGCCGCCAGTATTTCGGCGAAACCGACGCCACCGTGAACCTGCGCGTGCTGGCCGCCGTGAAGGCCGGCCTGATCCCCATCATCTGCGTGGGCGAGCGCAAGGAAGAGCGGGAAGCGGGCTACACCAACGCCCTGGTGGAATACCAGACCCTGATCGCCCTGAACGGCCTGACCGACAAGGAAATCAGCAAGCTGGTCATCGCCTATGAGCCCGTGTGGGCCATCGGCACCGGCCTCACCGCC
This sequence comes from Clostridia bacterium, assembly GCA_017524615.1. GTDB lineage: Bacteria > Bacillota > Clostridia > Christensenellales > Aristaeellaceae > RUG563. The sequence goes on along the minus strand of JAFXVJ010000007.1, from coordinate 131,952 downwards.
ACCGACGAGCAGGCCAACGAAACCATCGGCGTCATCCGCGCCGCCATCGCCCGCAAATACGGCAAGCGGGTGGCCAACGCCGTGCGCATCCAGTACGGCGGCAGCATGAACCCCAAGAACGTCAAGGGCCTGATGGCGCAGCCCGAGATCGACGGCGGCCTCATCGGCGGCGCGTCCCTGAAAGCGCCTGATTTCTCTCAGGTTGTGAATTACGACAAATAATCCCGCTTTCTTCATGAACGGGGCGTGCCGGAACCGGCATGCCCCGTTTTTCAGTGTTTCCTCCAGACTGACGGCTCCGCAATGCCATTCATGCCGCCGCATACCGATTCGGCCCGATAAAAGGGGAACGATGGCATCTGGCCGGACAGGGCCCCTATCACACCGCCTCCAGGCCGGTATCGCCCTCCACTACCTTGAGCAGTTCTTCCTGGCCCCCATCCAGGGCATTGATATACGCCAGATACGTATTGCCCTGGTAGGTGCCCTGAAACTCGTAGCACAGCTTTTCGCCCCGATCGGTGGGGATCAGACACAGGCGGACGGCATCCGCCCCCAGGCGTTCCGTTACATACCGCTGCGCCTCCTGCTCCGTCAGCACGGGCGTCAATAGGCCCCGCGCGGTGTGGTTCTGCCAGTAATTCCGCGCCTCGATCCCCACCACCTGGGCGGTATCCATGCGCAATTGCACCTTGATCAGGTCGGGGTACAGCAGGACATTTCCCTGGGTGGCGGCGAAGGAAATCACCGCTACGCCCTGGTAAACCTGAAAGTAAGTGGGCTGCATATCCGAAAAACCCCGGCTTTCCAGGAATCGCAGGGCGCTCTCCCGGCATTCCTCCACGCTTTTTTCGGCGGAAAAATTCGCATTGTCCGGCGCCAGCCACAGGATCTTCCCGCCCTGCCGGGTCACCGCGGCCTGCAGCGTCATATCCGCCAGCTGCAGCGTGACGCCCCAGCAGGGAATGCTGCCGCCCATATCTGCCCCGGCGGAAACGCCGATCACCCGATCCTGCCCCACAAAATCCCGGGCAATGGAGAGCGCCTCCTCCCGGGTCACCGTTTTCGCGCCCAGGCCCTTGGCATTGCCCTCCGTCCGCGCGTCGGAAAACGGGCCGTCGTAAATCAGCGTGGGATAGGATACCCCCGTGTCATAGGCCGCGTTTTCCGTGCCCGACGCGGGATAAAACGCTTCGCCTCCCGCCGCCTGGCTGGCCAATTGCTCCCTGGCCCGGTACAGGGCGGCGGTATATTCTCCGCATCCGTCGATCAGGGCGGACAGGCGCCGGGCATCTTCATCCGTCATCGTGCCGGAGCGCAGCAGCACCCCGGCGTAGTCCTCCAATTGATTGGCAAATTTCACCGCCCGCTGGGTGACGGTGTGGCTCAGCGGCAGCAGGGACAGGCTGCGCTGCACCTGCGCCGCCCCGGTGCTGACCCGGCTCAGATACTGGTTCTCCGCCCCGTCATCCTGGGAAAGCAGCGCCTTGCTCAGGGCCAATTGCATGTCCTCCATCTGCCGCAAAGCTGACAGCACCGCTCCGTCATACACCTCCCGCAGCCGGGCTTCGTACCGCTTCGCCCGGACGGCCGTGCGGACGCCCGCTCCCACGGAGAATACCAGCGCCACGGCCAGCAGCGCGATCACGGAGCCATAGATTCGTTTTTGATTCATACTGACGCCTCCCCGAGCGATCCCATGCTGCGCATTACACCGCGAACCGGTGAGCGCCGATGCTCAGCCTCACCTCCCGGCTCCAGATCCAGGCGCTGGTCGCGGTGGCGGGATTGTAGTAGTAAACGCAGCCGCCGGTGGGGTCCCAGCCGTTCATGGCGTCCCGGGCCGCGCGAAGGGAATCGCTGTCCGGGGTCAGGTTGATCTGCCCGTCGGCCACGCAGTCGAAGGCCCCTGCCTGGTAAATGACCCCGCTGATGGTATTGGGAAAGGCGGCAGACCGCACCCTGTTGAGCACCACGGCGGCCACGGCCACCTTGCCCACGTACGGTTCGCCGCGGGCCTCGGCATGCACCAGACGGGCCAGGGTATACACCTCGCTGTCATGATAAGAGGCCGGGGCGGTCTCCCCGGCAGTCAGCGTGATCCCCAGGGCCGCCGCAGTGGCCGGGCCCACCACCCCGTCCGCCCGCAATCCGTTCTTCCTTTGGAACCACACCACCGCTTCATAGGTGGCCTGGCCGAAGATGCCGTCCGCCGGGGCGCTCATATAGCCGTATTGCCGCAGCCGCTGCTGGATCCTGGTCACATCCGCTCCCCGATCCCCCCAGGCCACGGCCCCCAGGGCCTCCTGCATGCCCGCGATCAGCAGCGTCAGGGCCGCCGCCAGCGCCAGGATGCGTCTTTTCATGCGCGTCCATCTCCTTCAGCTTTGCGTTTCTAACATAGTGTGCGCAAAAACGCCTTTGGCATTTATCAAAAATGTTACAAGATTATGAATTCTTTTTCTTGACACCGTCAAAAAAATGCAATAGAATAGACTTGATTTGGTATAACCATCGCTTTTTTGTGATGGAATGGAGGCTTATTCTATGCGTTCGACCTGTATCCGCCGCGCGCTGGCCCTTATGCTGGCGCTGGTATGCTGCCTGAGCGTTCTTCCCGTCCACGGCGAAAGCTATCCGCTGCTGGCCTATACCACGGCCAGCCTGCGGCTGCGTCAGCGCCCTTCCACCGACGCCACCGTGCTGCTCACCATTCCCGCGGGGGATATGGTGCTGATCACCGGGGAAAGCGGGAATTATTATATCGTGACCTATGAAGGCACGCAGGGATACGCCCAGAAGCAGTATTTGAACCTGCTGGCGGACGGTGTGGCCCTGCCGGCGGTAACGCCCGCGCCGGAAACAGCGGCGTCCGGCGTTTATCCCCTGCTGTACGCGGGCAGCCAGGGCAGCGCCGTGCAAGCGCTGCAAAACGCCCTGAAGGAATTGGGCTTTTACAATTCCACCGTGGACGGCAAATACGGCACAGGCACCAAGAACGCGGTGATCGCTTTTCAGAAAATGAACGGCCTGTCCCAAACCGGCACGGCGGACGCCGCCACGCAGCAACTGCTTTATGAAGGCCAGCCCAAGAACAGCCGGGGCAAGGCCACGCAGGTGAAAACCGTGGCGCCCATAGACAAGCCTGTCATTTCCTCCGGCAGCCGCGGGGACGCCGTAACCCGCCTGCAGGCCCGCCTGAAGGAACTGGGCTATTACACCGGCGCCCTGGACGGCATCTGCGGCAACGGCACAGTCAGCGCCATCCGGGCTTTCCAGAAAAAGAACGGCATCCGGGAAACGGGCATTGCCGACAAAGCCACCCAAACGATCCTGTATTCCGCCCAGGCCGTGCATGCCCAGGCCACGGCCACGCCCAAACCCACGGCCACCCCCACCTCCATTCCCACCAACGCGCCTGTCACGGCGGCGGCCACCTTCCCCTTCACCACCTATACGCTCGCCGCTGTAAACCTGCGCAAGGGCGCCTCTACCGCCTCCACCCGTCTGCTCACCATTCCCAAGGGCGCGTCCATTTCCGTGCTCTCCATTTCCGGGGATTATCTGCACGTCACCTACAAGGGCACTACCGGCTATATCGTCGCCCAGTACGCGTCGGTGCCCACCCAGTATCTGCCCGGCAGCACCCTGCAGACAGATCCAGAGGCCCAGCAGAATTATCAGCAGCTGCAATACGGCATGACCGGAAAGCAGGTGTCCCTGCTGCAGGAAGCGCTGAAGGAGCTGGAATTCTACACCGGCGCGCTGGACGGCAGCTTCGGCGCCAGCACCCTGACGGCCGTGAAAGCATTCCAGAAAAAGAACAGCCTCAAGCAGGACGGCATCGCGTCGCCCGAAATGCAAAAGCTGATTTTCGAGGGCCGTCCCCTCAACGCCAGGGGCAAAAAAACCGATGTGAAGGTTCTGCCTCCCATTGCGGATGTGGAAATGAAGCTGGGCGATAAGGGCAGCCAGGTGGCCGATTTGCAATCGCGTCTCGCCACGCTGTGGTTCTTTACGGGCATCGTCAGCGGCGTATTCGACACGGCCACCCAGACGGCCGTGAAAAAATTTCAGAATGAGCACGGCTTGACCGTGGACGGCATCGCAGGAAAAAAGACGCTCCTGCTGCTGACCACGCTGACCGCCGTGTCCACGGCGGCCCCCGTCCAGACCCTGGCGCCGCTGCCCACCAGCACCCCGCTCACCGCCCTGAACGTGGTCACGCTGCGCAAGGGCGTGCGGGGAATGGAAGTCGTAAAGCTGCAAAACAGGCTGATGGAGCTGGGCTACTACCGCTGCACTGCCGACGGCATCTATGACAATGACGACATCGCCGCGGTAAAGGAATTCCAGCGCAAAAACGGCCTGGCCATCGATGGCGTGGCCGGGCTGAAAACCCAGCAGCTGCTGTATTCCGACGCAGCGCTGCCCGCCACCACGGTCCCCCTGCCCACGCCCACCGCCGCGCCCACGCCGGTACCGACGCCTGTGCCGACGCCCTCCCCGACGCCTTACAGCATCAAGACCACTCCCACCCCCTCCGTTCAGCAGGTGCTGCGCGTGGGCAGCCAGGGCACAGCTGTATCCCAGCTGCAGCAGCGGCTGAAGGATCTGGGCTATTACACCGGCACGGTGGACGGGGTCTTCGGCTCCGGCACCGAGCAGGCCGTGATCCGCTTCCAGCGCGCCAACGGGCTGACCGCCGATGGCGTGGCGGGAGAGAAAACCCTGAAAAAGCTGTATTCCAATAGCGCCGTGGCCGTGAAAGCCACCGCCTCCCCCAAGCCTTCCGCGACGCCCAAGGCCGACGCCGCCTCCGCTTCCGTTCCCACAACGACCGTGCTGAAGCAAGGCGATAAGGGCGATGCCGTGCGGGCCATGCAGAAGCGGCTGGTGGAGTTGGGGTACCTGGATACCGCCGACGGCATTTTCGGGACCAAGACCTATAACGCAGTGGTGGCCTTCCAGAAACGGAACAGCCTGACCGCCGACGGCATCGCGGGCAAGATGACGCTGAACCGCCTGAACTCGTCCAGCGCCGTCCGCGCCACAGGCAGCACCATTTCCGGCCTTCTGCCCACCGTGACCGCCTCCCCTGTTTCCACCGTCTTTACGGCGCCCAAAGCGTCGCAGGTGCGCTATGCCAACTGGTACAGCGAGATCCGTCCCCTCGCCCGTTCCATGCCGGACGTGGTGATCTATGATCCCGATTCCGGGCTGCACTTCAACCTGCATATGTTCTCCCTCGGCAAGCATGCCGATTCCGAAACGCCCACCGCCGCGGACACGGAGGTGCTCAATCAGGTGGTGGGTGTGAATACCTGGACCGCCAAATACGTGTGGGTCATTTTCCCCGACGGCTCTGTGTATATCGGATCCATCCACAGCCATGGCCACGAGGTGGACCATACCCCCAACAACAACCTGGAAGGCCATATCTGCCTCCATTTCCCCCGGGTCATGTCCGAGGCAGAGGCCACCGGACCCTACGCTGTCAGCCACCAAAAGGAAATCAACTGGGGCTGGGAGCTGACCAAGGCCCGCGCGCTGAATGAATGATCGGGAATAAGTCGGGAGCGCTGCCCTCGGCGCGATCCCGATGCCGCTGTCCTTCCTGTTCACGATGTATCATCCGAATAAAAATGGCGTGAAATCCTGCTGATCCGGCTGGGTTTCACGCCAATTATTTTGCTCTTTACGGAAAGTCAGGGAAACGAAAACCCTCCGTTGTCATCCCGAGCGCAGCGAAGCCGAGAGGCGAAGCGCAGTCGAGGGATCTGTGCGTGAATCCATCCCATAGATCTTTCGACGCCGTTCCGCTTTTCGCTCCACTCCGCTCAAGATGACAGGAAAGGCCGTTTCTTTTTTCCTGACTTTCCGTGAAGAACGATTCTTATTTTCGTGGTATCACGTTTCGCGTTTTTCACGTCTTTCACGGTTTTCACGTCTTTCACGCTTTTCACGTTTATCCGCGTTTCTCCGATAGAGGCGGCTCCGTTCACCACAGAGCAGACACCCGGGGCCGATCCCCCGGCGCGCGGTCCACGCGGTAAAAGCCGATCAGGTTGCCCGGGCGGGCGCGCTGATACACCTGCGCCGCTTGCTGGGCGTCCCGCAGGTCAAACCGCACAGACAGGCCGCAGCCCACGGCCACATCCCGCGGCGTAGAAATGACCTCGCTGTGAATGCCCGCCCGGCGCAAGGCGCTGTCAAAGCGCATCACCTGCTGGCGGGACCGAAAGGCCGCGATGCCGAAAGTTTCATGGCTGGTCATGCTTTTCCCTCCTCTCTCATACAGTCTATGAGAATCGGCTTGCCGCCGTGCAGGGAGGAATGAGGCATGATCTATCTGGACAACGCCGCCACCAGTTTTCCCAAGCCCCCGGAGGTGATCCGGGCTGTGAAAGGCGTCATGGAAAAGATCGGGGGCAATCCGGGCCGCGCGGGCCACGCAGGCGCGCTGGCGGGCGGAAGGATCCTGGAAGCGTGCCGAGAAGCGGCAGCGGCCTACGCGGGCGTATCCGCGCCGGAGCGGGTGATTTTCTGCCTGAACTGCACGGACGCCCTGAACATGGCCATCCGGGGCACCCTGCACGCGGGCGACGAGGTGCTGGTATCCCATGCCGAGCACAACGCCGTGATGCGTCCGCTGATGGGCTATCACGACGCGGGCAAAATCAACGTGCGCATCCTGCCGCCGGATGAGCGGGGCCTGCTCTCCCCCGCCACTGTCCGGGCAGCCGTCACGCCCCAGACGGCGCTGATGGTGCTTTGCCATGCCAGCAACGTCACCGGCATCATCCAGCCCGCCCGGGAGATCACCCGGACCTGTCACGAATTTGGCATTCCCCTGCTGCTGGACGCGGCCCAAACCGCCGGCACCGAAGACCTGGCAGCCGTGGGCGCGGACATGATCGCCATGCCGGGCCACAAGGGGCTGATGGGGCCTATGGGCACGGGACTGCTCTGCCTGGGCGAAGGCATGCTGCCCCGGCCCCTGCGGGAAGGCGGCACGGGATCAGCCTCCGACAGCCTGCGTCAGCCCAGCCTGCTGCCGGATCGGCTGGAGAGCGGCACCCACAACCTGCCGGGCATCGCCGGATTGCTCCAGGGGCTGAAATTCACGGGATGGCACCGGGCCGCCATGACGGAATATGAGCAGGCGCTGACGCTGCGTCTGCTGCGGGGCCTGCGGCGTATTCCCGGCGTCGACGATTATTCCGGGCCTTCCGATCTGCCCAGGACGGCGGTTGTCAGCTTTAATGTGCGCGGCCTGGACAGCGGTGAAACGGCGGATGAACTGAACCGCAGGGGCATAGCCGTCCGGGGCGGGCTGCACTGCGCCCCCTCCATTCACGCCTGGCTGGGCACGTCAGGCGCTGTCCGGGCCAGTCTGGGGCCCTATAATACGGAGCAGGATGTGGATGCCCTGCTCAACGCGGTGGAGGATATCTCAAAGAGCCGGCGCACGTGACTTAAGAAAAAGAGTATACGCTTTCCCTTTTTCGGGCATACTGCACGCAGACACTCACTGTCAAGGAGGAATGAATGCCATGCCCAAGCCACTGACCGCCCAGCGTTTATGGGATGCCTTTGCCGCCGAATGCGCCGCGTATATGAAATACACCTTCTATGCCCAGGCTGCCCGGCAGGAGGGGTATCAGCAAATCGCCGACATTTTCGAGGAAACCGCCAAGAACGAGCAGGCCCATGCCCGGCTGTGGCTCACCGCCCTGAACGCGTTCCCGGACGGCAGTCAGCCCGGCGACACGGCAAAGAACCTGCAATCCGCCATTCAGGGCGAGCACAGCGAATGGGAAACGCAGTACAAGGAATGTGCGCGGGACGCAAAAAAGGAGGGCGAAACCGCCCTGGAAAAGCAGTTCGACGGTGTGGCTGCCATTGAGGCCTCCCATGAGGCGCGGTTCCGCACCCTGCTCACCCGGCTGCAGGGGCAATCCCTGTTCGTTCGGCCGGACGACCCCGCCGCCGTGTGGCGCTGCCGCTTCTGTGGGCATCTGCATACCGGCGTGCAGGCGCCTGATCCCTGCCCCGTGTGCGCATATCCGCAAACCTATTTCCAAATCAACGCCACCAATTATTGACAGGGGATCCACGGCCTTTTCTGGATCCCGGCAACCGGTCAGAAAGCAGGGGGAACCGCGCTTGCGGGGGGGTGTCAGGAGGGGCACTGCCCTTGATGGCGACCTGACCTGTACTCGCCGGGAGAACGAAAAATCACGGCGGGAGCACAGACGGCCGGAGAAAACTCTCTTTCCTTGCGCTTTTCGCGTTTGTTTCGTTTTTTTCCGCCCGATAAGCAAAACCACGCGCACGCAGGGGACGTAATTTTCCCACCCGCGCGATATTTTCGTGACAAGCCGGGGCTTTCTGTGGTATACTGATCAAAACCGTCCAAGGAGGAATGCTCCGTGAAGAAAGCTGTGCTGATCTGCCTGTTGCTGTGCTGTCTGCTTTGCTCCTGCGCCGCGGCAGAGCAAGCCGCGGTGTCCGCCGATCTCACCGCCATCCGCATCAACGAATTGATGGCTTCCAACGGCGATACGCTGACCGACCGCTTCGGCGAATCATCCGACTGGATCGAACTATACAACACGTCCGATCAGCCGGTGAACCTGAAAGGCCTGTGCCTCAGCGACGGAAAAAAGAATCTGGAAAAATTTGTCTTTCCGGATTGGATCCTGCCCGCCCACGGGTATCTGGTGGTGTTCGCCAGCGGCGTTGAGGATGTAACGGACGATGAAATCCACGTTGGCTTCAAGCTCAGCGCCGAGGGGGAACGGGTGGTGCTGTCCTTTGGCGGGGAAATCCTGGATATCATCAGCTTTGACGCCCAGGAAAAAGACGTTTCCTTCGCCCGCCTGGATGACCGTGCCTGGCGCTTCACCGCCCTGCCCACTCCCGGCGCGGCCAACACCTTCGAGGACTGATCGCATAGCCCGCCGCAGCGGCGGTCATGCCCGCCGGCAAGTCCCGATCCAAGCGGCAAAGAACCCTTTAATTGTTGCGAATTGTTTACATTTCTGTGTCGGATTTTATTGCAATCCGGCACAGTTTTTGGTATACTGACCTATGAACCGGGCACAATGATGCCGGGAGCCCGGCGCCTTCAGAACGAACGCGTATCATTTGGAAGGAGTGCTTTCCTGATGCAGCCTATATCCGCTCCGGCTCAGCCCCGTCCCATGGTGTACGCCCTGCAGCAAAACATCCGCCGGGTGATCGTGGGCAAGGACGAAGCCATTGAATTGCTTTTGATCGCCCTGGTATGCCGGGGCCATGTATTGATCGAGGACGTGCCCGGGGTGGGCAAAACCACCATGGCCGCCGCCCTGGCCAAATCCCTGCAATGCTCCTTTAAGCGCATCCAGTTCACCCCGGACGTGACGCCCTCCGACGTGACGGGCTTCACCATGGTGAATCTGCAGACCGGCGACATGGAATTCAAGCCCGGCGCGGTGATGAGCCAAATCGTGCTGGCGGACGAAATCAACCGCACCTCCCCCAAGACTCAATCCGCACTGCTGGAAGTGATGGAGGAGGGCCAGGTGACCGTGGACGGCGTCACCCACCGGCTGCCCCAGCCCTTTATGGTGATGGCCACCCAGAACCCCGTGGAATTCGTGGGCACCTATCCCCTGCCGGAAGCGCAAATGGATCGTTTTTTTCTGCGCATCGCCATCGGCTATCCCTCCCTGGAGGAGGAAATTGACGTGCTGGAGCGCTACTCCGGCCAGGTGACCCCCATGCAAACCCTGGCGCCGGTATGCAGGGCAGAAGAAATCATCGCCATGCAGGAGCAGGTGGGCACCGTATACGCCAGTCATGAAGCCCGAAGCTACGTGGCCACCATCGTGGCCATGACCCGCAATCATGCCGCGCTGCAGCTGGGCGCCTCTCCCCGCGGTTCCATTGCCCTGCTGCGGGCTGCCCAGGCCAGCGCGCTGCTGTCCGGCCGGGATTATGTGCTGCCGGACGACATCCGGCGCATGGCGCTGCCCGTATTGTCCCACCGGCTGATCCTGACCCCCGAGGCCCGGATGAAGGGCGTATCAGCCCAGCAGGTGCTGTCCCAGCTGATCGACACCGTGCCGGTGCCCGCGGGCAGGGCATGATGACCCGCCGCGGCCTGGCGGTTTCAGCCGCCCTTATCACCAGCGGGCTGTGCGCCCTGTCCCTGGGGAGCCCGCTGTATACATATATCGCCCTGCTGCTGATCATCGTGCTGCTGTACAGCTTCGTCAGCTGCCTGTGGGCCCGCGCCACGCTGGAATGCGAGCAATCGCTGAGCAGCCCCACCATTTCCCGGGGGGAATCCGCCCGGCTCTTTCTGCGCGCCCGCCATCGCTGCCCTCTGCCGGTGTCTCCCCTGGAGGGGACGTATCGCTTGACCGATCAGGATGGATCGTGCGTTTTCCCTGCCCGCCCCTTTCAATGGCACGATCAGCAGGTAATCCTGAACGCCCGCCACGTGGGGCTTTACGACGCTTGGCTCACCCACCTGACGGTGCGGGATCTGTTTGGCCTGTTCCGCATGAAAAAAGCGCCGGCCCATGCCTCCGCTCCGCTGACGGTGCTGCCCCGGCCCTTTGATATCGACAAGCCCCGCTTCACCCTGGGGGACGACGGCAGAGCCGCCCTGGCCCGCACCCAGGAGGATTACAACGCCCCTGAGGATGTGCGCTCCTATCAGCCCGGCGACGCCATGAAGCGCATCCACTGGAAGCTCAGTTCCCGGAAGCGGGAATTGCTGGTGCGCCGGTTTGAAACCCCCGCGCCGCCGGATACGCTGATCCTGCTGGACTGTGACGCGCCCCTGGGCGGCGAGGGCATCCCCGAAGGCAAGGAATGCCTGCGGGACGCCCTGTGCGAAACGGCGGTGGCCGTGGCCAACATGCAAATGGAGGACGGCAGCCCCGTCCGCCTGCCCATTTACGGTGACCGCGCCAATGAGTTTTCCAGCGACAACGCCGCCAGCCTCTCCCTTTTGCAGGAAATGCTGGCCTGCCAATCCTTCCGCGGCGGAGAGGATTTTTCCCGGGTGCTGAATCTGGAATTGCGCCGCATGCGCCGCACCGGCGCCACCATCATCATCACCACCCGGCTGGATGCCCAAATCGTGGATGGCGTCAGCCGCATCCGCCGCATGGGCCCCAGCGCCCGGCTGTATCTGGTCACCTATACCCCGGAACTGGCTGAATACCAGCCCTTCGTCACGCGACTGCAGCATCATTTGGTGGAGGTATGCTATGTCACGCCCGCTTAAAACTGCCATACCGGCGGCTGTGATGGGAGCCTGCACGGCGCTGCTGCTGAGCCTGGGCATGGCGCTGCCCTCGCTGGGCGCGCTTTTCCCCCAATTGGCCCTGTGGCCCGCGGTTCTGCTCTGCGGGCTGTTTTCTCTGCTGATTTACGGGTTCTTTTCCGTTCATCTGAAATTCAAATGGCTGCTGCCGCTGATCCTTCTGCTGGGCTTCGGCCTTTGGGGGGCGCTGGGCGGCGGGCCGGTGTTCACCGCGTTTCAGGCCGTCAAGGCCGCGTTTCTCTCCTTTCAGGGCGTGCCGGAAGCAGCGCTCCCCTATGCCGATGCAGCGCGCCTGGGCCTGTGCCTGCTCTTTTCCCTGCTGGGCGCCGCCCTGGCCTGGGATCGCACCCTGCCCCTGGCCGTGTTCGTGGTGCTGACCGTGGTCGCCATGGCCTTTGTGTTGTCAGGTCAGGCGGGGCTTTTGCTGTACGCGCTGCCTGCCGCGGCGGGCTTGCTGCTGCTGCTGGCGGATGAAAACGGAAAGCGCGCCGTGGCCCTGCTGGTGGCCGCGGTGCTGACCGTCACCGCCTTTTGGGCATTGCCCGCCAAATCCCCCACGGTGCCTGCCCTGGAGCAGTTGGCCCAGGATATCCGGGACTTTGCCAACGATTACCTGTTCTTTAACGAATTCCGCACCTCCTTCTCCCTGGTCGACGAGGGCTATCAGCCCCTGCGGGATCGCCTGGGCGGCCCGGCCGAGCCCCGGAATCACGCCGTCATGGAGGTGAGCACCGACCGCACCGTGCTGCTGCGGGGCCGCACCTTCAATGAATACACCGGCCTCAATTGGGTGGATACCCTGAATAATCGCCAATATCTGTACAACGCCTCCCGCACCCGCAGCCTGCGGGATGAATTGTTTGACCTGAACCGGCCCCTGTCCGGGGTAAACATCGCCGCCCAGCCCATCACCGTTCATATGCTGGGCAGCAGCCCCACCACCCTTTTCGCGCCTGCCCGCGTTCAGACGCTGCAATTGGAAAGCAAGCGCATGGTGCTGTATTATAACCAGGCGGCGGAATTGTTCCTGACCCGGGATCTGGCAGCCGGAGACACCTATTCCCTCACTTACCTGCCCTATGCCCCCGGCAGCGCCCTCACCCGGCAGGCAGTGGAAGCCAGCGCCGGCAGCACGGATCCGCGGTATGAACAGGTCGCCCGGGATTATCTGACCATTCCCTCCCACATGCATGCCCAGCGGGAATTGGAGGACATCGTCGCCCAGGCCACCGCCGGAGCCCAGTCACCCTATGAAAAAGCCCTGGGCATTCAGAATTACCTGCGCAGCCATTACACCTATACCCTACAGGTGCGGAATCCCCCGGAGGGGGTGGATTTCGTGGCCTGGTTCCTGATCGGGGAACGGGAGGGCTACTGCACCTATTTCGCCAGCGCCATGACCATGCTGTGCCGCATCGCGGGTCTGCCCGCCCGGTACGTGACCGGATATCTGGCGGTTCCGGACGAAAACGGCGTGGCCGTAGTGGCGGGCCGGGACGCTCACGCCTGGACGGAAGTCTATCTGAACGGCTTTGGCTGGCTGGATTTTGACGCCACGCCCCGCACGGACAACGACCGCAGCCAGGACGGCGATGCGCCGCCGTCCCCCGATGATCAGACCCCGGACGCCACGCCGTCGCCCTCGCCGTCGCCCTCGCCCTCTCCGGAACCCACCCGGGAGCCGGAAGACGCTCCCGGCGACGCGCCGACCCCCACGCCGCCCCCCGGCGGCAGTGACGAGGCCCCCACCCCGACGCCGGAGCCTTCCGTGCCGCCCCAGGCGCAGCCGGACGGCAGCGATCCCCAGCCGCCCTTCCCCTGGTGGATTCCGCTGCTGATCCTGTTGCTCATCGCTTTGATCGTCTGGCGCGCTCTGGCCACTGATCCCCTGCGACGGGCAAAGCGTCATCCCTCCCGGGCTGCGGACATCCTCTTTGCCGCTATCCAACGGTTCATCGCCTGCCGGGGCGTCACCCGTCAGCCTCAGGAGACCTTGCACGATTACGCGCTTCGGGCAGACCGGGCACTCTCTCAGGCCGGCCTGTCCCCCGTATCGCCGCTGGTTCACACCTATGCGGCCCAGGTATACGGCAAGCACGCCGCCCCCGTGGCCCCCTTCCGGGATTGCTACTTGGCCCTGCGCCAGGCCGCCTCCCCCTGGACGCGATTCCGCCTGCTGCTGCGCCGGATGCTGTGAACCGCCCAGCGTCCCGCCGGCTCGACGGCGCCCGCTGGTTCTTCCGTCAGTATGAAAATATAGCAGAGAATAAAGCAGCCATGCTGGACAGATGTCCGGCATGGCTGCTTTTTGCGTTATGGATCGGCCGTAAATCAGCCGTAGATCAGGTTGAGTCCGGATTCCTTGTCGAAGAAGTGCATGACCTTGCCCTCGAAGGTGATGAACAGCTTAGCGCCGTATACCATTTGCCTGCGCTGATCGGGGGCGAGGTCGATGGTGGGCACGCGGACGATGAGGCGGGTTTCATCCTCGGTATACACGTGCAGGTGCAGCTCGCTGCCCATCATTTCGTTGACCTCCAGGGTGCAGGGGATGGCGTGCTCACCGGGCTGCCAGCTGAGCACGATATGCTCCGGGCGCACGCCCAGCACCACGTCGCGGCTGTCGATGTTCTTTTGCAGCAGTTCTTCGCGCTTAGAGCCGTCTACCTCGATTTTCGCGCCGAAGGGCCGCACGAAGTACCGGTCGCCCTCCTTTTCCAGCCGGGTTTCGATCATGTTCATCTTGGGCGCGCCGATGAACTCGGCCACGAAGATGTTCCGGGGCATTTCGAACACTTCCATGGGGGTGCCCACCTGCTCGATGATACCGTCCCGCATGATCACGATGCGGTCGCCCAGGGTCATGGCCTCAGTCTGGTCATGGGTGACGTAGATGAAGGTGGTGTCCAGCTTCTGCCGCAGCAGGATGATTTCGGCGCGCATCTGATTGCGCAGCTTCGCATCCAGGTTGGAAAGCGGCTCGTCCATCAGGAACACCTTGGACTGGCGCACCATGGCGCGGCCGATGGCCACACGCTGGCGCTGGCCGCCGGACAGGGCGCGGGGCTTACGGGTCAGATACTGGGTGATGCCCAGGATTTCCGCGGCGTTGGTAACCTTTTCATAGATTTCATCCTCCGGCATTTTCTTCAGCCGCAGGGAGAAGGCGATGTTGTCATAAACCGTCATGTGGGGGTACAGGGCGTAATTCTGGAACACCATGGCGATGTCGCGGTCCTTGGGCTGCAGGTCGTTCACCACCACGCCGTCGATTTCCACGGTGCCGCCGGAAATGTCCTCCAGGCCGGCGATCATGCGCAGGGTGGTGGATTTGCCGCAGCCGGAGGGCCCTACGAACACCACAAATTCCTTGTCCTTGATATCCAGGTTAAAATCGTGCACTGCCGTCACGTTATTATCATAGACCTTCTTCACGTCGGTCAGCTTTACGCTTGCCATTGTCTCATCTCTCCTTTCACATTATCCCTTGACGGCGCCGCCGGTAACGCCTTCCACATAGTACTTCTGCAGGCACATGAACAGCACGGCCACCGGAATGGCCACCAGCACGCCGCCGGCGCAGAACATGGTATAGCGGGAGGCGATCTGATCCTTGCTCAGCCAGCTGTACAGGCCTACGGCCACGTTCATGCCGACGGATTTGCCGAAGGAGATATAACGCGCGAACACATAATCGCCCCATGGGCCCATGAAGGCCGTCAGGATGGTGTAGATCACGATGGGCTTTGACAGCGGCAGGATGATCTTTTTCAGCACCTGGAACCGCGTGGCGCCGTCCACCCGGGCCGCCTCATCCAGTGATTTGGGAATGGTGTCAAAGAAGCCCTTGGACACATAATAGCCCATCCCGGAGGAAGCGATATACACCAGGATCAATCCGGGCACCGCGTGTTCCTGGGTCAGGCCCAGGTCGCTGAGCACGCGATAGAGGATGATCATGGTGAGCATGCCGGGGAACATGCCCAGGATCAGCATGAAGCGCATCAGAGGCTTGCGCATTTTGAAGCGGAAACGGGACAGGGTGTAGCTCATGCACAGCACGATGACCGTTTGCAGCAGAGCCACGATCAGGGCCATGATGAAGGTGTTGGCGTACCACCTGGGGAAATCCGTTCCGAACAGATCCGCGTAGTTGTAGAAGTGCAGCTTATCCGGCATGATATAGCCCACCTGATGGGTGGATTCCACGCGCAGGGATTGCAGCACGATCGAGATGAACGGGATCAGCCACACCACGCTGATGATGATCAGCACCGCGTGAATGGCTGAATTGGCAATCATCCTGGAGGTTTTCAGGCCCATATGGCGGCCCATCTGCGCCCTTTCCTCCCGCGTCAGCCTGGGCTGGGCGTTTTCATTGACCTTGATGCACAGCAGCACCACGCCGATGATCAGGCAGGCCAGCGTCAGCATCATCAGCCTGGCCTTGTTCCGGGTGCGGGACAGCTTGGTGTCATCCAGGTCCTCCAGCTTCTGGGCGTTGTCGTCGCCCAGCCGGGTGATGCGCAGCGTTTTATCGCTGTAAGCCTTGCAGGCATTTTCCATGTACTTTTTCGCCTTTTCCATGCCCACCTTGCTCATCAGCGCGCAGACGTCATCCTGGAATTTCTTCACCCGATCCAGGCTTTCCGGGGCCACGCCGGATTTGGCCTGGTCCAGAGCTTCCTCCATCCTGGCCATATACTGCCGGGCTTTTTCTTCGTCCAGCTGTTTCTTGTCGGCATCCTCCCGATCCTTCTGGGCCTTGGCCACGGCGGTATCATAAGCCTTCTGGGCCGCGTCCGATTCCTCCGCGGCAGCCGCCTTTTCCTCTTCCGTGGCAGCGGCGGCCACAGCCGCCTTGGCGGCTTCCGCCTTTTCCCGGGCAGTGTCGATGGCCGCAGCGGATTTATCCGCCTTCTTCTGGGCCCTCTCCGCCGCCGAAACAGCCTTGTCCACCTCCGCGTTCACCGCGTACAACCCGGACAGATACGGATTGGCGCTGCCGTCAAATCCTTTGCCGGCTGCCTCGATGGCGGCGCGGAACTGGCTGAGCTTCTCCAAAGAAGCGCCGGCGTCCCCCGCCGGGGCGGCGTTCAGCGCGTCCAGGAAGGCCTGGGCCTGCTCCACGTCCTCCTGACCCACTACCGCGCAGATATCACCGCCGTGCAGCTTGGCATATTCCATGCCCTGCGCGTCGATGGTCTGGAAGATGGCGTCCAGGTATTTCCGGGTGACCCGATTGTCGTCATTGTCCTCGTACACTTCATCCAGATAAGCCCGGGCGTCCGGGATATCCTTCTGTTCCATGGTCTTGAGCAGCTGCTGGATATAGGTCTTGGCCTGGGCGGTGCCCTGGTCGCTGATCAGGCGGAACACATCGCCGCTGTACTGGCGCAGCTGCTCCGCGTTTTCCAGTTCCGGATCCGCGTAGCGGTCCGCGATCCTCTGCTCGGCGAATTCCTCGGCTGTCACATCCGCCGATTCAATGACCGCTTCCATGTACCGCAGCGCTTCTTCGCTGCCCTTGTCCTTCGCCATCTGGAACACGAAATTGAAGAAGGCCTTCACCTGCTTGGCCGTGTCCTCGTCCATATCAGCATAGCCCGCGTCCAGCTGTGCCCGGGCTTCGTCCAGATCCTCGTGATCCGCCAGGGCGGCTTCCACGTCCACCAGGTAGGTCTCGGCGTTCTCCGCGCCGGCTGCCTTGACCGCGCTCAACGCCTTGCCGGCCTCGTCAATGGTGTCGAACACCTCGGCCAGGCTCTGCTGCGCCTGCTGCGCACCCATGCGGTTGATGGAGCCGACGATGCTTTCCGTGGCCTCGATGGTGTCCACCAGGCCATAGGCGGTGTTGACATTGTTCAAATACGTCTTGGCCTTTTCTCCGCCCAGGGCGTCAATCTGATCCACCGCCGCGAACACATCGCGGTATTCTTCCTTCACCTGTTCCAGGCCCTTGTTGTCCACGTCCTTATATACGTCATGCACATTGACCCGGATTTTCCGGAACAGATCGTAAATCTTGTTGCCTTCGATGATGCCCTGCGCTGTGAAGCCCAGCAGGACCACGCCCACCAGGATGACAGCGATTGCCAGCGTTTTCAAAGCGATTTTTTTCTTCATCACTGGAAATCCTCCTCATTCTTGATGGACGGCAGCAGATTGTATACCACCAGCGAGATAACGGCCACCACCACGAACACCAGGATGCCGACCACAGAAGCCATATAGTACTGGGATTCGGCGCCGGTGGTGATCTTGAACAGCCAGGTGATCAGCAGGTCGGTATACCCCACGGTGCCTGCGGCCGAGGATGCGGCCGCGTTGGTAGGCGCGCCGCCGGTGAGCAGATAAATGACGTTAAAGTTATTCATGTTGCCCGTAAAGCTGGTGAGCAGATACGGGCCGGTGACGAACAGCATATAGGGCAGCGTGATTTTCTGGTACTGCTGCCATGCGTTGGCGCCGTCGATGCGGGCGGATTCGTACAGGTCCGCCGGGATGTTCATCAGGATGCCGGTGGTGATCAGCATCAGATAGGGAATGCCGATCCAGATATTCAGGATGATGACGGTGACTCGCGCCCACGTGGCCTTTTCCCAGAATGGCAGGGCCTCCTTGATCCAGCCCATATCCATCAGGAACTGGTTCACCAGGCCGTTGCGGGCGAACATTTTGGATACGTACAGCAGGGAAATGAACTGGGGAATGGCGATGGTGAGCACCAGGATGGTACGCCAGCCCTTCTTGAACCGGATACCCTTCTTGTTGATGGCCATGGCCACCAGCATGCCCAGGAAGTAGTTGGTGAAGGTGGCAAAGAAGGCCCAGATCAGCGTCCAGGACAGCACCTCGCCGAACGTGGCGGCATAGGACTGGGTGCCCGATCCGCCCTTCACCTCCCAGGACAAAAGGGTGTTGAAGTTGGTCATGCCCATCCAGCCGAACAGGTTGTTGGAAAAGCCGTTGTGCGCGCCGTCATAGTTGGTGAAGGCCACCAGCACCATGAACACGATAGGCATCACCGTGAAAATCAGGATGCCGGTGAGGGGCAGGGCCAGCAGCGTCTTGTGGAACTGATCGTCCACCATGGAGCGCAGGTCGTCCTTGCCGCTGCGCAGCTTTTTGCCGGAAGCCAGGATCTTTTCGGCCAGCTGGTTCTGCTTCACATTCTGGCGCCAGGTATAAATGAAAGCGATGATGAAAAAGATGGTCAGCACGCCGTACAAAAGGATCTTGAACGAGTTGTCCCCATAGATGGGCTCATACACGTCCAGGGCCTCATTGTACCGTCCGTTGGGGATGGGGGCCACCTTGCCCAGAGAAGGCAGCATGCTCAGCCAGTACCCACCGGCGAGGATCATATACCCGATGAATACGATCTCGAACACCAGGAACAGCACGCCTCGCAGGATCTGGCCCCGGGCAATGTTGCCAAAGCCCATCACCAGGTAGCTCAGCTTGGTTTTCCAATCTCCGTGTACAAAGGTCATCACGATATCCCTGATCTCCGCGCCGACGCGCTTGACCAGGTTCGCGCAGCCCTTGCCGATCTTCACGCCCAGGTTCCGGAAAGCCGCCGGGATCCCCAGGATGCGCTTCATCAGCTTGTAGGCCAGCCGTTCCGACTTGCTCAGCCGCAGGGTGTTTTGCTCGTTTCCGCTGCTGTACACGCCGTACAGCTTATCCCACTTGACCAGGCAGATGATCGCCAGCGGCGCGAATATGATCGCCGCGATGATGCCGGTCCAATACATGGGCACGCCGATGCCGGAAAAAATACCGCCGAAAATGAGGAAGATCAGGCAGCCCAGCAGCAGCAGCCCCAGAAAGACCAGGACGCGCTTGACTTGATGACCCACTCCCTGCATTTCCTGTCCCGTTTGTTTCGTTTCGCTCATGCTCTTGTTCACTTCCCTCTCAGAATAACCAGCAGTTGGACAAAAACGGCCGGAACCAATCGGAATTGGCTCCGGCCGTCCAGTTACCGATTGCTGGATTTTTCAATCAAGCATCGGAAGAAATATTACTCGGCTGTCAGGCTCACTTCGCCGGTGGTTTCGTTGAAGAGCACATAGTAGGTGCCCGCTTCTTCCACCACAAAGTTGTCAGCCGGGAAAGCGTTATCCCAGCTCAGGCCCTGGCGGACCTTGAACTGCACGCCAGCTTCCATGTCCCAGGCCTGTTCGGTCTTCCACTCGCTGGCGGAAACCTTCACCATGGGGATATCCTCGCTCCAGTTGCTGCGGGTTTCATTGTTGTAATCGGTGTAGAAGAAGCCGTCGGTCAGGTTGCAGGTGCCGATGACGGTCCAGGCGTACTTCACATCGTCGCTCATGGTGAACAGGCTGGAAATCTTGTCTTCGTAGTTCTGCAGGGCCTGCTTCAGGCCGTCTTCGTCGGCAGCGGCCTTCACGTCGTCACCGATGACCTTGGCGATATCCCACCAGGAGCCGTGGATCTGGCCCTGAGGAATGGAATAGGGGCTCTGGGCCAGCAGGGCGGCCAGGCCGGGGTTGGCCTGCACAGCGTCAGAAGCCTGAGCAGCCACGTTGGAGGGGCCCCAAGCGCGGGCTTCGAAGCGCTCCATCTGGCAGTCTTCGCCGGTCAGGTACTGGGCCAGTTTGTTCAGGGCAGCGGCCTTCTGGCTGTCCACCTGGGGCTTCACGCCCATCAGCTTGCAGCCGTTGAAGGAACCCAGGTGATAGGTCTGGCCTTCCACTTCGAAGGAGGGCAGATCGGCAACGCCCATGTTGTCGCCCAGGATGCCTTCCACAGTGACGTAATCCCAGGTGCCGGTCACCACGGCGGCAGCGCCGTTGGCGAATTCAGAACCGCTGGAAGAGCTGAGATGGAAGGGAGAATCCACCAACTTCTTCATGCCCTTGACGGCGATCAGGCCCTGGGGGCTGTTGAAGGTGTCATGCACTTCGATGAATTCGCCATCTTCGTCCGTGACCCATTCGGACACGCAGCCGGTGCCGAAGAAGAAGGACGCCAGATACCAAGCGGAGGACTGCATTTCAAAGGCGAAATACTTCTGGGCCGCTTCGCAGTCCGCGATGATGGCTTCCAGGGAGTCCACATCCTCATCGGGGATGATGGTCTTGTCGTAGTAGAGGAAGTAGCCGTTATCGGCGGTCAGGGGATAGGCATAGATGGCATCGCCGGAGGTGGCGGCGGCCACAACGCCGGCCGCGTTGTTCTCAACGACGAAATCACTGGCAGCCTTGCCCAGACGGGCCACGGCGCCGGCCTGCACCAGACGGGCGAACTGATCCTGCGCGAAGCAGAAGATGTCGGCGCCCGCTTCCACGTCGGTGATCATCTGGGTGGCGGCGTCCGCTTCAGAGACGGGCTCCACGGTGGCGTTGAAGTAAATGCCGTCTTCATTGTCATCGTTGAAGTTTTCCACCTGCTGGCGGGTCAGGTCCGCGATTTCCTCGGCCACCCAGATGGTGATATCGTATTCACCTTCCAGGCTTTCGCCGTTGGCGGTCACGGCCATGGACAGCACCATGATCATGGCAAGCAGCATCGCAAGGAACTTTTTCATAGAGGTATCATCCTTTCTGCATATTCATATTCACAGGCAAAATGCCTTTGAATCATTATGGAACGTATGAATGCGTTCTTTTCTCTATGCATCGAATATTGTATAGTTTTGTTCGATATTTGTCAATCTTTTTTTGCGCTTTTTACTGAAAAAATGTGCATGCGTTGCGTTTTTGCTTTCCCGTGTTCATTCCTGCACGGAATTGAGCAGCGCGTCGTCGATCTTGCCCCAGGCGCCGTTTCCAGCGCCCTGGCATTTCACATATACGCCCACGGCAACGGTATGTCCCGGCTGATAATCAAAGGCCGGCACGGTGGTGGTGTCCCAGTTTCCATAGGAAGTGATCCGCATCGGGGCCGTGCCCACGATCTGCCCATCCAGCTTCACATACGCATAAATATCGGTATCGCCTGCGTCGCCGCCCATGATGGAGACGGTGAACCTGTATTTGCCGGCGGGCAGGTCCCGCACCGTTTGCTCCACGGTGAATTCCACGCTGTCCTTTCTGGCGCTCCAGAAATGCATATGCCTGGTGCCGGTGAGGGAGTCGGTGGATTTATCCTCCACGTACAGCTCGTCCGCGTTCTTCAGGTCGGTGATTTCCCAGCCGACGCCGCCCTCCTCAAAGCTGTAATCGGTCAGATAATTGTATTCCACCATGGATACGTAGCAATGGGCCGTCATGCCGCCCGTCGTGCCAATGACATCGTATTGGGCGGGGCCGGAGGTGTGCATCCTGCTTTCCTCCGCCGCGCTCAAATGCCATTGAACAGGCACGGCAGCCCGGCTGTCGTCGGTCATGACGGCGTTCACCGTCTGGGGCAGGCGCAGCGGCGCGTTCAGGTCGCAAATGAGGGTCACCTCCTCCAGGGCGTCCGCCACGGGGGGGATATCGTTGCCCGTCCGCATGAGAGAAAACACCTTCAGGCTCTCCAGCGGGCGGCCCTGAGCGTCAAACATCGCCTGATTGTCCACCGCGCTGCCTCCGTAATACCTGCCTGCGTCATCGGGATCGTATACCGCGGCATAGCTGCTGGCCCAGCCGGATCCGAAGGCCTCCCATTTTTCGTGGTTTTCCTCCCAGCTTTGGCCGCCCACGGTGATCCACGCGCCTTCCCAGTACACCACGCCGATGCCCGCGCCTCCGGTACGGTTCACCACGGTTTCGGTGATATTCCGGATGCAGTTGGCCTGACCCTGCACGGTGAAGGGGTAATCCTTCACGATGCCGCCCCCCTCGCCGATGGTGTTGCCGGAAAAATCGCTGTCCTCGGGAGTGAAGGCATAGGAGGTCTCCACCACCATCACTTTTTTGCCATAGGTTTCGGCAATTTCGGTAAGCACCCGGGACAGATTATCCAGCGAGCCGTGCCAGTAAGGATAATAGGAAGTGGCAAAGACGTCGTAATCCACGTTGTAGTAGGCCATTTTGCCGGCATATGTGGCGTAGCTGCCCTCTTTTTCGGGATTTGCGAAATGCAGCGCCACCAGCGCGCCGGGATATACCTCCCGGGTGGCCCGGGCCCCGGCCTGCATCAGATACTGAATGTTGAACCAGGTGCGTTCCCCGCACAGGCGCCCGTTGGTTTCGTTGCCCACCTGCACCATGCCCACGTCCACCCCGGCATCCTTCATCTGAAGCAGGCAGTCCCGGGTGAACTGGTACACCGCCTCGGTTTTCGTTTCGATATCCATGCCCTTCCAGCTCCGGGGCACCATCTGCTTGCCGGGATCCGCCCAGAAATCGGAATAATGGAAATCAACCAGCAGCTTCATGCCGTTGGCCGTGGCCCTGCGGCCCATTTCCACCGCCGCCGCGGTATCGCAGTTGCCGCCGCCAAAGCCCCGGCCCTGGGCGTCGTAGGGGTCGTTCCACACCCGCACGCGGATGTAATTGATGCCGTTGTCCGCCAGCACCCGGAACAGATCCGCCTCGCTGCCGTCAAAATCGCGGTATATGACGCCGCTCCTTTCCTCCGCCAGCACGCTGGACACATCCATGCCGAATATGAAATCCTCCGGCAGGTTTTCCACCTTTTTCACATACAGCGTGCTGACCGCCTCCTCCGCCATGGCGGAGGGCAGCAAGGAAACCAACAGCGTCATCGCCAGCAGCAGGGTCATCCATTGCTTCATCATGAGCCTTCCCCTTTCTTGTGTATCAGTCCGTCAGCGACAGCAGTCTTTCCGCGTACAGGACCGCCGCATGATCCACCGCGCCTTCATGATCCTTTACATGGAGCGAGGCGGCCCCGAAGAACAGATAATAATCCTCGCGCGTATCTTCCTCTTCATAAGCGATATACCGGCCCGCCGCTGCCCAGCCGTCCTCCGCCCGGTACACCCGGATGCCATAGGCGGCGCCGTCCAGCAGCAGAAAATCGGTTTCCTCTGCGCCGGCCGCTTCCCGCCAGTCATTTTCCGGCAAGGGGCAAAGCCATGCCTGATACTTTTCCACGTGGGAGCGGGGCAGAATATACAAATCGGCCGTCTGCAGCTCCTGACCGCTGAACATGGCATAGGAAAATGGGCGCGCATGCACCATCCGGATGCCTTCCGCCCTTTCTTCCTCCAGGGCCACGGCCAGGTCCGTGCTTCCAGGCACCGGCGCATCCACATACAGCACGATTTTTCCGTCCGCCGACGTATCCGTCACGCGGCTGAACACAAAGGTCCAGAAAACCGCGCAGCAGATCAGCCACATCGCCATCAGAGGCAGCAAGGCCAGGCCGCGCCTAAATGCTCTCTTCATCGCACACCTCAAAGGCCGTGATGTACCGCCGCACGGTCCGCACCCGCACCCGGGTGCCGTCAGGCGGCATGCGCCGGGCCAGGCGGGCATTCAGGCTGAGGGCGGTCGTTTCCCCGTTTTCCGTCAAAAGGGCCCGCCGCACCGCAATGCTCCGGGGCAGGCACATGCTTTCCTTTTCCACGGTGAGCGTCCCTTCGCAGGCTTCCGGCTGTCCCGCCAGGATGCCCGCGATATGCCGGTATTCCGCCCGGGCCGGACCGGCTGCGCATATGAGCAGCGGCGCGAAAACCCATCCCGCCAGCGTGGAAACGAGGATGGAGGCCTTCAGCAGCTGTCCGGCGTTTCCCGTGCGCGCATGGCAGCACATCCATACGCAGGCCCCCAGCCCGCCGAGCAGCACCGTCCATGCCGTCGCGCGGCTGATCCTGTCCCGCCGCCGGAACCGCCTTTCCTCTTCCGGGCTGTAAAGCTCCGTCATATGCTTTCATCCTTTCCCGTCTCCGCCGCGCTGGACCGCTCTTCCTGAAAACCCCGGAGGATCATATCTGTTCAGTCGGGGGCTTGAACGGATACGCGCGGGCGGGGCCTTGCACCCCCCGGTTTTTCCTCCGGCCGTCGCGCCCGCCCGAAACATCCGTCCTCCCGGCGCACACGCGGCCAAAGCGGATTGCCTTGCTTTTCTATTCCGTGAATAAACAGTTACGAATGATTACAGCATGATTTTTCCGAATGATTATAGCATGATTTTTCGTGCTTGACAAGCAAGGGAATTCATGAGATAGTAAGCGTAGCTACAATATAGAAAGAAGGCGACCGCTCATGAAACGGTTATTCTGTATCGGTTTCATTCTGGTTCTGCTCTGCGCGTGCGCCGCAGCCGAACCCGCCCTGGATTCCACCGGCCGCTATCGCCTTTCGGACAGCGGCGAGGCCATCGTGGACGACGTGGAATTCCAGCCCGGCAGCGAAAACGCCAACGACAACAACCGTGTGTTTTACGAAATTTTCGTCGGTTCCTTTTCCGATTCCAACGGCGACGGCGTGGGCGACCTGCGGGGCATCATCAACCGCATGGATTACCTGAACGACGGCGACCCCCAGTCCGGGCTGAGCCTGGGGGTGGAGGGCCTGTGGCTGACGCCGATTTTCGCCTCCCCATCCTACCACAAATATGACGTGGCCGATTTTTACGCCATCGACCCGGCCTTTGGCACCATGGAGGACCTAAAGGAGCTGATCGCCCTGTGCCATGCCCGGGACGTGAAACTGATCCTGGATCTGCCCATCAACCATACCAGCACCCAGAACCGCTGGTTCAAAAGCTTCCTCAACGCGCATTTGATGCACAATCCCGATCACGAATACTACAATTTCTATGTCTGGCAGGATTTGGATAGCGTTCTGCCGGCCGGCCGGCATTTTTCCCGGGTTGCCAATCAGAAGCTGCTTTATGAAGCGAATTTTTCCGACGATATGCCCGAACTGGATTTCGATCAGCCCGCCGTTCGCCAGGCCCTGCTGAAGGTGGCGCTGTATTATCTGGATCTGGGGGTGGACGGGTTCCGGTTTGACGCGGCCAAATATATCTACTTTGGCGACAACGCCCAATCGGTGGATTTCTGGCGCTGGTACATCGGAGAAATACGAAAGGTCAAAAGCGACGTGTATACCGTGGCGGAGGTGTGGGACGGAGGGGCCGTGATCGACCAGTACATTCCCGTCACCAACTGCTTCAATTTTTCTGCCAGCCAGGCTGACGGCATCATCGCCGAAACGGCCAAAGGCGGCAATGTGAACCGGTACACCGCCTATATCCAGCAGTATCTGGATCAGATCCATGCCCTGAACGCAGACGCCATGAACATCCTGTTCGTGTCCAATCACGATATGGATCGCGCCGCCGGCTACCTGACCGCCGCCAGCGGGCGGATGAAGATGGCGGCCAATCTGTATCTGCTCTCCCCCGGTTCTCCCTTCATCTATTATGGTGAAGAAATCGGCCTCAGGGGCTCCCGCGGCGGCGCCAATACCGACGCCAACCGCCGCCTGGCCATGCTGTGGGGAGACGGGGATACCGTTCGCGATCCCATCGGCGCCACGTATGATTCCTCCAAGCAGACCCCCTATCCCGTAACGGACATGTTCCGTTTTGGGGATGGGCTGTATAACCACTATAAAAAGCTCATCATGATCCGCAAGGCCAACCCGGAAATCGCCCGGGGCGATTACGCGGCCCTCCTGTTCCCGGATTCCAAGCTGGGCGGCTTCACCTGCACCTGGCAAGGCAGCACCGTCGCCGTGCTGCATAACACCACCGGCAGCGGGAAGACCGTGGATCTGCGCCAGGCCACCGATCTGCCCTTCACCGTCATCAGCGCCGTTATCGGCGACGGCGAGGCCACCCTGGACGGCACCCATCTGCACCTGGATGGGCAGACCAGCGTCGTCCTGAGGACCGGGGACTGAGCATGCCGCGCGTGCCCGGGCCCGCGTCCAAAAGCCGCCCGGGCTGCAGGCCGTCTTTTGCAGGATTTTTCCCTGCCTGCTCAGAATAAGAATGGTGGATGCCATCATCATGAAGTGGGAGGCCGATCATGACGCTTCAACCGCCCCGCCGCTCACCGGACAACGAGCAAAGGCTGATCGTGCTGGCCTGTTTGGACAAGCTGGGCCCCTGCACGGAACTGCAGCTGCTGCAATTCCTGACCGAGCGGGACACGATGAATTATTTTGATATGATGTTTTCGCTCAACGACCTGTGCGCCGGCGGGCAGGCCGTGCGCACGAAAAAACGCGCAGGGTATCTGTATGAACTGACGGACGCGGGCCGGGAGGCGCTTTCCCTGTTCGGCAGCCGCGTGCCGGGCAGCATCAAAAAGCTGCTGAAGGATTCCGCGGAGGAGTGGAAACGCCGTTTCCGGCAGGAAATGCAGTATCAGCACGCCATCCGTCAAACGGAGCGAGGCGAATATGACCTGACGCTGACGGCGGTGGAGCAGGAAATGGACATGCTGCAGTTGCGCTTCACCCTGCCCGCCCGGGACCTGGCCCGGCGCATGGCCGAAAAATGGCCGCAGAAAGCGGCGGAAATCTACGAAACGGTGATCCGGCTGCTGTCGGAGGAGGACGAATGAGCATCTACGCGATTCTTCTGAGCGGCGGCAGCGGCACCCGCATGGGCGCAAAGGAGAATAAAACCCTGCTGACCATCGGCGGGGAGCCCGCCATCGTGCGCTGCTTCCGGGCCTTTCAGGGGCTGACGGACGGCGCGGTGCTGGTGACCCGGGCGGGCGAAGAAGGGCTGTTTGCCGATACCATGCGGCAATACGGCTGCTTCCCCCTGGCCGTCGTGCCGGGCGGAGAGGACCGCCAGGCTTCCTCCCTGCGCGGATTGCAGGCCCTGCCGGCGGACGCCGAAATCGCCCTGATCCACGATGGGGCCCGGCCATTCGTCACGAAAGAAATCATCCGCCGGGTGATTGGCAGCGTGACCGCCTGCGGCAGCGGCGTGGCGGCCGTGCCCGCCCGGGACACCGTCAAACGGGCGGACAGGGAAGGCCGGGTGATCGAAACCCTGGATCGCGCGGAGCTGTGGCACATGCAGACGCCCCAGGGGTTTTATGTGCGCGATTTGCTGGCCGCGCATGATGCCGTGTCAGCCCGCTGCACCGACGACGCGGCGCTGATGGAGGCCGCGGGCTATCCGGTGCAATTGGTGATGGGCAGCCCGGACAATATCAAACTGACATCCCCGGAGGATCTGCGCATGGCACACGGAATGCTCACCCCACGCGTCGGCACGGGCTTTGACGCTCACCGGCTGACAGAAGGACGGCAGCTGTGGCTGGGCGGCGTGAAAATCCCGTATGAAAAGGGACTGCTGGGCCACAGCGACGCGGACGCGGCCCTTCATGCCCTGACGGACGCGCTGCTGGGCGCGGCAGCCATAGGAGATATCGGACAGCTGTTCCCTGACAGCGATATGAAATACAAGGGGATTTCTTCTCTCATTTTATTGGAGGAAGCGCGCCGGGTGATCACGGAGCTCGGATTTTCCATCGGCAATGTGGATGTGACCATCGTATGCCAGGCCCCCAAGCTGGCGCCTTACATTCCCCAGATGCGGGAAAGCATCGCAAAAGCGCTGCAAATCCCCGTGGATCAGGTGTCCGTGAAGGCCACCACCACCGAGCGCATGGGCTACGAGGGCCGGGGGGAGGGCATCAGCGCCCAGGCTGTGGCCGTCGTGTTCCGGTAAGCGGAGGGAAAAGATGGCCAAGTATCTCGTCACCGGCGCGTCGGGGGGCATGGGCAGCGCCGTCTGCCGCGCCCTTTGCCGCGAAGGGCATCAGGTGTGGGGCGTTGACCGGGCCGCCTGCCCGGAGGACGTTTCCTGGAAGCTGATCCGGGCCGACATGACCCGCCCGGAGGAACTGGAGGCGGCGTTTTCCCTGGTCAGCAAAGAGGCGGGGGAATTGAACGGCCTGATCCACACGGCGGGTGTTTACGATCTGAACTCCCTGGTGGAAATGCCGGAAGCGGATTTTCTCAGGGATTTCAATGTGAACCTGTTCGGCATGTTCCGCGTGAATCGGCTGTTTCTGCCGCTGCTCGCCAAAAACAGCCGCATCGTGATCGTGTCCAGCGAACTGGCGCCCCTGCATCCGCTGCCTTTTACCGGCGTTTACGCCGTCACCAAGGCGGCGGTGGAAAAATACGCGGACGCGCTGCGGATGGAAGTGCAGCTGCTGGGCCACCGGGTGGCGGTGATCCGCCCCGGCGCGGTGGACACGCCCCTGCTGCCCGCCTCCACACGCTGTCTGGACGCCTTCTGCGAAAACACCCGGCTGTATCCCTGCAACGCGGAAAAATTCCGCCGGATCGTGGGCCGGGTGGAGGCGCGGCACGTGCCGCCGGACAAGGTGGCCGGCCTGATCCTGAAGGCGCTGAAAGCAAAAAGGCCCCGCCTGACCTATTCCATCAACCTGAATCCCCTGCTGCGGATCATGAACCGGATGCCCAGGCGGCTCCAGCTTCGCATCATCCGCGGCATTCTGAAAAGCTGAACGCAAGGAGGATTCGCCATGCTGTCAAATGGCAACATCCATGTGGGCACGTCCGCGGAGGGGCCGGTTTGCCTGCTGCCCGAAATGGCCAACCGCCACGGGCTGATCGCCGGGGCGACCGGCACCGGCAAAACGGTGACCTTGCAGGTGCTGGCCGAGGGCTTTTCCCAGCTGGGCGTGCCGGTGTTCCTGGCGGACGTGAAGGGCGACCTGGCGGGGCTGTGCGCGCCGGGCGAAAACAGCGCAAAAATCGAGAAGCGCCTGGGCCAGTGCGGGGTGGAACGGTTTCCCTTCCGGGGCTGTCCCGTCACCTTCTGGGACGTGTACGGCGAAGGCGGGCACCCGGTGCGCACCACGGTGAGTGAAATGGGGCCGCTGCTCCTGTCCCGGATGCTGGGGCTGAACGACACCCAGACCGGGGTCATGCACATCCTGTTCCGCATCGCTGACGCGGAAGGGATGCTGCTGCTGGACCTGAAAGACGTAAAGGCCATGCTGGCCTATGTGGGAGAAAACGCCGCCCAGTACACCCTGAATTACGGCAATATTTCCCGGGCGACCGTGGGCGCCATTCAGCGGGCTGTCGCCATCCTGGAGGATCAGGGCGGCGACAGGTTTTTCGGCGAGCCTGCCCTGGATCTTTCCGATTGGCTGACCCTGGATGAAAACGGTCAGGGCACGGTGAATATCCTGGCGGCTGACCGGCTGTTCCTTAGGCCCGTCATGTATTCCACGTTCCTTTTGTGGCTGCTGGGCGCGCTCTACGAATATCTGCCGGAGCGGGGCGATGAGGACAAGCCCCGGCTGGTGTTCTTTTTCGACGAGGCGCACCTGCTGTTTGACGATTGCAGCAAAGCCCTGCTGGAGCGCATCGAGCAGACCATCCGCCTGATCCGCTCCAAGGGGGTGGGCGTGTATTTCGTCACCCAGTCCCCCGCGGACGTTCCCGCCTCCGTGCTGGCGCAGCTGTCCGGCCGGGTGCAGCATGCCCTGCGGGCCTTTACGCCCCAGGAGCAAAAGCTGCTGCGCTCCGTGGCGCAGACCTTCCGGCCCAATCCCGCCTTCGATACCGAACGGGCGCTGACGGAGCTTGGCACCGGTGAAGCGCTGCTTTCCTTCCTGCAATCGGACGGCAGCCCCGCGCCGGTGCAGCGGGCCATCATCCTGCCCCCGCAGTCCCGCATCGGCGCCATCTCCCCCGATCTGCGCCGCGCGCTGATGGACGCGGATCCCATCGGCGACGCGTACGACGCCTGTGTGGACCGGATCAGCGCTTACGAAGTCCTCTCCGGCCAGTATCAGCAGGCCGGCGTGCCGCAGACCCAGGTGATGCAGGCCACCTACGCCCCCGTCACCTTCCGGGTGTACAACGCGGAAACCGGGGAATATGAGGAAAAGCCCATCCCCACCCTGAGCCAGTTCGCCGCGCCAGCCCAGACGGAGTATCCCGTGCCCGTGCAGGCAGAAATTTCCGCTCCTGCCCCCGCGCCCGCGTCGCCGGCCCAAAAGCCCGCGAAAAAGCCCGCCAAAAAGCGCAGCGAAATGACCAAGGGGGAGCAATTGGTCGATTCCTTCATCAACTCCACCGTGTCCAGCGTGGGCCGGGAGCTGGGGCGGGATTTCACCCGTTCCCTGCTGGGCGTGCTGGGGCTGGGCGCCGGCCGGAGAAGGAGAAAATGACCCTCTCGATTCCATGTCTGTTCATTTTTCCATCATACGATCACAAAGGAGGACACACACATGAAGCGCAGAATCGGTATTCTCACCAGCGGCGGGGATTGCCCCGGCCTGAACGCCACCATTCGGGGTGTGGCCCGTGCGGCCTATGAAATGTTCGACGCGGAAATCGTGGGCATCGCCGACG
Organism: Clostridia bacterium; assembly: GCA_017524615.1. GTDB lineage: Bacteria > Bacillota > Clostridia > Christensenellales > Aristaeellaceae > RUG563. The sequence continues at coordinate 101,382 of JAFXVJ010000007.1, read as the reverse complement.
GCTATCGCGGGCTGATCGAAGGCGAATGGCAGGAAATGAAACGCAGCCAGTTTTCCGGCATCCTCACCCTGGGCGGCACCATCCTGGGCACCAGCCGCACGCCCTTCCGCAACATGCGGGAAATCGGCGAGGACAACGTGGACAAAGTGGCCGCCATGAAGAAGCATTACAGCGAAATGAAGCTGGACTGCCTGGTCACCCTGGGCGGCAACGGCACCCACAAAACCGCCAATCTGCTCTCTCAGGAGGGCCTGAACGTGATCGGCCTGCCCAAGACCATCGACAACGATATTTACGGCACGGATTTCACCTTCGGCTTCCACACCGCCGTGGACATTGCCACCGAGGTGATCGACCGCATCCATTCCACCGCCGCCAGCCACGGCCGCACCATGGTGATCGAAATCATGGGCAACAAGGCCGGCTGGCTCACCCTGTATTCCGGCCTGGCCGGCGGGGCCGACGTGGTGCTGCTGCCTGAAATCCCCTACGACATCAAGGAAGTGGCCAAGGTGGTGGAGCAGCGCGCGAAGAATAAAAAGGCATTCTCCATCATCGCCGTGGCGGAAGGCGCCATGACAAAGAAAGAAGCCAAAATGAAGAAAAAGGAACGCGAAGCCGCCCGGCAGGAGGAGGGCTTCAACGGCGTCGCCAACCGCATCGCCAAGCAGCTTTCTGAAATGGTGGGCGTAGAAGCGCGGGCCGTGCTGCCGGGGCATATCCAGCGCGGCGGCTCTCCCAGCGCCTATGACCGCGTGCTGGCCACCCAGTTCGGCGTTCACGCGGCTCAGCTGATCGAGCGCGGCGAATACGGCTACACCGTGGCGCTGGCAGGCAACACCATCACCCACAACCGCCTTGCAGAAATCGCCGGCGTTCCCAAGCCCGTGCCCGTCGATCACCAGATGGTGAAGGTGGCGCGGGATATGGGGATCCTGTTCGGCGACTGATACTATATTCAAATTAAAATAGCAAGAAAAAAGTAAAACGCTCCTGTCATCCCGAGCGGAGTGGAGCGAGAGCGGAACGAAGTCGAGGGATCTTTGAGAAACAGATTCCTTCCAGCAGCATATTACCCAGTTTCCAGATCCCTCCACTCCGCTTCGCTCTCGCTCCGCTTCGGTCGGGATGACATTGTAACTTCGTCTATCTTCCTTGCCGATTTTATTTGAGAATAGTATGATACCGGATAGCCCTGTATTCCTTCTCTGTATGCAAAAGGCCGGGACGCGTGCGTCCCGGCTTTTTGCAGTGCTGATAAATTTTCCCATTGTGTCTCCCGGCACGTGCAATGACGGTCATGCGCAGGCACGGCTGCGCTGCGCCGACCGGGACGAAGCATAGCCCAGACAGAGAATCGAATCATTCCAAATGCTCAAGCATATCGTTTTCGCCGGTATCCGGGCCGACAGTGGAATAGTACAGGCCGAACAGGGAATTATCGTATTTCCCAAAATCCTCCACCACATATTTGCCGGATGCCGCCTGGCTGCGATGCTTATGGAAAGCCTCGTCGGTCACCTCAAAGGCGGTTTTCCCATCAAAGGCGCTGAGCGGCTGGCGCCAGTCAAAGTCAATCTGGCCCAGTTCTCCCCGGTACAAATGGATATAGGCCTTTTTCACCTGCCAGGGGCCGTACTGCGCCGCAGAAACGGGAGACTGATCGGGATCCGCCGCCCGCGTGATGCATTTCTGCACGGCCCAGCAGCAGGCGCGGTGCGCCCCGTGGCCGTATTCGCCGTTCACGTCGTGGGTGACGATCACATCGGGCCGGTATTTGCGGATCATTTCTGTCACATAATCCAGCAGTTTTTCATCGTCCCAGATACTCAGGCACTTTTTCAGGCTGCTACACCACTCGTCCCTGAATTTCCCGTTAGGCAGCTCAGGATACAGCCGGACGCCGCAGTGCCACAGCCCGTCCAGCGCTTCCACCAGGCGGAAGCCGCTCATGCGTGCCACGTACATCACCACCACTTTTTTCCCCATCTGCGAGGTGTAGTAGGGGATCACGCCGCCCATGTACAGCAGTTCGTCATCGGGATGGGCCACCAGCACCATCATGTCCGCTTTGTCCTCAAAGGGCTGCCAGGTCTGCACCCACGCGGGCAGGTCGCCTTCGCTCATCACCTGTATTTTGATGATGCCGTAGCGCACCTCTTTTTCCACCGGGCGTACGCGGAAATGAGACAAGGGCTGATCAAAGGCGATGTATTCCGTAAAATACGACGCCAAATGCGTCTGTACGGGGATCCATTCGCCCTTGGCCTCTCCGGCCCGCTCGATCACCACATCCACCGGCGCTACGCCCCAGCGCATCACGATCCCCGCGCCCGGGACGCCCTCCGGGGTTTGCACCTCCACCCAGGCGTTTTTTTCAGGCTGATACCACATGGTCATGTTGCTTTCATCCAGCATTTTGTCCTTGTCGTTTTTGTACGCGGACACGCGGATGACGCACTGGCCCGTAATATCCCGGCTTTCCTCCGCCCTGGCCGACGGGCAGAGCAGCGGCGCGGCCAGCGCCAGCATCAGGCACAGCGCCATGATTCTTTTCATCGGTCGTTCCCTCCTTCACGCCGGATGTCAGCGCATATACTGCAGATATTTTTCCGCCTTGCGTCCCACCACAGCATAAGCCCGGGGGCCGGTCAGGATTTTTTCGGCAGCCAGCCGGACATCCTCCATGGTCACCCCTTCGATGGCGGCGATGGTCTCCTCCGGCGGGATCACGCGGTTCAGCAGGATCTGGTTGTGGCCCAGCGCGCTCATGCGGTTATAGGCGCTCTCCAGCCCCAGGATGAAGCTTCCCTTCAATTGGGCTTTGCTCATCTGGAATTCCTTTTCTTCCACGCCGTTTTTCAGCAGTTTTTCGATTTCGCCGTCAATTTCCTCCATGACCCGGCCAAAATGCCGGGGGCTGGCGGCGGCATAGATGGTATACTCCCCACAGTGGGGGTAGCTGGCCGGGCCGGAATAAACGGAATAGGCCATGCCCAGTTCCTCCCGGATGCGCTGAAACAGACGGGAGGACATGCCGCCGCCCAGGATGTTATTCAGCACTGCCGTGGGATACACCTCCGGGCTGCCCATTTCATGGCTGCGGAATGAGACGCACAGATGCACCTGCTCGGTATCCTTATCCCGGAACAGCTTCCGGGGGACGTCGATGGCCCGGGCGTCGGGGAAATCCTCTCCCTCCGCGCCCTGCCAGTCGCCGAACGTTTTTTCCAAAACGTCCCGGGCACGGTTTGCGTCAATGTTGCCCGCCAGGGCCACCACGGCGTTGCGCGGGCCGTAGTGACGATGCCGGAAGGCGCGCAGATCGTCCGGGGTATACTGTTCCAGCTTGTCTCTGGGGCCCAGGATGGTCTGGCCCAGGGACTGCCCGCCGAACACCGCCTCCGCCAGCACGTCATAGACCACGTCCTCCGGCGAATCCTCCACCATGGCGATTTCCTCCAGCACCACGCCCCGTTCCTTGTCCGTTTCCACCGGGTCCAGGGCGGGATGGCATACGATGTCCGCCAGGATATCCGCCGCCAGGGGCAGATCCTCGTCAATCACCTTGGCGTAGTAATTCGTGCACAGCTTGCTGGTGGAAGCGTTCAGCTGCCCGCCGATCATGTCCATTTCCTCGGCGATTTGCCGGGCGGTGCGCTTTTCTGTTCCCTTGAAGGCCATGTGCTCCATGAAGTGGGACAATCCGTTTTCCGCCGGGGTTTCCAGCATACTGCCCGCCTTCACCCATGCCCCGATGGACACGGAGCGCAAATAAGGCATGGATTCCACCAGAACGGTCAGACCGTTGTTCAGCGCGAATTTTTCCATTCGGTTCTCCTTCCGCCTGTTGATGCCGGGCAAGGGGCCACCAGTCCGAATCCCAGTCCGTATCCCCAATGTTCCAGCTGTTGCAATCGGAGGAAGAGGAAGAGTGGGTGTCCTGGTACGTCTTACACTAATTCTCATCTATGATCCAAATTGGCAAGGATGAAAAAAGAGCAAAGGGACGGCGGGGTATTCTCTTTCGGAGCCCGAAAGAGAACCAGAAAGGACGCTATAACGGCGGTGGTCATCGTATAGCATCTGGCCAGGGCGGACTGGAGCTTCGCCCCGCAGTTTTTGCATTTTCTCGCGGACGCCACCGTGAAACCGTCCTCCCGTCCGGGCTGATGATAAAAGCAAGAGGGATACAGCGTCAGTATCCCTCTTGCGGTCAGGTTTTATCGCGGGTCATTTCCGCTCCCGGCCGTCCCTGCGCGGCGGACGGGCGCCCGCGGGCGCGGAGCGGGTGAAATTGGGATTATCGTAGGTGATATCGTTGCGGATCAGGTTGATGCGGCCCTGGGCGTCGATTTCGCACACCTTGACCTCCAGCTCGTCGCCGATTTTCACCACGTCCTCCACCTTTTCCACGCGCTTGTTATCCAGCTTGGAAATGTGGATCATGCCGTCCTTGCCGCCCACCAGCTCCACGAAAGCGCCGAAGTTCATGATGCGCACCACCTTGCCGGTGAACACATCGCCCACTTCGATATCCTTGGCAATGCCCAGGATGATGGACTTGGCCTTGTCGGCGGCGGCCTGATCGGTGGTGGAGATGAACACGCGGCCATCGTCCTCGATGTCGATCTTGACGCCGGTTTCGTCGATGATCTTGTTGATCATCTTGCCGCGGGGGCCGATGACCTCGCTGATCTTTTCGGGGTTGATGGAGAAGGTGATGATCTTGGGCGCGAACTTGCTCAGGTTCTCACGCGGCCGGCCAATGGTATCCAGCATGATGCCCAGGATATGCAGCCGGCCCTTGAGCGCCTGATTCAGGGCACGGGAGAGGATCTCGCGGTTGATGCCCTTGATCTTGATATCCATCTGAATGGCGGTGATGCCGTTCATGGTGCCGGCCACCTTGAAGTCCATATCGCCCAGGAAGTCTTCCAGGCCCTGGATGTCGGTGAGCACTTCGATCTTGCCCGTTTCCGGATCCTGGATCAGGCCCATGGCCACGCCGGCCACCGGCGCGTGAATGGGCACGCCCGCATCCATCAGGCTCAGGGTGCTGCCGCACACAGACGCCATGGAGGAGGAGCCGTTGCTGCCCAGGATCTCGCTCACCAGGCGCAGGGCGTAGGGGAATTCATCCTCGGAGGGGATCACAGGCACCAGCGCCCGTTCGGCCAGCGCGCCGTGGCCGATCTCGCGCCGGTTGGGGCTGCGCAGGCGGCCCGCCTCGCCGGTGGCGTAGGAGGGCATATTGTACTGATGCATGTAGCGCTTGCTGTCTTCGTTGCTCAGGCCGTCCAGCTGCTGGGCTTCGGAAACCATGCCCAGGGTGGTGATGGTGAGCGCCTGGGTTTCGCCGCGGGTGAACACGGCGCTGCCGTGGGTGCGGGGCAGCACGCCCACTTCGCACCAGATGGGCCGCACCTCGTCCACCTTGCGGCCGTCGGGACGGATGCCCTGTTCCAGGATCTTTTTCCGCATGACCTCTTTGCCCAGATAATACAGGGCGTCGGCCACCTCGCCTTCCCGGCCGGGGAAGATATCGGCGAAATGGGCGGCCACGTCGGCGGAAACTTCCGCGTCGCGGGCCTGCCGTTCCTTGCGCACATAGGTGGAATAAATGTATTCGCACTTTTCCAAAGCGTATTCCCGCACGGCGGCCTTCACGTCGTCGCCCGTGGTGATCAGCGGGAAATCGGACTTGGGCTTGCCGATTTCAGCGGTGATCTTTTCCTGGAATTCCACCAGCTGCTTGATGAATTGATGCCCGTAGAGGATGGCGTCCATCATGGCGTCCTCGCTGACTTCCTTGGCGCCCGCTTCCACCATCATGATGGCGTCCTTGGTGCCGGCTACGGTGACGTGCATATCGGATGCGGCTTCCTGGGCCTCGTCGGGATTGATGATGAACTGGCCGTTCACCCGGGCCACCACCACGGCGGCGGTGGGGCCGCCCCAGGGGATGTTGCTGACCATCAGGGCGATGGAAGAGCCCAGCATGGCGGGGAATTCCGGCGGGGTGTTGGGATCCACGGACAGGGTCTGGGCCACCACCTGCACGTCGTTGCGCATGCCTTTATTGAACAGGGGGCGCAGGGGCCGGTCGATCAGGCGGCAGGTCAGGGTCGCCTTTTCGGTGGGACGGCCTTCCCGCTTGATGAAGCCGCCGGGGATCTTGCCCACGGCATACTGCTTTTCTTCAAAATCCACCGTCAAGGGGAAGAAATCCACGCCCTCCCGGGGCTTGTCCGACGCGGTGGCGTTGACCAGCACCGCGGTGTCGCCGTAACGAACCAGGCAGCTGCCGCCGGCCTGCTGGGCATACTTGCCGAATTCCAGGGTCAATGTACGGCCCGCAAATTCCATTGAATACGCTTTGTAATCCATTGTTTTTTTCTCCTTCTCCTCACACACACATGCCGCCCAGCCCCTGCCGGACGGCTGAAACAAAAGGCTATCGGCTGAAATTCCTCCAGCCGATAGCCCCATGCGTCATTACTTACGCAGACCCAGCTTGGCAATCAATTCACGGTAACGCTCGATATCGGTCTTTTTCAGGTAATCCAGCAGGCCGCGGCGCTGACCGACCATCAGCAGCAGGCCCCGGCGGGAATGGTGATCCTTCTTGTTGAGCTTCAGGTGCTCGTTCAGGTGGTTGATCCGCTCGGTGAGCAGAGCGACCTGCACTTCGGGGGAGCCGGTGTCGCCTTCGTGGCGGGCGTAGGTTTGCATGATCTGAGTCTTGAGTTCCTTATCCATGGTGTCTTCCTCCTTTTGGGGTGTGGCGGCCCCTGCTTCAATCGCCGTCGCCCTCAGATGCCCGTCGAGGGATCGCGGATCCGAGAGTGCGGTTCTAAAAACCACGCCTATCATTTTAACATGACAGGCGCGGTTTGTAAACCGGTATTTTCAAGTTTTTTCAGGGATTTCTGTGATTATTGGGCCTTTTCATCAGCGGAGCGCTTGTTGAAGATCACGTTGACGATGATGCCCAGGATCAGGGCGGTGGCAATGGAGGAAATGGTGATGGGGCCCAGGTTCAGCGTCAGCCCGCCGATACCGGTCACCAGGATGGCGGCCACCACGAACAGGTTGCGGTTGTCGTTCAGGTCCACGGGCTGGAGCATCTTGAGGCCGCTGACGGCGATGAAGCCGTAGAGGGCGATGCACACGCCGCCGGTGATGCAGGAGGGGATGGAATTGACGAACGCGGTGAAGGGCCCGAAGAAGCTGAGCACGATGCAGTAGATCGCCGCGATGACGATGGTGCTGACGGAAGCGTTGCCGGTGATGGCCACGCAGCCCACGCTTTCACCGTAGGTGGTGTTGGGGCAGCCGCCGAAGAAGGAGCCGATGATGCTGCCCACGCCGTCGCCCACCAGGGTGCGGTCCAGGCCGGGATCGGTGATCAGGTCGCGGTTGATGATGGAGCCCAGGTTCTTATGGTCGGCGATATGCTCGGCCAGCACCACGAAGGCCACCGGCGCGAAGAGCATGAACACGTTGAACACCTGGCCGAAGCTTTCAAATTTGGAGGCGCCTTCCTCAAACATGCCCAGGAAGGTGAACTTGGGCACTTCAAAAATCTGCATTGTGTCAAAGGCGGAGAGGTTGATGACCTTCAGGGCATCCACGTTGGCGGCGTTGCCGATGAGGGTCAGCACCAGGCCGACGACGTAGGCGCTGACGATACCGATGATGAAGGGGATCATCTTCATGCCCTTGCTGCCCTTGACGGAAGCCCAGACCGTCATAAAGAAGGCGAACAGGCCCACGGCGATGTGGATCAGGCTGTAGAAATTGGTGCTGGCGTTCTCAACGCCTTCATAGGCAGCCGTGCCGGCCAGGAACTTGCTCACGTTCAGCAGGCCGTCCTTGAGGCTGTCCAGATTCAGATTGGCCAGGTTCAGGATGGTTTCATTGCCGTTGCCGTTGATCAGGTTGGTCACGGCGCTGCCGCACAGGGAAAGGCCGATCAGGGCCACCGTGGGGCCGATGACCACGGGGGGCAGCAGCTTGTTGACCCAGGCGGAGCCGGTCTTTTTGATGATCAGGGCGATCACCACGTACACCAGGCCCGCGAACACGGCGCCCAGGAAGATGCCCAGGTAGCCGAAGGATACCGCGCCCACCAGGGGGCTGATGAAGGCAAAGGAGGAACCCAGGAATACGGGGCTCTTCTGCTTGGTCATGAACAGGTAAAACAGCGTGCCCACGCCTGCGCCCAGCAGCGCGGCGGGCTGGCTCATATAGCTTGCTCCGGAGTTGACGTTCACCAGGATGGGCACCAGCAGCGTGGCGGCCATGATGGCCAGCAATTGCTGAAACGCATAGATGAGGTTCTTTTTGATCGGCGGCTTGTCCGCAATGTCGTACACCAGTTTCATTGGTACGTTCCCCCAATCGATTTTTTATATCAACGCTTACCGCGTCAATACCGAAAAAAAGGGTCTTGCCGGCACAGCAAGATCCCGTCGGGGCGCGTTTCACCCCGCGCAAAAGCGCTTCATCGTCTCTTGCCGGTCTCTCTGTACCGCCTTAAAGATGAACCGTGGAAAGTATAGCCGGTTTCCGGCGGATTGTCAACGAGAAAATGGCTGATTTCCGAATAATTCCAAAAAAATTGAGAAAATTGTTAGGATTCTGTAGAAAAACGGCGCTGTCCAGCCGGACGCAGCGCCGTTTTATACTCTTCTCAATCAATATGGCCAGTCGGTCAAGGACGCGGGGGGATGCAATGCCCGCGCGTATCTGTCCGGCCTCGGCTGAACAAATGCCGGCCAATCAGTTTTTCAGGGTGATCACCACGTGCCGGTTGGGCTCTTCGCCCTCGGAATGGGTGGTGACGGCGGGATGATCCTGCAGCGCAGAGTGCAGGATCCGCCGTTCGTAGGGATTCATGGGCTCCAGGCTCACCTTGCGGCCCGTCTTCTGGGCCCGGTTGGCCATGCGGTTGGCCAGGCGCACCAGTGCTTCCTCGCGCTTGGCGCGGTAGCCCTCGGTGTCCAGCGTCACGCGGGTGTAGCCTTCCTGGCCCTTATTCACCTGCAAACTGGTCAGGTACTGCAGCGCGTCCAGGGTTTCGCCCCGGCGGCCGATCAGGATGCCCAGGGTGTCCCCTTCCATGTTCACGCGCACGTTGCCTTCTTCATCGGTGCTCACCGCCACGGACACGTTCACATTCATCCGCTTGGTCAATTCCTGCAGGAATTCCTGCGCGCGGCCGGCGGCAGTGGCCCGGTCCGCCTGCTCGGCGGGCACGATTTCCTTGGGCTCGGCAGGCGCCTGCGCTTCCTTCTTTTCCCGGGGCTTGCGGGCCTTGGGCGCGGGCTTTTCGGCCTTTTCAGCGGCAGGCTTTTCTGCTTTTTCGGGCTTCTCCGCCTTTTCGGCTTTTTCTTTCTTTTCGGCGGGCTTTTCCTTCTTCTCCGCCGGCTTTTCCTTCTTTTCCGGTTTTTCCGGCTTTTCCGGTTTTTCCGGCTTTTCCGGCTTTTCCGGTTTTTCCGGCTTTTCAGCAGGTTTCTCTTTCTTTTCCGCCTTGGGCTGCTTCTTGGGCTTTGGCTCCTCTTCCTTCAGGGCGTCGGCCAGGATGGCGTGCGCGATCCCCTGCTGATCCTCATCTTCCTTCATGGTCAGGCGGATCTTGGCGGGCCGGGAGCCGAACAGGCCGAACAGGCCCTTGCTGCCCTCCTCCAGCACATCCACCGTCACATCGGAAATAGAAACGCCCAGTTCTTCCAGGCCCTTGGAGATAGCTTCCTCAATGGTGCGGGCCGAAACTTCATATTCTTTCATTATTTTATAGACCCCTCTCCGATCACTTTCTCGGTGGATTGCGCGTCTTTTCTTTCAAGGTACTTGGTAATCAGGATGCTCTGCACCCACATAACGACGGTGGAGGTGACCCAATACACAGAGAAACCGGCATTGGAGGTCAGGCAGAACCAGATGGACAGGATGGGGAAGAAATACTTCATGAAGTTGCTCATGCCCTGGCTCTGTCCGTTGGCAGGCTGCGTCGCCTGCTGTTCCTTCATCTGGGGATTCAGCTTGGTCTGCAGGATCTGGGACACGCCCGCCAGGATGGGGAACAGCAGCAGGCCGTTGTAATTCTTATACAGGGACAGGTGCGTGATCCACAGGTTGATGTCTTCCCAGCCGCCCACCATTTCAATGGCGGCCTTGTATTCCGGAACCAGGGCCAGCTGCGCGCACAGGTCGGTCATATTGAAGCCGGAAGCCATCAGGCTGTTGCCGGTGATCATGGCGCCCAGCTGCAGATTGGCCTCCTGAAGGGTGGCCAGCATGCTGTCCGCCGGCAGCTGGAAGAAGGTTTCCGCGTTCAGCAGGGCGTTGCCCATATCATCCAGGGGAATGACGATCAGCTTGTCCAGGGACAGGCCCATCTGGCGCACCACTGCCAAGATCTCCTCATTGGACAGGTTGCCGAACGCCTTGGCCCACACGTCCATCCCCAGGCCCATCCGTTCGGACTCGGCCAGGTACTTCAGCGACGGAGCGATGGAGGTGAAGGGGGAATCGGTCATCCAGATGTTCTTCACCCACAGGAATTGCTCCTCGGGGCGGATGGCGTTTTGCCCGTCCACCAGGAAGCGCAGGGTCTGCATCGCGGTCTGCTCATTGGCGATGGAGCGCATGGCGGAGAACATGGCGATCATCAGCGGCCAGGTGAGCAGCAGCGGCAGGCAGCTGGACAGGGGGTTGTAGCCCTCTTTGCGCATCAATTCCGCCTGCTTTTGCTGGTACTTTTGCTTGTCGTTGCCGTATTTGCGCTGCAGCTCATTCAGCTTGGGCTGAATCAGGCTCATTTTGCGCATGCCCTTGCGGCTCTTGTAATCGAAGGGCAGGCAGATCAGGCGAATCAGGATCGTAAACAGAATGATGGAAATGCCATAGTTCTGCACCAGGTTGTTGATGCCCGCCAGAACACCGTACAAAAAATTACCTATCGCTGCGAACAATTGTTTTCGTCCCTCCTAATGATGGTGCTGGGCCCCGGCGGCACCGGATCGTAGCCGCCCTTGGACCAGGGATTGCACCGCAAGACGCGGCGAGCAGCCAAATAACTGCCCCGGGCGGCACCGAACCGCTCGATAGCCGTGGCCGCGTATTCCGAACAGGTGGGTATATAGCGGCAGCAGGGCCGCCGCTTGTAAGGGCTGATGCCGCGCCGGTACAGCCGGATCAGCCACAGACATACCTTTTTCATTTTGCCTCTTCCCGATACAGGCCCTGCTTACGCAGCAGATACTTGAGCGAGGCCGCCAGCCGGGCATAATCCGCCTGGGCCGCCGCATCCCGCGCTGTGACCACATACAGGCCGCGCCTGAGCAAGGGGATCTCCGCCCGGAACGCTTCCCGCAGCCGCCGCTTCACCCGGTTCCTGGTCACCGCGTTACCGATTTTTTTGCTGACCGCGAATCCGGCCAGCAGCCTGGGGCCCTTCACGAAACCCACCGACATTTCCCGGCAGGCCGCGCCCTTGCCCTTTTTGTAGACGTAGCGGAACTGGCCGTTCTTGCGCAGACGATACTGCTTTTCCATGGATCCTCCCGGCAAAGAATGAATTCCGCTCCGGCGCAACAGGAAAACCCGCCCCACGGGTCCATGCACGTTGGCAAGCGTCGGGGGCGGGCTAAGCCATGCAAGAAAGAAGGGAGAAACGGCTTACACCGTCAGCTCCTTGCGGCCACGATTGCGGCGGCGGGACAGCACCCGACGGCCGTTTTTGGTGCTCATGCGGGCACGGAAACCATGAACCTTATTGCGCTGGCGCTTCTTGGGCTGATAAGTACGTTTCATGACGGCAACAACTCCTTCTAAATTCGAAAATGCCGATGGCATTTAATCTTGCGCATTGTGATAGAAAGCACCACAAGACAGCCATTATAGTATATCCGTCAGGGGCGCCCCTGTCAAGGGATTTTCCGCTTTTTCTTGGTGATTTTTCGCAAAACAGGTCATGGCGCGGCCTTTGGCGGCCTGATCACGCGCCCCCGTGCGCGGCATGATCCCCTCTTCCCCGGAAACAGGCCGACGCAGGCGGTAATCCCGTCAGGCGTTCCCCGCCGAAACCAAAATCACGGATTGGCAGCCAGCTCCTGGCGCATGGCGCGGAGGGAATCCAACTGCTGAGCCAGGGCGGCGTCGGCGTTTTCCATCAATTGATTCACGGTGGACTGTACCTGGGCGGAATACTCCTCGCATTCCCGATGGGCGCTCTCCAGCATTTCCTGGGCCTCGGCCTGCGCCCGGGCTACGATTTCGCTGTCGGACACCATTTGCTGCGCGCGGGCCTGCGCGTCGGCCACCAAGGCATTGGCGCGAGCCTGCGCGTCGGCCAGCATGGCGTTGGCCTGGTCGGTGGCGGAGCGCAGGGTCTCCCCCGCCCGGCTCTGGGCGTCGGTCACCATGGCGTTGGCTTTGTTGGTGGCGTCTTCCAGCATATCCGTGGCTTTTTTCGTGGCGTCCCTGGTGGTTTCCTCCGCCTGGCGCTTGCTTTCGCTGATGATTTGCTGCTCCACCTCCAGCAGCTGCCTGGCCTGCTGCAGATCCACGGGGATGCTGTCCTGCAGCTGCCGTATCAGCCTGGCGATTTCTTCTTTTTCCAGCATGACCTTTCCGGACAGCGGGATGGCGCGCGCATTGCTGACCATCAGGTCCATCTGATCCAGCAATCCAAACGTGGGCAATTTGTTCGATGACATGCTCAGGCCCTCCTTGAACATCAGTTGTGATCCTGTGAAGCAAAGGCGGCCAGGATATCCGGCAGCGCCTCAGCGGGAACGTAGGGGGATATATCCGCCCCGAAGGCGGCCAATTGACGCACCATGCTGGCGCTGATCTGCTCCTTGTCCGGCGCGGCGGGCAGCAGCACCGTCTCCAGCCCGGGATGAAGCTGGCCGTTGATCCGGGCCATGGCCGTTTCGCTTTCCAGGTCCGCGCCGCCCCGCACCCCGCGTACCACCACGCGGATGTCCTGCTCCCGGGTGAAGCGGGCCAACAAGCCGTCATAGGCGATGATTTCCACATGCTTTAGGCCCCGGCAGGCCTTTTTCAGCATGTCCACCCGCTTTTCCACCGGAAAACAGCCCTGCTTGTCCGGGTTGTGCAGCACGCCCACCACCACGGTATCAAAGATCCGGGCGGCCCGGCGGATCATGTCCATATGTCCCAGCGTGACCGGGTCGAAGCTGCCGGGATACAGGCAGCGCAAATTGCTCATTTCGCCTCTTCCTCTCCTGACCAACGATAAAAGCTCAGCCCCACGATGCCATAATTCCGCCGATCGGACAGCGCCAGGGGCAGCGGCACATCGGGCGTCCGCTCCCGGCTGTGCTCCGTTACGATCACGCCATCCCGGCTCAGCAGCCCCTTTTCCGCCAGTGCGGCGCAGATGGGAGCGGGATCCATGCGATAGGGGGGATCCAGAAAAATCAGGTCAAAGGATTCGCCCGCCCGGGCCAGGGCATCCAGGGCAGCCGTATCCTTCATATGCAGGAGCGTCGCCCGATCCTGACAGCCCAGCGCCTCGATATTCTCCCGAATGGCCTGGCACGCCCGGGGCGCGCAGTCCACCAGCACGGCTTTTTCCGCCCCCCGGCTCAGCGCCTCCAGGGCCAGGGCCCCGCTGCCAGCGTACAGATCCAGCACCCGGGCGCCTCTCACCTCGTTTTGCAGGATGGAAAACAGGGATTCCCTCACCCGATCCAGGGTGGGGCGGGTATCCATGCCCTCCGGCGATTTCAGCCTCCGGGAGCGCATTTCACCGGCAATGATCCGCAGCATTTCAAATCAACTCGTTCTTCTTTTCCGTACGGTTCCGGGCCTTGGCGGCTTTCCGCTGCCGGCTGTTGTAGCGCTTGCGGTTGGTTTTGATATTCCCGTGGATCTGGGCCCGGTTTCGGGGGCCGGTCCAATACCCCATGGGAAAAGCGGCGGCGGGCAGCCAGCACAGAATGGGGCTCAGCCTGTCCACCATCAGCACTGCGTCCGCGCTGCTGGTGCTGGCCACATTCACGAAGGGGAAGGTCAAAAGCCGGATCACGATGTGCAGAATATCCAGGGCGCCCACGCTGATATCCGTCTGGTAATACTGCAGGGGGGCCATGATTTCCTCGTTGTTGCCCATGGAACGGGTGAGCCAGGAGGGCAGCGCCTGCAGAACGTACACCTGCTTTTCCGCCAGGATCGCGTGGGGCAGGGCCAGCAGCGCCAGGGGAATGGCGGCCAGCAGCATGATGAACACACCCTTGAAGGGATGATAGCAGCTCTCCAGGTCTTTCCGGCTCACCTCTCCGCCCGCTTCCCGGCGGTTGTAAACGATTTCCCCGTAAGCCACTTCGTTTTCGCCCAGGCGCGCGCCGTCCACATAAATGATGGCGGCGCAGATCAGCACCATCACCAGATTGAACAGCACGCGCAGGATGACGCTGTCAAATTGCAGGGCGCTGCCCGGCACCAGATAAATGAATGCGAACAGCGCGAAATACGCCAGCAGCTTCAGGCCCTTTTTTACGGCCAGGCCGCTATGCCAGATGCCCTTCTGATAAGGCTTGTACACCAATGTTTTGTTCTTGTTCTTTTTTGCCTGATTCTGCATAGCTGTCCCCTTTTGTCCGTCCTTATAGAAGGCTCTGCTGTACCTGTCTGTTTCTCAGATCAAAACGTCAAAGGATTTGGAATGGATTTTCGTTCCGGCTCAGGCCGGAGCGGAAAAAGACCGGCAAGGCGGATGGCCTTTATCGGGCAAACGCATCACTCCGCCGCGGGCGACGGGCCGAACATCACGGGTACCCGGGCCGTGGCGGCCAGCAGCATTTCATAGCTGATGGTGCCTGCCCAGGCAGCCAGCTCTTCCGCGGTGATGGTTTCGCTCCCCTGCCGCCCCAATAATACCACAGGCGCGCCGATCCGGCAAGCATTTTCCGGCGCGTCGGTCACATCCGCCATGATCTGATCCATGCACACCCGGCCGATCACGGGGCAGCGATGGCCGCCGATGAGCACGAACGCTTTGCCGGATAAGGCCCGATGGTATCCATCGCCGTAGCCCACCGGCAGCGTGGCCACACGGGCCTCCTTTGGGGCCCGCCAGGTGCACCCATAGCTGACGCAGGCCCCCGCCGGTACGGTTTTGACGAACACGATTTCGGTATGCCAGCTCAGGGCGGGCCGCAGGGCCGGGCATCCGTTGACCGGCGCGCAGCCGTACAGGGCGATGCCCTCCCGCACCATATCGTACCGGGCCTGGGGGTAGCGCTGGCCCGCGGCGCTGGCCGCCGCATGGATCAGAAGATCCCGGGGCAGCACGGCACGCAGGGAATCAAACCGCCGGATCTGTTCCAGGGAATAGGCGTCGTCCTCCCCGTCCGCGTCGGCGAAGTGGGTGAACGCGCCGGTCAGGCGCACGTGGGAGCAGCGGCCGATTTCATCCAGCACCGCCCGGGCCTCCTGCGCTGTGCGCACGCCGATGCGGCCCATGCCAGTGTCGCATTTGAGGTGCACGCTGACGGTCTTTTGCTGCAGGGCCGCCGCGTCCTCCAGCATCCGCACCCGTTCCGGGTCAAACACGGTTTGGGTCAGGCCCCACCGCGCGCTGGCCTCCGCGCCCCTTCGGTTGACGGCGCCCAGCACCAGGATCGGCGCGGTGATCCCCGCCTGGCGCAGGGTCTCCCCCTCCTCTGGAATGGCTACGCCCAGCCAGTCCGCCCCGTTTTTCAGGGCCGTTTCCGCCACCGGCACCAGTCCGTGGCCATAGGCGTTGGCCTTCACCACCGCCATCATGTGGGGCGTGGGCGCGACAGACGCTTTCAGCGCCCGGGCGTTGTGCGCGATGGCGTCCAGATCCACCCGAATATACGTTCCGCGATACTGCAAAATCTGCCTCCGTTACAGCTTCAGCTTGCCGCCTTTGGCCCCTTTCGCGCCGCCCAGCTGCACGCCGGACAGGATGTCGGAGGTAAAGGCAAAGGAATTGCGCTCCTTTTCCCGGTGAGCCCGCAGGGCACAGTCCACCATTTCATCAATGAGCTGACTGTAGGGCATGCCCGTTTCCTGCCACAGATAATAGGCCAAAGAGCCCGGGATGGTGTTGATTTCGGTGATGTAATAGCGGTCGCTGTGGCGGTCCAGCATGTAGTCGATGCGCACCACGCCCTTGCAGTCCATGGCGTCGAACACCTGCCGGGACAGGGCCTGCAGGGTCTGCGTCATCTCATCCCCAATGGGCGCGGGCACGATGCGCTTCAGGCTGGCCATGCCCTTGCTGCCGCCGCTGCCCGCCAGGTATTTTTCGGAAAAGTCCAGGAATCCCTCGCCGCTGTTGGGCATTTCCAGCACCGAGGCTTTGCTTTCCCCGTCAAACCCCAGCACCGAGCAGTTCACCTCGATGGGACGATCCAGCCCCTGCTCGATCAGCACCCGGCGATCGTAGGAGAAAGCCAATTCCAGGGCGCCGCGCAGTTTCTCCCGCCCGTCCGCCCGGCTGACGCCGATGGACGAGCCCAGGCACGCAGGCTTGACAAACACGGGATAGGGCAGCGCCGCTTCCACTTTGTTCATGGCGGCTTCAGCGTCCCGCTCAAATTCCGTGCGGGTCATCGCGCAATCCGGCAGCACGGGGAAACCGCAGCCCCGGAAAAACTGCTTCATGACGATTTTATCCATGCCCACCGCGGAGCCTGTGACCCCCGTGGAGGAATAAGGGATGCCCGCCAGCTCCAGGACGCCCTGGAGGGAGCCGTCCTCCCCGTGCAGGCCGTGCATCACCGGGATCACCGCGTCCAGCCGGGCCACCACCTCTTCCTTCCCGCCGCCCAGCAATCCCTTGGGCGGGACGTAATGCAAAAGCGCCCCGGAGCCCGCGGTCAAATCCAGGTGCACCGGCAGGATGCCTTTTCGAAACGGATCAAAGGGCGTGAAGGTTTTGATATCCTTCAGCGGCTCCCCGGTGAACCATTCGCCCTTCTGGCTGATGTACACGGGGATCACGTCGTACTTCTCCCGGTTCACGTTCCACATCAGCTGCACCGCGCTGATGATGGATACCTCATGCTCGCAGGTGCGGCTGCCGAAAGCCACGCCCAATTGGATTTTTGTCATCGTTCCTCCTTTTGGGAGCCATCCGGGAAAAGCCGTTCTTTGGATGTCCATGAACGGTTTTTTCCATCTCCCCTGCAAAAATAGCCATGCAGATGCTCCGGGCCCATTCCTCCGGATTCAGCCTGTCAGGATTCGCTGTAATGATCCGGCAGATCGTTTTCATACATCACCACGTCGCCGGGCCGCAGGATGCCGTTCACGATGCGGATGGCCTCATCCAGGCCGGCGGCGGTATGGATGTGTTCCGTTGGGAAGCCCGTTGCCTCCAGCCCCGCCCTGATGGGTGCGGTGTGCTTTTTGCCCACCAGCACAGCCACGTCCACGCACTCCGCCATGGCCCGGCCGAATTCTTCATTGAATTTTTCTTCTTCCGGGCCCAATTCCACCATGCCGGGGGTAACGATCACCCTACGGCCCGGGAAGGAGGAAAGCACCGCCAGCGCTTCCTTGCTGGAGGTGGGGTTGGTGTTGAAGGCGTCGTCGATCACCGTCACGCCTCCGGCGGTTTTCAGCAATTGCAGCCGGTGCTCCACGGGCTTCAGCTGCTGAATGCCCCGCTTGATCTGTTCCCGGTTCAGGCCCAGATGCTTCGCCACGCAGCAGGCAGCCAGGATATTGCCGATGTTGTGACGGCCCAGCAGCACGGTTTCGCACGGGAACGGCTCCCAGCCCAGCAGATGCAGGGTGAAATGGCTGCCGCTGGGCGAAACCGATATGTCCGTGGCCCAGGCGTCGGCGTTTTCCCGTCCCGCTAGCATTTTGGGCTTCTCCGTCTTTTCATATAATTTGCTCACGATGCCGCCGTCATGCAGGAAAACCGCCAGCCCGTCCTGCGGCAGGGCGTCGATCAATTCATATTTTGTTTTCTCGATTCGCTCGACGGTTTTGAACGTATCCAAATGCTGGGGCCCCACGGCGGTCAGAATGCCGATTTGCGGGTGCACCAAATGGGACAGTTCCTTGATCTCCCCCACGTGCCGCGCGCCCATTTCCCCAATGAACACCTGGTGGGAGGGGCTCAGCCGCTCCCGGATGATGCGGGTGACGCCCATGGGGGTGTTGAAGGAAGCGGGGGTGGCCAGCACGTTGTATTTCTGCCCCAGGATCTCCGCCAGGATGAATTTGGTGGAGGTTTTCCCGTAGCTGCCCGTGATGCCGATGCGGATCAGCCGGGGGTTTTCCAGCAGCTTCTTTTCCGCGTCCCTGAAATACAGGCGGAAGATCAGCCGCTCGATGGGCCAGGCGATCAGCCCCGCCAGCGCCGTCAGCAACGGCAGGAACAGGGAGGGGCGGATATACCACAGGCACGCTTCCCATGCGCCGCTTGGATCCTCCATGGCCAAACCGCAGCGGCGCACGGCGATCCAGATATTCAGGCCCACAGCGCCGGCGCAGACCAGCGCCAGGACGGCGTACAGCCGCTTCATCCGGGCGGTCATGACGAATTTCTTTTTCTGCGGCGTTTTCACCGCCTGCCTGTACAGCAGAAAACCCAGCAGCGCCTGCACAGCCGCGAGCATGATAAAAGCCGGCGGTGGATAGCTCCCCTTCCCCAGCAGGATCACCGGGACGCAGCAGACCGCAAATCCGATTCCGAGTATCAGTCCCGGCAGCCACGCTTTGCGCCATTGCCGCGAAACAGTTTTGAAATAACCCCGGAACTGATAGCTTTCCAATTGAAAATAGTGCAGCAGACCACGGGCCGCCAGCACCATGGCGGTGGCTTCGGCCAGGCATAGCAGGAGGTGCGGCCAAATCCTTTGCATACCTTCTCCTTTTCTCCTTTGGTCAATGATCTACGGTAACGGTTCGTCACGGAACAGAGAAGCAGGGCGAAACGCGCCGGCGGGAACGCCATGCTTCGCCCCTTCCCTCACGTCAAAAACGCCCGCACCACGGTCACAAACCGGGGCCACTGGCGCAAATAGGCGAAATGATCGCCGTTTTCAAAAATCACCAGGCCCGCGTCGGGGATTTCTTTCTCCATCTTCTGGCCCATCCACAGCGGCGTTTCGGTGTCGTTTTCCCCCCAGATCAGCAGCGTGGACGCCTGGATCTGAGGCAGCAGGGGCGACAGATCCTCTGAAATCACCTTCACAAAGGTCTTTTTCATTTCGTCGTCCAGGGCGTTGTAGTCAGGAGAGCCGTACTTTTCCTGCAAGGCTTTCAGCCCCTTTTGCGCCATAGCGCCAAACAGCGGCAGCTTCGTCAGCCCCATCAGGGTCTGCTTCTTTTTCCGGTATTCCTCGCTTCGCCTTTTCTGCTCTTCCGTTTGCGGCTTTTTGATGCCCGCTCCGCCGGTGATCACCAGCCGGTTCACCCATTGCGGCTCGTGGGCCGCCAGATACAGCGCCACCCGGCCCCCGAAGGAATGGGCGATGATATCGCAAGGGGCCAGATGCAGCTGGCTGATCACATCCTTCACACAGTCGGCAAACTCCGCCACGCCCCAGGGTTCCGGCGGGCGGCCCGATTCCCCGTGGGCGGGAAAATCGATCGCCGTCACCCGGCTATCCTTCGCCAGTTCCTGGGCAATCGGGGCGAAATGCTGCACAGAGCAGCCCCAGCCATGAAGCAGCAGCACGTTTTTTCCCGTCGCGCCGCTTTGCTCATAGTGGATGCTCACGCCCTTCGCGGTCAAAAACATGGGCTTGCTCCTTTCCGGCTTCTTCCATCTATTGTATGTTGATCAGGGCTGATCCATGCGCCAGATATAGCGGCATTTCTGCAGCGCCCCGGCGCAGAGCGTCCGCTGCTCCGGCGGCACGGGGGCGATGCGCTCCAGTTCACAGCCCAGCCGTTCGCAGGTTCTCCGGGAGGCGGTGTTTTCCACGTTGGCGGTGATCACCACGCTGCCCAGGCGCAGCCGCCGGATCAGCGGCTCAAGCAGCCGGCAGGCTTTTTCCGCGTAATGGTGGCCCCGGTGGTTCTCCTCGATGCGGTAGCCGATATGGCCCAGATAATAGAGCCCCGGGCTTTCTCCCAGCCGCAGGCTGACGTACCCCACATAATCCCGGGTTTGGCACCGATATATGGAAAAGAGATACCCATCCTCGATGCCGCAGGACGGATCGGCCACATCCTGATTGCTCAGCACCAGGTCGATCTCCCCATCGGAAAACATGGGTTTTCTGGAAAACAGCCGCAGCAGCTTCATCACGCAGACACCTCAGGCATTGTAGCATAAAGCGAAGAAAAGGACAAGTTGGCAGGGAATCGCGCGGCGGACAGACGGGATGAGGGGTTCATTGGCGCGCAGCGCCTGCCGCTTCCCCTCTTCCCCATTCGCATCCCGCCTTTATTCAGAACAAGGCGTTCACGAATTCCTTGGCGTCGAAGGCCTGCAGATCGTCGATCCCCTCGCCCACGCCGATGTACCACACGGGGATATTCAGTTCCTTCCGGATGGCGATGGCCACGCCGCCCTTGGCGGTGCCGTCCAGCTTGGTCAGCACGATGCCGTTGATTTCCGCCGCTTCCTTGAACTGCTTGGCCTGCTGGATGCCGTTCTGACCGGTGGTGGCGTCCAGCACCAGCATGCAGCGCATTTCCGCCTCCGGGTATTCCCGGTCGATGATCCGGCGCATTTTGGACAGCTCATCCATCAGGTTCTTTTTGTTGTGCAGGCGGCCCGCCGTATCAACGATCAAAAGATCGGTTTTCCGGGCTTTGGCGCTCTGCACCGCATCGTACACCACGGAAGCGGGGTCGCCGCCCTCCTGGCCGCGGATGATGGGCACGTTGGCCCGCTCCGCCCACACGGCCAACTGCTCGTCGGCGGCGGCGCGGAAGGTGTCGGCCGCGGCCAGCATCACGGTGCGGTCGATTTCCTGGAAGCGCAGGGCCAGCTTGCCGATGGTGGTGGTTTTCCCTACGCCGTTGACGCCCACCACGAACATCACCATGGGCCAGCGCAGCACCGGCCGGGGAATGTTCATTTCCTCCACGATGATCTGCTTGAGGATTTCCCGGGCCTGATCCGCGTCCTTGATTTTCTGGGTCTGCACCTGTTGCTGCAGCTTTTGGATGATGTCGGTGGTGGCGGCCACGCCCACATCCGCCAGGATCAGGATGTCGGTAAGCTCGTCATAGAAATCATCGTCGATTTCCCGGGTGTTTTTCACCAGCTCGTCCACCTTGTCCGTGAGTCCCGATCTGGTTTTGAACAGGCCCTGCTTCAAGCGTTGAAAAAAGCCCATGTTGATAGCCTCCTTTATATTCGTTTCAAAGAGGATTGGCAGTGGTGCGCGGCAATCGCCGCGACGCGCCCCGGTTACTCATAGTCCTGCAGATTCACCGATACCATGCCGCTGATCCCCCGCTCCTGCATCGTTACGCCGTACAGGGCGTCGCAGCGCTCCATGGTGCCCTTGCGGTGGGTGACCACCACGAACTGGGTGGTTTTGGCGTACTCGGACAGGTAGTCGGCAAAATAGCCGATATTGGCCTCGTCCAGCGCCGCTTCGATTTCGTCCAGGATGCAAAACGGCGTAGGCTTCAGTTTCAGCATGGCGAACAGGATGGCGATGGCGGTCAGCGCCCGCTCGCCGCCGGACAGAAGGCTGAGCAATTGCAGCTTCTTTCCCGGGGGCTGGGCGATGATTTCGATGCCGCAGTTCAGGGCATCGTCCGGATCGGTCAGGCGCAGCTCCGCCTGGCCGCCGCCGAAGAGGCGGGCAAAGGTTTCCTTGAAAAACCCGCCCAGCTTGGTAAATTCCGCCACGAACTGCTTTTCCATCTGGGACAGCAGCCGGGCGATCAGCGTTTGCAGGTCCTCCTCCGCCCGGGTCAGATCCTGCTGCTGGGCCGTGAGGCCGTCAAAGCGCTCCTTGGTGGCGGCGTACTCCTCGATGGCGCCCACGTTCACGTTGCCCATCTCCCGGATGCGGCTGCGCAGGCCCGCCGCCTCCTTATCCGCCGCGCCCAATTCAAATTTGCCCTCGGCACGGAATTCCTCCGCGCTGGCATAGGTGAGATCGTAGGTGTTGAAAATGTGGTCGGTCATCACCTTCAGCTCGCTGTCTGCCCGGTCGCGGCTCAGCTCGGTGCGATGCAGCTTCATGCTGTCCTCGTCGTACGCCTGATGGATTTCCTCGCTCAGGCGCACGCATTCCCGCTGGCGGGCCGCCTTTTCCTGGCGGCGGGCTTCCAGGCCGTCCACCTTTTCCTGGCACAGGGCCACCTGCTTTTCCTGCTCCCGGCAGTCCTGTTCCTGAAGCCGCAGCTGCTGTTCGGCCTCGCGTATCTGGCGTTCCCGTTCTTCCTTTTCCCCATCCAGACGCATGAGCGTCTGTGACAGGGCGTCCATTTCCCGATCCCTGCGCTGCTTATCCCGCTGCAGGGTATCCAGGGCATAGGAAAGCTCCGCGTACTGCAAACGCATTTTTGTCACCAGGTCCCGCTGCGTTTCCGCCTTTTCCCGGGCGTCAAACAGGGCCTTTTGCAGCGCCTCGGTTTTCCGGTTCATGGCCTCCTGGTCGATGCTTTGGCTGTCGGCGGCGGACTGGGCCCGGGCCAGATCCTGCTCAATTTCGGCGATGCTTTCGGTTAATTGCTCCCGGGCGGCGCGGGTGCGCTGCAATTGCTCCGCCGCGGCAGACAGCTCCGCCTTGGCGTTGAACACGCGCTCCTGCTCCCTGGCCACGGCGATTTCTTCCTGGTGCACCCTTTCCATGGCCTCGTTGCGCAGGCGCTTGAGATCCTCGCGCTGGGACTGCATGTGGGTCAGCTGATCCCGCAGGGCGGCCAGATCCTTTCGTTCGCCCTCCAGGTTCTTTTGCAGCTCCTTCATTTCCCGCTCCCGGCCCAGCAGGCTGACGGCGCTTTTTTGCGCCGTGCCGCCGGTCATGGAGCCGCCGGAATGCATCACGTCGCCGCTGAGGGTGACCAGGCGGAAGGCGTGATGCCCCGCCCGCATGATGGGAATGCCGCTGTCCAGATCCCGGGCGATCACGGTCCGGCCCAGCAGGTTCTCCATGACGCCCCGGTATTCCGGCGCATAAGAAATCAGTTCGCTTGCCACGCCCAGGCACCCGGGCATGGACAGCAGCCGCCGTTCATCCCGTGTCAGCACCCGGCTGGTGACGCTGGTCATGGGCAGGAAGGTGGCGCGGCCCAGGCGATTCACCCGCAGGTAATCGATCAGGCGCTTGGCCGCCTCCTCATCCTCGGTGATGATATTCTGCAGGGCGCCGCCCAGCACCATGTCAATGGCGGTTTCCAGTTCCTTGGGCACCTGCATGAGCCGGGCCACCACGCCCCGGACGCTTTTATCCCCCTGGGCGTAAGCCAAAGCCTTGCGGACGGACTGGTTGTATCCCTCCATTTCCCGGCTCATTTCCTCCATCAGGCGGAGGCGGCTCACATCCCCCTGATATTTTACATTCAAGCTCTGGGCCCGCTCGGCGGTTTCCTGGGTTTGGGCGGTCAGGGCGCGCAGCCGGCCTTCGCAG
This sequence comes from Clostridia bacterium, assembly GCA_017524615.1. Lineage (GTDB taxonomy): Bacteria > Bacillota > Clostridia > Christensenellales > Aristaeellaceae > RUG563. The sequence continues at coordinate 77,806 of JAFXVJ010000007.1, read as the reverse complement.
GCCGCGGCGTCGTTTTTCAGCGCCGTGAGCCCCTCCTCCACCTCCGCCGCCTGGCTCTCCGCTGCCCGCAGGGCGCTTACCAGGCTCTGCTGCTTATCGCCGCTCTCCTTCACCGCCTGCTCGATTTCGCCCAGCCGCTTTTTCATCTGGGCGCAGGTGGCCTGCTGGCGGGCCTGCTGACTGCGTACATCGGACAGGCGGTTCATGGCCGACAGGATGTCCGCCTTGTGGGTTTCCAGGATCTGTTCCTTTTCCTGAACGTCGGTGACGAACGCATCCAGCCGGTCCTGCTCCCGTCCCAGCTCCTGCCGGGCTTTTTCCAGGGCGTCGCCGCTTTCCCGGGCGTCCTGCTCGCCCTGATCAAACAGGGCCTGCAGCTCCTCCCGCTTGCGCTCCGCCTCCGTGCGCTCGGCGGTGATGCGCTCCAGGTTTTCCCGGGCCGACCGGATCAGGTGCGCGGTGCGCTCCCGCTCCGCCTGCGCCCCGTATAGCAGATCATTGGCGGCCAGATGCTCCCGCCGGGCCCCGGCCACCGCTTCCTCCAGCAAGGAAATAGCCTCGTCCAGCTGTTCCCGCTCATGCGTGTTTTCATTGAGCCGGGCTTCATGATGCAGCAGTATATCCCGAAGCCCTTCCAGCGTCTGATCCAGGGCGAAAATGCGCTCCTTCACCTTGTCATGGCGGATCAGGAAGATGTTGATTTCCAGGGTGCGCAGACGATCTGCCAGTTCCAGGTATTCCTTGGCCACCGCCGCCTGCTTTTCCAGCGGCTCCACCCGGGAGCCCAGCTCCTCCAGGATATCGTTGACGCGGCTCAGATTATCCCGGGTGCGGGCCAGCTTTCTTTCCGCTTCCTCCTTGCGCACACGGTAGGTCATCACGCCGGCAGCCTCTTCAAAGGCCTGGCGCCGATCCTCGCTCTTGGCGGACAGGATCTCGTCGATCCGGCCCTGGCCGATCAGGGAATAGCCGTCCCGGCCGATGCCGGTGTCCCGGAAAAGCTCCAGAATGTCCTTCAGGCGGCAGGCGGTTTTATTCAGATAGTATTCGCTGTCCCCGTTGCGGTACACGCGCCGGGTGACCGCCACCTCGGCGAAATTGGATTTCAGGGCGCCGTCCTCGTTATCGAATACCAAAGAAACCTCGCAATAGGAGGCCTGCTTGCGCTTGGCGGTGCCGCCGAAGATGACGTCTTCCATTTTCGCGCCGCGCAGCACCCGGGCGCTTTGCTCGCCCAGCACCCAGCGCACCGCGTCGCCTATGTTGCTCTTTCCCGATCCGTTGGGGCCCACGATGCCCGTGATGCCCTGGTTGAACACGATCTCCGTCCGGTCGGCAAAGGATTTGAACCCGTTGATTTCCAGCTTTTTCAGGCGCATTTCCCTTTATTCCCCCGCACGTGTGATCATTTGCAGCGCGATCCGGGCAGCTTCCTGCTCGGCGCGTTTTTTGCTGGTGCCCTGGCCCCGGGCGATTTCTTTTCCCTCCACCAGCACGGCAGAGGTGAAGATCCTCTCGTGGGGCGGCCCCTCTTCCCCCACGGTTTCATAGGCCGGCATGGGATGGCCCTTGCCCTGCAAATACTCCTGCAGGGCGCTTTTCGCGTCGTTTTCCCCGCTTTCCGTACAGTCGCCGATCAGGCGGGCGACCATGGCCCGGGCCTCTTCGATGCCGCCGTCCAGGTATACAGCCGCCAGCACCGCCTCAAAGGCGTCGCACAGCACGGAGGGGTTGTCCCGCCCGCCGGTGACCACGCAGCTTTTATCCATCAGCAGCGCGTTCCCCAGCCGGATTTCCCGGGCGATCTGCGCCAGTTTTTCTTCCCGCACCAGCTTCTGCCTCAGGCGCGTCATGGCGCCTTCCTGCATTTCCGGATGGTTTTCGTATATTTTCTCGCTGACGCACAATTCCAGCACCGCGTCGCCCAGGAATTCCAGGCGCTGGTTATGATTGTGCCCCAGGGAAGGATGGGTCAGCGCCTGCTTCAGCAGCCCCTGCCGGGTGAATCGGTAGCCGATGGCCTGCTGCAGCGCCGAAAAATCCGCCATATTGCTGTCCTCCGTTTGTTTCTGCGCTCAGATAAGGCTGACCGGGGCGCATCCCTGGGCTCAGCCTTATCTGAAAGCAGCCTGACGGACGGCGCGTCCACGCACCCGTGAACGCGCCGCCCAGATCCGCCGCGGACAAGATCATTGCCGCTCTTCGATATATTTCACCACATCGCCCACCGTGCGCAGGGTGGTGATGGCGGAATCGTCCACCGTCATGTTGAACTCGTCCTCCAGGTCCATGATCAGCACCATCACGTTGGCGCTGTCGGCCTTCAGATCCTCCACCAGGCGCTTGTCGGGGGTGATATCCTTCACATCCATCTTCAACTGCTTGGCAATCATGCCGGCCACTGTTTCGTACACCATGATCCTTTTTCCTCCTTTTTTCATTCCGCTTGCTGCAATTGCTTTGAAATCTCGTTCTCTATGGCATCAACCAGGCCCCGGCGCTTCATGGTCGTGGCCTGGCGGATCGCGCATGCGATGGCGTGGGCATTGCTGGAGCCGTGGGCTTTGACCACCACGCCTTTCACGCCCAGCAGGGGCGCGCCGCCCACCTCGGTGTAATCCATCACTTTTTTTACCCGACGGAAAGCGGGCTTGGCGATCAGGCCGCCCATTTTCCCCCGGAAGTCAGCCATCATTTCTTTTTTGATGATGCCCATCAGCGTGCCGGCCACGCCCTCCATGAATTTGAGGATCAGGTTGCCGGAAAAGCCATCGCACACCACCACATCGGCCAGATCCGCGGTGATGTCCCGTCCCTCCACGTTGCCGATGAACCGGAAAGGCGCCTTTTCCATCAGGGGATAGGCCGACTTCACCAGCGCGTTGCCCTTTTCACTCTCCGCCCCGATGTTCACCAGGCCCACCCGGGGATCGGCGATATCCAGCACGCACCTCACATAAGCCGCGCCCATCACCCCGAACTGGGGCAGGTAGGCCGGCAGGCAATCCACATTGGCGCCGCAGTCAATGAGGCAGAAATGGCCCTTGCCATTGGGCAGCAAAGGCGCCAGGGCCGGGCGCTCCACCCCCGGGATCCGGCCCAGCCGGAACATCCCGCCGGCCAGGGTGGCCCCGGTGGATCCTGCGGACACAAAGGCGTCCGCTCCCCCGTCCCGCACCAGCAGCATCCCCTTCACCTGGGCAGACTGCTTTTTCTGCCGGATGGCCATCACCGGCGCGTCGTGGTTGGTGATGATTTCGGGGCAGTCGTCCACGGTGATGCGGGAACGCACATCGTCCATATTCACCAGCAGCTTTTCCACCTGTGCCGCAGGGCCGCCCAGGGTTATTTTCAGGTCGCTGTCCGCCCGAAGGGCCTCCGCCGCGCCGTCCACCACACACTGCGGGGCGTCGTCCCCGCCCATGGCATCCAGATACACATGAACCATGGCTTCCACTCCTTCGCAAAAAAGCCTTGCAAAAAGACATATTATTTTATCATATAAGCAAGGAATTGACAAGTGCCGTCCGGGCGGTCAGCGGACGTTCTCCATGAAATCGTTCTTTTCCACATCAGGCCCGACAGCGCTGTAATACAGGCCGAACATGGTGTTGTCGTACAGTTCGCCGTGGTATTCCATGCTGAAGCTGGCCTGCTGGGTGCGGTGCTTGTCATAGGCCTCCTTGGCCAGGAACATGGGCGTGATCACCCCGGTGGAATCCAGGGGCTGATCCCATTTCATCCTGATCTGGTTTTCCGGATACAGGTGGCTGTACATTTTCTTCACCTGCCACACCCCGTACTGCGCGGCGGATGCGGGATCGAAAGTGGGGTCGTTGGCCAGCGCCAGGCATTCCGACAGCAATTGCACCGTATACTGGTGCTGCCCATGGCCGTATTCGCCGTTAAAATCCTGGCACACGATCACTTCGGGCTTATAGCGCCGCAGGGCGCGCACCACCAGGGCTGCCGGATCGTATTTTTTCCATCGGCCTCCGGCCTGATCCCTGTTCAGGGAATACTTGTCCTCCATGCCCAGGGTGATGGGATAATAGCGCAGGCCCGCCGTCCACAGGCCTTCCAGCGCCTCGCGCATGCGCATGCGGCCGCCGTCGGTCATGTACATAACCGCCAGCGTCACATCGTCCCGCCAGCTGTAGTAGGGGATGGTGCCGCCCAGGAACAGGAATTCGTCATCCTGGTGGGTGGACACCGCCAGGATGTCGATCTTTTCCGGAATATCCTCCCACTGCTGCACCGCGTGGCGGGAATAGGTCTGCCCGTAGACCCGCAGGGTGGATATGCCCGCCTCCTCGCCCACGGGAGCAACCGTCACCGTGCGCACCTCCCGGGTCAAGGCCACCCAGTCGACATAGCGCCCCGTTTCCCGGATATCGCTGGAAATCAGCCGGTTCCCGTCGCCGTACAGTTCCACCGTGAAGCTGTCGGGGATCACCTTCCACTCGATGGTCATCAGCGTGGCGTCGGCCGCCTCCGGAATGGTCACCGTCAGCGCGGGCTGCCTCTTGGTGGGCATCCAGGCGGTGGATACTTTGGTATCCAGCAACGCGTCATTGAGGCCCGCGCACATGCCCGTCACGCTGGAGGGATCCTCCTGCTTGCCCCGGATGTAAACCGGCGAGCGGAACAGCACCCGCAGCTCCCCGTTGGCGGCGCCCTGGATCACCAGGGTCTTGCGTCCGCCATCCACGTTGCCGATGGGCAGGAAGCTTTTCAGGGTGGAGGCGGAAATGGAAGCGGCCGGCCGTTCCAGCGTGCGCATATACGCCTTTTCCACCGTGAAATGCCTTTCATCCCACAGATAGGCGAACAGCGTGTCCACCGGCACGTCCGATACGATGCTGCCCGTGAGGACCAGGTAATTGCTGAACAATTTGGGAATGGGATCCTCCAGCGCCGCCGTGCCCAGGATGGCCTCCGGCAGCGCTTCGCTGTCCGCCCGCGCAGTCAGGCGTACCATTTCTTTCTGCACATAGCCCAATTGGTCGCCCACCAGCACGCGGTAATAATTGCTGGTTTCGCCCACCACCACCAGTTCTCCCGCGGCGGAAATTTTGGTGATCACCGCAGAGGACGTGCCGGGTTGGGCATAAACGGTGGCGCCGCCGGCGCTTTTGGACGGCATGCACACATGGCGGTAGGAAGGCGGCGCAGGCTGGCTGTCATCGGCCAGCGCCGGGGCACACAGCAGCAGCGCCGTCAGCAGCGCCGCCGTCAGGCAAAGCGCCCGCTTTCCCGCAGCGCCGTGCCGTAAAAATCCCATACGCATCGCTTCATCGCATCTCCTTGTTCTTTTGAGTGGGGCAGCCCTTCCATACTGTAGCGGAAAAGGCCGCCGATGTCAAGTTGCTTCCCCCATTGATATTTTTGCAAAAATGCTGTATAATGGCCCCAAGGATTCCTTCTTTTCCGCGTGAACAGCGCATTGATTTTGCTGATAAGGAGGCAGAAAGCCCATGAAGCTGGTGATTGCGATCGTTCAGGACGAGGACGCGTCCCGTTTGATCAATTCGCTGATGGACGAAGGCTTCGGCGTAACCAAACTGGCCACCACCGGCGGCTTCCTCAAATCCGGAAACACCACCCTGCTGGCGGGCGTGGAGGACGCCCGGCTGCAGACCTGCATGGGTATCATTGAAAAAGTGTGCAAAAGCCGCAAGCAGATCGCCACCTCCCCCATCACCATGGGCGGCACGGCGGGCATGTATGCTTCCTTTCCCATTGAGGTGACGGTGGGCGGCGCGACGGTGTTTGTGATGACGGTGGATCAATTTGTTAAGTATTGACGCGTGTCAGGGGCCGACGATCCGGTCCATGACAGCGGGGAGTGACGCGCTCCTCGCCCTTTATCACGATTTTCTTTCCGGGCGCATGGCCCACGCCACCCTGCTGATCGGCGAGGCCGGCATCGGCAAAAAAACGCTGGCCGGGCTGCTGGCGCAGGGTTTGCTGTGCACCGGCAGTGGGGACAGGCCCTGCGGCCAATGCCGGGACTGCCGCCGGTTTGCCGCCCGCACCCATCCGGACGCCCTGTTTCCCGCTCCGGCGCCCCGGGAAAAGACCATCAAAATCGACGCCCTGCGCGAAATGATCGACACCCTCAGCCGTCATGCCCTGGAGGGCGGACGGCGGGTGGTGGTCATCGAAAACGCGGAAAGAATGACCCCGCAGGCGCAAAACTGCCTGCTCAAAACCCTGGAAGAGGCCCAGGAGGACACGTATTTCCTGCTGACAGCGGATATTGAAACGGCTTTGCTGCCCACCATCCGCTCCCGCTGCCGGGTGATCCGCATGCAGCCATGGTCCCAGGAGCGCATCGCGGAATTACTGCGCGGCCGCGGCATCCCCGCGGAACGGGTCCACGCCCTGGCGCTCTACTGCGAGGGCAGCCCGGGCCTGGCCCTGCAAATGCAGGAGGATGAAAGCTATTGGGCTGCACGGGACACGGTGCGGCGCAGCTTTTTATCGGTGGAAAGCGCCGCGGATCTGCCCGGCGCCGCCCAGGTACTCCGGGATCAGAAAGACGCGGGCAGCCGGCTGCTGAATATTCTGGAGCAGGAAATCCGCGCGCTGCTGCATGAAAAGCTGGCCGGCGCGCCCCTGGAGGGGGAAGAAGCCCCTTCCCGCTGGCGGACCGCGCCGCCGGAAAGCCTGCTGAATATTCTGACGGCCATCATGGACGCCCGGCGGCAAAAAAACGCCAACGTGGGCTGGGCCGCTCTGTCGGAAGGACTTTTGCAAACCATATCGGAGGAAGCAAGCAAATGGCAAGTGTAATCGGCGTTCGGTTCAGGAACGCAGGCAAGCTCTATTATTTCGATCCCGGCCCCCTGTGGCCCACCGCCGGGGACGCCGTCATTGTGGAAACAGTGCGCGGCATGGAATACGGCGAGGTGGTAACGGGCGTAAAGGAGGTCGGCGACGAGGAAATCACCCCGCCGCTGCGCCGGGTGATCCGCATCGCCACGCCGGAGGATGCCCAGCACCAGTTGGACAATCGCGCCCGGGAAAAGGACGCCATGGCCACGTGCCAGAAAAAGGTGGACGAGCACAAGCTGCAAATGAAGCTGGTGGGCTGCGAATACACCTTCGACAATTCCAAGATCTTGTTCTATTTCACCTCTGACAAGCGGGTGGATTTCCGCGCGCTGGTCAAGGATCTGGCCTCCCAGTTCCACACCCGCATCGAGCTGCGCCAGATCGGCGTGCGGGACGAGGCCAAGATGATGGGCGGTCTGGGCCTGTGCGGCCGGCCGGTGTGCTGCGCTCAGTTCCTGGGCGATTTCCAGCCAGTGTCCATCAAAATGGCTAAGGAGCAGAGCCTGTCCCTCAATCCCACCAAGATTTCCGGCGTGTGCGGCCGGCTGATGTGCTGCCTCAAATACGAGGAAGATCACTACGAGGCCACCCGCAAGCGCATGCCCCGGGTGGGCAAGGAGGTCATCACCCCCGACGGGGCCGGCATCGTGATCGACCTGAACATCCTGAAAGAAACGGTGCGGGTCCGCCTGCCCAAGGGGGACAGCTTCGAGCAGAAGGATTATCCCCTGACCGACGTGCAGCGGGCGCCGGCCGCGGTCAGGCCCGCCAAAAAGCTCAAGGGCGATGAGGCGGATGCATCGGCCGCGGCCAATGCCGCTCCCGACGGCGACCCAGATCTGGATTCCGACGCCCCGGACGAGGAATCCATCATGGAGTACGCCGCCGAAGAGGGCCTGACCCAAGACGAGGCGCTGGCCGAAATCGAGGAAATTGCCGAGAACGATCCCGACGAACTCCTGGCCGACGAGGAGGACGACGAAGGCGATAAGGAATAGCGCCTTCACCGTGTTTGAATGACACCGGCCTGACGGCGGGCCAGAAGGCTTCGCCTCACGCGGGATGACGCCGAAGGGCGTTCGTTTCCCTGACAATCCGTGAAAAACAAAGAATCGGCACGGGTTCCCAACCGGATGGGCAGGATCCCGTGCCGTTTTCATTCAGAAAAATGAGGCTTGAGCCCGGATGGGGATTGCATCCCCCGCAAGCGCGTTTCGCCCCGCTTTTCCATTTTTTCTGTCCGATACTGGTTTTCACCTAAAATCTTGAATCTACGGGTGTCTTTTCCGCGCTGGCGTTGCATCATTCCGGTCAACGCAGCGGTGCTGCGCCTCCCCTCATTCAGCTTAGCCAGCACGAAAAATACGCTCCGTATCTTTCAATCTTTCAAAGAGTGACATAAAATCAGGAGGACGAGGCAGGGGCCTACGCGGCCCCTGAACCCCGCGCCAGGGGATGATCCCCTGGACCCACTCCTCGCGAAGCTGCTTGATCGATAGACCCAAGGAATCGTCGCGTGTTACGCTGGGATTGCGAATGTCTGATGCTTCTGGCCCAGAGAAAGCCAGGGAAATCCCCAGGGGAAAGCGAGCTTTTCCCTGGGGATGGTTCCCCGGCTTTCCCCGGATGCAATGCATCCGGGTTGGCCGCTTTCAGCGGCCGGGCCAGAAGCTGTAGGACAACGCAGCCGTCATGGCGCCCTTTCTGGTTCTCTTTCGGGCTAAAGAGAATACCCCGTCGTCCCTTTGCTTTTTTTCATCCTTGCCAATTTGGATCTTAGATGAGAATTAGTCTGAACAGGTATCACAGCACTTTATTCAGGAAATCCCGGGTGCGCTGCTGCTCGGGATGGGTGAAAATCTTCTCCGGCGTGCCCTCTTCCACGATCTGGCCCTCATCCATGAACAGCACCCGATCGGCCACCTCCCGGGCGAAGCCCATTTCATGGGTGACAACCACCATGGTCATGCCGTCCCGGGCCAGCTGCTTCATCACGTCCAGCACCTCGCCCACCATTTCGGGGTCCAGCGCGGAGGTGGGCTCGTCAAAAAGCATCACCTCCGGCTCCATGCACAGAGCGCGGACGATAGCGATGCGCTGCTTCTGCCCGCCGGACAGCTGGCTGGGATAGGCATCGGCACGGTTTTCCAGGTTCACGCGCTTCAGCAGCCCCCGGGCCTTGGCTTCCGCTTCCGCCCTGGGCTTTTTCAGCAGTTTCACAGGAGCCAGCGTCATGTTTTTCAGCACGGTCATGTGGGGAAACAGATTGAAATGCTGGAATACCATACCCATTTTCTGGCGGTGCGTGTTGATGTTCACCCTGGGATCGGTGATGTCCACTCCCTCGAAGGTGACGGTGCCCGCCGTAGGCGTTTCCAGCAAGTTCAGGCACCGCAGAAAGGTGGATTTCCCGCTGCCGGAGGGGCCGATGACCACCACCACCTCGCCCCGGTGGATATCGGCGCTGACGCCGCGCAGGGCCTTGATGTCCCCGCCGCCGAAATGCTTTTCCAGCCCCTGAACGGAAATAATCACATCAGTGGTCACTGCTGCGCAGCCTCCTTTCCAGCTTGCCCACCAGCCAGGTAAAGAACATGACCAGGATCAGATAAATGGCCGCCACAGCCAGCAGGGGCATGAAGGGCGAATGGGTGACGCTGCGAATGATATCGCCGCCCTTGGTCAGGTCTTTTTCCGCCACGTAGCCCACCACGCTGGTTTCCTTCAGCAGCACAATGAATTCGTTGGCCAGGGCGGGAAGCACGTTTTTCAGCGCCTGAGGCAGGACCACGTGGCCCATGGTCTGCACATAATTGAAGCCCAGGCTGCGCCCCGCTTCCAATTGCCCGTGATCAATGCTCATGATGCCGCCCCGGATGATTTCCGCCACGTACGCGCCTGAATTGATGCCGAAGGCCAGGATGGCCACGAACCGGCCATTATCCGAGGAGGCAAACACGATAAAATACATGATCATCAGCTGGATCAGCACCGGCGTGCCCCGGATGACGGTCAGGTAGATCTGGCACAGCTTATTCCCCGCATTCAGCAGGAAGCGGCCCGCTCCCGGGCGCATGTTTTCGCTGTTCTGGTCCCAGGTGGAGCGCACCATGGCCACAAAGGAGCCCAGCGCGATGCCCAGCATCACGGCAAACAAGGTGATTTCCAGGGTGACCAGCAGACCGTTCCATAAATACCGCCACCGATCGCCATTTATGAAATTCCGGCGAAAATCCTTCACGATGGGAGAAATCTTCCGATCGGGCGTGATTTTTCCCGCCATGAAGGCGCACAGCTCCAGCAGGTCCGCCTCTTCCGCCCCTTCAGGCAGGGTGACGCGCACGCGGATCTTGGCCTCGTCATAGAGGGAATCCATATAGTAGATCGCGGTGCGGCTGCCGTCGCTGCCCTGTTCAAAGCGCAGCAGGCCCGTCTGATCCGCCCATTCCTGGGCGACGTCGCCCGCCTGCTCCCCGATTTCAGCCGTGGGCACGGCGTCCACCAGGATCAGGCCGTTTTCCGCGCCGCCCTCCGCCGCGTAAGCGAAGAAATTGGTCAGTGGGTCGCCGTCGGGGTCTTCGATCTTCCGGGCTTTGCTGTACCCCTCCGGCCGGCCGCTGCGTTCCTGGCTCACATCGGCCACCTTATAGTATTTTTCCTCGCCGTCGCTTTTGCCAAAGCGGCCCACCAGCCGGGTCATGGTAAAATCCGACAGGCGGCCGTCCTCCTGCAGCTTCAGCGCGTCATCCTCGTTGATCAGGGCGAAATAGCCCGCCGTCGCCGCGCCGATCAGCACCAGCGCCACAGCCAGCGAGATCAGCCGCTTTTTCTTTTTCTCCATCCGCGCTCATCCTTTGATTGATTGATCATGCCGATATACAAGCAAAAGGGGGCGATTGCTCGCTCCCTGATGCGATGGACATCCGGTCCTTATTTCGCGGAAATATACTTTGCTACGATGGCGTCCAGGGTGCCGTCCTCCATCAGTTCATTCAAGGCATCGTTGATCTTTTCCAGCAGATCCACGTTATCCAGGGCGATGGCGATGGCGTATTCTTCCACCGCGTAAGCGGTCTCCAAGATCTTCAGGCCTTCGTTATCCGCCACAAACGCCTTCGCGGGCTCGTTGTCGATGATCACGCAGTCCACCTTGCCCGAAAGCAGCGCCAGCACGGCGTCGGGGCCGGTCTTGTACTTCAGCACGGCATCCTCTCCGAAATCGTCGGTGCAGTAAATGTCGCCGGTGGTGGCTTCCTGCACGCCGATCTTGTAGGACGCGCCCTCCGCGTACAGATCATCCAGCGAGGCAATGGGCGAATCCTCCTTCACGATGATCACCTGCACGCCGGTAGCGTAGGAATCGGAGAAATTCACGCTCTGCAGCCGCTCGTCGGTGACGGTCATGCCGGCCATGCCGATATCCACCTTGCCGCTGGCGACAGCGTTAATGATCGCGCTGAAATCCATATCCACAATTTCCAGTTCCAGGCCCAGTTTCTCAGCGATGGCCGCGGCGGCCTCCGCGTCAATCCCCACGATTTTGTCGCCATCGTAGTATTCATAGGGCGGGAATGCGGCGTTGGTGCCCATCACCAGCTTGCCGTCGGCGGCAAACGCGGTCAGGGCGGGAATCATCAGGCACAGGGCCAGGGCGATCGCAAGCATCTTTTTCATTGTTCCATCCTCCTGTAAAAACGGAATGTTTCCTTGATTTCCCAAGCACGGATCCAGTATAGCACCGATTTTCCTGATTGTCAACACCCAAAATGAATTTTTATTCAGATTTTTTCTGATTTCATCCGATATATGAATATTATACTGCTTTTACGAAATATTTATGCATATTTCGTCGGTATATGTACGCATCGGCCAAGGAATGACCCGGCTTTACATGCGGGATGAAAGTATGATACAATAGCAGGACGGAAAGGAACGGAAGGGAGACAGGGGCATGCGGGGTAAGCTGATCGTGATCGCCGGCACCAACGCCTCAGGCAAAAGCGGACTGGGGGTGGAACTGGCCGCCCAATACGGCGGGGAGATCGTGTCCGCCGATTCCCGGCAGGTCTACCGGGGCCTGGATCTGGGCAGCGGTAAAATCACGAAGGATGAAATGCGCGGCGTGCCCCATCACCTGATCGACGTGTGCCAGCCGGGAGATTTCTTCTCCATGGCGGATTTTCAGCGCATGGCCTATGCCGCCATCGACGGCATCCTGTCCCGGGGAAGGATTCCCTTCCTGGTGGGCGGCACCGGGCTGTATGTGGACGCGGTGGCGGACGGATATGAGCTGTCCGATCAAGCGCCGGACCTGGCCCTTCGCGCCCATCTGGAAACCTTCGATACCCCGGCGCTGTACGGAATGCTCAAAGAAAAGCTGCCGGATACCGAAATAGATCCCCGCAACCGCAACCGGGTGATGCGGGCGCTGGAGCGGCTGGCCGCGGACGACTACCATCCGGGAAAGCGTTCCCCCCGGTACGACACCCTGAAGCTGGGCGTCACCTGGGACAGGGAAACACTGAAAGCGCGCATTGACGAACGGCTGCAGCGGCGCCTGGATCAGGGCATGGTGCAGGAGGTGCAGGGCCTGATGGATCAGGGCGTCAGCGCCGGGTTCCTGATGAAGCTGGGCCTGGAATACCGTTATCTGACCCGCTATCTGCTGGGAGAAATCCCCTATCCGCAGATGGTGGAAGAGCTGGGCAACGCCATCAAAAAATTCGCCAAGCGCCAAATGACCTGGTTCCGGAAGGAAGAAAACCTGCACTGGCTGGATATGCGCGCCGATCCCGTCGCCGAGGCCGCCGCGCTGATCGAAGCGTTTCTGCTCGCTCCGGAGAAAGCGTAAGCCCAAACAGCGCATCCTGTCACACGGCCGCCATCGTTTGGGGCTGTACAACGGGGACGGTTTGCGGTATCATAAGAAAGAACCAACAACAGAAACGGGGGTACCGTGTTTGTATACTGAGCAGGATTATCAGGACATCTCAAAGCAATTGCATTCCCGGATCCTGTGGATGGCAGTGCCATCGGCGCTGCTGGCCGCAGGGGTCATCGCCGCCTTCGTTCATCGTATCCAGTGGGCCGCCATCGTGGGCACGGTGCTCATTGGCTTCTACTGCGTCTTCGTTTACGGCCTGCTGGTGCATCCCGTAGCGGCGTACCGCCGGCATCTGGACGGCGTGCTCCATGGCCGCACCCATGTCCTCACCGGCGCATTCAAGGACATGGAAGAAGATATTGCCATCCGGGACGGCGTCAGGTATTACCCCATGACCCTCAGCGTTGGGAAAATGGATGATCCCAACGATGACCGCCTGCTGTACTACGACGCCAATCTGCCCAGACCGGATTGGCAGGTGGGCGATATGCTCACCGTCACCGCCCACGATAAGGCCGTGGGCAAATGGGAACGGAAGTGAGGCAGCTTATGGACGGAAAGCATTGTGTGCTTGCCTGCGTGACGGTGCAGAAGGACTGCGCCCGCTTGATCCGCCGGGGGCAGGAGCTGGCCCGGGAGGCGGGCATCCCCTTGCGGGTGCTGCATGTGTGCCTCGGCAAAAACATGCTGAGCAGCCCTGACACAGCGGCCATTCTGGACGAACTGTTTTCCCTGGCCCATGAGGCCGACGCGGAGATGAGCGTCCTGTACGAAATCGACGTGCCCGCCGCCATTGCCGGCTACGCCGCAGAATACGGCGCGGACACCCTGGTGTTGGGCCCGGACCGGAGCGGCACAGCCAGCCGCGTGCGCGCACTGCTGCCGGCGGAGATAAAGATCGTTCGGGAGGAGTGAGGGGCGCGTCGCCTCCGCTCACATTTATTGAGCGATAAAATACAAATGGACGCAATTTCACCGGTACGGTGTATACTTGCGCCCTTGTTTTCTATTCTTCCCCATGATATGATGATAGCGACAAATCGGGATTTGTGGAGGTTACAAGTGAATAAGATCAGAATGATTGCTGACCGCGAAACGAATTATATTTATCATATGCTATCAGTAGCCAGGTGCGGTTATGACAACGACTACGGTGCAAAATATCGCGGTGATTATCCGGAGGAAGATCTTGCTGCGTTAAAGAGGCATGAGCGCCTGATTACGTGCGCAGGGGGATCACACTGGGGAGAACTGTATACCCTTATGCTTTGCTATCCTGCTGCGCAATGGGCTGGAGACGCAAAATCGTATTATCAGGAGATTATCCGCCAGGCAGACAGCGGAGACGTGCCGGAGCATTATCTTGCTCTTGCCCCAGCTGCGCGAGAAATAGCAGATGTCATGGTCAGAAATTACGATCACTATATCAACGATATATGGCCGGAGGACAAGAAATTACTGGAAGATTACATTGCCGAAGTGATGCCTCTTTTTGAGCAGAGTGACTTTACCGAACGGGCGGAGACAGTTGTGGGCTGTACATTATCCGTGGAAGCATTTCATCCATCTATGGTCGCATCGATTCATCACGGTGCTGAAGCCATAGATATTTCTGAAACACATGATATTTTCGGAATTTGCAGGAGTCCGGAAGACAGCTTCCTTTTTATCGGGCATGAGTTTATTATCTACCTGCTGAAACAGGCGTTACGGGAAGAAGACGCTTTTCGGCGCTTTGAGACATGGGAACCGACAGAAGCATTGGCAGAATACTATCTGAAGAAACTAACCGGGAATACGCTCTTTAGCGGAGTGGAAAAATGGATCGAACTGTATTCTCAGTGTTCAGAACAAGGAAAACCGTCCGCTACCGAATTATACAGAAAGGCCCTTGCGAAGTTGAATCCATGAGAGGATAATTGGCAGATGCTTGCCACCAATGTATCAATGGCTGCATGGAAGGAGAAGTCAAATGGACAGCATGCTTCAAGTATTATCGAATCAGTAGAGCGTGAAATCCCAGTTTATAGATTCGCGGCAGATCGGGATTAGTCTTTACGCAGCCCCCAATGAAATAATCCGTGAATGGAGAGAAAATAATGGAGATCACTCAGCTGAATTACAATGAGTACAAGGGCAAGGAATACGATGCTGAAATCCACTCAGATCAATATTTATCCATTGAACCCAGGAATAATGGTTTTGAAATGAAATGGGTTTACGCCGAGATTGATTTAAAGATGTCAATTCACGACAGTATGTTGTCAGACTGGCTGGAAGCCCCGGTAGCCTATGGCGCGTTCGAACATGGAAGGATGGTTGGATTTGTCGAGGGTTTCTTGGAGAAATGGAATAACCGCTTTCGGATTTCAAACATCTGTGTTTTTGACGAATCAGACCGTAAACGTGGGATTGGAACGCTGCTTATGGAAAGAATTATGATTGACGCTGTGGACAGCGGTGCAAGGATGGCGGTGCTTGAAACACAGAGCTTCAACTTCAAAGCTGTTTCTTTTTATCAGAAGAAAGGGTTTGAGATCATCGGCTTTGACCGATACGCTTATTCAAACAATGGACCTGAAGAACACAATATGCGGATAGAGATGGGGATAAAATTACATGATATGATAAATTGGAAGTAAATCGTTCAAATCCCAGTTTATCGCTTTCTGAACGCGGCCCCGGGCCCGCCATCCGTGGAAATCACCGTATGATCATCGCGGACCGCTATAACGAATGACCCATGGGAAAGCGCAAATACTTTCCCATGGGTCATCGTCTTTTTTTGTATCCGGAAGCAGAATCGCTTGCGCGCACGCATCCTCAAGCGGCAGGCATAAGCGATTTGTTATCGGAAGCTGCGCACCCAGTTCAGCAGGGAATTGTGATACACGTTTTCAAGCACGTCCTGACGCATGCGGTCGGTAACAGGGCCGTTGGCCGCCATTTTAGCCAGGATCTCCGCCTGCAGTTCGCTGACGGTCATGTCCTCATACGGCTTGCCCGATGCGGCCCGCCGGGGCTCCGGCGTGGGCGCTGAAGGAGCGGCGGGCTGAGCAGGCGGTTGAATGGATCGGGCAATAGGCGCGTAGGACGGGCGTCCCTCCCGCTGCGGAATCCAGATTTCCCCGCCGCAGGACGGCAGTTCCACCCGCAGCCGTCCGCCCTCCGCGCGCGCTTCCCGTCCGCTCAGGGCGCCTGCGTATATGCCGTCCCCGGGCAGGTCAAATGCGGCGGGGCTGTCGCCGTTATTGACGGTGATGATCAGGTCCCCCCGGGCGAAAGCATATTGCGTGGTGGTCAGCTGCAATTCCCGGTAATCGCCATACCACAGGGCCTGCTCCCGCGCGTGCACCTGACCCAGGGCCCTGATGATGTCCAGGTAAGGATTGGGCTGGCTGAGCAGCCCGCTTAAATCCAGGCAGGGACGCAGCGATGCGTCGGACCCCCGTTCCTTCCTGCCCTCGATGCCAAACTCCGAGCCGTAATAGAGGGACGGTATGCCGGGCAGCGTGCAGAGCAGCACGTGGACCGGCAGGAAATGGGCGGGATTGCGCAGCTTGGTGCGGATGCGCTCCACATCGTGATTGTCCGCGAAATTGTACAGACGGGAACCCATGCCCAAATCCAGCTGCCGCTTCACTGTATGCGCGATTTCAAAATAGTTATGGTCGTTGTGGCCGCTGTAAAGGGCTTTGTGCAGGTGATAATTGGTCACGGCGTGGAGGATGCTGTCATTGGCCCAGCGGCTGTAATCCCCGTGGATCACCTCGCCCATGAGCCAGAATTCCGGCTTCACCGCTGCCGCCGTTTCCCGCAGACGGCGCATGAAATCAAAATCCAGCACGTCCGCCGTGTCCAGCCGCAGGCCGTCGATATCGAATTCCTTTACCCAGAATCGCACTGATTCCAGGTGATACTCCACCACGCGGGGATTGCGCAGGTTCAGCTTGGCCAGCAGGTTGTAGCCGCCCCAATTCTCATAGGAAAAGCCGTCGTTGTACTCATTGTTGCCGCCGAAATCCACATGACAGTACCAGTCCCTGAAGGGGCTGCTCTCCCGATGCGCCAGTAGATCCCGAAAGGCGAAAAAATCCCGGCCGGTGTGATTGAATACCGCGTCCAGGATCACCCGGATCCCCACCTCGTGGCACGCCGCCACGAAGCGCATCAAATCCGCGTTGTCCCCCAAACGGGTATCCAGCTTCCGGTAGTCCGTGGTGTCATATCCGTGGCTGCCCGATTCAAACAGCGGCCCGATATAAAGGCCCGTGCAGCCCAACGCCCGGATGTGACCGAGCCAGGGAAGCAGGTCCATCAGCCGATGCACCGGCTGACTGTAATCATTTTTCCTCGGCGCGCCGGCCAATCCCAGGGGATAAATGTGATAAAACAACGCGCTTTCATACCACGCCATCTTCCTTGCGCCTCCTTCCGCTTCCGGGCCAAAGGCCGCGGGAAGCGTCTTGCTTGTTTCGCTCCCGGCGAAACGCACCGCCATTATAGCAAATAAATCACGATCAGCCAAGTCCCGATGCGGATATGGCCTGCATGGTCATCAAGGGCAGAAAAAAGCGTTCTTCACGGATTGTGATGGAAACGAAAACCCTTCGGCGGCATCCCGAGCGCACCGTAGCCGGGAGGCGAAGCGCAGTCGGGGGATCTGTGCGTGCATCCGGCATATAGATCTTTCGGCTCCGTTCCGCTTTTCGCTCCACGCCGCTCATACTATTCGCGTTCTAAAACAAACACAATTCGCAAAGAGTGACATAGGATCAGGCGGACGAGGCAGGGGCCTTCGCGGCCCCTGAACCCCGCGCCAGGGGATGATCCCCTGGACCCACTCCTCGCGAAGCTGCTTGATCGGTAGAACCAAGGAATCGTCGCGTGTTACGCTGGAATTACGGAAAGCTTGAGAGCTTCTGGCCCAATGAAAGCCGAGGAAATCCCCAGGGAAAAGCGAGCTTTTCCCTGGGGATGGTTCCCCGGCTTTCCCCGGATGCATCGCATCCGGGTTGGCCGCTTTCAGCGGCCGGGCCAGAAGCTATACGATGACCACCACCGTTATAGTGCCCTTTCTGGTTCTCTTTCGGGCTCCGAAAGAGAACACCCCCGTCGTCCCTTTGCTTTTATTTCATCCTTGCTAATTTGGATCTTAGAAGAAGAATCGTATCAAAAAGGGCAGGAAAGGCCGTTTCTTTCTCCCTGACTTTCCGGGAAGAAACGAAAAGGGCAGGGATTTCAGAAAAGCCCTGCCCGGAAGCAATATTGATAGGAAG
The DNA here is from genome assembly GCA_017524615.1 of Clostridia bacterium. Taxonomy (GTDB): domain Bacteria; phylum Bacillota; class Clostridia; order Christensenellales; family Aristaeellaceae; genus RUG563. The sequence continues at coordinate 59,803 of JAFXVJ010000007.1, read as the reverse complement.
ATCCGAAAAGCCGGTGGCTGTTCATACCGAACAGATACAAAATCTGTTTATTGGGTTTCTCCGCTCCGGCCCTGTGCGTCAGCCCATGCCCCGCTTCCGCAGCACCTGCTCACAGATGGCCAGATCCTCAGCCGTATTGACGCCCCGCAGGTCGTCACCGTCGTCCGTGGGAAAGGTTTCCACCGTCAGGCCCTGGCGGGCCATCAATTCCGGCACCTCGGTCAGATAGTATTCTCCCTGCAGGTTGTTGCGGTCCACCCGGGGCAGCGTTTCAAACAGGGCCTGGCTGTCAAACACCAGCACGCCGGAGAACAGTTCCCTGATCCGGGCTTCCTCCGGGGTGCAGTCCTTGGCCTCCACGATCCGGCGGAAGCGCCCGTTTGCATCCCGAACGATCCGCGCCCAATAAACCAGATCCGGGTTCTCCGCCGTCATCAGCGTGCAGGCAGCGCGCTTCGCCTCGTGATACGCGCACATGGCCCGCATCACCTCCCGGCGGAACAGGGGCATATCCCCGAAGGTGACCAGCACCGTGCCACGGTAATCCTCAAAATACTGCTGGCACATCATCACCGCGTGACCCGTGCCCAGCTGCTCCGGCTGCTCCACATAATGATAGCGGGGGCCGAAATAATCCATGACCTTTTCCTTCTGATATCCCACCACGATATAGATATCTTCCGGCCGGAGGAAATCCAGCTGTCCCAGCACGGTTTCCAGCAGCGGCTTTCCGCAGGCCCGGGTGAGCACCTTGGGCTGATCCTGTTCCCGGGTTTTCAGGCGCCTGCCCTTTCCTGCCGCCGGCACGATTGCCCTCATGCCACCTTCCCCCTCCATTGCTCCGCGGCGTCGGTTTCATCCAGCCGCGCGTCCAGCCCCAAATCGGTATAAATGCTTTCCAGAATCTTCACGATTTGAGGCAGCTTCTTTTCCATATCCGCCAGCAAGGCCAATTGCGTTCTCGCACGATCCAGGTTCTGGCCCGGATAATAGATATTATAGTAGGTGTCCCCATTGATATGATCCATCAGGAAACGGATGCCGTCCTCCGCGGTGATCACCAGCGACGATACGGGAAGCAGCTCCAATTCCGCGCGGGTCAGCATACTGCCGCACTCCTCCAGATATCCCCGGGCGTATTTTTCATACAGGCCCAGATCGCAGGATACCTTGGACAGATCCTTTTCATCGTCGGTCGCGGTGTTGGTGCCGATGCGCATGCTGTCGCCGTAATCGTACAGCGGCGAGGAGGGCATTACGGTGTCCAGATCGATAATGGCCACCGGCTGGTGGGTGTCCACATCAAACAGGATATTGTTCAGATTGCAGTCGTTGTGACAGATCCGGCGGGGAATGGCGCCGGAGGCCAGGGCGTCTGCGATGATGCCGTAGCAATCCGCCCGGGCGCGCACAAAAGCGATTTCCTTTTCCACATCCTTCACCCGGTTTTTGGGATCGGCCGCGACAGCGTTTTCCAGATCGGCGTAGCGGCTGCGCGTATTATGGAAATTGGGGATGACCTCCCGGATATCGTCCAATTCCACATCCGCCATTTCCCGGACGAATTTGCCAAAGGCCCGGCCGGCGAAATAGAACGTTTCCGGGCTGTCCGGAATATCCAGGGAATACACGTGGTCAAAATACGTCAGCATCCGCCAGCAGCCCGAATCGTCCCGCCAATAGGCGCGGCCGTCCTTGGCCGGCCGCAGCATAGGCACCGAGCCCCGCTTGCCGTGCCCCGGCAGCAGGAAGCGGCCGTGGAGATGCTCCGTGGTCAGCTTGAAGTTTTCCATCAGCGCATCCACATCGGGGAACACATGGGTGTTGATGCGCTGCAGGGTATACTGATGCACGTGGCCGGTATCCGACAGCGTTTCGATGTGATAGGTGCGGTTAATGTAGCCCTTGTTGATCTGGGTAATGGCGGTGACCTCTCCGCGGATGGCGAATTGCTCCACCACACGCTGCACCTCATTGATGGGGGAAGCCTGGGGCTGGGCATGCTCCAGGCGCACTCGCATCAGGGCCCCGGCGTCCCTGGAATCCAGATCGGCCAGCGTCAGCACGGTCAGCGCTTTTTTCAGCCAGTGAGAAAGCGGGCGCTCCTGAAGCGCCAGACGATACAGGTAGAAATACGAAACCCGGGCCAGCAGGCTGACCAGGATATAGCTCAGCGCGAAAGTCAGCGCCACGGCAAAGGGCATACCCGGCTGCCTGACGGCCCTGACGATCAGCAGATAGGCGCCTCCGCCGCACACCCCGGCGGCCAGTTCCCGGGCAAACGCCCGGATAGCGCCCGTACGCAGAATCTGACGGTAAACCCGCAGCAGAAAACGGAAGCAAAAGAAACACGCGGCGGCCAACAGCAGATGAATCGCCGCCGCGTCCGGCGCAGGCGCTTCCGCCGCAGATGGATGCAGCCCGAAAACCACTGCGCCTACCGCCAGCAGCGCCGCCGCGTCATACGCGACCAGCAGCCAGCGGTTGCTTTTTCTTTCCGGCGCCGGTGTGCGGCGCGCTTTATCCTTCGTCATGCCCTGCTCCTTGGTATATCTGCGTTTCTCTCTGTCCCCGCGGCGTCAGTTGTCGTCGCCAGCGGCCAGCGCCTCATAGGTTTCATCCTTTTCGGCGTTGCTGCCCGCTTGCTCGGGATGATAGGTGGACACCATGCCTTCCACCAGCGCCCGGATATCCGCCCGGTTGGAATACGCCGCCCGCATCAGCCGGGCCATCTGGCCCAGGAACCTGTCAGTGTCAAAAGGAATGGGGCAGCCGATGTGGATCAGCTTGTTGTCCGTCTTTTTCAGGCCTTCCTCCGCCATCAGCTTTTCTTCATACAGCTTCTCCCCCGGCCGCAGCCCGGTATACTCGATCTTGATGTCCACATCGGGCTGGAAGCCGCTGAGCTTGATCAGGTTCCGGGCCAGGGTGTCGATTTTCACGGGATTGCCCATATCCAGCACGAATATTTCGCCGCCGTGGGCATAAGTGCCGGCCAGCATCACCAGACTGACCGCCTCCGGGATGGTCATAAAATACCGGATGATGTCCGGATGGGTCACGGTGACCGGCCCGCCCTCCTCGATCTGCTTTTTGAACAGCGGGATCACCGAGCCATTGGAGCCCAGCACATTGCCAAAACGAACCGCCACAAATTCCGTTTTCACATGCCGGAAAACGGAACCGGAGCCGTCCTTGTCCGCGTTTTCACAGCCTTCATGCGTGAACAGCTGCGGTATTTCTCCCGCCTTGCCCGCCTTGATCTTGGCGTCGAAGCTCTGCACGATCATCTCGCACAGCCGCTTGCTGGCACCCATGATGTTGGTGGGATTCACCGCCTTATCCGTGCTGATGAGCACAAACCGCTCGCACCCGTGCACCATGGCGGCATAGGCCGTCTTGTAGGTGCCAACGGCGTTGTTTTTGATGGCCTCGTTGGGGCTGTCCTCCATCAGGGGCACATGCTTGTGCGCGGCGGCATGATACACGATCTGCGGCCGGTAATCGGAAAACACCTGGAACATCCGCCGGCTGTCCCGCACGGAGCCGATCAGCACCACCAGGTTCAGATCAGGATACAGCCTGCGCAGTTCCAGCTGAATCTCGTAAGCATTGTTCTCATATACATCGAAAATAATCAGCTGCTTGGGGCCGTGCGCGGCAATCTGGCGGCACAGTTCCGACCCGATGGAGCCGCCGCCGCCGGTGACCATGACCGTTTTGCCGTTGATAAACGCATATACCTCCTGCATTTCCGCCCGAATGGGATCCCGCCCCAGCAGATCCTCTACCGACACATCCCGCATGGCGGACACACCCACCTGGCCCAGCACCAGCTGATACATGCCCGGCAGCTGCTTGATTTCGCAGTTCGTTTCGTTGCAGATATTGATGATGTCACGCTTGTCCGCGGCGGAGGCGCTGGGGATGGCAAAATAAATCTTATCCACGTGATACTTTTTCACGCTGGCCAAAACATCGTCGCGGCCGCCGACGATGGGCACGCCCTCGATGAACCGGCCCCATTTGTTGGGGTTGTCGTCCAGGATGCACACCACCTGATCGCTGATTTCCTGGGCGGTATGGATGTCCCGCAGCAGCATCTGCCCGGCGGAGCCCGCGCCGTAAATCATCACGCGGTCGTGATCGGTCCCCTTTTTCTGAAAGATCGATTTTTCAAACATCAGCAAACGGAAAGAAAACCGCACCAAAGTCACCAGAGCGAACTGCAGCAACGCCCCCCACAGATGATAGGACATGGGCATCCGCCCATGCAGCAGCGCTTCGATGAGCACGCTGTGGGCCGCAGAGACGCACAGCGAGGCGGCGGCAATATGGGTGAATTCAGAAAAGCTCACATACCGCCACATCATGCGGTACAGCCGGAAGAACCAAAAAACGACCACTGCGCCAAGCGCATACAGGGTGATGAATTGCTGATAGTGCTGCAAATACATCTGCGGAATGTCATTGAACCGGCAGTCGAACCGCAGCCACAGCGCCACAAAATACGCCCCGTGCATGGCAAGCACATCATAAAGTATCAAACAAACGGCAATTTTACTTTTCCGGTCAAACCTGAAGGGCAATTTCTGCTGCTGATGCCCGTTTCCCATTCAAAAAACCTCCATGGTGCCAAACAGGGCCATCCCCATGCTGAAACAGCCCTGTACAAAAGCACGTGTTTACGCATGTCCATCCACCGCGCCTGCGTGTCTCAGGTTTCTGTGCGCTGTACACAAAAACTCATGTTTATTATAGGCTCACAAGCCAAAAAATGCAAGTTTTTTCCTAACTTTTTTAGGATTATGCTCGTTTTTCGAAAAGATCCTTGCCACGCAGCCGTCAGCAGCACGGCCGCTCAATACCACGTCTGGCAGAATTCGGTCACATACCAGGTGTCCTGCTGGGGCGTATACTGATAGACGCCGGGATCCGTCTGCTCCTCCGGGGGCACCTGGGACATGTTGTGCGAGGTGGTGTCGTTGGCGTCATAGAGGTAGCAGAAGCGCTTGATGCGGCTGGACAGGTTGCCCTCCACGGTGTACACGGTGTACAGTCCGTTTCCTCTGTCCACCACATCGGTCACCAGGCCCACGTGTACAAAGGCGTAAGCGGACAGCTTTTTGCTTTCCCTGCGGCCATAGATCACCAGATAGCCCGGACGGGGCACATGCGTCACCCGTTCCATGTTGGTAAAACCGGTATCCAGCTTGGGCACGGCGGCTTCCCGCACGCCGTGGGGCTCGCCGGAACCCACCGGCTTCAGCTTCCGGTAGGTATCGGTGGGCTCCAGGGGCACCCCGGCCGTATCCAGGCAATAATTGGCAAACGCGCCGCACCAGCCGCAGTCATATCCCCACCAGACGGTATATTTGTTGTCCCGGTGGGGTTTATTGGTATCGCTGCGGGGAAAGGCTTTGCCGTCCGCCGCTTCCCACTCCCGGATGCCGATGTCGATAGCCTTCTGAATAAGGGCGGGCACCGCGTCCTCCTCCGGGGCTGTCACTTCCACCTCGACCTGCCATTCATCGCCGTCCTTCGATATCAGCGCCAGGATCGCGCTGCCCTCCTGATAGGCGACGATGGAATTTTCGATGCCTTCGGCCACATCCGGGGCGTCGCTGTCCCAGTATCCGTCAAAGGGCAGGATAAAGGAGGCGCTTTCGCCTTCCGTCAGGGTCACCCGCTCCGGCAGCGGCTCTTCACCCCATGCCGTCCAGGGCAACAAGAGCAGCAGCACCGCGCAAATCAGCCGCTTCATTCCTCTTCCTCCGTTTGCTCATCCGTCATCCGGGCCCATCACACCGTTCAGCGGCAGTCCGAGCTTTCCTGCCGGTTCCTCTCCCCGGAATCGGCCTGTCCGGCGGAGGCCGCTTTCTCCCGCTCGCCGGACGGATCTCCTTGCTCCGTCACCGCGTCGTCATTCACCGCCGCCTCGGCCGCCTCGATGGCTGCTTCCGCCTCCTCGATGGCCTCCTCTGCCTCTTCCCGGGCCTGGCGGATGCTGCCGGCGCTGTTGATGATCACGGCGCCCAGGCCGATGATCAGCGTGACATAATAGGTGAAGAAGCGCCACATCAGCTGCGCTCCCAGGGCATTGCCCTGAAATACCCCGCTGAACACCAGATCAAAGCCCTTTTCCTGGGCCCCGGACGCGCCCGGCAGGGGCGTATAGGACGCACCGACGTACAGCAGGAACTGCAGGGTGGTCACTTCCCAGAAGGAAAGCTCCCTTAATCCCAGCGCCCGGTAGACGCAGTAGGTGATGCCCATCAGGAACATCAGCTGCACACAGGACAGCAAAAACAGCCTGAGCAGCTGACCGGGGTGGTGCTTCAGCAAATCCACGGATGCATTGAAATCCTCCATGGCCTTGTCCGCCCGGGCATGGAGCTTTTCCTCGTGCCGCACCAGATGCAGCTTTTTCCCCAGCCAGATGAACAGGTTGATGATGGCCCGCACCACGTTTTTATTGATGGCCACCAGCAGCACCGCCGCCACCGATATGCCGTTGACCAGAAAACCCAGCAGGATCAGCCAGAAGGTGACCTGATTGACATATGTAGACACAATGCCGGGGTGCAGCACCCAAAACACGATGCTCAGCACCAGCGTGGCCAGCTGATAAACGAAAAACTTGGCCACCATGCAGGAGCTGGAAACACCAGCCGGCACCCCCCGCTTTTTCAGCGCGATCACCTGCATGGGCTGGCCGCCCGTGGCCGCCGGGGTGACCCCGGAATAAAACAGGCCGATCAGCCCCACGATGATGGATGAGCCGAAGGCCAACCTGATATTATGAAACCAGAAATACACCTGCATGCAGATGCCCTCCAGCACCGTAAAAAGCACCCAGCAGCCAAAAGCCGCCAGCACCCACCGCCAATCGGCGGAGCGGATGGCGGCAAACGCCTTGGCCAGTCCATTGTCCCGGGAGCCCAAATACAGCACGATCCCCAGCGTTCCCAGAATAATCAATATATTCAAAAGCGTGCTGCGCCTGTGCTTGCTCATTTTCTTCAAGCGGTTTCCATTCCTTTTCTTGTCGTGCGGGCAAAACCCGCCTTATATAGTATAGCATATCCATCCTGCGTTTGTCACGTGTTTTCTTTGGTTTCCGTCAGCCCGCAGGCCGTGCTTCCCGCCGCGATCTTTTTCCCCGCGGACGCTATACATTTCGGACGGATTATTGTATAATCTCCCTGGAACATCCAAGGGAGGATAAAAATCATGAAAACGGAAGACTTCTTGCGGGAAGTGACGGCGCTTCCCGGGGTAACGGGCAACGAGGGGGCAGCGGCAGCGTACATTGCCGATGCCTTCCGGCCTTGGGTGGACGAGGTGGAAATCACCCCGCTCCACTGCGTGGTCGCCCACAAAAAGGGCGATGGCCCCAAGGTGTTGGTATGCGCCCATCTGGACGAAATCGGCATGATGGTGTCCGCAATCGAGGAGGACGGCTCCCTCCGGCTGCAGAGCGTAGGCGGGGTGGATCCCCGGGTGCTGCCCGGCATGCGGGTGCGGGTATACGCCCAGGGCGGCATGCTGCTGGGTGTGGTGGGCGCCACGCCGCCCCATCTGCTGAAGGATGCGGACCGGAAAAGCAATTACACCTGGGACACCCTGTATGTGGATCTGGGCATGAGCCCGGAGCAGGTCCGGGAAAAGGTGCGCCCGGGCGATACGGTGTGCTTTGAAGCCCGGTACGTGGAACTGAAAAACGGCCGGGTGGCCACCAAAACGGCGGACGACCGGGCCTGCGTGGCCATCATGCTGGCAGCGGCGGAACGGCTGAATGCCCTGCGCCACCACGCCGATATTTACTTCGTGGCCACCTGCCAGGAAGAGATCGGCTCCTGGGGCGCGCTGGTCAGCGGCTTTGCCCTGGCCCCGGATTACGGCGTCGCCTTTGACGTTTGCCACGCGGACACCCCCGGCGCCCCCGCGAATTCCACCAGCAAAATCACCTCGCTGGTCACCAGCAAAGGCCCTTATCTGAACCCCTTCCTGGTGAAAAAGCTGGAGGAGACCGCGAAAAGCAACGGGATCGAGCTGCAGGTATCCGTGGACCCGCGCAGCACCGCCACCGACGCGGACGAATTATCCGTCACCCGCGCCGGGGTGCCCACGGTGCTTTTGTCCCTGCCCATCAAGTATATGCACACCAACGTGGAAACCTTTGATATGCATGCGCTCACCGAGGGTGCCCGGCTGCTGGCCCTGTATCTGGCCCAGGTGGAGCAAAGCTGGGAGGATGAACTATGGAACTGAAAACGCTCTGTGAATTGAACGGCGCATCCGGCAACGAAGGCGCGGTGCGCAAGGCCATTCTCGAGGCGGCCCGTCCCCTGTGCGATCATGTGCGTATCGACCGGATGGGCAACGTGATCGCGTACAAAAAAGGAAGAACGGGAAACCGCCGCCTCATGTTCAGCGCCCACATGGACGAGGTGGGCTTCATCATCCTGGACGCCACCGACGACGGCCTGCTGCAGTTCCGCTCCGTGGGCGGCATCGACCCCCGGGTGATCGTGAGCAAATACGTGCTGGTGGGTGAAAAGCAGGTAAAGGGCGTCATCGGCGCCCTGGCCATCCATTTACAGTCCGCGGAGGACCGCAAGCGGGTGCTGGGCTATGACAGCCTGTACATCGACATCGGGGCCAAAACCAAAGACGAAGCCCTGGCCGATTGCCCGCCGGGCAGTTACGTGTATTTCGACAGCAGCTACCAGCCCTTCGGGGACGGCTGCGTGGTATCCAAGGCGCTGGACGACCGGGTGGGCTGCTACAATCTGCTGCGGCTGCTGGAGAATTCGTATGACGCCGACGTCACCTGCGCCTTCGTCACCCAGGAGGAAGTGGGGCTGCGGGGCGCTCACGGCGCCGCTTTTGACGCCGGGGCCGACGCGGTGATCGTACTGGAAGGCACGACCGCCGGGGATATGGGCGATGTGGAGAAGGTACGCCGGGTGTGCGAGCCGGGCAAGGGCGTCACCGTGTCCTTTATGGACAACGCGTCCATCGCCAATCGGGAATTGTACCGGGAATTGCTGGCCCTGGCGGAGGAAAAGGGCATCGCCGCCCAGGTCAAGCGCGCCTCCACCGGCGGCAACGACGCCGGCGCTTATCAGCGCACCCAGCAGGGCGTGCGCACGTGCGTGCTGTCCGTGCCCTGCCGCTACATCCACGGCCCCAGCTCGGTGGTGAAGCTCAGCGATGTGGAAGCGCAGTATCAGTTGGCCCGGGCCTTCGCCGAGCAGGCGTAAGCCCACGGCAGGATCGATTGTGAAACAGGAGGAATAAATACGATGATGCTGGATACATTAAAAACCCTGCTGGCCGTGTGGGGCCCCACGGGCCAGGAAGGCCAGGTGGCGCAGGAACTGCAGCAAATGCTGGCGGATAAAGCGGACGCCATGCGCGTGGACGTCATGGGCAATCTGATCGTGGAAAAAAAGGGCCAGCCCGGCGGCAAGACCCTGATGTTCTCCGCCCACATGGACCATATCGGCCTGGTGGTGACGGATATTGAGGATACGGGCTACCTGCGGGTGACCAACGTGGGCGGCGTGTCGGTGGACAGCATGCGCTGCCGCCACGTGGCCTTCGGCAACGGCGTGCAGGGCGTGGCGGTGTGCCAGCCCACAAAAGGCGAAACCGCCGGCATGCAGCACTTGTTTGTGGACATCGGCGCTCAGGACAGGGCGGAGGCCCTGACCATGGTGCAGCTGGGCGACGTATGCGTGTTCGCTCCCGACTGCTTCCCGGTGGGGCCGCATCGCTTCGCTTCCCCCGCCATGGACGACCGCTGCGCATGCGCGCTGCTGGCGGAATTGCTGCTGCAGACGGACGCCCCGCGGAACACCGTCGTGGGCGTGTTCTCCGTGCAGGAAGAGGTGGGCCTGCGGGGCGCTGCCACCGCCGCCTATCAGGTGGCCCCCGATATCGGCGTTGCCATTGACGTCACCGCCTGGGGCGACACGCCGGAGGTGAAGCTGCCCGCAGTGAAGCTGGGGGCCGGCGCGGCGATCAAGTTCATGGATCGCTCCATGATCGCCACGCCCTGCGTGCGGGACGCCCTGATGGCTGCCGCTGAAAAGGCCGGCGTGCCCTATCAGCGGGAGATCCTGCCCTTTGGCGGCACCGACGGCGGCGCCATCCAGCACAGCCGGGGCGGCGTGCCCACCGGCACGCTTTCGATCCCCTGCCGCTATGTGCATTCCGCCTGCGAAACCATCGACATGCGCGATATGGAAAGCGGCCTGGCCATCCTGAAGGAATTCGTCAACGGAGAATACTGATTCTACTGCCATAAATGAATATACGAAGGGCCTGGGGCCAGTCCGGCCCCAGGCCCTCAACAACGCCCGAGTGGATAATCAATGTGCTTTCTGAACAAGCGCCCTTGACAAATCTGATATTTCAGAACCCCTGCACCAGCCACTGGAAAAACTGGGCGGTGTGGGATATGATGCGCTTGTTTTTCTTATACAGCCACGCGCCGATCTTGAAAGCGGCGTTTTGCAGCGCGCACTGGGGCAGCGCCTGGTCCAGCATGCCGGTGATTTCATCCCATTCCTTCTGCGCGTTGGGGATGCCTGCATGCTCGATCTTACCCAGATCGGTGGCGGCCATGAGCAAAAAGGAATCATAGGCCAGGCCCACCAGTTCCGGGTGATGCCGGCGCATCAGATCGGCATATGCCCATCGGGCATAGATGCCGTCCATGTGCCTGGCCATATTCACGCCGTTGGACAGGCTGCCCTTGCGTACCTTATAGCAGTACACCGGCCGATTGACCACTGCCAGGCTCCCCGCCGCCTCCGCCAGATGGGGAATCGCGTAAATATCCTCGTATACCTTTCCCTCCGGGAAGCGGAAATGGTCAAACAGATCCCGGCGGAACAGCTTGGTCCACAAATGATTCAGCAAAGCGCCCTTGGTCAGAAAAAAGCGCTGCACCTCCGCCGCCGAGGCATACACGCCCTTGGGCGCAGGCACGGGCCGGGCCCAGGACAGCCGTCCGCCCAGCAGGGCATGGCATTCCCGATACGCGCCCATGGACATGGCCGTGCCGTTCTCCGCACAGGCGCGGTACAGGGTCTCCACCGCGTCCGGCTTCAGCTCGTCATCGCCGTCCGCCCAGGCGATCCACGCGCCGGTGCTGGCGTCCAGCCCCGTATTGCGGCAGGCGGATACGCCCCTGTTCTCCTGACGGATCACCTTGATCCGCGGATCCCGCCGGGCATACTCCTCGCAAATGGCCGGGGAACGATCGGTGGAGCCGTCGTCGCACACCACGATTTCCAGATTCCGATAGGTTTGACCGCACACAGAATCCAGGCACGCCGGCAGCTGATCCGCCACATTGTAAACCGGCACGATCACGCTGATCAGCGGAAGACTGTCGTCCTGAGGGTCAAACGGCTTGGAGACTGCCATCCATCCAGTTTCCTTTCGTATTGCTTCCTTCGCATCCCGGATCGCATATCCGCTCAGATCACCCGGCCCAGCCGCAGCAGCATCCGGGAAGATTTGGATATGATGCGCGGATTTTTCCTGTACAGCCAGGCGCCGATTTTGAACGCGGCCCCCCGCAGCGCGCAGTGGGGCAGCGCCTCGTTGAACATCCGGTTCACTTCATCCCACTCCGCCCGGGCGTTTTCGATGCCCAGGTGCTCAATCCGCCCCAAATTGTCAGCCGCCATGATGAGAAACGCGTCGTTGGCAAGGCCCACCAATTCGGGGTGATGCTCCCGCATGAAATCCACGTAAGCCCATCGGGCGTACAAGCCGTCCATCTGCCTGCGGATGTTGGTGCCGCTGGAGATGCTGCCCTTGCGCACCTTGTAGCGGTACACCGACCGGTTCACAATGGCGCAGCTGCCCGCCTTTTCAAACAGTCGGGGCACCGTGAAAATATCCTCATAGATCCTGCCCTCCGGGAACCGGATCGTGTCAAACAGATCCCGGCGGAACATTTTCGTCCAGATATGGGTGAGCAGCATGCCCTTGGTCAGAAAATAATGCTGGGTATCCTGCGCGGTATGGTACACGCCCTTGGGCGCGAAAACAGGGCGGAACACCTGCCTTTTCCCAAATACAGAATAGCATTCCCGATACGCGCCCATGGACATGGCCGTGCCGTTTTTCACGCAGGCGCGGTAGAGGGTTTCCACCGCGTCGGGCATCAGTTCGTCATCGCCATCCACAAAGCATACCCATTCCCCGGTGCAGGCGTCCAGCGCCGTATTGCGGCAGGCAGACAGGCCGCCGTTTTTTTTGTGGATCACCTTCACCCGGGGGTCCTGCCGGGCGTACGCATCGCACAGCGCGGGGGACCGGCCGTCGGTGGATCCGTCATCGCACACCACGACTTCCAAATTCTGATAGGTTTGCCCTAAAACCGAATCCAGACACTCGTCCAAATAATCGGCCACGTTATAAACAGGCACAATCACGCTGATCAGGGGAAGCCCCTTTGCCCGTGGGTCAAACCTCTTGGAGGCTGTCATCTCTCGAAGTTCCTTTCACACCGTTGCAGGTCCGTGTCCGTTCACGGTAAGTACCCCATTGCACATACAGTATTATTATAGCAAAGGACACATCAAAAATCAACCGCGTTTTCAGGCCCCGCCACGGTCCCCGGGAGACAGCCATCTCAGAATTTGTTTTTCCTCTTTTCAAAATCCGCCAATGCTGGTATAATGGGAACGATTTCCGATATTACAGGAGGAATTCATGCGAATCGTAGTCATTGGCGGGGGGAAAATGGGCTCCTCCCTGGCTCTGAGCCTGATTGAAGAAGGGCATGACGTGACGGTAGTGGACCGCAATGAATCCGTGCTGCAGCGCAGCATGGACACCATGGACGCCATGTTCATCAAGGGCAGCGGCGTCAGCGCCAACACCCTGAAGGAGGCGGACGTGCAGCACGCCGATATCCTCATCGCCGCCACCATGGGCGATGAAATCAACATGCTGTCCTGCCTGACGGCCAAACGGCTGGGGGCGCAATACACCATTGCCCGCATCCGCGATCCGGAATACCTGACCAGCCTGCCGTTTTTACAGAAGGAATTATCCATCGACTACGCCATCAACCCGGAGCGGGCTACCGCCCGGGAAATCAGCCGCATGCTGCGCTTCCCCTTTGCGGGCAGCATTGAAACCTTCGCCCGGGGCCGGGTGGAAATGGCTGATTTCCGCGCCGCAGAGGGCGACCCGGTGGTAGGCGTTCCCATGCGCGAAATGTACAAAAAGAACAGGCATTTGCCCCAGGTGCTGTTCTGCGCGGTGGAACGGGACGGCGAAATCATCATCCCCAAAGGGGATTTTGTGATCCAGCCGGGCGACCGGGTGCACGTGGTGTCCGACGTGGCCACCATCACGGATTTCTTCATTGCCTTGGGCAAGGGCACCACCAGCATCCGCTCCGTGATCATCATGGGCGGCAGCCGCATCGCCTATTACCTGGCCTCCATGCTGCTGGGCATGAAAATCAAGGTGTCCATCATCGAGATCAACCCGGAAAAGGCCCGCAGGCTGTCCGAAATGCTGCCGGGGGCCAACATCATCCAGGGAGACGGCACCGATCAGGAGCTGCTGGAAAGCGAAGGCCTGACCGACGCCCATGCCTTCATTCCCGTGTCCGACCGGGACGAGGAAAACCTGATGAGCGGCTTTTACGCCGCCCAGCGGGGCGTGAAAAAGGTGATCGTGAAGTCCAGCCGGGATAATTATTCCGCCATCATGCACAATATGGGCCTGGACAGCATCATCAGCCCCAAAACCGTCGCCTGCAATTCCATTCTGCGCACCGTGCGGGGCCGCGCCAGCCGCTCCTACGCCGCGGTGGAAAGAATGTACCGCCTGATGGAGGGCAAGGCTGAAGCGCTGGAATTCATCGCCGAGGCCACCGCCGACTATATCCACGTGCCTCTGCGGGATCTGTCCGTCACCAACGACGCCCTGATCGCCGTGATCGTGCGGGACGGCCAGGTGATGGTGCCCTTCGGCAACGATACCATCGAAGCCGGGGACCACGTGGTGGTGATCAGCCGCCGTACCGGCCTGAGCTCGCTGGATCAAGTGGTCAAACGGTAAAAAAGGGGATTTGAAGCATTGAACTATAAGTTGGTATTCCGGCTGCTGGGCCGGCTGCTGCTGATGGAAGCGGCGCTGATGGTGCCCTCCCTGGCGGTGGCGCTGATTTACCGTGAGGGCGACGCGATGGCCTTTGTGTACACCATCGTCCTCACCGCGGTTTGCGGAATCCCCGCCCTGCTGCTCAAGCCCCAGCGGGACGATCTGACCGCACGGGACGGCATGGCCGTGGCAGGGCTGAGCTGGGTGATCCTCAGCTTCTTCGGGGCCTTGCCCTTCGTATTTTCCAGGGCGATGCCCAGCCTGGCCGACGCTTATTTTGAAACGTGCAGCGGCTTTTCCACCACCGGCTCCACCATTCTGACGGAAATCGAATCGCTGCCCCGGGGGGTGCTGTTCTGGCGCTCCTTCACCCACTGGATCGGGGGCATGGGCGTGCTGGTGCTGACGGTGGCCATCCTGCCCCGGCTGTCCGGCCGCACGGCCCACCTGGCCCGCGCGGAAAGCCCCGGCCCCACCTTCTCCAAGCTGCTGCCCAAAATGAGCGATACGGCCAAGATGCTCTATGGCCTGTATCTGGGCCTCACCGTCATTGAGGCCGTGCTGCTTTTGGCCGCGGGCATGAACGTGTATGACGCGCTGATCCACGCCTTCGGCACCGCAGGCACCGGCGGATTCTCCAATTACAATAACAGCATCGCGCACTTTAGCCCCCTGATCCAGTGGATCATCGCCGTGTTCATGATGCTGTTCGGCGTCAATTTCACCATCTATTTTCATTTGGTCCGCCGGGAAAAGGAGCCCATCCTGCAAAATGAGGAATTGTGGGCTTATCTGGGCATCACCCTGACCATCACGCTGATCATTACCTTCAATATCCTGCCGCAAACCAAGGAGGGCTTCTTCACCGCCCTGCGAAACGCTTTCTTCCAGGTCACCGCCATTGCCTCCACTACCGGCTTCTCTACCGCCAATTTCGATGCCTGGCCGCTTCTGTCCCGCGTGCTGCTGATGGTGCTGCTGTGCGTGGGCGCCTGCGCGGGTTCCACCGCCGGCGGCTTCAAGCTCAGCCGCGTGCTGCTGCTGGGCAAATCCGCCTACCGGGATCTGGAGCATACCCTGCAGCCCCGGAAGGTGGCCGTGGTGCGCTTCGAGGGAAAGCCCGTGCAGGAAAGCACCCTGGCCCAATTGGGCGTGTACCTGTTCCTGTGGCTGGGTTTGGCGGGCTGCGGCACGCTGCTGCTGGCCGTTTTCCAAAAAACGGATCTGGGCACCGCCGTGACCGCCACGCTGACCTGCCTGTCCAACGTAGGCCCCGGCCTGAACCGGGTGGGCCCCACCGGGAATTTCGCCTTCTTCTCTACCCCCGCCAAGGTGCTTTTGTCTTTCCTGATGCTGGCCGGCCGGCTGGAGATCTATCCCATCCTGATCCTGTTTTCCCCCACTGTGTGGAAGAAAAACTGAGCACGAAAGGCTTTTCGGAGACGCGTTCGTCCGCTTTCCCGGAAGGCCTTTTTCTTTATATGCGTCAATCATACTATTCTCAAATAAAATCGGCAAGGAAGATAGACGAAGTTACAATGTCATCCCGACCGAAGCGGAGCGAGAGCGAAGCAGAGCGGAGGGATCTGGAAACTTGGTAATATGCTGCTGGAAGGAATCTGTTTCTCAAAGATCCCTCGACTTCGTTCCGCTCTCGCTCCACTCCGCTCGGGATGACAGGAGCGTTTTTTTACATGCTATTTTAATTTGAGTATAGTATCAGAAATCCATTTCCTGATTCTTCCCGGAAAGTCAGAAAGAAAAGGCCATTCCTGTCATTTTGAGATTCCTCGGCTGCGCTTCGCCTTTCAACTTCACTGTTCTCGGGATGACACAGAATGGTTTTCGTTTTCTTAACAATCCATGAAGAACCCGTTTCTTTCATTATCGCGCATCCTCCCGGCATTCCGATCATTCGTCTGGCGGATGACGATCCGGCTGAGTCCCGCCCATGAAATCCCGGAAAACTGCAAAAAACTCAAGGCTCCGGCCTTTGGCTGCCGGACCTTCTTTTTTTGGTTTGCCGGCAGGAAAAACCCGGAAAGCGGCGTATTATTAAAAAGATACGCATTTTTTGGTTCCAAGGAGGAGCGGGTATGCTGACGGAGGAAGCGCTGCGGGAGCAGGCCGGGGACGCGGTATATGACCAGGGACGGGTTCTGTTCCGCCGCGCGCTGGTGAAAGAGGCGCGCCGCGGGAAGGACGAGATCCTGTACCTGGTATCAGGCGAGGAAAGGCATACCGTGGCCGTCAGCGCCGGGGGCATCCGGTGCGACTGCGGCGGGTATCCCTGCGCCCACGGGGTGGCCGCCGCTCTGACCGCCCTGGAAAGCGGCGTTTTGCAGGAAATGGAGAAGCGCCGGGCTCAGCTGGCCGTGCCCGCCCTGTTTGAGGCGGTGGCCGGCATGCTGCCCGAAAGCGATGGCATCCGCCTTTCCCCCACGCTGTTTTTGACCCGGGAAGGCCTGCGCATCGGCCTGAAAATCGGGGAGGACCGGCTGTATGTGGTGCGCCACATTCCCCATTTTCTGGCCTGCCGGGAACAAGGCCAGGCGATCACCTTCGGCAAGGGCTTCGAATACCGGCCCCAGTGGATGCGGTTCGATGAAAAGCAGAACCGGCTGCTGGATACCCTGGCGGAATGCTGCGAGGCTCCCAGCGCCCACACCCTGACCGGGGCGGACGCGCGGATCCTGCTTTTGCAGCCCCGTACCGCCGTGCGGGTGCTGGACGCCCTGGCGGATCTTCCCTTTACCCTGCGGGTCAACGGCCTGCAATATGCCCTGCGGGGCATTCGCGCCGCCCTGCTGCCTTTGAATTTTCATTTGAACGGGTCGCCCCAGCGCCTCACCATCACATCCGAGCTGCCGGAGGATTTTTATCCCCTGACCAAGGATTTCCGCTATATTCTGGCGGACGGGGAATGCCTGCTGGTGCCGCCGGAGCAGCGGGCGCTGCTGGCTGCCCTGCGGCGCTTTTCCATCGGCCGGGAGGCGCAGTTTGCCTTTACCGCCCAGGACACCCCCCGGGTGATGAGCGATCTGCTTCCCTTCCTGCTGCGGGTGTCCACCGTCACCATTGACCCGGCCTTGGAAAGCCGGTTCCTGCGGCTTCCCCTCACCGCCCGGATCTACCTGGACAAGGAGGGACCGGACGTGACCGCGCAGGTGTCCTTTCTGTATGGCCAGGTGACGCTGGATCCCTTTTCGCCGGAGATCCTGCCGGACGATGCCCTGCTGCTGCGGGACGCGGCGGGCGAAAAGCTCGTGATGGACGAATTGGCCCGGGACGGGTTTCACGTGTACAAGGGCAAGGTGTATCTGAGCGGCGCGGACCGGATTTTCGATTTCGTCACGGAGGGTGCCGCGCGGCTGTCCCGGTACGCCGAAGTATTCTTCAGCAAGGATTTCAAGCGTCTCACGCCCCGGAAGCCCCGGTTCAGCGGGGCGCTGCGGCTGCAAAGCGGCCAATTGCGCCTGGACCTGACGGATGGCGGCACGCCGGTAGAGGAACTGATGCCGCTGCTGGACGCGCTGCGCAAGCGCCGCCGGTATTTCCGTTTCAAGGAAGGCGCATACCTGGATCTGAGCGACCAGCAGGCCTGGCAGCCCCTGGCGGAGGCCGTGACCGAAGCGGAGGAAAACACCGGCGGCGAAAGAATCGGCGCATGCTGGGCGGCCTATTTATCCTCGCTGATCCGGGAAAACGGCCTTGATGTAACGCTGGACGCCGATGCCGCCCAAGCCGCGTCCCTGACGTATGCCCCGCCGCCCTCGCCTGTCGATTGCCTGCGGCCCTACCAGCAAAGGGGCTATGAATGGCTCATGGCGCTGCATGCCCTGGGCATGGGCGGCATTTTGGCGGATGACATGGGCCTGGGCAAAACGGTGCAGATGCTGTCCGCCCTTTTGAAATGCGTTCAGCAGTCGCCGGATCGCCGGCCTTCCCTGATCGTAGCCCCCACCACCCTCACCTATAACTGGCTCAGCGAATGCCGCCGGTTCACGCCGCAGCTGTCGGTGCTGCTGCTCAGCGGCAGCCAGGCCAGCCGGGCAGAGCAGATCGCCACCCTGCAGGGCGAAAACGCGCCCGATCTGGTGATCACCAGCTATCCTCTGATCCGGCGGGATATCGCCCTGATGAAGCATATCCCCTTCCGTTTCGCCGTGCTGGACGAGGCCCAGCAGATCAAAAACGTGCAGAGCGTGGGGGCCCATGCGGTAAAGCAATTGACCGCCGACACCCGCATCGCCCTCACTGGCACCCCCATGGAAAACCACGCGGGCGAGCTGTGGAGCCTGTTTGATTTCGTGCTTCCGGGATACCTGCCCCGGTACACCGAATTTCTGCGGCGCTGGGGCGAGGGGCAGAACGCCGACGAGCTGCGCCGCCGCATCCGTCCCTTCCTGATGCGCAGGCTGAAAGCCGATGTGCTGGGCGAATTGCCGGAACGGCTGGAAAGCGTGCTGATGGCCGAACTGCCGCCGGAGCAGCGGCGTGTGTACGACGCGGCCCTGCTGCAAAAGCGGGAGCGGGTGGATCAGCTGCTTCGGGAAAAAGGCCTGGGACGCGGTCGGGCGGAGGTGTTGTCCGCCATTACAGAGCTCAGACAGATCTGCTGCCATCCCGTTCTGTGCCTGCCCGATTATCAGGGGCTGAGCGGCAAAATGGAATTGCTCATGGACGTGCTGCCCGGAGCATTGGCCGCGGGAAGGCGCGCCCTGATCTTTTCCCAGTTCACCTCCATGCTGCGGCTGATTGAAAAACGCCTGAATCAGGAAGGCATCGCCAGCCTGTACCTGGACGGGGAAACCCCCGGGGCGCAGCGCCTGGAGCTGACCCGCCGCTTCAACGCCGGCGAAGCCCCGGTGTTCCTCATTTCCCTCAAGGCCGGCGGCACGGGGCTGAACCTGACCGGCGCCGATTTGGTGATCCACTACGATCCCTGGTGGAACCCCACCGCGGAGGAGCAGGCCACCGGCCGGGCCCACCGGATCGGGCAGACGAAAAAAGTGGAGGTGCTGCGGCTGGTGGTGCATCATTCCATCGAAGAGCAGGTGCTGAGCATGAGCGCCCGCAAGCGCCGTCTGTTCGATCAGCTGATCACGCCGGGAGAAGAAATGCCCACCCGCCTGACAGAAAAGGACATTCTTTCCCTGTTTGACGGAAAAACAAAATGAATGTATAATACTGCTACCGGGAATGGCTCCCGGATCCCTTCAGGAAGGCGGATGCGTGCATGCAGTTTTCCAGTGAGCCCATGAATCGAAAGCGGCAGCGGATCGCGGTCATAGCCGTCGCCGTGGTGATTCTGCTGGTGATTCTTTATTTCTTCGGCGGGGGCGGCAGCCGCGCGGTGACGGCCACCCGTCTGCGCTGCATCGCCTATCAGGACATCACGCCCTTCGGCAGCGATCTGCTGTATTACGACGGCGCCACGCTGTACTGCCTGGCTTCCAACGGAAATGAACGCTGGACCTATGCCCTGGGAGCCAACGCGTCCTTCACCTGCTCCGATTCCGTGATCGCCGCCTGGTCCGGCACGCAATTGCACATCATTGACCGCAACGGCCACTCCTCCTACAACGAAAACCTGGCCGACTCCATCCAGTTCGCCCGGGTGGGCAGCAAATATGTGGCCGTGGTGCTGGGCGGGGATATCAGCCCTTCCCTGGTCATCAAGGATATGCAGGGCACCAGTGTGGACAGCGAAACCAATGCCTATCGGGACATGATCCTGCTGGATCTTGGCTTTTTCAGCGACGGCGATTATCTGTGGTCCACCGCCCTGGATGTATACGGCGCGGTGCCCGATACGACCCTCAATACCTTCCGTGTGAACCTGAGCAACTCCGGCGGCATTTCCCTCGGGGAGAACCTGGTGTACTCCGTGGTATACGCGGGGGGCAAGCTGAACGTGATCAGCACCCGGCAGCTGCGCCAGTATGACTACCGGGGCACCCAGGACACCACCGGCACCGTGCTGGTGTACGGCTGGCAGCTGATCGACCACCAAATCAACGGGAACGACGCCATTCTTTTGTTCACCACCGCCCATCAAACGGACGATCTGGGCCGCATCAACCAGCTGCGTCTCATCAGCGGCAAAACGGACAAGCGTTTCTCCCTTCCGTCGCCCTGCGTGGGCGCGGCGCTGTATAACCGTCAAATCTATGCGTTTTCCAGTGAAATGATCTATCGCGCCAGCATGAATGACCGCCGCTTCACGACCATCTCCCTGCCGGGCGAATTGGGCGGCCATTCCGTGACCGGTTTCCTGGGCATCCTGCGCAACGGCACCGCCCTGCTCTGCTGCGGCAACGACGTGTATGCCGTCACCCTGCCATGAAAAAAGAAATCGGCCTGTATCTGCATATCCCCTTCTGCGTCCGCAAATGCGCCTACTGCGATTTTGCGTCCTTTGCCGGGCGGGAGGGCCAGATGATCCCTTATGTGGATCGCGTGATCCGGGAAATGGATGAAAAATCCAGCCCGGATTTTGTCATTTCCACGCTGTACATCGGCGGCGGCACCCCCTCCCTGCTTCCCGCGGCGCTGATGGATCGGCTGCTGAACGCGCTGCGGGCGCGTTTTGCCTTTCTTCCCGACGCCGAATGCTCCTGTGAATGCAATCCGGGCACGGTCACAGAGGAATTCCTGGCCGTGCTGCGGCGGCACGGCGTCAATCGCCTGTCCCTGGGGGCTCAGGCCTGCCAGCCGCGGCTCCTGGCCCTGCTGGGACGCATCCACACCTGGGATCAGGTGGCGGCTTCGGTGGATCTGGCCCGCCGGGCAGGATTTCGCAATATCAATCTGGATCTGATGCTGGGGCTGCCCACACAAACCGTCGCCCAGGTGGAGGAAACCCTGGCGGCCGCGCTGGCGCTCTCTCCCACCCACCTTTCCTGCTACGGCCTGATCGTGGAGGAGGGCACCGCCATGCACGACATGGTGAAAAAAGGCGCGTGGATCCTGCCGGAAGAAGACGCGGAACGGGACATGTACGAAGCCTGCCGCAAATCCCTGGCCGACCACGGCTTTGAGCAGTATGAAATCAGCAATTTCGCCCTGCCCGGCTGTGCCTGCCGCCACAACGTGGATTGCTGGCGCCGGAAGGAATACCTGGGGCTGGGCAGCGCCGCCTGCGGCTTCCTGGGCAATATCCGGTATCAGAACCCGCCGGACACGAACGATTACCTGGCGGGCAAACCCGCCCGGGAAACGGTCCTTTCTCCGGAGGACGCCCGATTTGAAAGCGTGATGCTGGGCCTGCGCATGATGGAAGGGGTGTCGGAGGCGGCCTTTTTCCGCATGCACGGCGTGTCCCTTCGCGATGCCTTCGGCGCCAAACTGGAAAAGCCCCTGCGGCAGGGGCTGGTCACCTGGGAAAACGGCCGCCTTCGCCTCACCCGCCGGGGCATGGATCTGCAAAACAGCGTACTGGTGGAATTGCTGTAGGCGGTGTATACGGATCAGGAACGTTCAGGGGCTGTCCGGGCAGAAGAACAGCAGGGGCCGGCCTGCCCGGAAGCGGTGTGCTGCGCTGCCCTGACCGCGGGGGACCGTTTGATCGAATCATCATGGACAAATCGCCGTCTTTCCTTTATACTGTACATGAACACGCATCGCTTTGCGGGCGGGAGGATGCTCCGCCTCACAACGGATGAAGGAGGTATTTTTTATGCAGTACGTACCCTTTGGGCCGCACGGTTTTTCTGTATCCAGGCTGGGATTTGGCTGTATGCGCCTGCCCACCCAAACGCAGGGAGAAAGCACTGTGATCGACCGTCCCGCGGCCATCGCCATGCTCCGCCGGGGCATCGACGGCGGCATCACCTATGTGGACACCGCCTATCCTTATCACGGGGGCGAAAGCGAAACCGTGGTAGGCCAAGCCCTGAAGGACGGTTATCGGGAAAAGGTAACCCTGACCACCAAGCTGCCCATCTGGGCGGTCCGGGAGGAAAAGGATATGAACCGCCTGCTGGACGAGCAATTGAAAAATCTGGATGTGCCGTATGTGGATTTCTACCTGCTGCACGCCATGAACCGGGATCGGCTGGAACAGATGCGGGCTTTCCACTACAAGGATTTCCTGGCCCAGGCCCTGCGGGACGGCCGGATCAGGCATCCCGGCTTTTCCTTCCATGACGGCAAGGCCGCCTTTATGGAGATCCTGAACGACTATGATCAGTGGGGCATGTGCCAGATCCAGTACAATTACCTGGACGACCAGGAGCAGGCCACGGAAGAAGGCCTGCGGGCCGCCGGGAAGCGGGGCATACCCGTGGTGATCATGGAACCGCTGCGGGGCGGCGCGCTGGCCAATCCGCCGAAGAACGTGCAAACCCTGATCGACAGCGCTCCCACCCGCCGCAGTGCTGTGGAATGGGCCTTCGCCTACATCGCCGATTATCCCGAGGTGGCCACCATCCTGAGCGGTATGAGCTCCATGGAGCAGTTAGAGGATAACCTGCGCATATTCGACTCCCTCACCGTGGGCGGCCTGACCGAGGAGGAACGGGCCTTTACCCGCGCCCTCAAGCAGGCGTATCTGAGCCGCATGCCCGTCAAGTGTACCGGCTGCCGCTACTGCCAGCCCTGCCCCCAGGAGGTGCATATCCCGGATATTTTCGAAGCCTACAATCAGAGCAAAATGTTCGATCGCCCCGGCCAGTTCCTCCGCCGCTACGCCGGCATGGCCCGCGACGGCCACGACGCCTCCCAATGCGTCCAATGCGGCGCCTGCGAGGCGGCCTGCCCCCAGAGCCTGTCCATCATCGAATGGCTGCAGCAGATCGACCGGGAATACCGGGACGCGCAGTGATTTTTCCGCGCAGGCCTGGCGCCTGAAAAACAGGCATATCATTCCCCGCGGCGGGCCAGAATAAGAAAAACGGCCCACCGCGGCCTTTTCACCGGAGGAACCTATGCAGGAGCGCTTGCTGTTCGGCGTGATCCCCGTTTACGGACTGCTCATCTCCATCGCCATCGCCCTGGGGGCTTATTTGTGCTCCCGGCAGGAAAAAAGGCTGGGCCTGCCCAAGGATACCACGGTGGATTTTGCCCTGTGGGTGGTGCCCGCCGCGGTGATCGGGGCACGGCTGTACTACGTGGTCTTTCAGTGGGACATGTACCGCGGTGATCCCATCCGCATCCTGCACGTATGGGAGGGCGGGCTGGCCATTTACGGCGGCGTGATCGGCGGCGCGGCGGCGGCCTGGGTCTTTTCCCGGGTAAAAAAGGTGTCCTTCGCCGCGCTGGCCGATATGGTAGCCCCCGCCCTCATTCTGGGCCAGGCCATCGGCCGCTGGGGAAACTTCGTCAACGGAGAGGCCTATGGCCAATTGATCGTGAATCCGGCGCTGCAGTTTTTCCCGCTGGCGGTGTATGTACAGCAGGAATGGCACATGGCCACCTTCTTTTATGAATCGCTGTGGAATTTCATCGGCTTCTGGATCCTGTGGCTGAATCGCCGGCGGGTCACCGTGCGGGGCAACCTGTTCTTGGGCTACCTGTGCTGGTATGGCTTCGGGCGGATGGTGATCGAGGGCTGGCGCACCGACAGCCTGATGTGGGGGCCCTTCCGGGTGTCCCAGGTGCTGTCCGCCATGCTGGTGGTCGTGGCGGGCGCGGCGCTGCTGATCCGGCACAGGCGGGCGGCGCGTCTTTCCTGACGCGGGATCGGGCGGAGAAGGCAGGAGGGCGCGGGCGCAAGACGATCCTGCCTCCCGCTTTCCTCTTTTTTCCAAAAGAAATCCCCTCCGGCCATAGCCGGAAGGGGGAAGGCCGCCGATTGATTACAGCGTGCCGCGCATCTGCTGATATTTCTGCTTGGCGGTCTGCACGTCCTGAGCCTGGGCTGGCTTCACAGGATACCAGCCCTGCTGCTGCATGACGTTAAAAATATCCAGCTGATCCTGGCCCATCTGCATGTAGCAGTCGTTGAGCACCTGGCGCATGCCGGGCTGGCTGGCCTCCAGCACCTCGGAGGCGATGTTGGTCATCAGCGCCTTTTCGTGATACAGCAAATCAAAGGCCAATTCCTGATCGCTCAGGGGCTGAGCGCCCTGCTGGCCTTGGGCAAACTGGTTCTGGTTCCAGGGTTGATCGTGTGCTTGGCTCATGGCATGTTCCTCCCTTTTACTGGCAGCCGTTGAGGTACGCGTACAGCGCGTCGAAGTGCTGACGGTGGTGCTGGGCCACGGTGTCGGCCACATTCTTGAGCTGAGGGTTCTGGAATTGACCGGCGTAATTGGCCGCCACGCGGCAGGCGGTGGCGATGTGGGTGAGCTGATCCTCGATCACGCTCAGATCCTTGCTGGTCAGGGCACATCCGCTTTGATTGGGCATTTTGCATTCCCTCCTTCTTGGATTTGGGTACAGCCATAGCATGCGAAGAAACGATCGTTTCTATTCCTGACTGCGCGATGGATGGGAGGCTGCGCATGAAGAACTGGGGTCTTTACCGCTTTTTATTGCATTTTCTTCCCAGCGGCGGAACCGTCAGCGCGTCCGATCTGCCCCCGTGGGAGACGGCCGCGGTGGCAGGCATCCTGAAAGCGAACCGCTGCGCAGGCGCGGCGCTGTGCCTCTTTGACGCCACGGGCGTCACCGGCACGCTGACCTTCGGCTGCGCGCATCGGCCGGATACGCCGGTGCGTCAGGATACGGTGTTCCGGAGCGCCTCCGTGAGCAAGTTCATCACAGCGCTGGGCATCATGAAGCTCCGCGAGCAGGGGCGCGTGGATCTGGACGCGGACGTGAACGCTTATCTTCCCTTCTCCCTGCGACATCCTCAAGCGCCCGATATGCCGCTGACCCTGCGGATGCTGATGACCCATACGGCGGGCATCCATGACGGCGCGGACTACAATCGGGGCATCGCCCAGGGCGCGCCGCTGTCTGCGCTGCTGCGGGGAGACAGCTTCACAGCCCACCTGCCCGGCACCGTCTGGGAGTATTCCAATTTCGGCGCGGGCATCGCCGGGGTGGTGCTGGAAGCCGCCACGGGAGAGGATTTCGAATCGCTGATGCAGGAAACGCTGTTCCGCCCCCTGGGGGTCACCGCCACCTATTATCCACAGAAGGTGAAAGGCGACCTGGCCGACGCCTGCCGCATCCTGCCCCGCAGCAAAACGCCGGATTTCAGCGCCGCCCAGCGCCGGGCGCGCCCGCTGCCCCCGGCGGAAGTGGATACAGAGCGGCACTACAGCCTGGCGCACGGCAATTTATGCGTTTCCGCCCCGGAATTGGCAAGGCTGGGCGTCGCGGCCATGGCGCCGGGTTATCTGACCGCCGACAGCCTGGCGGAGATGCGGCGCATCGCGGTGCCCTTCGGCGACCGGGCCCGTAATCTGTCCCAGGGCCTGTTCACGTTCGTGCTGCATGAGCCGCGGCTCGGCCGGCGGCTGATATACGGTCATCAGGGCATGGCCTACGGCGCGGTGCACGGCCTGTTCTTCGATCCGGACGCGGGGCGGGGCATGGCGCTGCTCACTGCCGGAGCCAGCGAGGCGCGGCGGGGCGTGCTGGCCGATCTGAATTTTGATCTGCTGCAGCTGCTGCTTGCTGATGCGAAGCCCTGATTCACAGAAGGCATTTCCGGGAGACTGCGTCGGTTCAGGACCCGTATCGGGCGGCTTTCTGCCGCGCCGGTATTCATTGGGCCCTGATAGGAGGAGGGATTTTCGTGGATCAGGTGATTGAAATCAAGCGCAAGGGCGGCGTGGCCACCGTGCGTTTTCTCAGCGGTGAAACGGTCCGCGTCCCCTCCGCCCTGTATCTGGAACGGCGTCTGCACGTGAATCAGTCCCTGGAGCCGGAGGCGTACCGCCAGTATGCCCGCCAGCGGGGGTATCCCCACGCCCTGGAAGCGGCCATGAAATTCCTGGCCCTGCGGGAGCGCAGCTGCCAGGAGGTGCGTCAGCGGCTGAAGCGTTCCTGCTACGATGAAAGCACCGTCACGCAGGTACTGGACACGCTGAAGGCCCATCACCTGGTATCTGACAGCCGCTTCGCCGGTGAATGGGTGGCGCACCGGGCCCGGAAATACGGAAAAAACCGCATCGCCCAGGAGCTGCGCGTCAAGGGCGTCAGCCGGGAGGAGGCCCAGGCCGCGCTGGAGCGTCTGGACGAGGAAGAAGAATTCCGCCAGGCCGTGGAGCAGGGGCGTCGAATGGCCCGGCGGCTGCAAAACGACGCGAAAAAAATCGCCCAGGCGCTGGTACGCCGTGGCTACGCATGGGGCACAGCCCGCCGGGCGGCGGAAAAGGCCCTGGAGGACCGGGAATGACCCCTTATCATCCGGTTTGAATTTTTATCAATACACGCCAGCGCGTATGCAGGAAGGCTTTGGGGCCCCGGGATCTTTGGGGCGGTTCTTAGCGCCATGCCCGCAGAAAAAAATGTAAAAATCCCGCATGTATGGTATAAAAAAACAATACAGTGCTGGTTTTTCCCAGCCGTCATGTTATAATAGGGATGAGGAAAGCGAAGCTTTTATAGTTCGGGCGAAGATTTCCGTTCCGGCCGATGTCAGGGACAGCGCGCCGAACGCAATGAGACTCATCAACGCCCGACACCGCCCCATGGACAGAACGGGAAAGGAGCGCACCCATGTACCGTGTATTGATCGTGGATGACGAATTGCCCGCATTGCGGTTTGTGCAGAACATCATTGAAAAATATGTGCCAGGCTATCAGATCGTCGGCACCTGCACCAGCGGGGAGCAGGGGCTGGAATTTCTGACCGATCGGTCGGTGGACGTGCTGATCACCGATATCAGCATGCACGGCATGAGCGGCATTGACCTGGCCAAGCAGGCACGGACCAGGCTGCCCGATCTGCACATCCTGATCATCAGCGGCTATGGTGAATTTGAGTACGCGCAGGGCGCCATCCAGGTCGGGGTGGACGATTACATCCTCAAGCCCGTCAGCATCAGCAAAATGGTGTCGGTGCTGGAAAGCATCAAGGATAAGCTGGACAGCGAACGGGTGGAGCAGGCATCCGCGCTCCTGCCCGCCATGGCCTGTGGCCAGCCCTATTCCAAGGAAGACGCCGCCCGCCTCTATGGCCATAAAAACTTCCGCTTTGCCCTGGTGCGCTGGGGCAACCTGGACATGACCATGGCCAAAACCCTGACCGCCACTTCCCTGGTGATGCCGCCCCACGAGCGCTTTTACGTGCTGCGGGGCCGTGATGAGGATGAACGCATCCTGATCTGCCCCGACGACAGCCCGGAAACCTTCCTGACTGATCTGAGCGTGTACACCACCCAGCCGGGCAAGCTGTCCACCTGGACCGCCATTTATACCACGTCCTCGCAGGGCATGGACCGGCTGCAGAGCTTTATTTCCGCCTCCCTGGACCTGATGTACCGCCGTGTGATCGTCGGCAAGCATCAGATCCTGCAATTCACCGGCAGCAGGACCAGCGAGGAACGCATCAAGCTGCCCGCCGCCGACCTCAAGCAGCTCAGCTATTTCGTTTCCGTCGGCAAGACCCGCATGATCAAGGATTATTTCGTGTCCCTGGCGATCCAATGGGAAAAAAACCAAATGCCCCAGCGTCAGGTGTGGCACATGTGCAGGCAGCTGATCCATCAGGTGGCCGCCATGCAAACGCCGGTGTACAGCCGTCTGGAGGAGGTGCTGCAGGAATTCAATGATCTGATCCGCTGCGCCAATACCTACAGCGACTTAATGAGCGCCACCTATTCCCTGCTGTTTGACGATGGCAGCGTGCGGGATAAAAAGCTGTCCACCAAGGAGCTGTACGATTACGCCGTGCAGTACATCGTGGAGCATTACGCCCATCCCCTGAGCATGCAGAGCGTGTGCGATGAGATCGGCATCTCCCAAACCTACCTGAGCCGCCTGTTCCGCAAGTACAGCGACACCACCTTCAACGCCTATCTTACCCGCTGCCGCATGGAAGCCGCCAAGCAGCTGCTTCGGGATAAGCCCGATCTGCTGCTTCGGGACGTGGCCGCCTGCGTGGGCTATGAGGACAGCAGCTACTTTACCAAGGTGTTCCACCAGTACACCGGCCTGACTCCCTCCCAGTATGCTTCCGGCGAAGGCTGATCCGGCCGCCCCTCCGCGCCTCCTGCGAGGCGCTGTTTTTTTGCACAAAAAAGCGGACGCCCCGCAAAGGGACGCCCGCCCGGAAAGGAGAACCGACGCGATAGAAACTGTCAAAATCCTCACGCCGGAAATCCAGGGTTGGTGGGATTATTCCACGGTGATGGTCTTGGTCAGGCCGCAGACGGAAATTTCATGGGTGCCCGCTTCCAGTGTCAGATTGATGGTCACCACACGGAACTGTCCGGCATCCAGGGATACGAACTTGCTGGCAATCAGGTTCTCGCCGTCGTACACCTCAGCCACGAAGGTGCCGTCGTCGCCGTTGTTCTGAGCGATGAACATGATGGGGAAGGCTTCGCCGGCCTTCTGCACCTTTTCCCTGGCGGCACTGACGGTGCGCATGTTGCCGCGGTATTCCTCTTCATAGGTGACCACTTCCTTGGGCACCACCAGCGTATTAAAGTCAAAGTCAGGCTGTGCTCCATAGGTCATGCCGAAATCAGAAGAGTACAGGCTGTCGCCCAGGTTGTTGGGCACCAGGTAATCAGGCTGGTTTCGGATGGTAGCAGCCAGATAGAGGCGCATATAATCGTCGGTGCCGATATCCAGCTGCAGATCGCCCCAGGCCAGCAGGTAATCATTGTAGCTGCGGCCGATTTCATACACCAGGCTGCCTGCGGGCACCCGATCGCCAAAGAGGAAATCGGCGGTGACAGCCGGGAAGGTGTAATGATAGAAGCTGGGCAGGGCAGTGCCGTGATCGGGCAGGCTGTTGTAAGTCTGCATGATGATGGCGGCACACACGTCGGTTTCCCGTTCGGAAATCTCGGTGTCAGCTTTGTTGGTGCTCTCCATCACCAGGATGACGGGCTTGCCGGCTTCCTGGGCGTCTTCAATCACATACTCCCAAGCATCGCCCAGGGCTGTCATGTGGGCCATCACCACGTCGGCGTCCTCTATCGTTTCCGTCACGGTGGTCTTGTCGCCAATGGCCGCCAAGTCCTTTTCCTGCACTTCGCCGTTGTTGCTGGTCACAAAAATCTTCGTGCCGGCAGCCAGAGGCAGGATATTATCATCGTTTTTCAGCAAAACAGCGGATTTTTCCATCAGTTCCTCATCCCAGGCGTTCATTTGCTCCGTCCTGGCGCGAACCACGTCCTCCACGCTGTTGAGTTCAAATGCTTCGGCTTTGTAGGCTTCGCTGGCAAAGAGGGCTTCCAATTCACTGTAATCATTGAAAGGATCGTCGAACAATCCCAGACGGAACTTGTTCTTCATGGCACGGCTGATGGCGGCGTCCACCACAGAGATATCCAGGTTCCCTTTTTCGATTTCTTCCTTCAAGGTATCGGGCCAGAAGATGCAGTCGAAGCTGCCGGAAATGTAATAATTGGAAGTGTCCAGGCCATGCTCGATGCGGAACACGCCGAATTGGTCGATGCCGCACTGCATCATCCAGGCATACCGTTCGCCCTCGGTCATATCGTCGATCAGACGGCCGTCACTGGTGTAGCCGCCGAAGAACCGGGAGAACTGCAGCGGCCAGTCGGTGCACAGCACGCCCTGGAAGCCCAGTTCAGTGCGCAGGTAGCCCAGGGTGTATGCGTCAAAGTAAATGGGGGTATTATTGATGCCGTAACCGGCGTTGAGCATGATGGTGGAAGTTTTTCCCTCCTGCACGGCGGCTTTCCACGGCACCATAAAGTTTTCCCACAGTTGTGCATCGGACCGGGAGTTGAGGAAGCTGTTGCGGCCGCCGCGGGCGATGTAGTGCTTGGTCATGGCATGCAGGCCGTTTTCTTCATAGGCCAAGGTCTCGGGCACGATCATTTTGACGATGTTGTTCACTTCGTCGCCGTACCAGGAGCCGATTTCCACGCCGTAGCTGTGGAAGATGGTGGTGTAGCCCATGGCCGCCATTTCCTTGGAATACTGAGCTACCATGTTGTAGAGCAGCTCCGGATCATGGGCGATGCCGAAGGCGTAATAGGGCATATTGACCATGGAGCCGAAGGTGTTATAGGGGCGGTCAGTCTCGAAGGAGATCGGGATGCCCAGCTCCGCACCTTCACCGATGCCCTGGATGGCGTTGAGCACATCCTGCTGTTCCTTGGGGGTGCCAGTGGAAGAGTAGGAATAGTGGGTCACGTGGTTCTTGTTGATTTCCCACCACATGGGGCGGTAGGTGATGTTGTCGCTGAGGGTGATGTGGTCTTCCTCGCCATACAGCCATTCATCCTGCATGGGATAGATGGGCGAGAATGCGCCGCCGGTGAAGTCATTGGCCAGGTTGCCCAGCTTCATGTCGATGTCCATCTGGCTGACCACGTCCGCCACGCGGGCGTCGATGTCCTGCCGCCAGTCCTCATACACATCCAGGGCACCATTCTTATTCAGGTCACGGAACCAGTAGCCGTCTGCCTGAATCAGGATGCTCTTGTCCTTTGCGCTCACTCGGGGCTGGTCGCCGTTGGCTTCAATGTAATAGAAGCCGGAGGCACTTTCTTTGATAGCGCTTTCTTCCGCAACGCCATGGAGGCTAATGCAGGAAGCCAGCATGATCAGGGCCATGAGCAACGCGATCTTTTTCATGGGGATTCTCCTTTCTTGTGTTGCATATTGGTTTACACAGTACACACTGTGCAATGCACGGTCGACGCGGTTTCCATCCCGCGAAAATAAAATAGACCTTCGCACAATGCGAAGGTCAATGGAATATTTTTTCACTCATTTGGAAAATCCGAAACCGGATCAGCTGAATATTTTCATGAATACGCGGTGATAATTCCGCATTGTATCTCCCGCACGCCTGGATGCCAGAATATGGGAAAATGCATCTCCGTGCACGCTGATGTGCTCGCGTTGGATATAGTCCGTCAAAGCCGACAGGTTTTCCCAAGTAAAAGCGCCGCGATCAGATTTTTCATGAATGGTCACCAGATAATCACCACCGGGAATCCGCTCCACATCCCGGGTCAGCTTGAGCCTCAAGGCAATCGCATCGTTCTCATAGCACATCAGGCCGTATTCGTAATCAATGGGGCCGCTGCCAAAGCAGCGTAGGGTATCTTTTCTGATCCTGCTGGTCCAGTACACCGCCGGCAGGCAGGATAGCCATTGCTCCCGCTGGGCCAGGGCCTCGGGCGTCAGCACCGCTTTTTCCTTTTCGGATACGTTCAGCCGCCACATAACGGGCAGGTTTTCCACCCACACCCGGCCCACCAGTTCCTCCAGCCGGGGATATTCTCTGAGCACATTCCCCATGAACCGGATGGCGATGCGGGATTTTTCGATCTGGCGCTGCTGCTGTGCGATGGCGTCCTTGAGCAGCGCCTCCGTGCCCTGATCATCCATTTCCCCCATCAGCTGGGCGCACTGCTCCAGGGACAATCCACAGGCCAGGAATTCCCGGCTCAGGTTGAACCGCCGGGTGTCGATCACCGAATAAAAGCGATACCCGTTTTCCGGGTTCACCTCCGGGCGGATGATGCCCATTTTTTCATAATGACGCAGCATGTGGGTGGTCACGCCCAGCAATTCCGCCATTTCGCTGATGGTGTATTTTTGCTTCATCGTCCCTCAACCCTCGCACGGTGCGAAGCCTGCCGGCTCCGACATCAGTTTTTTCAGCGCAGCCCGGTCGATTTTCATGCTGGCCGTGTGGGGCATTGCGGGCAGGCGTACCAGAGCGTCGGGCAGCATATACCGGGCCAGCCGATCCCGCAGGGCGCGCCTGAGCTCCTTTTCCTCCATTGCCCCCGCATAGAAGCAATAGATCCGGTCCCGTTCCTGGTCGTACAGCACGCAGCTCTCCCCCACGCCCTGCACGGCCCGCAGGGCGTTTTCCACGTCTCCCAGCTCCATCCGATAGCCCATGTGCTTGATTTGGCTGTCCTTCCGCCCCAGCACCATCAATTGCCCGTCCGGGCGGATATACCCCATGTCCCCGGAACGGTAGTAGGTTTTACCGCCGATCTTCTTCCACGCTTGCGCCGTGCGCTCAGGGTCCCGGTGATACCCGGTTGCCACCCAAGGGCTCAGCACATACATTTCACCCGGCTCTCCCGCCGGGGCCGGCGTCTTTTCGTCCTCCAGGAAAAGCACCTCCACCTGAGGGAACAGCCGCCCCACCGGCAGCCGGGCTTCCAGGCCGTAATCCGGCGTCACCCGGCCCACTGCCACGGAAAACATTTCCGTGCTGCCGTAAAAATGCCACCAGGAAGCGTTGGGGCTGGCGTCCATCCAGGCCTTCAGCGGCTCCCAGGGCATGGATTCACCACTCATGATGCCCCAGCGCAATTCCGGCAGACAGTTTTCCATCAGGACCCCGGCGTTCACCACGCCGATAAAGCTGGAGGGCGTCATGCAAAATTCCGTGATATGATGCGCGTTCAGGCACTGGATCAGCTTTCGGGGAAAGGTGAGCACCCAGCGGGCAGCAGGTACACCCGCGCGCCCAGCGCCACCGGCGGAAAAATATCCAGGATGGAATTGGCGTAGAAAAAAGGCGATTGATTGCCGAACACCGTGTCCTCCCCGAGGCCGTACATGCGGATGGTGGCGTCCGTCCATTGAATGTAGCTGCCATGGGTCTGCACGGAGCCCTTGGGCACGCCCGTGGAGCCGCTGGTGTACAGGATGGACATGGGCGCGTCCGGCCCGATAGTTTTTTCGATGGCGGCCAGCTTTTCTTCGTCGTCCGCTGTTTCCAGCGCTTCCCGATACGAAAGCGTGGGTGCGCCCCGCCACCCCGCCGCATCCAGCGCCTTTCCACCCTTTTCATCCACGATCACGGCAGCAGGCTCCAGCAGCCCCAGCAATTGCCGCAGCCTCTCCGGCGGCATGGAAATATCCATCGGCGCGTAGGCGCACCCGGCGTACAGCGCGCCATACAGCGCGGGGATATTCTGAATGCTGCGGGGGTCCAGCAGCAGGGCCACCGCCTGGCCGGGGCGGGCCAGTGTCGTCAGGGCCGTGCCAATGCTGCGCGCCGCCCGGCGAAGCTGGGCATAAGTCATCTGCTCCCGATCGTCATAAAACGCCACCCGGTCCGGCACCCGGGCCGCGGTTTGGTTCAAAGGCTCCAGCATGCTGCGGATCATGGGATTTCCTCCGTGATCATTCCGGACGATTCAAAGGTTGGCAGCTTTTCGAACCATGCGTCTGCCGCCGCCGCCCAGGATTCGTACGCCGGGTCGCCGCGTCGGTCAGGCAAATCATACAGCGCCTTCAGGTCTTCCCCCAGCTTGCGGCTGAAGGTGATGCTCCCCTTCACATTCAAATGCTGCCAATCGGCAAAATCGCTGGAATAGCGCAGGCCATAGCGGAGGGAGGGATCGTTGTAATTGATGCCGGTCACGCCATATTCCCCCGCGATGCTCCACAGATAATTGAAATACATGTGATCGTTGGCATAATCCGGATTGGGCATGGCCACCAGCATGAGGGGGATGCCCTTTTCCTGCGCCAGCGAAAAAATCAGGCGCACATATTCCTCTTCCCGGGCGTTGATGGAGCGCCGCACATTGTTCCAAACCACGGACGGCTTACTGTGCTGCTCCACGGCGTCCTCCTCAATAAAGCCCTTCCAATCGCCGCCCCGGCCGCCATTTTCCGGCGGATAGGCGAAATTGCCCAGCCCCACTTTTTTGTATTCGCTGTGCAGGACGGGAAACGCCAGCAGATAATCCATCGCGTCGGCAGGATCCTCCAGGCAGGCCCGGATGGCCCCCAGCCGGTTGTCCAGGGAACGGATGCCGAAGGTGGACATGATGATGCGGCCCCGCTTGCTGTAATCCTTTGTGTACATGGCGGGCTTCGCGTCCAGCAGGATCACCCGGGGGGTTTGCGTTTTCAGGGCCTCTTGCAGGGTATAGTAAGTGACCCAGAAGGGCTGCTCCGCGCTGCACAGGTCATAGGCGGCAATGCCGTATTCCTCCCACAGCACATTGGTATTGATCCCGGCGTAGGCGATGCTGGTGCCCACCGCCAGCACATCCACCGTATCCCGGGGCTGACGGTAATAGTGCATCATGCTGCACACGCCGTAATCGTGCTTGGGAATGAGCACGTAGGCGGTATACCAAAGCGCCGCCAGCGTCAAAAGCGCAAAGCAAACCAGGCGGGCCCAGAAGGCGGCCAGCACACGTTTTCTGCCCGTATTCTGCTGTATCGTTGCCTCTGCCATGCTTTCACCTCAAAACTGCGTATACACAAAAGCGGCGCTGTCGAAGCCTTCGCCGTAACAGCCAAACACCGCGATGATGATGATCAGCGCGATGAGCAGCGGCCAGCGCAGCCAGATCCTCGCCCGGGCCAGGCCATCGCACAGATCGGTTTTCTTTTCACAGATCAGGTCCACCACCAGCAGGATCACCAGGGCGATCCCGGCAATAAGCCACTCCAGCCCCGGCATCACACCGGTGCACAGCTCCGTAAAGCGATGAAAATCCCAGGATGCGAAGGTCTGCCGGAGGAGAGAAAAGCCCTGGGAGGGGCTGTTGGTGAAGGCGAAATACTGCGCAATCAGCACCAGGATCCAGGTGCGGATCAGCCGCAGAGGCCGCATCCACCCGCCCTTGGGCAGGCACAGCGTCCGCTGCAGCGTTTTCCACAGGGGCTCCATCAGCAGGGAGGCCGCCATGACAAGGCCGAAATATCCGCCGAACACCACCGCGTTCCAGCTCATCATGTGCCACACGCCGATCAAAAGGAACACCAGCAGCGTGGCCAGGGCGCTGGGCAGCGCCCGCGCGGTTTTTTTGCCCAGCGGACGGGATACCAGCCTGCTCAGCCGCACCGCCGCCTTGCTGGTCACCAGCGGATAGAGCACATAGCTGCGGAACCAGGCGCCCAGGGTGATGTGCCACCTGCGCCAGTATTCCGCCACGGACTGGGCAAAAAAGGGCCTGCGGAAGTTTTCCGGCAGCCCGATCCCCAGCATCCGGGACACGCCCCGCACCAGATCCAGCCCGCCGGAAAAATCGGCATACAGCCGGATGGCGTACAGAACCACGCCGCCCAGCACGAACCATCCGGGCAGCGCCGCTTCCTCCTTGAGCAGCGCCTCCGTCACCGGGGCCAGCCGATCGGCGATCACCAGCTTTTTGAAAAATCCCCACAGCATGCGCTGAAAGCCGGATACGATGTTCACCGGCTCCAAGCGGTGGCCTTCCGTCAATTGATCCCCCAATTCCTTCCAGGTGGAAATGGGGCCCTGCGGCAATTGCAGAAAATACCCGGCAAACAGCAGCACCCGCAGCGGATTGCTGGCAGCCCGGGCCTTTCCCCGGTACACGTCGATCAGATATCCCGCCAGCTGGAACGTGAAATAGCTCAGCCCCAGGGGGATCGCCAGCATCGCCCCGGTCAGAAGGGGGTAGAGCTTGATGAAGGCCATGGCCCCTATTTCCGCCGTCAGGCACACCGCCAGCAGTATTCTGCTGCGATGCTTCTGCAGCGCCAGCCCTCCTCCCCAGGCCACCAGCGCCGCGGCGGTGAGATGGGCCGCCCCCTGCCAGCCGCTCAGCGCCGCAAATACGCCGCTGGCAGCCAGCAGCGCGATCCAGCGGATTTTTAGCGGCAGCGCGTAATACAGGATCAGCACTGCCCCCACCAGCGCCAAAAATTCAATGCTGAGAATGCTCATAGATCCGCTTCACTTTCACCCGATCGATTTTTCCGCTGCCGGTGGCGGGCAGTTCATCCCAGCGCAGCCACACATCAGGCAGCATGTATTTGGGCACCCGCTCCTTGAGCTGCCGCTTCAGCGTTTTTTCATCGGCGCCGCCCGTCCACACGCAGACGATCCGTTCCCGTTCACCGTCATACACGCAGCATCCGCTGTCCACGCCCTGCGCGCTTTGCAGGGCGCATTCGATTTCCCCCAGCTCGATCCGGTAGCCGCTGCGCTTGATCTGGCTGTCCCGCCGGCCCAGGAACATCAATTCTCCCCGCTCGTTATAAGCCGCCAGATCCCCGGTCCTGTACATCCATTCCGGGATCTGCGGCCGCATAGGATTGCGCACAAAGGCCGCCGCCGTCTTTTCCGGGGCATTATAGTAGCCCGGGGACAGGCACGTGCCGGTGACGCAGATTTCACCGTCGATCAGATCAATGCGGGTATTTTCGCAGGGAAAGCCAATGGGCAGGGCGTCGGCGTCGGCAAATTCCCGGTCGACGCGGTACCAGGCGCACACATCGGTGATTTCCGTGGGGCCGTACATATTCACATAGTCCGCCTCAGGCAGCGCTGTCCGCCACAGGTTCAGCGTACGGCAGGGCATCACCTCGCCGCAAAAAAACACGCGCCGGAGATCGGGCAGCACGCCGCCTTGCAGCACCCCCGCGTTGGCTACCGCGGTCAGGGCGGAGGGCACCCAGAAAACGGTGTCGATCCGCTCCTCCTTAAGCCGCTTCACCAGACGGGCGGGAAACATGAAATCCGCCTTGGGGATCAGATGCAGGCTGCCCCGCATGCGCATAGCGCAATAAATATCCAGCACGGAATTATCGAAATAAAACGGCGCCTGACTGCCAAACCGGCACCCTTCGGGCAGGCGCAGCGCGCCGCACGCCCATTCCACAAAATCGACCACGCTGCGGTGGGCAATGGATACGCCCTTGGGCACGCCGGTGGATCCGCTGGTGAACAGCACATACAGCAGATCCGTATCCACATGGCCCCGCCGGCGTTCCGCCAGCCTTTCCGGGTCGGCTTCGCCGGATATGCCTTCTATCTGGTACACAGCCGCCCCGTCCGCGATGCGGTACGCGGCCGAGGCGAACTTTTCCTCGCACAGAATGGCCCCGGGGCGCAATGTTTCTCCAATCAGCCGCATGCGGGCTTCCGGCATGGAAGAATCCAGCGGTGTATAAAAACAGCCTGCATATGCCACCCCCAACATGGCGCAAACGCAGGCAGGGCTTTTTTCCATCAGGAGCAGCACCGGGGTCCGGGCGGCAAGACGGGCGGCCAGAAAGCTGCCGATTCTTTGGGCCTCGGCCGCGGTTTCGCGCCAGGTCATGGCGCATCCGGGCATATCAAAGGCTGCGGCATCCGGCGCGCTGGCCGCCGCGTCTTCCAGCCACGTCAGCACGTTGCGGACGCTCATTGCTTTTGATACTGGCGCACCAGGGCCAGCATGGCTTCCGCGCTGTTGAAATTCTCCGGTTCGATTTCCCCGGCGGGGATATGAATGTCAAAGGCTTCATCCAGCGCCAGCATGATCTGGGTCAGATCGAGGGAATCGATCAGTCCGTCATCCACCAGCGCCTTTTCCGCTTCAAAGTCAATATCGTCCTTCACTTCCACCAGCACAGCCAGCAGCTTCTGCATGTCGTCCATTTCGATATGTTCCTCTCTTTTTGTGCTTTCACAGCGGCTTCCCAGCTGATTATAGCACAGAAGCCGCTGTGAAAACACCCTGAGGAAGAATTTCTTCCTCAGGGATCAAAGGGCTTACCTCAGGCGTTGATGCGTTCTTCGGTGGCCGGGTCAAACAGATGCAGTTTCGACACATTGGGGGCCAGGCACAGCTCCGTCTCTTCCGGGGCGGTTTCGCCGGCGTACTTGAATACGACCACCTTTTCCCCGATGCGCACGTAGATGAGGTACGCGTCGCCCAGCGGCTCAATGGAATCCACGTGGGCCTTGATGGCGCCGTCGGGCCGCATTTCCATATCGGAGGGGCGGATGCCCAGGTGCACGTTCTTCCCCACATAAGGCCGCAGGCATTCCACCAGCTCGGCAGGCGCGGGCAGGCAGAAGGAACCGGCGTCCAGCATAAGGCCGCCCTTTTCTTCCACCACCTGGCAGTCGAACATGTTGATCTGCGGGGTGCCCAGGAAGCCCGCCACAAACTCGTTGCTGGGATGATCGTACAGGTCGTTGGGCGTGCCCTGCTGCATGATATGGCCATCCTTGAGCAGCACAATGTGGTCGGCCATGGTCATGGCTTCCGTCTGGTCATGGGTCACGTAAATGGTGGTGATCCCCAGCTGGGTCTGGATCTTTTTCAGCTCGTACCGCACCTGATCACGCAGCTTGGCGTCCAGGTTGCCCAGCGGCTCATCCAGTAGGAACACCTGGGGATCGCGCACCAGGGCGCGGCCCAGGGCCACGCGCTGACGCTGGCCGCCGGACAGCTCCGCGGGACGGCGATCCAGCAGATGGTCGATAGACAGCATCTTGGCCATGTAATCCACACGCTTGGCGATTTCTTCCTTGGGGGCCTTTTTGGTCTCCAGGGCGAAGGACATGTTCTTGCGCACCGTCATGTTGGGATACAGGGCATATTCCTGGAACACCATGGCGATGTTCCGCTCCTGAGGCGGCACGAAGGTCTTTTTCTTGCCGTTGACGATTTCGGTCATCATATCCTCGCCGAAGTGGATCTGGCCGTCAATGGGCTCCAGCAGGCCGGCGATGCAGTGCATGGCGGTGGATTTTCCGCAGCCGGAGGGCCCCAGGAACACGCAGAATTCGCCGTCCTTGATTTCCAGGTTCAGTTTATCCAGCACATAGGATTTGCCTTTGTTGTAGGATACGCTCATATCCTTGATGGTAATGGAAGCCATACGACATTCCCCTTTCTTGTGTCTTCTTGGCAGCGTCCGCTCATTTGCCGAAGGCGTCTGTGTCGATCCCAAAGCCGTAATCGTAGAGCGGATTTTCGATATCCTTGGGCAAATCCTCGCGCTGAGCGGTCACCTGTTCCATGGTGGCGGGGATCTGGAAAGGCGTTTTGCCGGTGATCGCCGCTTCGCCGCACAGGGTATCGGCCAAGGCGGATGCGCCGCAGGTGACGCCGGGCTTATACGCCAGCAGCACGCTGTCGGCCAGCTCCGCCGCTTCGGTCATCACATAGGGCCGGTTCATCAGCACCACTTCCACCACGTTGGCCCCAGCGGCCCGCAGGGCGCGCAGCAGCGCCATCTGCTCTTCGGGGAATTCCAGGGTGGCGGTGCCCCACGCGGGCTCATGCGTGCCATCCCGTTCACCGATGACAGCAACCACGGTCTTGCCGCTCAGATCGGCGGGAACCTCGGCAGCTTCCTTGTAATAGGTCACGTTTTCATCGCCCAGCTTGGCGCGGAAGGCGTCCACGATGCTGGTCCCCTTGATTTCCGTGGGGGTTTTGGCGGTCCAGCCGGAGTTCAGCGCGCGCACATTCTCAGCCAATTCACCGGCCACGATGACGGAGCCTTCAATGGGCTGCGCGTTTTCATATTTCACCAAGGTGAAGGAGCGCTGCGCGGCTTCCTTGGCCACGGCGCGGTTTTCCTCGCTGCCCACGATGGCCGCGGCGGCGGATTCATCCACATAGGGGTTTTCAAAGATACCCAGTTCAAATTTGGCAATCAGGATGCGGCGGCAGGAATCAGTGAGCCTTTCTTCATCCACGCCATCCACCAGCTGCCGGGTGGAGCGCACGCCCGCGCCGCCCAGGATATCGGCGCCCGCGTTGGCCGCGCCCACAAAGTTGAGGCCCCAGTCGGTCTGGATGATGCCATCATAGCCCATCTGACCCCGCAGCAGATCGGTCATGACCGCGGCGCTCTGGTCGGCGGAGTTTTCCACGGCGTCCCCGCCCAGATAAGGCACGGAAGAATAGCCGTAGGGCATCACAGCGGCCACGCCCGCATCGATGGCGGCCCGGAAGCCCGCCAGATGCAGTTCAATGGAATCCGCCTGGATGGTCAGCGGCGTGCCGTCCAGGCCCTCGGTCTGGGCGCCCGCGCCGGGGAAATGCTTCACGCACGCCATCACGGAATCCGCCGTCAGGGCGCTGCCGCCCTGCAGGGTCTGCACCGCGGCGGCGATCAGCGTTTTCACCACTTCGGTGTCTTCGCTGTAGCATTCCTGATTGCGGCCCCACCGGGGATCGGTAATCAGGTCGGCGTCAGGAGAAAGCGCCATGCGCACGCCCACGGCCATGAGTTCATCCTTGAGCACGCGATAGAGGCGGGTGGCCAATTCCACGTCGTTGGCCGCGCCCATATTGATCTCGTCCGGCAGGAAGGTGGCGTCCTTGACGAAGGCCGCGCCCGCTTCCGTATCCATGGAGAAAATCACGGGAATGCCCAGCTCGGAGGATTCGGACAATTCCTGGATCTCGTTGGTGCGCCTGGCCGCTTCTTCGGCGGTATCGAAAATGTATTCATACACCAGGGCGAAGCCCACATTGCTGTCGGCGAACCAGCCGTCCTTTTTGGACACCAGCGTCAAGTGCACCATCTGGGCCGCCTTTTGGGTGGCGTCCATCCGGGAAAGCAGGTCTTCCGCCCGCTCCTGGGGAGAAAGCCGCCAATCCTCATAGGGATCCAATTCACCGTTGTCGTTCAAATCCTTGAATTGCAGGCCGTCCACCTCGATGATATCCTTCACCCGCGCCACCAGTTCGGGCTGAAGCGGCGCTTCCTCCGCCACGGCGGCGGGCAGCAGGGCCAGGATCATCAGGCAAGCCAGAAGCAGCGATACGATGCGATTCTTCATTTTTTCATTCTCCTTTGATTAGGATGCGGTCACAGCGCCGCTCATCTGGCCGCTGATCAGGTATTTGCCCATGAAGATGTAGATGATCAGCATGGGCAGCGCCAGGATCAGGGATCCGGCCATCTGCACATTGAATTCAGCCGCCATGGTGCCGGCCAATTCATTCAGGGCGATGGTGGCGGGCTTGGAATCGAAGCCGCCCAGCACCAAGGCGAAGAGCATTTCATTCCAAATGGAGGTGCACTGGAACACGAACACGGTGATGGTCGCGATCTTTGTATTGGGCAGCACGATCTTCCGGTAGATCTGCCACATGCCATTGCCGTCCACCATGGCCTGCCGGATCAGGGCATCGGGCACATCGGCATAGTAGCCGCGCATCATGGTGGTGCACATGGGCATGCCGAACACGGAATGCACCAGCACCAGGCCCCAGATGTTATCGTAGAGATCCAAATCCTTGATGGTTCTCAGCAAGGGGATCAGGATGGCCTGGAAGGGCAGATAGGTGGCTGCCACCAGCGCAATGAAAAATACGTTGTTCAGCTTGAATTTCCATTTGCTCAGTGCGTAAGCGCAAATGGAGCCCAGGAACACCGATCCGGCCGCGCCGAACAGGGTGACGGCCAGACTGTTGAGCAGCGGCACGCCCAATTCGTCCAGCGCTTTGGCGTAGCCGTCCAGCGTCCATTCCGTAGGAGGCGTCACGGGGGTGGTGGACATCACGGAATCATTGGTCTTGAAGGATGTCATCACGGCGCCCCAGAAGGGCAGCATGTAAAAGAGGATGAAGGCCACCATGATCAGGTAGTACACGATATGCAGCGCCACCATATGCCACTTGGGCTTGATGCGCACGGTTTGCGCCGCCTGTCCCTCTTTGCTGCGTTCAATGCTCAGATTTTCCTGCATATCATCACTTCCTCTTATTTGTCCAGTAGGTCAGCGGCAGGATCAGCACCAACACCAGCGCCAACAGGAAGCAGCTGATAGCCGCGGAATACGCGAAATTGTTCTTCTGGAACGCTTCATTGTACATCAGGATAGGCAGTGTGGTGGCCTGCGATTTGGTGTAGCCCACCAAGGACACGATGAAGTCGAAGGACCGCAGCGCGTACATGGCCAGAATGGTGATGCAGCTGCCCATGGAGCCTTTCAGCTGGGGAATGATCATCTTCCAGTAGATGCGGGGCATGTAAGCGCCATCCAGCTTGGCGGCGTTGATGATGTTGGTGGGCACGTTCTTGATGGCCGCCAGGAAGATGACCGCCACATAGCCGGAGAATTGCCACACCATGGCAATCACAATGGAAATCATTACCGTGGCGTCATCGTGGCTGAACGCCCACTGGACATTGTTGCCCAATCCAAACACCGAGTTCAGAATACCGCCGGTGGGGCGATACACATAAGCCCACACCGTACCGGTGACCACGAAAGACAGGGCGAAGGGCAGCAGGATCAGCGTGCGGAATACCGTGGTGCCCCGCAGGCCCTGATCCATCACCAGCGCCAGGCCCAGGCCCAGCAGCAGGCATACCGGAATGATCATGAACAATTCCAGCGTTTTCAGTACGGCCCGCCAGAATTCGTTCGAGCCAAACATGGCGGTATACTGGCCAAAGCCCCCCCAGCCGTAGCTGGCCTCCAGTTCGCCCGCCTCCCAGTCGGAAACGGACACCCAGATGTTCCAGCCGATGGATACATACACGAAATATATCAGCAGCGCGGCGGGGATCAAAATCCATACCAGCGGATGGCGCTGAAGGAAATTATGCAGCGGCGCCACTGCCTTGGGGGTAAACCTGGTGAGCAACTGGTAAATCAGGATCACCGCCAGCACGACGCTGCAAATGGTCCAGAACCGGTCGCTTGAAAAGGTCATCATCCCAAAGCTCTCAAAGAACTCGTTCAATTTCTCACTCATGGGCAACGCTCCCTCTCAAGAAAGTCCGCACAGGCACGGGTTGCCCCGCGCCTGTGCAGGCCATGGTTGACGCTTATTCGCCGTAGCTCAGCCCCCAGCCGTAATCATACAGCGGATCTTCCAGATCGAAGGGCACATCGCCGCTCTGATCGTTCACGGAATCCATATCCCGGGGGAACTGGATGGGGGTCTTGCCGGTAGGATTGTTCAGGCCGAACAGCGTTTCGCCGATGGCGATACCGCCCTGCTGGCCAGGATAATAGGCTTCCAGGATGGCATTGGTGTTCTCGTCGCACCAGGTCAGGATGTAGGGACGGCCGCCGGTCACAACCGTAATGACGGGCTTGTCGGTGACAGAGCGGACCGCTTCCAGGATCTCCTGCTGGCTGGGGGTGATTTCCAGGGTGTCATAGCTCCACGGCGGATCGTGCTGATAGCTGGGCTCGCCCACGGACACGATGACGATGTCGGCGTCCTTGGCCAGTTCCTTGATCTGCTCCACGTCGTCCGCCACATAGTTGACGGTGGCATTTTCACCGGCGTAGTAGGCCACGGCGTCCGCAATGGTCATGCCTTCCTGCGCGGAGGACCATCCGCCCACCAGGCTCATCATGTCGCCGGCACGGGGGCCGCACACCAGGATGTTCTGTTCGGTATTCTGCTGCAGGGGCAGGATGCCGTCGTTCTTGAGCAGGGTCATGGCCTTGCGGGCGGCTTCCAGGTTCACCTGGGTATGCTCTTCGTTGCCCACGAACGCTACGGCGTAATCCACGTCG
The DNA here is from genome assembly GCA_017524615.1 of Clostridia bacterium. Lineage (GTDB taxonomy): Bacteria > Bacillota > Clostridia > Christensenellales > Aristaeellaceae > RUG563. The sequence goes on along the minus strand of JAFXVJ010000007.1, from coordinate 16,362 downwards.
CAATACGGGGTTTCAAACACGCCCAGTTCGAACTTGGCCTTCACGATGCGCTTGGCGGCGGCGGTGACGATTTCCTCGTCGATCTTGCCCTCGCCCACCATTTCTTCCATCTGATCGATCAGGCGGATGGATTCACCGCCGATGCCGTCCACACGGCTCTGGGTGACGCCGATGATGATGGCTTCTTCATCGGATACTTCTTCGCCGGTCATGGTGCCCAGGCCTTCCTGAATGGCCCAGATCATGCCCCAGTCGGTTTGGATGATGCCGGTGAAGCCCATCTGCTCGCGCAGCAGATCCTGCAGCGCGGCCTTGGAACCGATGGCGCTGTTTTCCATATCCAGGGCCAGCGGCACAGAGTAGTAAGGCATCACGGAGCCCACATTCACTTCGATAGCGGCGTAGTAGGGCTTCAGGTGCACCTGGAGGGTTTCTTCATCAGAGACGATGGGAGAGGTGTCCTTGCCGTCCATCTGGGGGCCGGCGCCGGGGAAGTGCTTGATGCAGGCCACGATGCCGTCCTTGTTGAGGCCGTCGGTGCCGTTCTGGAAAGCCACGATCTGCGCCCGCACCATCTGGGTGACCAGTTCGGGATCCTCGCCGAAGGTTTCCATCACGCGGCCCCAGCGGGGTTCGGTGGCGATGTCGGATTCAGGAGACAGAGTCATGCGCACGCCGATGGCGATGTGCTCATCCCGGGCGATTTCGGCCAGCTTGGTAACCAGCGCTTCATCGCGGGTGGCGGCCAGGGCCAGGTTATGGCCGGTGACCATGGCGCCGGACACATAGGACAGGCCGTGCACAGAGTCCATGGATACCAGGACGGGCACGCCCAGGCGGCTGCCTTCGGCGTATTCCTGCACGGTGTTCATGGTTTCAGCGGCCGCCTGTACGCTGTTGAGCTCGCGGATCAGCAGCATGCCGATGCCGTAGTCTTCGCAGTATTTCTTCAGGTACGGGGCGATCTTGCCGTCGGCGCGGGGCAGGTAGGTGGGATGCTGCATCTGAGCGATCTTTTCCCGGACGGTCATTTGACCCACCAGGTCGTCCGCGCGGGTTTCGGCGTCCAGGCGCCAGTCCTCGTAGGGATCCAGCGCGCCGTTGCTGTTCAGGTCGATGAATTGATAGCCGTCCGCTTCAATGACGGTTTTCACCCGGGGATTGAGTTCAGGCTGCTCGTAAGCCTTTTCCTCGGCCATGCCAGCCGTCAGGCTGCCCGCCAGGGCAAGTGCGGCGGCCAGGGCCAGGCCGCGCTTCATCCATTTCTTAATCAACAAGGTTCCAATCTCCTTTCACGCCGGCTTCTTTGAGGATGTCCACGATCTTCTTGGCGAAGAATTCCGCGTTGTGATCGCTGGAAGTGGCAAATTCCTGAATCTGGGTCTGCAGGCTGGTGGAGGCGCTCCAGGGCAGCGCCGTGCCATGGGTAAAGCTGGGGAACACTTTGGTGGTGTCCGCGGTCAGTTCGTCCTTGAAGATCTTGGTCAATTCGCAGTACACGTCATCGGGGGTGTCGTTGTAGGGAGAGATGGATTCCTTCAGAGCGGAGAAAGCGGACTGCACTTCGGGGGTGGACACATTGTAGGCCCACCGGACGCCGCCTTCCACGTCGGCGGAGTCATTGCTGACCACGAAGCCGTCGATGCACATGCCGAACCAGCCGTCCGTGCCGGGGAAAGTGAACACGCCGTAATCCTTGCCGTATTCCTGGCCCATGCTGGTCATCAGGGGCTGCATCCAGGCGCCCATGATCTGCATGGCGTAGGTGCCGGCTACCACCTGGCCGCTGGCCTCGTACCAGTCGCGGCTGCTGTGGTCGGGCGCCACATAATCCATCATACGGGCATAGGTGGCGAGCACCTGGGTCACATCGTCCACGCTGTAATTGCCGTTGACGAAATCCTGATAAATCCGGGGATCGGTGCCCAGCATGATATCCTCGAACACCTGGCAGGCAGGCCAGCCCTTGCGGTCGCCCAGATCGATGGGGTATTCGCCGTCGGGCATGGCGGCGGCCAGCGCGTCGCACATGGCCCAGAATTCATCCCAGGTGATGTCGGTATGGTCGGGGATGGCCACGCCGTATTTTTCAAACACGTGAATGTTGTAGAAAATCACGTTGGTCTTGTGGATGCCGATGGGCACGATGTATTTGTTGCCGTCGGAGGCGGTGCTCAGCTGCTCGATGCCCGGCAGGGCCCGTTCGGACAGATTACCGTATTCCCACACCTGGTTCAGGTTCAGCAGAAGATCGGAATTCAGGTAGGGCTCGATTTCCTGGCCGGGATGGGCCTGGAAGGTTTCGGGGCTCTTGCCCGCCTGCTGCAGCACCTTCACCTTCATAACCATGGCGCCGCCGGCGCCGCCGGGGATGGCATTGGATTTGGCCTTGATCTTGCTGTAGACATCCTTGAAGCCGTCCACCACGCTCTCGATGGCGTCCTTCTCGCCGCCGGCCGTCCACCAGTGGTACACGTTCACGGTGCCCTTGGCCTTGCTGTCCTCCAGGATCTCGGGGATATCCATGTCATCGGCGTTCATTTTCTGCTTCTTCGCAGCCATTGCGCCGGTGGGCAGGGCGGACAGCGCCAGCACCGCCACCAGACCCAGGATCAACAGTTTTTTCAGGTTCATGTCATGATCCTCCTCTTATCGGTTCGCCCGGAAGCGATTATTCTTCCACAAACGTCAGCGTGGCCCAGCAGCTGGGGTTGGTGTCCACAGGCCACATTTCGGGCTTGCGGTCCGCACCGTCCAGATTGGCGGAATACTGCATCCGGAGGCTGTGGATGCCGGGGCAGGGCAGGTCCACATCCAGGATGGAGAAATCAAAGCCGATGGTCATGCCCGCGGCGGGAACCAGCACGGGGATTTCGTCGCCGGACAGGTAATGCAGGGGCAGCTTGATTTCATAGATCGCGCCGGTCTTCTTGCCGTTTTCGCTGGTGCGGGTCTGGAACGCGGCTTCGTAGTCGCCATCCTCGAAGAGCAGCTCGTCGCCGTATTCGCCGGCAGTCTCATAGCCCTTGGGATCGGCGATCATGTCGCGGTCCACGTAGTTGAACCAGTCGCCGTAATAGTCTTCCACGGAGGACACCCAGCGCCAGTCGGTGGCTTCGTATTCCTGACGGTCAGGATCAGCGTCCGGATTGGTGCTCAGGAAGAAAATGATGGCGTCCAGCTCATCCAGCGGGAAGCCTTCCCGATAGACGAAAGGATCCGCGTCGCTGATGATGATGGCGAAATACAGGTTTTCTTCGTCCCACATCACGCTGACTTCCATAGCGCAGTCTTCTTCGCCGTCCCAGTGCTCGATCTGATCGATGATCTGGGCTTTTTCCACCACTTTCATGCTGCGGGAAAGGTCCCATTCGCTCAGGTCACCGTCGATCACCACGTCTTTGGCTTTCGGGGCTTCCAGGTTTTTGTCGGTATACGCCAGGGCGGAATCCGCCAGGCCCAGGGTCAGCATCAGCGCCACCGCCAGGCACAGCCATTTCAGGGCACGCTTCATCGTCGATCATCCTCCTTCAAATGTGGGGGCAGCTTCACCCAGTGCCCCTGTGCTTCAGCATCATTATATCGTTACTTCTTCCTCCGTGCGATAAAAAATACAAAACGTGTTATTGCAAATATTCAACATACATCCTGTAAATAGGAATATCCGGCACAAATATCCAGACGATCTTGCACAGTTTCGCACCTTGTCCCCAGCCCGGGACTTTCCTGTTTTTTCTTCCTATGCTATAATGCATCATGACAGCGGGGCTGCCTGCCCCGGCAGACGCCGGGCATACGCCCGGCGCCGCGCAATGAAACGCTCAAAACCATTTATTCATAAAGCAAGGCGGTGATCCCGTGCGAATCAGCTATAAAATGATCCTGATTTTTTCCGTGATGATGATCGTGGCTGTCACCATGCTTACCGGTTACGCCACCCGGCAATCCCTGAATGACGCCACCGTTTTCGCGTCCTCCCGATATTTCAACATGTGCGACACCATGAACCGGGCTGTGGAGCAGCAAATCGCCATGATGGATCTGACGGTGGAGGAATTATTGGACAGCACTTCCTTCATGGCCACCATCAACCAGTTCGTGCGGGATGACAGCGCCGATCGGAAAATGGCCAATGCGGCGCGGAATTCCATTTTGCAGTACATGTATCGCTCCCCGATGGTGGATAATTACTACCGCATCAGCTTCTACACCGTGGACGGCGTTTTCGTCACCAGCCGCGTCCAGAAAGACGATTACCTGGAAAGCGGCACCGACCTGGCCCGGGAGGTGATTGCCTCCCTGCCCTGGCTGGCCAAGGCCGATGCCGCGCCCAACCAGCGCCATATTCTGCCGCCGCACAGCGACGCGTTTTCCGTCCGTCGGGATACTCAGGTGTACGGCATCGTGCGCGCGGTGAGCTTTCACGGAAAGCAGATCGGGTATATTGAGGTCAGCAACGAAATCACACATCTGATAGACACGATGGAGCGCGTGGACGACGAATCCCTGGTGGCCCAGGCCATTTTCGACGACGGCACCGTATTCTATTCCACCGATGACCCGGGCTTCACCTATCCCTTGTCCCTGCCGGAAAATGAATTGACGGCCTACACCGATCCTGCCTCCGGCGTCAGCCATACCGTGATGCGCACCCACAGCGATTGGCTGGGTCTGAACATGTTCCTGGGCCAGGACTCCTCCGTGATCACCCAGCGGAACAACGATACCCGCTGGACCAATATCCGCACCGCCATTTTCATCATGGTACCCACGCTGGCGCTGATCGTGTTCAGCTCCATTACCCTCACCCGTTCCATCCGGGCGCTGACCAAGAAGGTGCAGCAGATCCCGGTGGAGCATGTGCTGGAAAACGATCCGGAGGCGCTGCGCGCCCTGAACGAGACCGTCACCACCATCTATGACGCCGAGATCCATTCTCTGGAGCACGTATTCGACGACGTGATGCTGCATCTGCGGGACAGCGCCGTCAATGAGTTGTCCCTGCGGGAAGGCACGCTGCAGGCCCAGCTCAGCGCCTTGCAGACCCAGATCAATCCCCATTTTATTTACAATACCCTGAACATCATCAGCGCCAAATCCATGGAGAGCGGCAATCTGGACGTGATCGAAATCTGCGATCAGTTCGCCACGCTCCTGCGCTATTCCACCGATACCCGCTCCCGTACCGCCACCCTGGCCGAGGAAATCGAAAACGTGCGCAATTATCTGCTGCTGGCCAAGGCCCGGTACGAAGAAAACCTGGAGTTCAGCATTGATATTCCCGACGCGCTCACCGGCCTGACCGTGCCCAAAATGACCCTGCAGCCCCTGGTGGAAAACGCCCTGACCCACGGCTACGACGGCCAGAACCAGAAGCGCAGCCTGGCCATCACCGGGAAGCAGGAGGGGCGGCAGCTGATCCTGGAAATCTGCGATAACGGCACCGGCTTCTCCCCGGATGTGCTGGCCAGGTTGCAAAGTCAGTTGGCCGCTATCGAGGCCGACAAAATGACCGTGGAGGACACCGGCGGCCATATCGGCCTGGCCAATACCTGCCTGCGCCTGCACTATTACAGCCATGGCGCCATGCACGTGCAAATTGAAAACCGCGGCGGCGCCGTTGTGCGGCTGACGCTGCCCATCTGACCGGCGCCGAAAAGACAGCCCGGCATCCCCGCCTCCGTATGAAAACAGCCAGTCCGGGGGAAGATCGGCTTCCTTCCCCGGCCCGGCTGTTTTTCGTTTTTCCGTTTAAACAGAGTTTACTGTGAAAGTCTTCAAAATTCAACCATATATCACATGAATGGATGACTTTCATTTATCGTGGTGCCCTTTGGGGCATGGCCATTTAGTATCCATGCTCCATCAGGTTTTTCAGCGCCACGCTGCGCTCCATGGCGTCCGATCCGGGGAGCAGCGGGGACAGGATGAAGGAGTAATGATAGCATTCCTCATGGGGCAGATACTGCGCATGGGGCACGATGCGGCTCCAGGAATTATCGCCGCCCACGCCGATCTGCACGGCGTTGAGGCGCAGGATGGTATCGGAGAGCATTTCCAGCTCGTAGGGATGCACCGCCCGATCCAGCTCGGCGGCCGTGCAGTGCAGGGCGCTCATTTCCATGGGTTCCTCCCCCGCCGTTGCCAACAGCCCGAAGCCGTTATCATCCGTCAGGGCCACCCAGCGCACCCCGGTGCGGTTGCCTGTTTCGCTGGATTTCACGTAGGGCACGAAATTGTCCGTCACCGTGGTTCGGTACACCCCCACTTTGGTGCCGGCCTGGCGATCCCAGTAGTTTTCCTCCGGGCCCCGGCCGAAATAGGTCATGCGCTCAAACGCCGTGGGCACCGTCATTTCCATGCCCACCACCGGCACATACACATATACTTTGTCGTACACGGGCCGGATGGTGTAATCACAGGCCACCGCGCCGTTGCCGTACACGGTATAGACCGTGGCGACCTCCGTGCCGTTCAGGCCGTCATACGTGCCGTCCACCGTGACAACGGCCCGGTCCGCCCGGCTTTCATCCACCTCAAAGCGGGTCACCCGGTATTCCCCCGCCTCCTTCCAGGGCCGGGTGAACACGAACAGACCGTAGCCAAAGCCCCGGTCGTTATCGGTGCCGGCGCGGAAGAAATTGGCCCGGGGGCCCTGGCCCGGCACGATCAGATCGGTATCCCCCACGCGGTATCCCGTCAGCATGCCCCGGGCTTCGTCAAATACGGCGGCACAATCTCCCGCAAAAACGGTGACCGTTCCGTCGGCCCGCTTCATCTCCACCGGCGGCATTTCAGGCGTTTTCTCCTGCGGCGCATCCCCGTCCGGGGTGATTTCAAACTGTTCGATGGCCACCGTATGGCCCGCTTTCAGCAGGCCGGCGTCCTGCTTCAGGGTCACGGTGATATTCAGGAAATACGCGCATCCCGCCCGCAGATCCCCTTCCTCCCATGCAACCGGGAGCTGGATCAGCGCCGTGCCGGGCTGGTTGGTCGTGCCATCCACGGGGGGGATATGCAGCAGGCTTTCATCCACTTTTCCTTCCCGAAGCACGGTATCATTCCGCAAGAGCGCCCAATGCACATCATACCGATCCGGGATATCGGTGAACAGGTGGAAATTCTTCACCTGGATCAGTCCGTGGCCGGCGTCCGCGTCGGCGAACTTGATCTGCTGGTAGTGGTATTTCACCTCCGCCATTTCGGGCTGCACGGTGCGGTCCGGCAGCAGCAGGCCGTTGGCGCAGAAATTGCTGTCGTGCACCCGCTCGCCGTAATCGCCGCCATAGCCGAAATACCGTTCCCCGTTTTCGCCGGTCAGGGAAATCGACTGGTCGATATAATCCCAGATGAACCCGCCCTGCAAATTGCGGTAGGTGTCGTACGCCTCCCAATACTCATCAAAATTGCCCTCGGAATTCCCCATGGCGTGCTCGTATTCGCATTCGATCATCGGCACCGGCCCGTCGGCCTGGCCATGGGCAATGAGCTCTTCCGGCAGAGCATACATGCCGCTGCGCACGTCGATGCCGGTTTCGTACATGTCCCGAGCCTGCTCATAATGCCAGGGGCGGTCCCTGGTGTATGCGTGCAGCACCCGTTCCACCCCCTCGGGGTCGGGGTAGCTGTCCACCAGGATGGTGCGGGTGATTTCCGGGTTCTTGTTTTCATTGCCCAGGCTCCACATCACCACGCAGGCGTGGTTCCGGTCGCGCCGGATCATGCTGTATTCCCGGTCGATGATGGCCGTGGACAGGTAGGCGGTCAGCCGCGCGTTCTCCGCGATCATGTTGGAATGACATTCGATGTTGGCTTCATCCACCACATAAATGCCGTACCGGTCGCACAGGTAATACCAATAAGGGTTGTTGGGATAATGGGAGGTGCGCACCGCGTTGATGTTGTTTTCCAGCATGATGCGGATATCCTCTTCCATGACCTCCCGGGTCAGGGCATAGCCCAGCTCGGGGTGGGTTTCGTGCCGGTCCACCCCGCGGAACATGATGGGCTTGCCGTTGATGCGGATCAGGTCATGATCCGTGGGGCCGTCCTCCCACCAGCCGCTTTCCGTGGTTTTATAGGTGATTTTCCGGAAGCCCACCCGGTACGCTTCGTACACCGTGCCTCCTTCGGCGGCTTCCTCCAGCACCAGCGCGTACAGGTACGGATCCTCGGCGCTCCATTTCCGGGGAGCGGATACGGGGATGGCAAAGGAAAGCGTTTTATCCTCGCCGGGGGCCAGATCGGCCGACTGCGCGTTGTCTTTCAGCGCGATTTCCCCACCCTCACAGTCGAACAGCCGCAGGGAAACCGCGGACTGCGCGGATTCGCCGGTATGATTGCGCAGGAACACCTCCACGTTCAGTATGCTGTCGGTAAACGTATCGTCAAAATCGGGAACGATCGAAAAATCCCGCACCCGCACCTGGGGCGTGGCATAAACATACACGTCGCGGAAAATGCCGGAAAGGTCGAACATGTCCTGATCCTCGATCCAGCTGCCGTCGCACCAGCGGTATACCTGGGCGGTCAGCACGTTGGTCTCCCCGAACCGCACATATTCGGTGATATCGAATTCGTTGGCGGTGAAGCTGTCTTCGGCGTAGCCGGCCTGGATGCCGTTGATCCACAGATAGAAGGCGGAATCCACCCCCTCCAGGTTGATGAACACCCGCCTGCCCGCCCATTCCGCCGGCACCTCAAAAGCGTGGCGGTACAGGCCGACGGGGTTATAGACCGTGGGCGCCTTGGGCAGATCCCGGGGATAGCCCACATTCGTATTGCCGAAATTCTTGGCAAATTTCTGGGTGGTATTGGTGTAAATGGGATGATCGTAGCCTTGCGTCTGCCACACGGAGGGCACGAAGATCCGCTCCCAGCCGGAATCGTCAAAATCCCAGCAATAATACGCGCCCAGCCCGCTTGCTGCCAGCGCGGCAGGGCTGTCAAAATACGCGAATTTCCATTCCGTCTGGCTCAGCAGCCGATAATAGGGGGATGCTCCCTTGTCATATTCCACGGCGCCCCGGACGGCATTTTCCAGGCTGTCATAGGGAATGGAATCCACCCGGGCGGTTTCCTTGCCCAAGGATACGATGTCATGGTTGCCCGCCTCGATATCGCCGTCCCATTCCGTGCCGGTCCAGGCAATGCCCAGGTAACGGGAGAACAGCTGCGCGTAATGGTCGCTGCTCTGGGCCCCCGTCTCCACGTGCACCACATTTCCGCTCTGATCCACCAGCATCAGGGCCGGATAACTGCGGATGCCAAGAAACCGGGCTGTCCGGGCGGGATCCCGTCCCAGGGGAAAAGTCAGGCCCTGCTCCCGGGCGAATCGAGCCAGCACCTCTTCGGTATCGTAGGTGCGGTCCAGGGACAGGCCGATCACCGCCACCTGGTCCCGGAACGCGTGATACGCCTGTTCGATCGCCCGCAGTTCCGCCTGGCAGGCGCCGCACTGGGAGCCAAACAGGCACACCGCCGCCAGCCGCTTTTCCTGCAGCGTTTCCTGCAGAGAAAACTCTCTGCCGTCCGCGCAGGTCAGCGCAATGGCCGGGGCCGGCTGGCCCACCGCCCCCGTTTCCGACAGCGCCAGGCACGGCGCGATCCACAGCAGGGCAATGATGAAAACAATCCATCCTGTCCGTTTCATTGGCCGATCCACCTCTCCCATTTGAACTTGTTCCGATTATATTATACACGCTTTTCTCCTGCCGCGCCTTGGAAATCCACGCCCGCACAGGCGGAAAAAACAGCACGCGAAGGACGGCAGGGACGCAAAGCTGCTGAGCGCCGCTCCTCCCCCGCCGGAAACGGCCGAAGCCGCCGCGCATGGTACTCAATTCCGTTTCATTGATCCGGATAATGCCCATCCGCTTTTCCGTTTTCCTGGCCTTCCGATTGCATCGCAAATGTCATCCTGTTGACAAACTGAGTCCTGATACTGTTTGTTTCCAATCCAACACATTGGATAAATATACAGAAATATGATAAAACAGAAACTGCGATGAAAAAAGATGAAACCCTTTCAACAAGTTCTTTTGTCGCAGGAGTTCGGGCTTGAATTTGGGTTAATACAATCCTCAAATAAAATCGGCAAGGAAGATAGACGAAGTTACAATGTCATCCCGACCGAAGCGGAGCGAGAGCGAAGCAGAGTGGAGGGATCTGGAAACTGGGTAATATGCTGCTGGAAGTAATCTGTTTCTCAAAGATCCCTCGACTTCGTTCCGCTCTCGCTCCACTCCGCTCGGGATGACAGGAGCGTTTTACTTTTTTACTTGGTATTTTAAATAGATAAATGAGAATCAATCCAAAACAACGCCCCTGCATGACCTGGCAAGCTTCATGCAGGGGCTGTTTTTGTGCGAAGTCAATTGATACAGGATGCAATCCTCTCTCCGGCCGGTATCCGCTGGCATGGAAGGGAGCAATGCCGCACGGTTACCGAATGACCTCATTTCTTGTTGGGTTTGGGCACAAATTCAGTGGCGATTGCGCACAGGATCGGTCCGATCAGATTCAGGTAGATATCAAACACAAACGGCTGCTGCTTCAGGATCGCGCTGATCCAGGAAATGCAGGCGAACAGCGCCATATAGCCGATGGTCATGAATACAATCTTCTTGATTCGTTCCATGGTCCTCATTTCCTTTCTGTATTTGTCCGCTTTCCATCGGACGCTAACAATCATATATACTGCAAAAAAAGGAAAATCCTGCTTCGTTCGTCCAAACGATCCTTGAATAACACATTTCGGGCGGAGGCGCTGGCTGCCCGGCAGGCAGGGGTATGTACATACGCCCCTGTCGCGATGACAGAAACCCAGGCATGAAGGCGGATACAAGCGCAAGCATCCCATTGCTGTGCATAAAAAACGATTCAATGCAATATGCCTGTCCATCCTTCCGGATCATACTGTTTGTGAAGAGAGAAAAAGAGCGCACAAGGAAAACCGCACAGCCACAAAGACTATGCGGTCTCCTCAAGGATAAGTTCCTTATGAACCGTAATTTCAGAGATTTTCAGGAATCTCACTGGCGGGATTTGGCTGCGCATACAGGAACGTTAAAACTTATCCGGAATATCGCTCCTGTCAAAAGCCATGCTCCTCGCTTCGTTCATCAGAAGCTCGCGCTGAGGTTTTCCATCGTGTCGATCACCACCACACAATCCTCGCGGACTGAGCACATGACGGATTTCATGAGGTTTTCAGGGATCGCCACGCATCCGCCTGTATAAGGCTTCTGGGGCCCGAAGCAGTGCAGGAAGATCGCGGAGCCGCGGCCGGGCGTGCCGTCCTCGTTGAAGCTGATATTCAGGCAGTACTGGTACTGGTACTCATAATCCACGATATGCTCGCTGTCGTCCATCACCAGGTCAGGCACTTCCCGGATGTCGACCATCTGGTTGTATTGCCGGTCGGGATCGCCGGACCAGTAAGTGTTGTCATCCACCTGAATGTAGGGAAGCGCGCAGCCGGGATCGGCGGCAATGCCAAACGCTTTGTTGAAATGGTATACGCCGACGGGCGTCTGAGCGCAGCCCTCCTTGTGGTCTGCATCCAGGCACAGGCCATTCTTGCCCACGAACCCGGGTGTGGACAGGATCTGCTTCCAGGTGCCGTTTTCGTCCTTCTGATGCATGGAAATATAGGCCGTGGTCTTGTCCATGCCCAGCGCGGCGACGATAAAAAGCTGATTCGCGTCCTGCGCGGCCGGAAGCGCCCCTACCCAAGCGGGAGAATCCACTTCGTGCTGAATATCGGCATGGAGGGCAGGCCGGACGGAATCCCGGCAGACCGGGAAGGTGAAATAGGTGTCCGGGTAGGGCTCGTCCTCCAGGGTGAAGTGCCACCATTCCTCCGCCAGCGGCTTAAAGCCATGGGCGGTCATCACTTCCCGTAAAAGCATGCGGTTGGCGTACTGTTCCTCTGTAATCTCTTTGTAATCCGGATGGCTCAGTTCGCCGAAGTAATCGAACGTGCCGCCCATGTCCACTTCTTTTTCGGCAGTCATATCGAACAGGGTCAGATCCACGGTGCTGCCGCGGCTGTGGCCGGAATGCTCAGCGATATATCCAAGCGGGAACAGCACGTCCTTTTCCAGCTCGGGATAGAAATACTGCTTCATCCGGGTATCCTCAAAATCCAGTGCCCAGCGCATAAAATGGGACACCGCTTTCTGCGGCCGGTAAGCGTCGAAGATTTTCAGGCGGTAACCGCGAGCCACCAGATCGTCGCTGACTGCGCGCAGGGCTTCCGCCGCCTCTTTTGTCAGGAGGGCAATGGGCTCCTCATAGCCGTCAATGCGGTCGCCCACAAAGTTGTAGGTGGAATAATAACGGATCTCCAGGATCGCATCGGGAACCGCTTCGCTCAGCAGGACGAAATCAGAAGCGTCATCAGAAAATTTCATTCCGTTATCTTCCGCACACGCAGGGAAGATGCCCAGCGCCAGGAAAAGAATCAGGAAGAGAGCCACGCATTTGTTCATTGGACGAACCTCCTTTTTAAAGCAATCATTGTATTTATTGCAATCATTATACACCCTTTTGAGAAAGATGGCAAGCCGATCATGGATGAAAACAGGAGGCCGCTTCTCCGCAGACCATACTTCGTATCCGGCAGGAAAGCTGCGGCCTGTCACAGTCGGAATTGGCATCGGATTCCGGATTTCCCCTGCGGCAGATTCAGCTTTTTGAGCAGCGTCAGCGGGATATCAGCAAAACGGTTGTAAAAACGCTGATTCAACTTAAGCAATGTACTGCTGCATGGAAGCTTTGACGGAGCATTGCCTGTTCCCAATAAACAAATCGAATAGCGCCTCCGAAGAGACGCTATTAAACGGGTATTCATTCAGCAACACTGGGAATAACAGATGAGCTTCCGGCGTTCCTGTTCATCGCTCATAATATGCCTTCATGAAATCTACCACCTGATCTTCTGAACCGGCCAGAATGAACCGGGCATAGCCTTTTTCGGTGTTATATTTGAAGATGATATCCCTTCCGTTTTTGTTAACAAGGTCACCGAAGAAATTGGCTGTTTCCAACGCTTCTTCGTCAGAAACGGGAAGATCCATGATCGTGCAGATGCGGTTCCCCTTTTTGAAGGGAGCGGAAAGAAAATCATATACGACGGCGTTGCGCTTGGCTTTGATGGCCTGCTTCACGGCGGGATTGGACATAAACGCATCCAGTTCTTCGTTCGTAAAGCTCCAGTTGCCGTCAATCTTTTCTCCCGTCAGCAGATCCAGCTTCAGGTAGTTTCGGAGTGTTCTTGTGGTCAGTCCCGTGATCATTGCGACATCGTTCAAATTATATGCCATTTTGCCATTCCTCTTTTCATTTCAGATTGTGGTCAGGCCTCAACCACAACCCGATTATATCAAAGAAAAAAAAGGGTTTCAATTTGAAAAACGGCGTGTTTTTCATATCAGCCGGGAAAGAAGGACGCACACCACGGGAACTGTAACTTCCGGTTTCCCGGTTCATCATCGGCTCGTCAAACTGGAAATTTATACTACCGTATATCCTTCAGAAGCCAAAACGGTCAACGCCTGCTCATAGTTTTCTTCTTTCACAAGGATATAATCCGTGTTGTATGTTGATACGGCAAAGATGCCGATTTTATGCGCTGCGAGTATGCCGGACAGTTTTGACAGAATACCGATCAACGAAAAATCGAGAACTCCCTGGATACGGAAACCTCTCCATCCGTCATCCCGCTCGGTTGTGTTCTGCGGTGTATCCTCCGTTTTGCACACCAGCGATATTTCCTCATCTGTCTTCCCAATAAAGTAGAAATCAGCATCCATGTTAATGCTTGATTTCTCTGAAACCTTACAAACAGTAAGATTATGCTCAATCCTCTTCAATATCATCTGTGACGTTTCCTCAAAAATTCCGGTTTGACGAGTCCTTTTTGGCTTGTTCATCCCATACGAACTGCGCATAAGTCTTTCGGTTTTTCTCCATTATTCCATAACGCTCGGCGTGCACCTATCCGGGCCCGCCGAGACGGGAAGCTCCGCTTTCCTCGTTATTATACCCGAAACAGGGGGACGGCGCAATGAAAAAACCTCTTGACCGCGTTGATTGAACGCATGTGAAAAAATGCCAGGCCCCGTCCGGAAACAAATCCTTGCCATTTCAGCAGGAATATGCGATAATACAGCCTGAACAGCATATCGGTCATCGGAGGACAGTACGCCGTAGCGTAGGGGATCGTAAGGCTTAAGCTTTGCAGGCCGCCTGTCGGATAAGATGCCGGGTGAGCTCGGAACAAAGGACGCACAGCCTTTTTGTTGCCGAGCATTCTTTTATGAAGGAGGGCCTGAACATGGCAAAAATCACCCTGACGAAATTAACCGACGACGACCGGGAGCAGTTCATTCTGGACAACCAGCGCGCGTTCAAATACGGTGCGATAGAAGAATTCGGCTTGCGCGACGACCATTACGAGGAGGAAGGCGATATCATCTCCCGGGAGACGATACAGCGCTGCATCCGCGACGGCGTGGCTTACCGTATCCGGGAGGACGGGCAGACCGTCGGCGGCGTCGTGCTGCAGATCAACGAAGAAACGCAGCACAATCATCTAGATCTGCTGTTTGTGAATCCCGAAGCCCACAGCAAAGGGATCGGATATGCCGCGTGGCAGGAAGTGGAACGCCTGTATCCGGATACGAAGGTCTGGGAAACCTGCACGCCGTACTTTGAGACGCGGAACATCCATTTCTACGTCAACAAATGCGGCTTCCATATTGTCGAGTTCTTTCACAGCCATCATCCTGATCCGCACGACCCGGAAACCGGCGAGGAAGAAGCCTATGAAGAGGGCGGCGGCATGTTCCGGTTTGAGAAAAAATATCACGAGGCTGTCCGGACAGCGGCTGTTCCTGAAGAAGACGCCGTCAAAGAGACTGCCGCAGGAAATCCGTGAATAGCAGGCAAAGAAGGACGCACGCCAAATAGGATCAGCAGGGTTTGTCACCCCGTCTTCCTGATTTGTTTCATGCTAAGCCTCCATTTCTTTAGGACGATGCTTATAGCCTGACAAAGACCGGTTTCATTCTTTTGACCAGCTGCATCCTTCCCTGTCCGGCCCTGCCGCGCCGCGGGTGTACCGGGCGTTGAACTCCATGTTGATTTCACGCAGTTCTTTGTGCCCGTCGATATATTCCTGGTACATTTCGATCAGCCCCGGGCTGCATCCGTCGCACAGGCCGTCGATGTTGCCGATGGACTCGGCGACGATCTGCTCCCGCTCTTCCCGGGTGGTATCGGCAATCAGAATGCTTTTCATTTCAATCTTTTTGTTCCTCCGCTTTGAAATTGCGGAAATCCACCCAGCCGCCGCCGTAGCAGAACAGCGCGGCTCTCGTGCCCACAAAATAGCGCAGGTCGAAGGAGACCTTCTCCGGCCCGCCCAGGGTGTTCCAGCGCAAAGCATCCGGCGACCAGGAGAAGACCACCGTGTCCGCCGCGTCCCGGAAGTCAAAATCCGCCCGCAAAAAGACGTGACCGTCAGGCAGCGGCGCGGAATCCAACTCATACTGAGGGCCCGGAGGCAGCTGCGGACCGCCGGGCATCCCACGCGGGGCGTCCCGCCGGGCAGTCAGCACCCGAAATCTGCCGTCCCGTCCGGCCTCCACGCCGATCATGGCGCAGCTGAACTGCAGGGCTGCCAGCCCCCCAAAACCGCCCGGCGCAAGACCGGCGGCATCCATTTCTACCGTAAAGGTGCAGCCCGGGCCGCAGGTGCGCTGAGACAGCGTGTTCTTCGCGTCCATCAGGCCCTTCGCAGGTGCGCCGCAGAGCCGCAGCCAGCCCGGCCGGCTGGTAAAGGACCAGGCATCGTCGTCCGGATTGTGGTTCCACTGCCACCAAAGCGCCAGCCGGTTCTTCCCGTGGTCGAAACTGTCGCTGTGGACCAGGACGTTTTCGCCCCTTTCCTCCATGTTCACCTCGTACGTCAGGCGCATGCCCGCGCCCGCGCCGATCACAGGCCAGCCGTCTTCCCAGGTCATGGGATAGAGGAAAGGAATGCGGCCCACGGCGCCGCAGTCGCCGAAGAGGATGATATACCAATCCCCCTCGGGCGTTTCTATCGGCATGCCCTGCGCAACGCCTATGTTTCGCCAGCCGGACTTGCTCTGCGCCGCAATCCGGTGTTCGTAGGGGCCGCGGATGTCCTTTGCGCGGTAACAGAGCTCCCGTCTGATGCCGCCGGCGGGAATGTCGATAAAGAAGAGATAGTACCAGCCATCCTTTTTCAGGGCGCGGCAGCCCTCGCATCGCAGGGCCATGCCCTCCTTCGGGGTGGAAAACAGCGGCGCATCTTCACAGAGCTCCTGAAAG
>JAFXVJ010000059.1 GCA_017524615.1 Clostridia bacterium | reverse complement strand
CCAGAAGCCCCAAACGTTCGCAATCCCAGCGTAACACGCGACGATTCCTTGGTTCTATCGATCAAGCAGCTTCGCGAGGAGTGGGTCCAGGGGATCATCCCCTGGCGCGGGGTTCAGGGGCCGCGAAGGCCCCTGCCTCGTCCTCCTGATCTTATGTCACTCTTTGCGAATTGTGTTTTAGAACGCGAATAGTAGGACTGCTTTGCCGCTTGCAGCCGGGCAGTTCAATGGGAATGGCGGGTTTCCCTTTGCCACCGGCGGAGCACCGCCCCCGGGATAGTCGGATACTGTTCTCAAGTTAAACAGATTCAATGGAAATGCGTATGAAAGAGCCGCGGCGCCTGCGGATGAAAACCGAAGGCGCTGCGGCTTTTTTGATGCATCCCTGAGGTCTGTTGACGCGCTGAGGGCAGGGCCGCCCCGGCGCGGATGCTGGCGCGCACCGTCCGGCGTCTTGACTGCCTGTGAAAACCGTATGTATATGCGCCGTTGGGGAAGAATAACCGGCGGAGGGATGCATATGCTGAAAAGAATGGGGCAGATGATGGACCGCTGGGGGCACTACGCCCTGGCGGTGCTGTGCGCGGCGGCGGTGCTGCTGTCGGCACTGTGGACCCGGGAGCAGCGGGCGGCGGAGGGGCCGGAGACGCAGGCGCTCAAGGACGACAGTCAGCGCCTCGTCGACGTAACGCCGATGCCGGAAGCGGTCCCATGGACGCGGCCTGTGGCGGGGAAAGTGATACGCGGCTTCAGCGAGGACCCGGTATATTTTGACGGGAACGGAATCTGGCAGTATCACCGGGCGCTGGATTTTGCCGCGGAAGCGGGAGAAAGCGTCATGGCCATGGCGGCGGGTCAGGCGGAAATCCGGGGGGAGGAGGTGTGGATCCATCATGCGGATGGGCGGAGCAGCCGGTATCGGGGCCTGCGCACCATCCTGGTGCGGCAGGGCCAGCAGGTGCGGGCCGGGGAAAAGCTGGGCGAGGCGGGCGGCCAGGTGCCTTTTGAGGGGGCGGGCCACGTATGCGTGGCCGTCATGGAGGGGGACAGCAGCGTCGCCTACGGCGCGGCTTGGTTGACAAATCCTTGAGGCACAGGTATAATACCCTCTGACAATTAAAATTGGAGAAAAATGTAATTGTCGCGGGGGAGTGCCCGAATCCGGGATTTCCCCACAGAAAAAATGGCTTCCACAGCAAGGAGGAAAGAGAACAGGGAGGCTATCAGCGCCAGGCCCCGGAAGGGGCGACGAGGGATGGCGGCGATCGAAAGACTCGGCGGATGCTGCCACGGTCCCGGCGGATCGACAGGAAGAAAGCAAAAAGCAGAATCGACACTGTAACAGAGGTTCTTCCGTCGCCGGAAAAACAAAAAGAAAACAGAATAAGGAGAAAACATGCCATGCGCGTTGTTATTCAGGATAACTATGAAAAAATGAGCAAGTGGGCTGCCGGTTATATCGCCAATAAGATCCGCGGCCACAAGGGGGATCGGCCCTTTGTGCTGGGCTTGCCCACGGGTTCCAGCCCCATCGGCGTGTATAAGGAGCTGGCCCGGATGAACCGGGCCGGCGAATTGTCCTTTGCCAACGTGGTCACCTTCAACATGGATGAATACCTGGGCCTGCCGCATGAGCACGACCAGAGCTACTGGTATTTCATGCATGACAATTTCTTCGATCACCTGGTGGATATGAAGCCCGAAAACATCAACATCCTCAACGGCATGACGGATGATCCGGAGGGCGAGTGCGCCCGGTATGAGAAAAAGATTGCTTCCTACGGCGGGATCGACCTGTTCATGGGCGGCATCGGCGTGGATGGCCACATCGCCTTCAACGAGCCCTACACGTCCCTGACCTCCCGCACCGGCGTCCGCAACCTGACCACGGACACCCGGATCGTGAACAGCCGTTTCTTTGGCAACGATCCGGAGCAGGTGCCCGCTCAGGCGCTTTCCGTGGGCGTAGGCACGGTGACCGATTCCAAGGAAGTGCTGATCCTGATCAACGGCCACAACAAGGCACGGGCGCTGGCGGCCACGGTGGAGGGCGGCGTGAGCCAGAAATGGACCTGCTCCGCACTGCAGATGCATAACGGCGCCATCATCGCCTGCGACGAGGCTGCCTGCGGCGAACTGACCGTGGACACCTACAAATATTTCCTGGATATTGAAAAAAATGAGAGGCTGTAAGCATGTATACCATCAACGATTTATATGATCTGGATCATACCCTGGCCAAGGAATACCTCAGTCGCTTCACTTATCCCTGGGAGGCGCTGAAGGGGATCAAGGACCTGATTCTGGCCCTGGGCCCCACGCTGGGCGAGGAATATACCGAAGTTTCCGAGCACGTGTGGGTGCACAAGACCGCCAAGGTTTTCTCTTCCGCCTATTTGGGCGCGCCCTGCATCATCGGGCCCAATACCGAGGTGCGCCATTGCGCTTTCATCCGCGGCAGCGCGCTGGTAGGGGCCGACTGCGTGGTGGGCAACAGCGTGGAACTCAAAAATGTGATCCTGTTCGATCATGTGCAGACGCCGCATTATAACTATGTAGGGGACAGCATCCTGGGCTATTACAGTCACATGGGCGCGGGCTCCATCACCTCCAACGTGAAAAGCGACAAGAAGCTGGTGGTGGTGCACAACGGCACAGAGAACATCGAAACGGGCCTGAAGAAATTCGGCGCCATGGTGGGCGATTATGTGGAAGTGGGCTGCAACAGCGTGCTCAATCCCGGCACCGTCATCGGCCGCCACAGCAATGTGTACCCCACCTCCTGCGTGCGGGGCGTGGTGCCTGAAAACTGCATCTTCAAAAACAGCGGCGACATCGTGGAGAAAAGAGGCTGAATATGGGAAAATATTTCGGAACCGACGGCTTCCGGGGCGAAGCCAACCAAAACCTGACCTTTGAGCATGCCATTCAGATCGGCCGGTATCTGGGCTGGTATTACGGCGCCCGGCTGAACCGGAAGGCCAAGGTGGTCATCGGCAAGGACACCCGCCGTTCCTCCTACATGTTTGAATACGCGCTGTGCACCGGGCTGATGGCCTCCGGCGCGGACGCCTATATCATGCACGTCACCACCACTCCCTCGGTGGCCTATATTGCCCGGGTGGACGATTTCGACTGCGGCATCATGATTTCCGCTTCCCATAATCCCTATTACGACAACGGCATCAAGGTGCTCAACGGCAACGGGGAAAAGATGGAGGAAGAAGTGCTGCTGAAGATCGAGGATTATATCGACGGCAAATGCGACGTGCCCATGGCGCAGCGGGACAAAATCGGCAAGACGGTGGACTATGTGGCCGGCCGCAACCGCTATATCGGCTACCTGATTTCTCTGTCCAAGTATTCCTTCAAGGGCATAAAGGTGGGCCTGGACGTGGCCAACGGCGCGTCCTGGCAGATCGCCAAGGCGGTGTTTGACGCCCTGGGCGCCAAGACCTACGTGATGAACGCGGAGCCGGACGGCTTCAATATCAACACCGACTGCGGCTCCACCCACATCGAACACCTTCAGAAGTTTGTGGAGGGCAACCAGCTGAACGTGGGCTTCGCCTTCGACGGCGACGCCGACCGGTGCCTGTGCGTGGATGAAAAGGGCAACGCCATCACCGGCGACCATATCCTCTACATCTACGGCCTGTACATGAAGGAGCGGGGCAAACTGCTCAACAACAAGGTGGTCACCACCGTCATGAGCAATTTCGGCCTCTATAAGGCGCTGGACAAGGTGGGCATCGAATACGAGAAAACCAAGGTGGGCGACAAGTACGTCTACGAAAACATGGTGCAGACCGGCAACCGCATCGGCGGCGAGCAGAGCGGCCACATCATCTTTTCCAAGTATGAAACCACCGGCGACGGTATCGTGACCGCCCTGAAGATGATGGAGGTCATGCTGGCCAAGGAAAAGCCCATGAGCGAGCTGGCGGCCCCGGTGGTGTTCTATCCCCAGGTGCTCAAGAACGTCCGCGTCAAGAGCAAGCCTGAAGCCCGGAACGATCCCGACGTGCAGGCCGCGGTGGATCAGGTTGCCGCGGAATTGGGCGATGAGGGCCGCATCCTGGTCCGCGAAAGCGGCACCGAGCCCGTCATCCGCGTGATGGTGGAGGCCGGTTCCAATGAAGTGTGCGAAAAATATGTGGACCGCGTCATTGACGTGATCCGGAGCAAGGGCCATATCGCCTGATCCGCTTTTCCGGCCGGCAAACAAAAGTGAAATGCACTGCGCCGCAAGGGGCCTTTTCCCGCAAGGGAGAAGGCCCCTTCGGTTTATCGGCCGTCCGCTGTTTTTCTTTTCCGTTCCGCTTTGCCAGAATTAAAAACCATCCCAAATCTGTTAGATTATAAAACACAATTCGCAAAGAGAGAGATAAGAAGAGGAGGACGAGGCAGGGGCCTGCGCGGCCCCTGAACCCCGCGCCAGGGGATGATCCCCTGGACCCACTCCTCGCGAAGCTGCTTGATCGATAGAACCAAGGAATCGTCGCGTGTTACGCTGGGATTGCGAACGTTTGGGGCTT
>JAFXVJ010000058.1 GCA_017524615.1 Clostridia bacterium | reverse complement strand
TTCGGCCGTGACCGCCTTGGTGATGGTTTCGCGGTAAGCCACCTGGGGCTTGCCCACGACGGCTTCCACCTTGAATTCACGGAGCATACGGTCCACAATGATTTCCAGGTGAAGCTCGCCCATGCCGGCGATGATGGTCTGGCCGGTTTCCTGATCGGTGTAGGTCTTGAAGGTGGGGTCCTCTTCCGCCAGCCGCTGCAGCGCCAGCGCCATCTTGTCCTGACCGGCCTTGGTCTTGGGCTCGATGGCCACCTGGATCACGGGATCGGGGAATTCCATGGATTCCAACACGATGGGATGGCTCTCATCGCACAGGGTGTCGCCGGTGGTGGTATCCTTCAGGCCCACCGCCGCGGCGATTTCGCCGGAATACACCGTTTCCACGTCCTCCCGGTGGTTGGCGTGCATCATCACGATGCGGCTGAAGCGTTCCCGCTTCTTTTTGGTGGAATTGTATACGTAACTGCCGGAGTTGATGGTGCCGGAGTACATGCGGAAGAAGGCCAGTTGCCCACGAAGGGATCTGCGGCGATCTTGAAGGCCAGGGCGGCGAAAGGCTCTTTGTCGTCCGCATGGCGGACTTCTTCGCTTTCTCCATCCTTGGTCACGCCGTGCACCGGAGGCACATCCAGCGGAGAGGGCAGATACGCCAGTACGGCGTCCAGCAGGGGCTGTACGCCCTTATTGCGGTAAGAGGTGCCGCACAGGACGGGGGTCAGGGTGCAGGCCAGGGTGCCCGTGCGCAGGGCGGAATTGATTTCTTCCTCGGTCAGCTCATCGCCGCTGAGGAATTTATCCATCAATTCGTCATCCTGCTCCGCGGCCGCTTCCACCATTTCATCCCGCAGGGCCTGTGCCTCCGCCAGCAATTCAGCGGGCACTTCCTCCTCGCGGATGTCCTTGCCTTCGTCGTCGTAATAGACCTCAGCCTTCATCCGCACCAGATCCACGATGCCCCGGAAGGTGTTTTCCTTGCCGATGGGCAGCTGGATCGGCACCGCTTTGGTGCCCAGGCGGGTGCGCATCATATCCACCACGCGGTGGAAATCAGCGCCGGTGATGTCCATTTTATTGACGTAGGCGATGCGGGGAACATGGTATTTGTTGGCCTGACGCCAGACGGTTTCGCTCTGGGGCTCCACGCCACCCTTGGCGCAGAACACGGCCACAGCGCCGTCCAGCACGCGCAGGGAACGCTCCACTTCCACAGTGAAATCCACGTGGCCAGGGGTATCGATCAGATTGATGCGGTAGCCCTTCCACTGGCAGGTGGTGGCGGCGGAAGTGATGGTGATGCCGCGCTCCTGCTCTTCCTCCATCCAGTCCATGGTGGCGGCGCCTTCGTGCACCTCGCCCAGCCGGTGGGTCCTGCCGGTATAGAACAGGATACGCTCGCTGGTGGTGGTTTTTCCAGCGTCAATGTGCGCCATGATCCCGATGTTGCGGACTTTATCAAGCGGATGACTTCTGGGCATGTAGCTGCGTTCTCCTCTATGCTGTCAAAAGATACATGGAAGCGCGGGGCACAAGCCCCCTTCGCTTACCAGCGATAATGGGCGAAAGCCTTGTTGGCTTCTGCCATACGGTGCATTTCTTCCTTGCGCTTCACTGCGTTGCCGCCGTTATTGGCAGCTTCCATCAGTTCGTTGGCCAGGCGTTCCGCCATGGTCTTTTCGCCGCGCTTGCGGGAGAAATCCACGATCCAGCGCAGGGCCAGGGTCTGACGGCGCTCAGGCCGGATTTCCACAGGCACCTGATAGGTGGCGCCGCCCACACGGCGGGCCTTGACTTCCAGCTGAGGCATCACGTTGTTCAGCGCCTGCTGAAACACTTCATTGGCCTCTTTGCCGGTCTTTTCCTTGATCATGTCAAAAGCGCTGTAGCAGACCTGCTGGGCAACGCCGCGCTTGCCGTCGAGCATGATCTGGTTAATGAGCTTAGTGACCACGACGGTCCCGTGAACGGGATCGGGGAGCACTTCGCGCTTCGGGATAAATCCACGACGGGGCATGTAGTTCCCTCCTCAGATTCGTAACGCGCTTCATCGGGCCGACCACAGCATGTCAGCATCATGCCGTTCCGTCGGTCGGTGCGCGGCAGGGGATCAGGCGGCCTGCAGGCGGGTGTTCCTTCCCGCGCTGCGGTTCCTTCCTTTTCTTCTGCCGGGGCAGCGGCCCATGTGATGCGGGCGCGTTCTTATTTCTTGGGGCGCTTAGCGCCGTAGAGCGAGCGGCCCTGGTTGCGCTTGGCAACGCCGGCCGTGTCCAGCGCGCCGCGAATGATGTGGTAACGGACGCCGGGCAGATCGCGCACACGGCCGCCGCGGATCAGCACGACGGAGTGCTCCTGCAGGTTATGACCGATTCCGGGAATGTAGCAGGTACCTTCGATGGAATTGGTCAGGCGGATTCTCGCGATTTTGCGCAGAGCCGAATTGGGCTTCTTGGGCGTGGTGGTTTTCACACTCAGGCACACGCCGCGCTTTTGCGGGCAACCCTGCAGGATGGGCGCGGTTGACTTGTTGACAACCTTTTCTCTTCCCTTGCGGATCAATTGATTGATCGTGGGCATGGAAGCACCTCCTGATAATTGTTCGGAGCCGGTCATGCCGGTCTCCTCCTATAACATCCCCGCAACCCTCGGGAATATATAGTCATTATTGAAGCGTCTTGCGGCGCTGCCGGCAGATCAGCCTGCCGGACGCGCGTCTGCGGATGCGGAACGGATCACCGCCGCCGCGGCGGAAGGCACGTCCACCCGGCACAGGTGAGACAATTCCTCCATGGTGGCCACCGTCTGCACCGGAGCCCCCATATCCTCCGCGGCCTGTTCGACCTGAGCCCGCAGATGCGGGGCCGCGTCCAGCGCCAGAAACACCGTTTCCACCGTGTTTTCCTTCAGCGCGCGCAGCACCTGCCGCACGCCCACCACGCGCATGGACCGCTTCTTCAGCCGCTCGGGCATCCTTTTCCCTCCGCTTTTGTCGACACAAGAGCGCAGTCGCCTGCATAATACAGACAACTGTATCATAATAGCATCGGCAAGCGAAAAAGTCAATGTTTTTTTCAAAAAAGAATCGAAAAAATAACGAAAAGAAATGCTCTTCCGGTCATTTTTCCAATCTGGAAAAATGCCGCCCAGGAAGCACAGCGTCCCTTTCCCCTCCCCGGGAAAACTCCGCCTTTCAGGCGGCCGCGCCATCAACGGCATCCTGCGGGCAGGCCGCTCCTCCCATCGTGCATCCTCTCCGCCGTTTTCCCTTGCATTGCTTTCTCCGTTGGCGTATAATGGATACGGTTCCCCGGGTATATTGACAGGGAAAGAAAACCATCCGACGGAGGCAGATTATGAGCCGCATTACCTATGTAATGAAGCGCATCGGCAAAATGGATTTTTCCCGCATGCGCGACACCGCCCGTATGCTGCACAAAAAAACGGGCAAATCCACCCTGTGGCTGCTGACGGACATGGCCCGGTGCGCCGCGAAATACAACGCGGGCTATATGGACTATAAAATCGCCGAAATGTACCGCCTCAACGACGCTCAGCGGCGCACGGTGATCACCCGGGGCATCAGCAATGAAATCGTGCGACGGATGAACGACAAGGCCTACTGGCACTTTTTCGATGACAAAACCCAATTCAATCAGAAATTCGCGCAGTGGGTGAAGCGGGATTGGATCAAGGCCGACGCCCAGCTGACGCAGGATGCCCTGCTCTCCTTTCTGAAGGACAAGGACCGGGTGATCTATAAACCGCTGGAAGGGTCCAGCGGCCAGGGCATCGTAAAATATGAAAAAAAGGATTGGCAGGATCCCGCCGCTTTCCTGGAAACCCTGAAAAAGAACGGCGACGGCATCGTGGAGGAAATGGTGATCCAGCATCCCGACATGGCCCGCATGTGCCCCACCTCAGTCAACACCGTGCGCATCGCCACCCTGCTGGGCGATAAAAAGGAGGGCATCGTGTACGCCTTCCTGCGCATCGGCAACGGCAAGGTGATGGACAACGTGGACTGCGGTGGCATGGCCGCCCGCGTGGATCTGGACAGCGGCACGCTGCTCACTGTGGGGGCCGACAAGCAGGGCAACACCTATGAAAAGCACCCCATCACCGGCACGCCCATCATCGGCTTCCGGATCCCCTTCTTTGAAGAAGCGAAGCAGATGTGCCTGGAAGCCATGCGCGTGGTGCCTCAGGTGCGGTTCGTGGCCTGGGATGTGGCCATCACCGCCGACGGCCCCCGGTTTATCGAGGGCAACTCCTTCCCCAGCCACGCCGTGCCCCAGTTCGCCGCCCATTATCCAGACGGCATCGGCATTATGCCCGAATTCCGCAAATTCCTGGACATTTAGACCGGGAAAACGGCGGAGGATCATTTTCCCCCCTCCGCCCTCCTGGCTTTTCATAAAATCTTGCCAAATTCTCCGAATGATGGAACAAAACAGGCTTGTATCCCGTTTATATTTCTGAGACCGATTGGATCAAATCCAGTCCATGCCAAAGGAGCTGAACACCATGGATTTCATTCGCACGATCCTGCTTTACCTGATGATGCTGCTGGAAGCGGCGGGCAATGCGTCCCCTGCCCTGACCCCGCCTCCCGCCAATCCGCAGGCCACCGCCGCTTTTGCCACTGTCGCGCCTGTGGTTCCTCCCACCGCCGCGCCCACAGCGGTGGTGCCCACGCCCCGGCCCACCGCCGCGCCGACCCTTGTGCCCACCGCCACTCCCACGGCGTATACCACCCTGTATGTAGGCGACCGGGGAGAAGAAGTACGCAAGCTGCAGCGTCGGCTGACTGAACTGGGCTACCTCAACGACCGCATCGACGGCATCTACGGCCAGAATACCAAGCGGGCCGTGGAGCGCTTCCAGTATTACAACAACCTGACCGTGGACGGCATTGCCGGCCGGGCCACCCAGAGGATTCTCTATGAAAGCCGCAGCGTGGTGACCGCGCCGCCGGAAATCACCCAGAATCCCACCCCCAGGCCCACGCTGCCCCAGGGCGTGAATGTGCCGGTGTATTATGTGGATCAAAACGGCCGGCTGCTCAAGCGCGTGGACATGCTGTGCTACGGCAACACCACCATCTATGCCAACAGCTATAACGTGCCCGCGGGGTATACCCTGATTTCCGCCAACGCCGTCAGCGTGACCATCCGCAACGGCGTATCCAGCCCCGCTTCCGTCACGTTCAGCTACCGTCAGAACCAGGATACCACCCCCACGCCCACCACCGTGTCCCTGCCGGTCTATTACATGACGGATACCGGCTCCATGCTGCTGCAGACCTATGTGGACCTGGCCCGGGGCAGGACCTCCTATGTGCAGGTCAACACCGGCCTGGTGCCCGAGAATTATCAGTTGTCCAGCGCCAGC
Source organism: Clostridia bacterium (assembly GCA_017524615.1). Taxonomy (GTDB): domain Bacteria; phylum Bacillota; class Clostridia; order Christensenellales; family Aristaeellaceae; genus RUG563. The sequence continues at coordinate 16,318 of JAFXVJ010000058.1, read as the reverse complement.
ACCGTGGCCGTCACCGTCAGCGCTCAGGGCGTGGCCACCCCGGCCAGCGTGGTATTCACCTTCCGCAACGCCACCCCCACTCCCAGCGCGGAGCCCAAGCAGGCCGTGGTGCCCGTGCGGTATGTATCCGAAGCGGGCTACCTGCTCAGCGAAACCTATATCACCGTCAGTTACGGCCAAACCGTGCCGGTATACGCCTCCGCGGGGATCGTGCCGCCGGAATACAGGCTGGTCAGCCAGAACCCGGTGAACGTTGCCGTCAATCAGAATGGCACGCCTACGCCCGCCGTGGTGATCTTCACCTACGCCTATCAGTCCCCCACGGAACTGCCGACGCAGGCGCCGACTGTAGCGCCCACGGAAGTCCCGACCGAGATACCTACGGAAATCCCGACTGAGGTACCCACGGAAATCCCCACAGAGGTGCCTACGGAAATCCCGACTGAAGTGCCTACAGAAATCCCCACTGATGTGCCTACGGAAATCCCGACTGAGGTCCCGACGGAAGTCCCGACCGAAGTGCCCACGGAAGTCCCCACCGAGGTTCCTACGGAAGTCCCTACAGAAGTCCCGACCGAGGTACCCACAGAAGTTCCCACCGAGGCGCCTACGGAAGTCCCGACCGAAGTGCCTACGGAAATCCCCACTGAAGTCCCGACGGAAATCCCCACTGAGGTGCCCACGCCTGAACCCACAGAAGAACCCGCGCCCCAGCCCGACCCCCTGACCAGGGCAGGAGACAGCATCCAGGTCAACGGCGGAAGCACGCCTGTTTCGTGGTACAGGAATCAGGAGGGCAGCGCCATGATCAGCCTGAAAAAGCTGGCGGAGATCCTGCATTGGGATTACCACGCCAATGGTTCTTCCACCATCCTGGGCCATGCGGTGAGCGCCTCCTATTCCGACAGCGAGGTGTTCTCCCTGACCGTGGACGGCCAGGCTCAGGCCGCTCATGCCCTGGCCTGGCAGAATGACCTGTATGTGAGCGGGAAATTCCTGAATGCGCTGGGCATCGAAACCAGCACCGCCGGCGGTCAGTTCAGCCTGACCATTCCTCAGGAGTGACCGCTGATTGCCCGAGAAAAACAGCGGCATGCTTTGATCCGCCCGCCGCATGCCATTAGCTAATGATAAAACAAGGCCCGCATCCTGCCGGATGCGGGCCTCGCCGTATCTTCCGTTCACGCCGGTCCGCTGACACGGGCCGCGTGCGGATGATTTTGCGGATTATTTGGTGTAGGTGCAGCCCTTGCCGAATTCGATGGTGCCCTTGTAGTTGGTGATGGTGCCGGTGACGGTGATGGTGTCGCCCTCAGCCAGATCCTCGCCGCCCGCCAGGCGGTAGCACTGCACGGTGTACCCTTCCAGGCCGGGCACGTCGATATTGACGGTGATGTTGCCGTATTCGGCGCTATAGGCGCTGGGAATGGCGGAGATAACGCCGGTGATGGTGGATTCGCGGCTCATGGTGGCGCCTTCCTCTAAGGTGTAGGCATAGCCGGCCACACGGGCGCTCTGGGCGGATTCGGCGGGGATCAGCGTGCAGCCCGCGTCGAATTCGATGGTGCCCTTGTAGTTTTTGATCACGCCGAACACGCAGATTTCGTCGCCTTCCTTCAGTTCAGCGGCGCCCTCGCCCTTCAGGCGGTAGCACTGAATGGGCTGGTCGGCCAGATCGCCCACCTGGATGTTGACGGTGATGTTGCCATACTGCTCGCTGTAGGGGGTGGGGATGGCCACGATGGTGCCGGTGAGGGCGGTGGCGCCGGGCAGCTTATCCTGGTTTTCCAGGGTATACGCTACGCCCACGATTTCTGCTTCCGTCATGATGTCCAGGTTGATGGCGGCGGGCACGAAGCGATTGAAGGACACGGTGGCTTCATTGCCAGCGGCATCCTTGACGGTGGCAGTCAGCACGTACTCCACCAGCTTGGGGTTGTCTTCATCCACGTCGATTTTCACCAGGCCGCTGTCCAGACGGGTGACGGTGATGGTATCGGAGTCGGTGGACCATTCCACGATATAGGGCTCGCTGTCGCCGGGCACGGAGCCGACCAGCTCGTAATCCTTGGGGGTGGAAGCGGGCTTATTCTTGTACATCAGGTTGATGTAGCTGCGGGCGTCGGCCAGGCCGGAGTTTTCCTCGGCAAAGGCGAAGCCCAGGCTCAGCGCCAGACACAGGGCCAACAGCAAAGCGATAGCTTTTTTCATGATCGTATTCTCTCCTTTGATGATTAATCCAGGAAGGTGACGCCATCCTGGGTGTAGACACGGATGCAGTAGGAATCATTCAGGGGATTCACGATGCCGCGCACCTGAATGATGCGCTGTTCAAAATCCTCCTGGGTCAAAACGCGGCCGGATCCGTCGGTCAGCGGCGGAACGAGCACGTCCACGCTGTCCGGGCCGCAGTCGCTGCATGCCAGGCACATGAGGCCGGAAAAGGGGCTTTCCTTCAGCTGCGCGTACCCGGTGAGGGATACGGTGGTGTCCAGCGCTAAATAAGCGGCTTCGTACACCTGGACGCCGTCTTCCGTTTCGATCCCGACGCTGTTCCAAAAGCTTTCCGGATCGGTTTTCTTCCAGCTGGGGCTGTGGCCCTCGCTGAGCTTCCGGATGTTGCCGGGGTCGTTGGGCTTCATCATGCGGTAAGTGAGGCCGGACACCTGCCAGGTTCGGCCCGCCCCGTAATACTGCATGATGCCCACGATGCGGGCTTCGTTGCCCACGTGGAGCACTTCCAGCCCGCCGCCGCTCAGGTTGAACCCGTAATAGGCGCTGATGCCGAAGTACAGGCCCGTCTCCGGATCGTAATCCTCCAGGAAGACGGAGTTGTTGTAGTTGATGGTGATGATGCCGGTAAACGCCACCTTCTTGCCGTCATATACTTCCGGATGGAGACGCAGCTCCTTGATGGTCAGTTCAATGGCGTCGCCATAGAAGAAGTCGGGATCCTTTTCCCCGGAATACACGTGCAATTTGCGGGCCCTGGCCTGGGCGATGGCGGCCATGCAGGTGTCCCCGTACCGGTTTTGGGCACTGGAATTGGCGATGGCCAGGCCGTTTTGCAAAAGCTCCAGGTTCAAATTGCGGTATTCCGTCTCTCCGGCGGGGATGTACCACACCCACACCAGATACCGTCCGCCGGTGGAATCCACGTTCCACTGGCCGTCGTCCGATTCGATGAGAATGGCCTGGGCGCTTTCCAGCCTTTCCCGGGTGAACCGGGAGGCCGCCTTGCCCCATTCCTCGATCTTTCCGGTGGATTCCGGGGTGTTGCAGGCCAGATACCGGGCCTTGAGCACCCCGGATGCCATGACGGATTCAGGCACGCTGAAATGGGTAGTATCGCCGTCCACGAAGGCGTATACGGTGACTGACTGCTTCAGGGTGTCCGACTGCATGTCCAGCGTCAGCTTGCTCGCGTAGTCGATGAATTCCTCTTCCCCCAGGGCGGGGGCAAACAGGCAGCACAGCAGCGCCAACGCGGCGGCAAGACATGTGATCTTACGCATAGCGGCGCAGCCTTACAGGCTGTATTCGCACTTCTGGATGGCATCCTCGAAGGCCTTCTGGATTTCAGCGTCCACATCGGCGTCATCCGGAATGGTCAGGCACTTGGGCAGCAGCGCGGCCACTTCGTCGCGGGCCGTGGAGGAGCCGTTGAAGGCGGGAGAAGTATAGTAGGCATCCTGCTGCTCCAAGCAGACCTTGGCGCTCAGGGCGGACACGAAATCGCCGCCGTCGGCCTTGTTCAGGAATTCGGCGTACACTTCATTGTCGGCCACGGACTTGATGACGGGCACATAGCCGGAGGCCATGGAGAATTCGGCCTGGAATTCCACGTTGGTGGTGAGGAACTTAACGAACAGCCAGGAGGCGATCACTTCCTGCTCGTTGGCCTTCTTGAAGATGCACAGGGAGGGACCCTGGGAGATGACCTTGCGGTTTTCGGGATTGGCCTGGGGGATGGTGGTGATGCCCACTTCGAAGGGATAGCTGCCATCCGCGCCCTTGGCGGGACGCTGATAGGTGGCGCCGGCGGAGGAGCCGATGGACATGTAGCTCTTGATGTCGCCGGTGGAGGTGAACAGGCCGGAGGTATAGGCGCCGTACAGCTTCTGGGTGGTCAGGTAGCCTTCCTGATACCATTCACGGAACTGCTTGATGAACGCGCGGTTTTCTTCGGTGTTGAACAGGAAGTGCGGCGCGGTGGCGCTGGTGTAGGGGGTGCCCAGCTGCTCGGTCATGGTGATGAACCAGTTGGCTTCGCTGTCATAGCCCAGCGGGATGCTCATGGGGTCGATTTCCACGATCTTCTGGCACACCTGCTCCATTTCGTCCCAGGTGGTGGGCACGGTCAGGCCGTTGGCTTCAAAGAAGGTCTTGTTGTAGTAGAGCACTTCGGTGGACTTGGAAAGCGGCATGGTGTACATTTTGCCGTCGCCGAACTGCAGGCCTTCGTTGTAGTAGCCTTCGATGAAATCGGCCTTCTGCTCCGCGGTCAGGCCCAGGATCTCGGTGGTGCCGTCGGCGCGGGTCACTTCCGCGGTGCTGTCGATGTAAGCGTCCAGGGTCTGCACGGCCTTGGCCAGGTTGTACAGGGCCACATGGTCCGGATAGCAGTAGGCGATGTTGGGCTGCGTGCCCACAGTGATTTCGGTGGACACCTGGTCGCGCACGTCGTCATAGCTGCCCACGGAGGTATACTGCACGTGGATATTGGGATACAGCGCGTTGAATTCGGCGATGTAGCTGTCCAGCACCGTGGTCAGGTTGGAGCCCATGGTGTGGTAGAAGGTGATGGTCACTTCGCTGCCGTCATAGGTGGGAGCGGATTCCGCGGAAGCAAAGCTGCACACGGAAAGCAGCATGACGAGGAGCAGGAGCAGGGAGACGATTTTTTTCATCTTGTTTTTCCTTCCTTCCTTGATGTGGTTGAGTAGTGGCTGTATGTATAAGATTCAGATGAATCTTGATACCGGGATCAGCGGCTTGCTTTCATCAGCCCTTGATGCCGCTGCGGCTGACGCCGCTCATGATGTACTTGCGCAGGAACACGAACACCAGGAACAAAGGCGCGCTCACCAGCGCCACGGCGGCCATCTGCACGGGATAATTGACGTCGCCGGTGGTGTCGGTGAAAGCGTTGCGAAGGCCGTTGGTGATCAGGCGGTGCGCTTCGTCGTTGGCCACCAGGCGGGGCCAGATGTAGCTGTTCCAGGCGCCCATCATTTTCAGGATGGTGATGGAAATCAGCGTGGGCAGGGAAAGCGGCACCATCACCTTCCACAGGTATTTGAAATCGCTGGTGCCGTCCACCTTGGCGGCCAGATACAGCTCATTGGGGATCTGCAGGAAGTTTTGCCGCAGCAGGTAGATGTAGAACACGCTCACCAGGAAGGGCACGATCAGCACTGTGTAGGTGTTGCGCCAGCCCAGGTTGGTGACAGTGGCGAAATTGGTGATGGTGAACAGCTCGCCGGGGATCATCATGGTGGCCAGCAGGCCGGCGAAGAGCAGTTCCTTGCCCTTGAATTCCAGCCGGGCGAAGGCGAAAGCCGTGATGATGGTGATGATCAGCGACAGCAGCGTGGACACGATGCCCACGATCATGGTGTTTTTGAACAGCACGCCCAGGCTGGCTGTGGTGAAGGCGTCGGCATAGTTGCTCAGCAGCACCTGCAGCGGGAAGAAGGTGGGCGGGCTCATTTTATATTCCACCAGGGATTTCAGGGAAGAAATGATCATCCAGTAGAAGGGGAACAGCACCACCACGGCCATGAAAATCAGGAAGGCATAGATGCCGGTCATGCCCAGCGTCTTGCTCACCTTTTGCCGGCCGGAGGTTTTCTGCATGTCCCGGGCCTGCATGACTTGTATGGTTTTCTGCGACATACGGTTCCCTCCTTCCTTAATAATGCACGCGCTTCTTGCTGACCCAGAGGTTGATCAGGGTGACCACAAGAATGATGCCGAACAGGATCAGCGCGGCGGCGCTGGCGCGGCCCTGGTTATTGGTGGCCAGGGAATCGTAGATCAATCCCACCATGGTGTTCAGCCGGTGCGCTTCATGGGCGGGACCCATGGATTCGCCAAAGATACCCACGATGGAGGTATATTCCTTGAACCCGCCGATGAACCCGGTGATGACCACATAGGCCAGCATGGGAGACAAAAGCGGCACCGTGATGCGCCACAGCACCCGCCACCGGGGGGTGGAATCCACCTTGGCGGCTTCGTAGTACTGCTTGTTGATGCTCTGCAGGCCGCCCAGCAGGATCAGGATCTTGAAAGGCAGGGCGTTCCACACGATATAGATGATCATCACGAACATATTCGCCCAGTAGGTGGAGCCGTTGTTGATCCAGTTCACCCAGCTGCCGCCGAAGAAGCGGATGATGTCGTTGATGATGCCGTAGCTGGTGATGATCTCCCGCCGCACGCCGATGTTGCCGATCACGTTGAACATGGCAGCGAACACCATGCCGATGGCGATGGAGTTGGTCACGTAGGGAAGGAAAAAGATGGTCTGCAAGGCCTTGCGCAAGGGCTTGATGGCGTTGAGTGCCACAGCGATGAGCAGGGCCAGGATCGTGGAAACAGGCACCGTGATGACGCACAGCAGGATCGTATTCATCAAGGCAGACTGGAATTCAGAATTCTGGACGACCTTGGAGAAGTTGCCGATGCCGAAAGCAAAGCTCTGATCGCCGCCGATGCTGGCCAGGCCGCTGTAATCCTCCATGAAGGCCATGAAGACGGTATTGATGATGGGCCACACGGTGAAAACCAGCAGCAGCACAATGGCCGGAGCCAGGTACAGCCATGCCTTCCATTGTTGTTTGCTCTCTACCATGTCACTTCACCTCAAAATAGATCCTGTCCTCGGTGTCTTTGTTGAAAATGAAGAGCTTGTGGGGCTTGACGGAGAAGCGGAAGAATTCGGTGCTGACGTCGATTTTATGGTCGGCATTGACGATGGAGCGCACCAGGGGGTTCATGCTGGCGTCGTGGGTGGACACGATGCTCACGTCCCGGCCCATGACCTCCACGTTGACGGGCTTGCATTTGAGGGGGCCGTTTTCATCGGGCAGGAAGCCCTCCGGCCGGATGCCCACCGTGACCGCCTGATCGGGCACGTTGCGCAGGGTCATCACCTCGTCCGCGCCCACATACAAGCGGCCTTCCTTCACCCTGCCGTCGAACACATTGATGGGAGGCGTGCCCAGGAATTTGGCGACGAACAGGTTGGCCGGGTCGTCGTACACGTCCTGCGGCTTGCCGATCTGCTGCACCACGCCGGCCTTCATCACCACGATCATGTCGGAAATGCTCATGGCCTCTTCCTGGTCGTGGGTGACGAAAATGGTGGTGATGCCCGTCTCCTGCTGGATGCGGCGGATCTCCTCGCGGGTCTGCAGGCGCAGGCGGGCGTCCAGGTTGCTTAGGGGTTCGTCCAGCAAAAGCACACGGGGCATTTTCACCAGCGCCCGGGCGATGGCCACGCGCTGCTGCTGGCCGCCGGACAATTCGCTGGGCTTACGGTCCAGCAATTGGTCGATCTGCACCAGGCGCGCCGCTTCCGTTGCCCGTTCCAGCATTTTATCCTTGGGCATTTTGTCCTCGCCCTTCAGGTTCTGCAGGGGGAAGAGGATGTTTTGCAGGACCGTCATGTGGGGATAGAGGGCGTAATTCTGAAACACCAGGCCGATGCCGCGGTTTTCGGTGGACAATTCGGTCACGTCATCCTCGCCGAAGAAGATTTGCCCGCTGGTGGGCTTCTGCAGCCCGCTGATCATGTACAGCGTGGTGGATTTTCCGCACCCGGAAGGGCCCAGCAGACCGATGAGCTTGCCGTCCGGAATCTCAAAATTGAAATTATTGACGGCAACTACTTCTTCGCCGGATTTTTTGTTGCGGCTGGGAAAAATCTTGGTCAGGTTTCGCAGCACGATTTTCATGGGTCAAGCTCTCCTCCTTTGCAGATGCCGTATGTGATCAGTATTCTTGTTTCGCAGCCATTTCCGCATGCGCCTTTTCCTTGTACGCGATCATGGCTTCGCGGGTATCAAAAATCATCTGGCTGGCAAAATCGACTGCCACGGTGCCGGCCATCAGATCATGAATCAGGGAACGGGTGGGCGTGGTGCACATCACGGCGATTTCGATCACCAGGATCAGCAGCAGAAGCACCGTGCCCAGCAAACCCAGGGAGCCCATCAGAATGAGCAGAAGAATGATCACGGGGATCATGGTTTCAATCACGTATTTGCCCAGGAACGTGCGGATGAAAAGCATCACATGGCTGATTTTCACGCCGTCTGTGCGCATGAGGGCCAGGCCAAAGATTTTTTTGCCCAGGGTCTGGCCATTGCCAAGCCAGAGCGGAATGAAAAACTCCATGGTCAGATAAGCCAGCAGCAGACCAATGGAAATGATCACCAGGGACAGGGACAGCATCATCTGATAGGCGTGCCGGGCCTCCGGATCGGCGTTCAGGGCCTCATAGGCGGCGTTGACCCGATCCTTTTCTTCCTGGGACAGGGCTTCCATTTCCTGCGTGGAGAGGGACATATTCTCCACGCCGAATTGCTCGCCGTATTTGGCATAGCAGTCCCGTACCGTCTGGTTGTAGCCGTCATAGCCCAGCACGGCGGAGAGGATCAACGCAAACAGAACGGCCACCACTGAAAACAGGATGCCGTCAAACAAAAAAGCGGATATGCGCTTCCACATGCTGGCTTTTTGCAGACTGTTCACCAGAATAGGTCACATCCTTCCGCATGCTTAAGAAATCCAATGGAAAACATTGACAATTTTCACCGGATAAAGTCCATATTCAACATCATTATACAAAATTACGGCACCAAAATCCATATTGTTACGAAATGTTTAGAAAGTTAAGAATTCCAAAACAGGTTTTGCTGCGCCGGCGCTCCCGCGCGTTGCAAGCGGAAGAAAAACATGGTATCATATCCGAAAGAAGCTGCGTGTATTTCCCGGCGCCCCCCACAGGGGGAAACGCCGCGCGTTCATCTGGAGGGGATTTTGGGATGCGGGTGGGGCTGGTGCTGGAAGGCGGGGCGATGCGGGGCATGTTCACCGCGGGCGTGCTGGACGTGTTGATGGAAAACGGCATTTGTCTGGACGGCGCGGCGGGGGTGTCCGCGGGGGCGGTTTTCGGCTGCAATTACAAATCCCATCAGATCGGCAGGGCCATCCGGTACAATAAAGCATACTGCGGAGACAGGCGGTACTTCAGCCTGTCCTCCTGGCTGAGGACGGGAAACCTGTATAACGTGTCCTTTGGCTATCATACCCTGCCCAGGGAGCTGGATGTATTTGACCAGGCGGCCTTCGCAGCCGACCCCATGCCCTTCTGGGTGGTGTGCACCGACGCGGAAACGGGAAAACCGGTGTATCACCTGTGCGGGGACGGTGGGGAGGAGGACGTGACCTGGATGCGGGCGTCGGCCTCCATGCCCCTGGCGGCCCGGCCGGTAGAAATCGGAGGCAGGAAGCTGCTGGACGGGGGCATTTCCGATTCCATTCCCCTGCGGTTTATGGAACGGCAGGGATATGAGCGCAACATCGCGGTGCTGACGCAGCCGCCGGGATTCGTGAAGCAAAAAAACGGCGCCATACCGCTGGTGCGGCTGGCGCTGCGGGCATATCCCATGGTGGCGGAAACGCTGAAAACGCGGCATCTGGCCTATAACGAAACGCTTCGTTACGTGGCGGAAAGCGAAGCGGCGGGAAGAACGCTGGTGATCCGCCCGCCGAAGGCGCTGGGCGTAGGCGCGGTGGAAAGGGATCCGGACAAATTGGAAACGGTGTACCGGCTGGGCCGGACGGAGGCGGAAAAGCATCTGGAAAGCATCCGGCAATTCATCCGCTCCGGCCGGGAAGCGCCATGATCACTTCCCGCACAGACGCAGCCATTCCTCTAATCCTGCGCGCAGCTTGCTCCCCTGATCCCGGACGTAATCGTCCAGGGGCATCCATAGCTCGTTGGCGCTGCCGCCGCTGCGGCTTTGTTCCCGAAGGGGGGTGCGCAATTCGACCAGCACGGCGCCTTCGGTGACTGTATCCAGCCAGGCGCACAGCATCCCCCCCGCAGACCAGGAGTGGATGGGAAAGCCCAGGCTGTCGGCGAAAGGCCGGGCCATGGCTTTAGACGTTTCGCTGCCGAAATATATCGTTTCAATATAGCCGTGCACGTCCAGGGCGTAGGTGGGACGGATGGCTTCCACCAGATCCCGCAGGGCGGCGGCTTCCGGCGTGGTAAAGGGGGCCGCGCCGGTTTTTTTGCCCCCCAGGATCTGGTCCTTTTCAAAATCCACCGGAAAATCCCGGTTGATGTCATATCCATCCGCGTTGCAGCGGCCAAACCCCCGGTTGGAGGTGCCCTCCAGCAGCCCGTCGGGATTGGCGCAGGGCACGATATACAGGGCAAATCCGTTCAGGCGGTCAGGTTCCGCGGCATACGCCTGGATGGTCTCCTGCGCGATGCTGCACAAAAGCGCGCCGTCGGTGGCGAACTCATCCTCAAACCCATGGACGGCAAACACCATCAGCACCGATTTCTCCGCGCCGTCAGTCCCTGTCCGCCAGCACACCAGCTCCCGGCCCAGGGCCGAGCGGCCGTATACGATTTTTTCCGGAACGGGCGTCATTTCTTCCTCTCCCATTGCGCCGGGCAGCAGCATCAGCAGCGCCATGCAGACCGCCAGCACGGATTTGATCAGCTTCATCGCGTTTCCTTTCCCTCATGCAGCTGTTCAGTCCCCGATCGAACAGCCGCTTCCCTGTCTTCTCACCAGCAGGGCCCCCGGCAGCACCCTGGCCTGAACGGACGGCATGGCCAGGATTTCGCCGTCCACGTTCACCCGCATGGCGGGCGCGGAAAAGGCGACCTGGGACGCCCGGACAAAATGCGTCTCCGGGAAGGTGAGGATCTTCCCCTTCATCAGGCCGATCAGACGGTTCAGCAGCTTGCGCCGGGAAATTTTATCCACGATCACCACGTCCAGCAGGCCGTCGTCCGCCCGCGCGTCCGGGGCGATGCCGATGCCGCCGCCGATCCAGCGCCCGTTGGCCACGCCCACCACAAAAGCGTCCCGGGTGACGGCGGGGCCGCCATCCACGGAACAGGTGATGGGCACGGCATGAAAGCGGAACAGCGTCTGCATCACGCCGTACAGGTACGGCAGGAGGCCCCGGCAGTATTTCTTGGCCTTGGCGGCGTAATCCAGCACCGATACATCGAAGCCCGTGCCGATTTCATTGAGGAACATTTCACCGTTGATTTCGCCCACATCCGTCTTTTGCGGCTCGCTGGCCAGCACATACTCCAGCGCGCTTTCCGGGTCCTGGGGCACCCCGATCGTTTTCACGAAATCATTGCCTGTTCCGGCAGGGATCACCCCCAGCGGCGTATCGGAGCCCACCAGGCCCCGGGCCACCTCAAAGGCCGTGCCGTCCCCCCCTATGGCCAGCACCGTTTCCGCTTGCGCGTCCCGGGCCTGCCGGGCCAGCTCCGTGGCGTGGCCGGGCCGCTCCGTCATCCGCAGCAGGCAGGGAATGCGCTCGCTGTCCAGGATCGCCTGGATCTTATGACCGATCTTTTCTCCCCGCCCGCTTCCGGCGGTGGGGTTGCAGATGGCGTAGATCATGGATGCATCCTTCCTTTTTGCAGAAAGCATTTGTGCCGCATTCACTTTACCGCTTTTTTCCCTCCTTGTAAAGAAAAAAATCACGGATGGCGCCTGTTCAGAGAAGCGGGCGGAACGTCCTTGCGGGGGGGATGCCATGCCCGCGCATGAGGGACCCGGGCCGATGGCTGCAAATCCGTCCGAAAGGAAGAACGGGCCGGGAAAGGCAAAAGGAAAGGCAAAAGGAAGTGGAAAAGTAAAAAAGCTGTAAATATATTTCCACATTTATTGACAAAGAAAGAAGACGCCATTAAGATAAGCATGCACCGGAGCACAGGGCCCGGCGGCGCCGAAGCACGCCGCCGTTCACTGCGCCGGTTACGGAAAGGAACCCCACGATGAAAAAAGCTCTGTGGCTGATCGCGGCGCTGATGCTGTTGGCCGGCATCTGCGCGGCAGCGGAAGAAACGGAAGAACACTTTGATGTGCACGGCGAAACCCAGGCTGTCCAGACAGAGGCCGAAGCGGCCCCCGCTGCCGCCCGGGACGAATTGATCGACCGGATCATCGAAACGGGCTATCGGCTGTATCGGGAAGCCAACGGCAAGCTGCAGCGCGCCCAATACGCCGGGGATATTTATGTGTGCAAAAATTTCACGGTGTACGTATTCCGGGAAAACAGCGACAGCTTTCGCATGGCGGAATACCCGGGAGTGAAGCTGTCCGTGCCCAACAATCTGCCGGCCGAGGCGTGCAAGCCCCATTCCTACGGCTATTGCTGGGAGGACGTGGGCCCGGAGGCGGGCAATCCGTTTTATATCGCTGCCCAGTTTTTATATGATAAGGAACTGACCCGGCAGGAAAACATGGAAAAGGCTCTGGCATTCATGCGCCAGGTAAAACGGGGCGATTATTTTCAGATGTCCGCGGATTACTACTACGGCGTGGGCGCGCACAGCGCCATCATGATCGCGGATTATGACCCGGATACCAATACCGTGCATTGGATGGACAGCAACATGGCCGGGGAAAAGCGCAACGGGATCCGTTACGGCAAGGTGCAGTTCGACGCGGTGAAGGATATCTCCTGGTGGGCGGACGCATTCTGCAAGCGGGGCCGGGGCGCCACCATCTACCGCCTGCGGGACGATATTGTGGTGCATGAGGAATGAGGCCGGCTCGACGGGCAATCGTGAATCAAAACGCATCATCGGGCGTCGCGGCCGCAGAACGGGGATTTACGGGCAAAGAAAACTGTGATATAATCAGAATCAGTAAACAGAACGCCGCCGAAAACGGACCGAGACGGGAAGCGGCGGATACGACGGTTGTTTTTGCACGGAAAAGAGAGCCGCATGGCGGACCGGATCAGCCCCCGGACGAGGACGAGGATCGGCGTCCTGCCGGGAAAAAGGAGGGCTCACGATGGATAATCGCCTATTGTTTCAATTGGAGCAGGTGCTTTCCCGCCTGAAGGCGCCCATCTCATTGCTGGACACGGAAGGAAACTGCCTGATCCCCAACGAGGATATTCGTTTCACTCTGCCCGCGCTCAGCCAGCCCGGCGTGCCGGTGGCCCAGGAGGGCCGGCTGTATCAGGTGTGCGCCACGGCGCCCGGCTGGGTGCTGATGACCACCATCAGCGACGCCGACAGCGCCCGGGACGCCTTTGTGCTCTGCGACGCCATGATCGGCGCGGCCATCGCCGCCAGCGAGGCGGGAAACGACCTGAACAATGTCTACCAGCGGATTTTGCAGAATGAGCTGTCCCTGGCGGAACTGGACGCGGTGGTGGACGAGCATGGCATTCCCGCCTCCCAAAACCGCTGTGTGCTGCTGATGCACATGGTGCAGGTGCAGCAGCGCAGCGCCTATGACATCCTCAATGAGATCCTGCCCCGCAGCCCCGCGGATGTGCTGGTGGCGATGGACAAGCATACCGCCGCGCTGATCAAGGACACCACCGGCCTGGAGGACGAGGACGATCTTCGCCAGTACGCCTGCGCCGTGCAGGAAACGCTGACCGGGGAAACGGCCCTGACGGTGACCGTCGGCATCGGCGAAACTGCCCGGGACGTGGGCGAATTGCACGCCTCCTACCGCCAGGCGCGCCGGGCCATTGAAATCGGCCGGGTGTTCGCGCCGGAGCGCACCATCCACGTCTACCGCGCCATGATGCTGGAAAGGTTCATGAGCGATTTGTCCCCCGAGATGGCGGAGCATTATCACGGGCTTTTGTTCAACCGCTCCACCGCCCGGCTGTTCGGGGAAGAAATGCTCTACACCATCGAAATGTTTTTCAAAAAGGACCTGAACCTGTCCGATACCGCCCGTCAGCTGTATATCCACCGCAACACCCTGGTGTATCGGCTGGATAAGGTGCAGAAGCAGGTGGGGCTGGATCTGAGGAAATTTGAGGACGCGGTCACCTTCAAGATGCTGCTTGAGATGAGCAAATGCGGCAATAATAAAACGAAAGCGAAAAAGACGCGCTGAAGCGCGCCGGAAGGAGCCATCATGAAAAGAAGGAATATGATCTTATGCCTGGTACTCACTGTTTTGCTGGCAGTGGCCGCGGTCAGCGCCCATGCCTCCGGTTTTTTTGATTTTTCATCCAGGCAAAAGGATACCGTCACCATTTCCCGGGAGGAATATGAGCGGCTGCAGCGCTTTTCCAAAATGGATACCATCCTGCAATATGTGGAAGAATGGTATTACCAGGAGCCGGATATAGACGCGCTGCTTGAGAACGCCACCCGCGGGCTGCTGTATGGGCTGGATGATCCGTATTCCTTCTACTACAACGAAGAAGAATGGGCCGATATGTGGCAGGATGACGTGGGCGAGTACGCCGGCGTCGGCTTGGAATTGCTGGGCAACGCGGAGGACTACACCGTCACCGTCGCCCGTGTGTTCAGAGACACGCCTTCCGAGCGCGCCGGCATCAAAAAGGGCGATATCCTGGTGCGGGTGGACGATATAGAGGTCAACTTCTACAGCATGCAGAGCGCGGTCAACGTGATGCGCGGCGAGGTGAACGCTCCGGTGGAGATCGAGGTGCTGCGGGGCGACGAATACCTCACCTTCCAGGTGAAGCGGGACATCATCCACATCAACCGGGTAGAATATACCATGCTGGAGGATCAGGTGGGCTACATCATGCTCTACCAGTTCGCCGGGGAAAGCGACCAGGAAGTGGCCAACGCCCTCAGGGATCTCAAGCAGCAGGGCGCTACCGCCTTGATTCTGGACCTGCGGGACAACGGCGGCGGCTGGGTGGACCACGCGGTGGGCATTGCCGATCTGTTCATGGATGAAAGCATGCTGGTATACAGCGAGGATCGCTACGGCAACCGGGAGGAATTCAAAACCGCCGCAGGGAAGGATGATATCCCCCTGGTGTTCCTGGTCAACGGCAATTCCGCCTCCGCCTCCGAGATCCTCTCCGGCGGCATGCAGGATGCGGGCCGGGCCAAGCTGGTGGGCACCCTGACCTACGGCAAGGGCATCATTCAGACGGTGATCGGTCTGGACGGCGATAAAGACGGCTTCCAGATGACCTACGCGCAGTATTACCTGCCCTCCGGCATCCCGGTGCACAAAATCGGCATTACCCCGGATGTGATTTCCGAAATGCCGGAAGAGCTGGCCAATCAGTCTTTTGCCCTGGGCGACATGGCCGATCCGCAGCTCAGGGATGCCTGGAACACCGTGAGGGAGCTGCGGGGAGAATCCATTTAATACTGCTGTTCTCAAGCCAAATACAAATCATGTTCGGGCGTCTTTTTCGCCTTGGCTTTGCTTCAGACGCCCCGCGCAGGCGCAGAAAAAAGCGCAAAGACGGGTTGCGATCGTGCGCAGTATAGCAGAAGAAACGGGATTTACCCGTTTCTTTCCATCTCTTGTTTTTCAATGCTTTCGACAAAGCCGATCAGATCCCGCAGGCTCGTGACGGTCCATTCCCCTGCGTTTTCCGCTTTTCTGTCAATCAGGAACGAGGTGAACCCGAGCGCTCTGGCGCCGTCGGCTTCCGGCGGATAATCGTCAACATAGATGCTCTCTTTCGCTGTTACGCCAAGCGAAGCAAGCGCAGCGCCGAATATGACCGGCGATGGTTTGCTCGCGCCGACGAGGGAGCTTGCGGTAAAGGAAGAGAAATACTCCGCAATGCCGAGCTGCTGCAGCGTGTACTCCAGAGAGGGAGATGTATCGCTGATAACGCCCATCTTGAAGCCGCGCCCGCGGAAGTAATCCAAAACATCGACTGTTTCGGGAAAAAGAAGGCGATCATGGTTGCACCACAATTCCCCAAAGAGCAGATCCGCCCGATCCTCGATTTTGTCTTTCACGCCTTCGCCCCTGAGCAGATACTGATAGTAGCGGCGAAAAAAGGCTTTTTCCTCATCAATATCTCTGTACCACGTTTTTCTGCCTTCAGCCGCCTTGGCAAACAGTTTCATGGTTTTTTCATACGGCAGCTCAAGCGGCTTTCCGCTCCATGATGAGACGACTTCCTTCTGCCATTTTAATCCCCATGCCGGTGCGGCACCGGCACAAATAGGAATGAAAACGGGAGCCGCAGAATTTTCCGTTTTCATGTGGTACAATGTGCTTAAGAGAGGCAAACTACAAAGCACGGCAGGAGGAGTTGCATGCAACTC
>JAFXVJ010000057.1 GCA_017524615.1 Clostridia bacterium | reverse complement strand
TGGCTGTACAGAAGCGGAGAAGATGGAAGTATATCAAACGCATAATGAAACGCAGTATATGAAAGGCGTTTTGATACGTCGATAAATCCAATTTGTTGAGATGCTCATTGGCAAGGAATATCGGAAGATAATCGTACAAACATCAGTCTGTCATTGACGGCCATGCATAAAGAAAGTGCATGGCTTTTTCGATGCCATCCCATTGTTATACTCGATTTCCGGCTCTTAAGCCACACCGATTTCTATCACATCGTTCACCTCGACACAAAGTGCCTGTCACTTGAGCCACACCGACGCGTGTATCTCAAGAGGCAGGCGCTTTGTTATGCAGGACGGTGAACACCCTGGATTTTGAACACCCCTCCGGGCAGGGGAGAAGAATGTATCGTTCGGAAATCATCTGTTTTTTCGATGTGAACGGCGTGATGGATTCCATTCATTTTGGTTCTCCAAAATGAACATGTCGGCTTCCGGAGAAAATGAAAAACCCTCGAAAACGTAGTGTTTTCAAGGGTTTATGGTGGTCGCAACAGGACTCGAACCTGTGACCCCATCGATGTGAACGATGTGCTCTACCAACTGAGCCATGCGACCTAATTCCGAACTTTTTAGCCTTATCCGCTGAAATCGTTCGGTTATTTCAGCTTCCTGCGCATGTCGGTCTTGTCTACCAGTGGGCCAGTCACTTGAGATACTCATGAACCGGCAGTTTGATAACTTGACCAGTGGGTTCTACCAACTGAGCCATGCGACCATATATGTGAACCGATTTTCGGGTTTACGGCCCATGTCACATCCACAGGCACCCGCCGCATCGGACAAGCGGCACCGCACGCCGGAGGCCCGGCTTTCTGACGGCGAAATTGATTATACCACAGGTTTTATGCGCTGTCAAGGCTTAAAATGAACAAAATCAGGGCAATCGTTCACCGAAAATTGCTCGCAAATTGCGATAGCGAATCGGGCCCATGATCAGGCAGCGACAGCCGAGGCGAAAAGCTCATGAGCGGAACAGCAGCCGGGGGGGTCTGGGGGAGGGTTATGGATCCAGGCTTCACAAAGCGGACTGTTTTTTCGGGGACAGCCGCAATCAAATGGCCCTTGTGAAAGAAGGCCCACCACCAGGGCAGACCTTCCCGCTGTGTTCATCAAGTATTATCCCGCTTACACCAACGGCACCATGAGCGTGACGGAGCTGGCGAGGATATGTAAGCTGTCAAGACCTACTGCGTACAAGTATATTAAGCTGATGACATAACAAAATCCCTCTTTCTGCAAGCCAGGAAGAGGATTTCTTCATTCCTCTTCGCTTATATCTACTATTCTACAATTACTCAATCCATTTTTAGTTAAATGGCGCACTTGACCATTGTAAAATTCAACTTCATATATACCATTGGTTTCATCAATACTGATTACTTTTCCTGTTTTAAATAACGGATGTACTATTGTAGTTCCCACATGAATTGTTGGTAAGTTTTCTTTTTGCTGGATTCTATGCTCGTTTTGTTGAATCTGTGATACAGCATTTGATACCAAAGATTCTTCTAACTCTTTTGTATATATCAAAAGGTTTTTATTGATATTGAATATAAATCTGGATGGATAACGATAGGACAGATTATAGTTATATCCTTCTGCATCAGACAAGAATAGCGCTGTTTCAGCACGAGTAAAAGCAACGTAAGCAAGCCTTCGCTCTTCTTCCAGTTTTTCAACTGTATCTGTTTTGCTGCTGGGGAAAATGCCTTCACTTAGTCCACACACAAATACGTATGGGAATTCCAAGCCTTTTGCGCTATGCACCGTCATTAATCGAACCGTTTTCCCTTTTTCTTCTTTGTCGATATTGGTGAACAAGGCGATTTTTGATAGATAGTCTTCCAGACCGAAATCTTCTTGTGAAGAATCCTCATAATCTACCATTGATTGCCGTAATTCTGCAATGTTTTCCAGGCGTTCATCTTCTCCTTGTGTCTGCATCATTTCTTCGTATCCGCTTTCGCGCATGATTGCTTCAAGCAGATCGGTCAATGTGTATTGCTGGTAAATATTTCTGTATTTTTCAATCAAGGATACATAATCAGCTCCTTTCCCTCGAATAAACAAGGGGTCTCCTTGATCCAATAACTGCTGTAATGCTTGATATAATGTGCATCCAACGGCTTTTGCATATTCTTTTAGTCTATTGATTCTTGTTTCTCCGATGTTACGCCTTGGCTCATTCACCGTGCGCAAAAAAGACAAATCATCTTGATAAATCAACATGCGAAGATAGGAAAGAACATCCTTTATTTCTTTTCTCTCATAAAAACTTATGCCACTATAAATTGTGTAAGATATTTTTCTTTTCATCAACGATTCTTCTATTGGACGTGATACATAGTGCGCTCGGTATAATATAGCAAAACTATTTAGTTCAACACCCACTTTGTTTAACTTGACAATAGTTTCTGCAATCCATTCCGCTTCTTCTACGGATGATTTAGCGTGATTATAAATTGTTTGAACATCTTGCGTCTTAATTGGGATTAAGTCTTTTTTGATTCGGGAAGCGTTATGTTCTATCAGATTGTTAGAAACATCAATGATATTTGGAGATGACCGATAGTTTTTTGTCATCATTATGGTTTTTGTTCCAGGGAACGTTTTATCAAAATTTAGAATAATAGATATATCTGCACCACGGAAAGAATAAATTGTTTGGTCTGGATCGCCAACAACGAATAGATTCTTATGATATTCTTGTAGCATGTAGCAAAGTCCAAACTGACGTTTACTAACATCCTGGAATTCATCTACCATGATGTATTCCAGTTTCTTTTGCCATTTTTCAAGAATATCAGGATAGTGTTCAAAAATATAGAAAGTTGTTAGTATCAGATCATCAAAATCAAAACCGAAGTTTTTCCTTTGTTCATAAATATATCCCCAAATAATCTCTTCAAGAGGTGTGGAAGCTTCCTCATATCTTTTTGATAGTGGTGTCGGATCAGGATTAGTGAGCAATCCAATATACAGTTCCATGTTTAGGCCCTTGAAACGTTTGATTTCATTTCCTGCTTCTTTGAAAGTGTATTCATTTGATGTTAATCCTTTTTCTTTGTATACTTTTTTCAGAATTGATTCAGTGTCTTCCTCATCTAACACCATAAAGTTTCTTGGATAGTTGATTCGCGGAGCATCGACCTTCAACACTTGTACACAAAAACTATGGAATGTACAAATGAGGGACAAATCATTATCTCCGATCATCTGTCTGATACGCTTTTTCATTTCATTTGCCGCTTTATTGGTAAAAGTCACGCAAAGAATGCTAGCAGGGCTGACGCCCAATTCAGCCACAAGATATACATACCGATTTGTTAATGCGCGAGTTTTTCCTGAACCTGCGCCTGCAATTACACGAACATAGCCTTCGGTTGTTTTTACTGCATCTATTTGCTCTTCATTAAGCTTTTGAAGGTACGAAGGTATCTCAGGCAGGGATTCGGAATGTTGTATTTCATCATCAGATTCATTACAGGAAACAGATGATAGATTAGATGCAATTACTTCTGGAACAGGTCTGGTTTTTTGAGTTGTTTCTCTTTCTTTGAGCTTTTGATTAGCGTTGGTCAATTCTTCATTAATCCTATCTCTATCGGCTTGTATTGCTATGATTTGTGATTGCAATACAAATAGTTGTTGTGTCGCCGATTCTAATTCCTGTTTCTTGACCAAAATGATAGATTTGGATTCAGAAACAAGTTTTTCTACCTGTTCTATTCTTTGTTCTTTTTCCGATATTGTTCTTTTTAAAAATGAAATCTGTTTGTCACTATCAGCAGCAGCAATAGCAGCAGAAGTTAATTGCTTTTGTAAATCTTGTATTCTATTTTGTTGCGTCTCATATTTATTTTTTATGGTTCTGTTTTCATTCATCAAAGAATCTATCTGCCCTATGGCTTTGTTGAGTTTTTGTATAATATCTCTCAATTCCCTTTCCTTTTTGTCTATTGATGCATGTAAAGCAGAAATTGAGATGTCTCTTTGATTAATTTCTTCTTGGAGCTTACGTTTTCGAATCATTTATCTAACCTCCCGAATAGTTCTTGGAAGGAATTATGTCATTAATTATTATATTCTTTGAATTTTTTATGGTCAAGTTTTTTCTATATTAGGTAAAAATTTAGAAGGGCAATTCTATAAAGTACGCTTTCTTGAATACCTTGTTGTTGATGCCTGTGATGTTGTTACCCATTTGCTTGAAAATGAAGTTCCGTTCTCTTTACGATAAAAGAATTATTTTATATTCGGGAAAACATAAGTTATATAGATCTACTAATCTTTCAACTAACTGAAACAATAATAATTGTAATTCATCATAATAATTTAGCTTCAAATGAAACCGCAGAGTGGAAATGGACATTTCATTATCTAAGTGACCAAAGAAAGAGTCTCTTAAATCATGCAAATTATATGTTTCTTGAAATTGTTTCACTATAATATGTATTCTACTTATTGCTTCTCCTATTATTTTATTCAATTTGAACTGTTGCTTTTGTTCAATGGCATTTATCACTCTCATACACGTTCTTGCTTTGCCACTGTTTTCAAACAGTTTCGATAACCCCATCATGATTCTGTATATCAGAGCTTCTTCTAATGTATTGTAATATAAAATAAATTGTGAATCTTTATTCAAATTACAAATATGATCATAAACGATAATAGCACCATGTATACTCAAACAATCAAGTATTAGAAAGTATAACTCCAATTCGTTTTTTTCTGTTGAACACTGATTCTTTGAAACTGATTCATAGGGATAGCTAACAGATAAAAGTGCTTTCTTCTCGGTGTTCATAATCGCGTTCCTCACTTACATGGTAGAGTATCTATCTCATTATTTCTAATTATTTAGAAAAAGTCAATAATCATTTGTTTTCCAGAAGAAAAAACCTGAATCCCCTTCCAATCCCGCCACCTTCCATCTGGGAGGTGGTTTTTTGATGAAAAAAACAACATTCGCGGAAACCGAAACCCTGTTACAAACCGCTATCGGGCTTCCGGGCCGCAGCGTCAAAGATATTGCGGCGGCGAACATCAAGCCCGGCAATTTGCATCAATGGAAAACCGGCGGCGCGCATCTGCCGTCCGCAAAAGCTGATCGCCAGTCCCTGCATCCGCATGCAGGAAATAACAGGGAAGGCGACGAATACAACCGGGTCGGGCGCGGGGTGCGCCGGGCGGCAATGCGGGATGTCCCACAGAGGGACAGAAAGGGCCTGGACATTGAAGATCAGACGATGGATCGTCATCACGGCGCTGGCCGTGCTGGCGGTGGCGGCCATGATATTCATTTTTTCCGCCCAGGACGCGGAAAGCTCCAGCCAGACCAGCGGCGTGTTGGTGGACAGGCTGATCCATTGGTTCCACCCCGAGTTTGATTCCCTGAAAGCCAAAGCCCGTCGGATGATCCGGCAGCAATACCAGCTGGCGGTGCGGAAAGCGGCGCATTTCAGCGAATTCATGCTGCTGGGGCTGTTTCTTCGGCTGCTGCTGAAGTGGCTGCGCTGCCGGCACAAAAACATCATTTCCTGGGTGGCGGGCACGCTGTACGCCGTATCGGACGAAATCCATCAAATGTTTGTGGATGGCCGGGGCCCCCAGCCCCTCGACGTGGGCATTGACAGCCTGGGGGTGCTGGCAGGGGTGGCGCTGATGGCGGGAATCATCCGCCTGTGGCGAAAACGGGCGCCGGAAAACACGACATGAGGGGGACGCGCGATGAGACTGACCACACTGTGCTATATCCAGCGGGAAGGACAGTACCTGATGCTGCACCGGGTGAAAAAAGCCCGGGATGAAAACGCGGGCAAATGGATCGGCATCGGCGGGCATCTGGAAAGCGGAGAATCGCCGGAGGAGTGCGTGCTGCGGGAGATCCGGGAGGAAACGGGCCTGCAGGTGACCGGCCTGCGGCTGCGGGGGATACTGACCTTTATCCTGCCTGACTGGGGAGACGAACTGACCTTCCTGTACACCGCCCACACCGACGAAACGCAGCTGCCGCCCTGCGCGGAGGGGGTGCTGCAATGGGTGCCGGCGGAGCAGGTGGCGCATTTGCCGCTGTGGGAGGGGGACCGCATTTTTCTGCCCCTGCTGCGGACGCGGACGGATTGCTTTTCCCTCAAATTGATCTATGAAGCGGGCGGCCGGCTGGCGGGATACCGGCTGGACGGCGGGGAGGCGCAGACGTGCGGATCCTGATCGAAAAAGGAAAAAGGCGGCTGACGCTGACGGATGGCGGGGAGCGGGTGATCCTGAGCTGTCCAATCGCCCTGGGAAAGTGCCCGGTGGGCGCGAAAAAACAGGAGGGGGACGGGAAGACGCCGGAGGGCGAATACTTCATCTGCCTGAAAAAGCAAGGGAAATATGGCCCGTCCCTGGGGGTCAGCTATCCCAACGCAGGCGACGCCCTGCGGGCCGGCCTGCCGCCCGAAACCGTCGAAGTGATCCGCCGGCGGGCAGAACGCAAGGAAAGACCGCCCTGGGGCACTGCCCTGGGCGGTGAAATCTATGTGCACGGCGGGGGTACGGCCTCCGACTGGACGGCGGGGTGCGTGGCGCTGGCCGATCAGGACGCTCAGGCGCTGTATGACCTGACGCCCGTGGGGACGGAGATTTCGATCGTGCCGTGAGATGAAAAGCAGATAGAGGCGCCTGCGGATCATAATCGAAGGGGCTGCGGCCACGGTCTCATTCATTGAGCGATAAAATACAAAAGGACGCAATTTCACCGGTACGGTGTATAATTGCGCCCTTGTTTTCTATTCTTCCCCATGATATGATGATAGCGACAAATCGGGATTTGTGGAGGTAAGTATGGCTACATTATCAGAAGCCAGAGGAACGGGAGACAATGCGATTTCTCGTGAAAAAACAATCGTCAAGACCAGCATTATCGGAATCATAGCAAATGTATTCCTCGCTGGCTTCAAAGCTGTGATCGGGCTGATGACCAACTCCATCGCCATCGTGCTGGATGCGGTCAACAACATCTCCGACGCGGGCAGTTCATTGATCACCATTGTCGGAACGAAACTGGCCGGCAAAGAACCGGATAAAAAGCATCCGTTTGGGTATGGGCGGATTGAATACCTGAGCGCCATGATCATTTCTGTGATTGTGCTGTACGCAGGCATAACATCCTTCGGGGAATCCGTAAAGCAGATCATCCATCCGGAAACATCCGATTATAATGTGGTTTCACTGATCATCATCGCCGTTGCGGTAGTGGTCAAGATTTTGTTGGGTCGCTACGTCAAAGGTGTAGGCGTCAAGGTGAATTCGGATTCCCTGATCAATTCCGGTGAGGACGCCACACTGGATTCCGTCATTTCGGCCTCCACGTTGGTCGCTGCGGGAATCTTTCTCATCTTCCACATCTCCCTTGAGGCGTGGCTCGGCGCGATCATTTCCGTCGTGATCATCAAATCCGGTATTGAAATGCTCCGTGAAACGATTTCCCAAATCCTCGGAGAGCGCAATGATACTGAGTTGGCCAAGGCGATCCATGACACGGTCATGAGCTTTCCGGATGTACAGGGAGCCTATGACCTTGTGCTGAATAATTACGGGCCGGACACGTGGAATGGCTCCATCCATATTGAGGTTCCTGATACATATTCCGCAGATCAGTTGGATCAACTTCTCCGCGAGATTACTATGAAGGTGATCCACGAGCATCAGGTTATCCTGACGGCTATTGGCGTCTACTCGGTGAATACGAAGGATGAGGAAATCATCCAGACAAAACGGCAGGTTGAAGAAATCGTCTTTACCCATGAACATGTCAGGCAGATGCATGGCTTCTACTTATTGAAGGATCAGAAAACAATGCGCTTCGATCTTGTGATCAGCTTTGACGCAAAGGATCGCAGGGCTGTGTGCAATGAAGTTGTCGCTGATGTACAGAAATCGTTCCCGGACTATGAACTTCAGGTTGCAATGGACACCGATTTCGCGGAAGAATAAGACAAATTCCAGTTTATCGCTTTCTGAACGTGGCCCCTTCGATGCATCCCCGGGGTTTGTTGACAGTTTGAACGGGCTTTCACAGGATGCTGTGAAAGCCCGTATTTTTTACCGCTTTTGTTACTTCTGGCCGTAATAGGCGTTTTTCCCATGCTTGCGCAGGTAGTGCTTGTCCAGCAGGGTTTGCTGCATGGGGCCCAGCTTGGGATTGAGGATCATGGCGTGCCAGTCCATGAACGCCACTTCCTCCATCACCACCGCGTTGTGCACCGCTTCCAGGGCATCCTTTCCCCAGGCGAAGGGCCCGTGGGAGAATACCGCCACCCCGGGCACCTGGGCCGGATCGATCCCCCGGGTGCGGAAGGTTTCGATGATGACGGTGCCGGTTTCCTTTTCATACTCGCCTTTGATCTCCTGCTCGGTCATGGGCCGGGTGCAGGGAATGGCGCCGTAGAAATAGTCTCCCTGGGTGGTGCCCATGGCGGGGATATCCCGTCCCGCCTGGGCGAAGGTGGTGGCCCAGCGGGAATGGGTGTGCACGATGCCGCCGCAAGCGGGAAACGCCTTGTACAATTCCCGATGGGTGGGGGTATCGCTGGAGGGACGCCACTTGCCCTCGATCACATTCCCGTCCAGATCCATCACCACCATGTCGTCCGGCGTCATGACGTCATATTCCACGCCGGAGGGCTTGATGACGAACAGGCCCTTTTCCCGGTCGATGCCGCTGACATTGCCCCAGGTGAAGGTGACCAGATGATACTTGGGCAAAAGCAGGTTGGCTTTCCAGACTTGTTCTTTTAATTGCTCTAACATACCGCACCTCACATATGGGCAATGGCCGCCTTTTCCACAGGCAGCGAGTTTTTATACCGTTCCAGGAACGCGGCGAAGCCGGCGATGTCCCGCACGTCCGCCGTCAGGGTGGAGGAGACCGCGTCCGCGAACACCGTTTGATCCAGGTAATCCTCCAGGGACTGGCCCTCCCGCTTCCACAGCATATAGCCCGCCAGCAGCGCCATGCCGTAGGGGCCGCCCTCGCCCGCCGTTTCCATCACGGATACGGGGCTGGCCACCGCCGCGGACAGCATGCGCTGGCCCACGCCGGGGGTTTTGAAGTAGCCGCCGTGGCCGTACAGCTTGTCGATGGGCACGTTTTCCTCCTGGGTCAGGATATCCAGGCCGATTTTCAGCGTGGCCAGGGCGGAGAGCAGATGGGTGCGCATGAAATTGGCCAGCGTCATCCTGGCGTTCTCCGCCCGGGCAAACACGGGCCGGCCCTCGTCCAGATCGGTGACGCCCTCGCCGGAGAAGTAATTGTAGCTCATCAGGCCGCCGCAGTCGGGATCGCCCTCCAGCGCCTTGTTGAACAGCTTCACGTACAGATCGCCCTTGCTGACCTCCGCGCCGATCAGCCCGGCGAATTCCCCGAACAGGTTCACCCAGGCGTTGATATCGCTGGTGCAGTTGTTGCAGTGCACCATGGCCACGGGCAGCCCGGCGGGGGTGGTGACCATGTCGATCTCCCGATGCACATTCAGGGGATGATCCACCACGATCATGGCGAAATCCGACGTGCCGGCGGACACATTGCCCGTCCGCGCCCGAACGGAATTGGTGGCGGCCATGCCGGTGCCGGCGTCGCCCTCCGGCGGCGCGAAGGGCACGCCGGGCTGGAATTCCCCGGTGGGATCCAGCAGCAGGGCCCCTTCCGCGGTGAGACAGCCCGCGTTTTCCCCGGCGGGCATGGCCAGGGGCAGGATGTCCCGCAGCTTCCAGCCAAAGCCGCGGTCGGCGATCCGCGCGTCGAATTTGGCGATCATGCCTTCATCATAGTCCAGCTTCGCGCTGTCCACGGGCATGACGCCGCTGGCCTCGCCGATGCCCAGCACGGCCCGGCCCGTCAGCCGTTCATGGATGTAGCCCGCCAGGGTGGTCAGCCGGGCCACCCGGGGCAGATGCTCCTCCCCGTTGAGAATGGCCTGATACAGGTGCGCGATGCTCCAGCGCTGAGGGATATTGAAGCCGAACAGCTCTGTCAGTTCTGCCGCCGCGGGGCCGGTCATGGTGTTGCGCCAGGTGCGGAAGGCGGTCAGGGGCTGCCCCGCCGCGTCGAGGGGCAGATAGCCGTGCATCATGCCCGAAATGCCCATGGCGCCTGCGGTGGTCAGCGTTTCGCCGAATTTTTCCTTCACATCCCGCTTCAGATCCTGAAAGCAATGCTGCAGCCCGCCGATGATGGCGTCCATGGAATAGGTCCAGATGCCGTTTTCCAGCTGATTCTCCCATTCGTGGCTGCCCTGAGCGATGGGCTTATTGGCCCGGTCGATGAGCACGGCCTTGATCCGGGTGGAACCAAATTCCAGGCCCAGGGCGGTATTCTGAAAATCCATATTGCGTGCCTCCCTTGAGTGTCGTATGTGCAATGTGACGCTGCGCCGGCGGACACAGCCGCTCAGCGGATCCTGAAGCCATTATACCAGATGAACGGGCGGCTTGTCCATGCCCGGGCAGTGATTTCATCCATTTTTCGCAACGGTTCATTCGTCGGCAGAGCCGATCTCGTTTTTTCCAGGGAACGGCCAAAGCGGGCGGCCGGAGGGAGGATACAGATCCTGGGGAGGGCCGTCCGGCAGGCCCCTTTCTTATTTGGCCACCCGGAAGAACTCCCAGGCATAGAGCACAGTTTCGGGCTGCTCAAAGCGGAAGTACAGGTCGTGAACGCCGGTGATCGCCTCGGGCAGGGGACAGCGCTGCTCTGCTGCTTCCCCGGCGGCGGCCAGATCCAGCACCGCGGCGGGATTGCCGAACGGATCATCCAGCACCAGGGCCACCCGGGCGTCCTGGGCGCTCTGCCAGCGCAGGGCGACCTCGGCGGCGCCTTCCTCGCCGAAATCCACCCCCGCGATGCCGATCCAGCCTCCCTTTTCCACGCTGCGCACAGCCATGGGACCGGAACCCGCGCGGCTGTCCTCCGCACGGGCCAGCTGGGTGTCCACCCCGGCCAGGGAGCAAAGGGTGGCGGCGTTCACCTCCCGGTACGGGGAGAAAGGAAGCAGCTGGGACACGCCGGTCAGGGTGCCCCGGCTCAGGGCGGGCAGACCCTGGTCATTCAATTCCAGCCTGTCCACAAACGTGCTGCGATACCCGGCGTTCCAGCCCAGGTCCCGGTCGACGGTGGCGGCGTGATAGGTGATATACCATTCGTCCTGGAAGCGGAACATGCAGTGATGGTTGTTGCCGCCCACGCCGAAGTAACTGCCGGGATTCTTCAGGGCGCGGCCCGCGTACTGGAAGGGACCGAAGGGAGAATCGGAGGTCATGTACACGATTTCCCCGCTGAAAAAGCCCTGCTCGCTGCCCGCGCCGGGCACATTGAAATTGGAACAGTAGGAATACACATAGGTGTCGCCCATTTTGTTGATGCCGGAGTCCTCAAACAGCCAGGGCGCGTCGATGACGATGGGGTCGCCATCCAGGCTGATCATATTGTCTCTCAGCTTGACCACACGGGCGGTGCCGGGAGCGGCCGCCATGCCGTCCGGGATGCCGCCGCCGAAGTACAGGTAGGCGCTGCCGTCGTCATCCATGAGCACGGCCGGGTCAAACAGCCAGGTAACGGTGTCGCAGGTGGGCGTGTTTCTGCTGATCAGCGGCCCAAACAGGGGATCGGTGAAGGGGCCGGTGGGGCTGTCGGCGGTCAGCACACCGATGCCGCCGCCGGAATTGGCGAAATACAGGAAGAATTTATCCTGCCCATTGATGTTTTTCCAGGCCGCGCAGGGGGCCCAGGAATTGGCGGCCCACCGCGCCGCGCCCAATAAGCCTGTCGCCTTGACGGAGCCGTGATCCGTCCAGTTCACCAGATCGTCGCTGGACAGGATCCGCAGGGTGGTGATGTTGCCATAGTTATTGACGGCGGGCTTTCCGTCCTTGCCGATCACGGGCTCGTCTCCCGTCATGTACAGGTATACCCTGCCATCGTATACCATGGCCCAGGGATCCGCGCCAAAGCGCTGCACCATCACGGGATTGTGCTGACTGAGGGGCTTGAATGATTTCACGGTGATTTCCTCCTTATTGACAGGATCCTGGGAGACGGGGGCTGCATCCTCCGCCCACGAGGCGGCCAGGCCCGCCAGCATAAGCAGCAGGGCCATCAGCGCCGCGGCGCATTTTTTCAGCATGATGATTCCTCCTTCAACGATGATCCCATGATGCCGGACGCGCTCCAATCACGCGGCACGGCCGGACGGCTTCATTATATCACACATTCGCCTGTCACGCCATTTTTCCGGTGGATCATTGCATTTTTTGAGGGATCACCGCACATTTTGTATATGTTTCCACTCCGTTTTGTATGATATAATGAAAGCAGCGATCAGGCGCGGGCGTGGTTCCAAGGCCCGGCCCGAAAAGGCGTTCATTCTGTATTTCCGCATAAAGGAGGCAAGCCTCATGATTCGAAAGGTCAAGGTAGAAAACGGATGGGTTCGCGGCCTAGCCGCCGCCGATCCCCGCATCACCAGCTATAAGGGCATTCCCTATGCCGCGCCCCCGGTGGGGGACAACCGCTGGCGCGCCCCCCAGCCCTGCCCCGATTGGGAGGGCGAATGGTTCGCCGCGGAGTTTTCTCCCATCCCCATGCAGGCGCCGATCAGCGCTGATCCCAAAAACCTGTACGACCGGGAATGGCACGTGGACAGGGAAATCCCCATGAGCGAGGATTGCCTGACCCTGAATATCTGGGCCCCGGCAGACGGACGGACGGGCCTGCCGGTGTTCGTGTGGTATTTTGGCGGCGGGCTGCAGGTGGGCTACAGCGCCGAAATGGAATTTGACGGGGAACGCCTGGCCCGCCGCGGCATCGTGGTGGTGACGGTGAACTACCGCGTCAGCGTGTTCGGCTTCCTGGCCCATCCGGAAATCACCGCCGAGGCGCCGGACGCCCCGGCCAATTTCGGCTTCCTGGATCAGCAGGCGGCCACGCGGTGGGTGAAAAGGAACATCGCGGCCTTTGGCGGCGATCCGAACAACATCACCATCGGCGGCCAGTCCGCCGGTGGCATGAGCGTGTCCGCTCAAATGACCTGCCCGGCCAATCAGGGCCTGTTCCAGCGGGCCATCATCCAGAGCGGCGCCTTTGCCCCGCCCTATCCCTTCAACTTCGGCCTGTGCAATGATATGGCAAGCGCGGAAAAAAGCGGCAAGGCCTTCTTCGATTTCCTGGGCGTCAGCAGTTTGGCAGAAGCCAGGCAGATCGACGCCGTCACCCTGCGGAACAAGGCCCTGGAATGGGACGGCATATACGGCTGGGGCAAAACCTTTGGCGAAGCGGTGGACGGCGTGTTTTCCACCCGCAGCAGCCAGCAGTGGTTCCTGCAGGAAGACCGGGTGCGGGTACCCGTGCTGCTGGGCTCCACCGACAGTGAATTCTTTGGCTTCCCGCCCGTACAGACGGAGGAGGAATTGATCGCGCTGGCCCAAAAGGAATACGGCCCCGACGCCGATCGGTTCCTGTCCTGCTTCTCCGCGCCCCGGACCGCCGACAGCATCCGCCGGGACGGCGCGGTGAATTCCATCGAATTCGCCGCCCGTGCCGCCGCGGAGGTGAACGACGCGGGCAAGGATCCCGTGCCGCTGTACAATTACCTGTTCTCCGCCGACATCCCCGGCTGGGATCACCCCGGTACCTTCCATTCCGTGGATCTGTGGTTTTTCTTTGAAACGCTGGCCAAGTGCTGGCGGCCCTTCACCGGCAAGCATTACGATCTGGCCCGGCAGATGTGCGATTACTGGGCCAACTTCATCAAAACCGGCGATCCCAACGGCTTGGGCAGTCACGGCGAGCAGCTGCCCGCATGGCCTCAGTTCCGTTCCGATCATCCCGCCCGTATGAATTTCGGCGATACCGCCGCGGCTGAGGAATGCCCCGCCGGCCCCCTCAAGGAAGTGCTGCTGCGGCATTACCTGGAAAAGCAAAAGAAAGCCTGAGCATTATCAGGACAGACCGGGAAAATGGGGGCTTGGCCCTTGATATGAATTACAAATGGCCATAGCGGGCATGTCCGCTATGGCCATTTTGACGGTTCATACTCCCGGGATGCGTCCGGGGGCGCGCAGGTTCGGCGCGCTCCTCCCATCATGCCGGCAGGCAGCTATAAAGTGACCGTAAAAGCAGTTCCCTTTCCTTCTTCGCTATGGACGGAGATTTTCCCTTTGTGAGCGCGGACGATGCTTTGGGCGATGGCCAGGCCCAGGCCGTTGCCTTCAATGGCCCGGTTATGGGAGGAATCCACCCGATAGAAGCGGTCGAAAATGCGCGCCTGCGCCTCCCGGGGAATGGCGGGGCCGGTGTTGCGCACCGTCAGCGTTCGCCGATCGCCCCGGGCTTCCAGGGACAGAAACACCTGCCCGTGTTCATCGGAATACTTCTGGGCATTGCTGAGCAGGATCACGGCAAGCTGCTTGATCATGCCCTCGTCGCCGGTATAGAAAATACCGTCGGGCACGTTCGTTTCCATGCGTTTGCCGGCTTCAAACATCGCGCTTTCAAAGGGCAGGGCCACCTCCATGACCGCCCGGCTCAGGTCGAATTTTTCATGCATGGCAGGCGCGGCGCCCTT
Source organism: Clostridia bacterium (assembly GCA_017524615.1). Classification (GTDB taxonomy): domain Bacteria; phylum Bacillota; class Clostridia; order Christensenellales; family Aristaeellaceae; genus RUG563. The sequence continues at coordinate 32,301 of JAFXVJ010000057.1, read as the reverse complement.
TTCCATCCGGGCCAGGGTGAGCAGGCTTTGGATCAGCTGATCCGAGCGCTCCACCTCGGACTGAATGTATGCCAGGGGCTTGCTGGGCCCTGTTTCTTCGGCCAGCGCCTGCGCGTTGGCGGAAATGACCGCCAGGGGCGTTTTCAATTCGTGGCTGGCGTCCCACACGAATTGCTTCTGCTTTTCCATGGCCTCATCCACCGGGCGGACCATGCGCCGGATGAGCCACACGGCGCCGGCGCTCAGGATGGCGTCCTCGATCACGGCCACCAGCACGGTCAGGCGCAGCACATTTCGGGCATTCCGGATTTCCAGCTGCTGGTCCACCACGATCAGCATGCGGCCGTCCTGGGCCCAGCGGAAAAACAGCGTGCCGATGCGGCCCGTTTCCGTGCCCGCCGCCCGGGCCGCCGCGACGGTCCCGGCCACGTCCTCGTCGGAATACAGTTCCGTGCGGTCGCTGGTCCAGCCGGTGATTTCCCCGGCTTCGTCCAGCTGTACCGTGTAAAAATTGGACAGGCTGGCGGCGTTCATCGTTTCCCGGGACCGGGCGCGCGGATTGCCGTTCGTATTCGGCGTGTCGGCGGACGGCGTTCGGCTATCCGCACCGTTCCAGCGCTTGCCGTTCCATTCCGGATTGCCCTCTCCCGGCAGCGGACGCGCCCCGCCGTTCTCCGCCAGCATATCCAGCACGGTGCTGGCCTGGGCTTGCAGGTCCCGCCAGTTCATGGCGTTGATGGCCGCCACCACCCCCGCGGACGCCAGCAGCAGACCCGCCAGCACCAGCAGGGTGAGCCTGAGCCTGAGCTTTCTGATCATGCGTTTTCCTCCAGCCCGTAGCCAATGCCCCGGGACGCCTTGATTTTGAGGGTGGAGCCCACAAAGCTGAGCTTCTTGCGCACAAAGGACAAATAGACTTCCAGATTGCTGTAATCCGCTTCACTTTCATAGCCCCAAACCCGATCGAACAGCGTTTCCCTGGGCAGGATTTGACGGGGATTGCGTAAAAACAATTCCAGCAGTTGGTATTCCTTGGCGCCCAGCTTCACCGATTGGCCGGTGGTTTTGCAGACCAGCCTGGCTTCCTGCTGGTTCAGGGCAATGTCGCCAAAGGCCAGCTCCATCACCGGCATGTCCTCCTTGCGGCGGGTAATGGCCCGCAGGCAGGCGGTCAATTCCTGCATCTGAAAGGGCTTGGGCAGGTAATAATCCGCCCCGCTCTCCAGGCCGTGCACCCGGTCCTCCAGGCCGGATCGGGCCGTCAGCATGCACACCGGGGTTTTCACCCCCTCCGCCCGCAGCCGCTTCAGCACGGAAAAGCCATCCATTCCCGGCAGCATCACGTCCAGGACGATGGCGTCGTATATGCCAGACAGGGCGTAGTCCAGCCCGTCGGTGCCCGTATATACCGGGTCCACGGAGAAATTCCCTTTCTTCAGCACCTGGCATATCGCTGATGAAATGCCTTTTTCATCCTCCACCAGTAAGATCCGCATAGGGGGCTCCTTTCAGGCGCGTATTCCTTGTTTCATTCTCCGTTTTTGATGGATTTCCTTTCTTTATCGGGGAAAAGAATGCATGGACTGCCGGAGGAAGAGGCTGCCTGTGTGCAGGGCTGCGCCGGGCCGCCGGTTTTTCTCTCCGCCATGCAAAACAGGAAAATTTACATCCCCGGAGGCAATATCGCGGCCCAGGCTATTGACATGCCGTGTCCGTTATTATACAATCAAGACGCAAGTAACCTGAATCATTCACGCTTGATGCGCATAGAAAGGAGCATCGGATCATGAAGGTCTTTCTGCGTTTCTTTGTGCTGCTGCTTTGCGCGGTGCTGGTTTGCTCTGCCGCGGCGGAGGAATCCGCATATCTGCTGCCGGGCAGCGACACCCGGGTCATCACCGAAGAGGAACTGTGGGTGTGGGACCGGGAATCCCTGTCCTATATGTTCAACGAAATCATGGCCCGGCACGGATTTGTGTTCGGGGAGGGCGGGGAATACGATACCTGGTTCCGCCAGTTCTCCTGGTACACGCCCAATGACAATCCGGACAACCAAACGATGGTATACAATGTGCTGTCCAATCTGGAATGGGACAATTATACCACCATCAAAAAGGTGGCGGCCCAGATGGATGCCAATGGCGAACCGTGGCACAATCCCGATCGGAAATGCTACAGGAACATGGAAATCCCCGCGCCGGTGAACACCGCGGATGATTCCGTGATCCTGCTGGGCTTCCAGCGCGTTTCCCTGCCCCGGGGCAATCAGCTGCCCGTGTATGCCGCGCCGAGCTATCAGGCCTGGCGGGGCAATGACGGCCGGGCGCAGGTGGATACCAGCAGCGCGGTTTGGTCCTGCGGCTGGGAAAACGGATGGCTGCTGATCTGCTGCGGAACGGATACCAACGCCATGCGGGTGGGGTACATTGACGGCGCGCTGATCCCCGGCTATGCCGCCAATCTGCCCACGCTGAAATTTGCCTATCAGCCGGAAACCGTTACCCAGGCCTGCCCCATGACGGACGATCCCATGGTGGCCAACACCGCCATGATCTGGCTGCAGCAAGGCGCGGCGGTGACCTTCCTGACCACCGTGACCACGCCCCAGGGCCAGAATTGGGATTATATCGAAACCACCATCAACGGTCAGCAGGCCCGGGGATTCATACCGTCCGGCATACTGGCTTATGCCGGATCATAATCCCATCAGCTGCCAGGCCAGAAAGCACAGCGCTCCCGACAGAATGCCGTGCATGGCCCGCAGCGCGCATAATGAACCCATGCCTACGCCGCCTTCCTGCCAGAAGGCGGCGTTTTGCATGAGCAGGGAAAGCCCGCCAAAGGAGCAGACGGCGCAGACCAGCGGCACGGCAAAGGGAGGGCTCAGGGCGATGAGCGCCTTGACCCCGGCGGTGATTTCCAGCATGCACTGCAGTGCGGCGCTCACGGCGGGGGGCATCCCCGGCAGCGCGCAGACAGCCATGCGGGCCGCCACGCTGCCCAGCATCATGCACCCGGCCACAGCCATCAGGGCCAGGGCGGTGTCCCGCAGAGCCGCGGCCAGCGGCACAGGCGCAGGCGGCGGGCCGGGAGCCGCTTCTCCGGCGGGAATGCACAGCCCCAGCGCCAGCGCCCCTACCAGATGACAGGCCAGCATCAGCCGCCCCGCGGCGGGATCTCCCAGCCAGACGCTCAGCGTGCCCAGAAAAAACATGGGGCTCATGGTGCCGGTCATGGCCGCCATGCGCAGCGCGGCGCGGCCCGATACCCCCGCCGCCCGCATCAGCTTCGCGCCGCCCGGTGATCCGCACAGCCAGGACAGCAGCACGCGGGCCCACGGCCGCACCGGCAGCCGGGAGACGATCATCAGCATGCAGGCCATGAAGGGCCCCAGCACCGGCGCGATGGCCCCGGCCCAAAGCCCCAGCGCATCGGACGCCGCCCGGACCGCCTCCGATGGATATGCGATCATGGCCCCCGCCAGGACACCGAAGAAAGCCGCGTAACCCATGGCTCCGCCTCCCGGAGCAGGGTATGCGGCCGTGCGGTTGGTTATGACCGGATGAAAAGGAAAGCGCCGGGGGAGATCAGGCCCCCGGCGTCCGGCTATATCGTCACTCTTGCGGCAGGAAACCGTTCTGCAGATCCACGCTGCCGGTATCGGCAAAGGACGCGGGCAGGTTCTGCATGCCGTCCACCCAGCGGCGATAGATCAGCTTGGTCAGCAGCTTGCGCCGTTCATCGGCATCGGTCAGCGGATAGGGCCGGAAATCGGCGTGGCCCTGGGTGCGGCAGGGGATGACGGTGAAATTCACCAGCTGAGGCGTCCCTTCCGTCACTTCATAACGCAGCTGGAAAATACCGGTATCGGGGTCCACGGCGCTCATGGAGCCGAAGGTAAAATTGCCGGTACTGTAGAAGATGGGCTTGCCCTGATAAAACTGAACCTGCTGCAGGATATGGGGCCCATGGCCCCACAGCACGTCAGCCCCGGCGTCGATCACCTTCCGGGCGTAGGAAAACTGCCAGTTTTCCGGCGTGTCGCTCACCTCCCGGCCCCAGTGCAGGCTGACGATCACCAGGGCGCAGCCGGCGCCGCGCAGGGCCTGTGCCCGCATGGAAATGCGGTCTATGTCGCTGTCCTGGGGATAGGAAAAGCCCATGACGCCTATCCGGAGGTCGCCCACATCATAAATGCCCAGATAATCCCGCTCCCGGTTGGTGTCGGGGTACAGGGTGCCGAAATGGTTGATGCCATAGGTGTCCAGGGCAGTCAGGGTATCGTCGTAGCCCTCCAGATAAAAATCCATGGCATGGTTGTTGGCGGTGTTCACCGCGTCAATGCCGGAATACAGGTACGCCTGCGCGTTTTCCCCCGGCCCCTTCAGATTGGTGCGTTTGTCCAGGTGGTTTTTCCGGGCGGTGAACACCACCTCGTTGTTTGCGAAGGTGAAATCATCCGCCTCCAGGCAGTCCCGTACCAGGGAAAAGGGCCATTCGTAGCCCTTTTCGGCCAGGGTCAGGGTATAATTGCCCGGCAGCTCGGCGCTTTCCACCCGCTCGCCGATGCTGCAGTCCCCCACGAAGGACAGGGTTACCGTGTCCGCCCGGGCGATGGAAAGCGTCATCAGACATCCCATCAGCAGTGTCAGTATCCGTTTCATGGCGCGTATCCCCTCCCCCCTCATTATACATAAGACGGTGGAGAAAAGCAAATGGTTCACAGCCGGAGGAGGAAAACGCCCGTTTGATCAGAAAATACCCAGCAGGCTCCGGAGCCAGTCCCACACCGGCCACACGAACTGAACCTGTTCGCTTTCCGGCGCATCGCCGCCCGCCCGGGCCATGCGCAGAGCGCCGTCATACAGGACCCCCCACCAGTTGCGGCCCCGTGCGGGCCCGACCGTGATATACAGCGTCATGGCCGCGGGCAGGTCATCGGCAGGCCGCCAGGGACGCAGCGACACCCGGCAGGGAGCGATGGCCTGAGCCGCCCGGGAAACACGGGGCAGCGCGGCGATGACGGCCGCCCGATCCCCATGGCACAGGAGCAGCGCCGCGTCCCGCACCCGCAGCTTTTCCGCCTGCCCCGCCACTGAATCGTCCCGGCCCACCACCCGGATATACAGCGTTTCTTCTCCCAGGGCGCCGCCCGCCACATTTGCGATCACCAGAAGGCATAACAGCCACGCGGCCCAGCGCGCTTTCCGCATACAAAATCACCCCTTCGGCTGTAGCATGCGCCAAAGGGGAAATTTTATACTGTTTGTATCTGCTCTTGCGGACTGATGCTATTCTTCTTCTGAAATCTTACATCTTTGGGCGTCTTTTTCGTTCAGGCAGTGCATCCCTGCGGTGAACGCGGCGATGCTGCGCCTTCCTTCGTTCCGCTTAGCCAGCACGAAAAAAACGCTCCGTATCTTTCAACCATTTAAGCTCCAAATTGGCAAGGATGAAAAAAGAGCAAAGGGACGACGGGGCATTCTCTTTAGCCCGAAAGAGAACCAGAAAGGGCGCTATAACGGCGGTGATCATCGTATAGCTTCTGGCCCGGCCGCTGAAAGCGGCCAACCCGGATGCGATGCATCCGGGGAAAGCCGGGGGATCATCCCCAGGGAAAAGCTCGCTTTTTTCTGAGGATGATCCCGGCTTTCATTGGGCCAGAAGCTCTCAAGCTTTCCGTAATTCCAGCGTAACACGCGACGATTTCTTGGGTCTATCGATCAAGCAGCTTCGCGAGGAGTGGGTCCAGGGGATCATCCCCTGGCGCGGGGTTCAGGGGCCGCGAAGGCCCCTGCCTCGTCCTACCGATCTTATCTCACTCTTTGCGAATTGTGTTTTAGAACGCGAAATAGTATGAACAGATCCACGCGGGTCTCAGGTTCCGCGCCAAAGCCGCGCTGATCCTACACGTCACACAAATCCCGGCTTTTCCGCTGCGCATCGGCAGCATACACGGGAAAGGGGGGTCAGCCCTGATGGTTGCGGTTGGGGCCCCGCAGGAAATCGCCTGCCGCCGCCGGGTGGGGCAAGGGGATCCACACCCGCTGCCCGGCCACGGACACCGTGTCCCTTTGCTCGCCGGTATCGGCCAGCGTGATGCTTTCCACCCGGAAGGGAAACGCGCCGGCGGGGCACAGCAATTCCAGGATATCGCCCACATAAAACCGGTTTTTCAGGTGAAGCAGCGCCCGACCGTCCCGGGCATCCTCCACCCGGGCCACGTATTCCATATCCTGGGTGAAGCCGGCGGCGCCGGCCATGGGCGCGGGCGGGCCGTAATAAAACCCGGTGTTGAAGGCCCGGTGGCTGGCCTTGCGCACCTCGCCCTCCAATTCCGGCAGCAGCGCGTCATAGGCTTCCCGGCTGACTGCCAGCGCGTCCAGCGCCCGGCGGTACGCGCCCACCACGGTGGCCACGTAGTATTCCGTTTTCATGCGGCCCTCGATTTTCAGGCTGCCGACGCCGGCGGCCGCTAAGTCCGGCAGGTGGGACAGCATGTTCAGATCGTAGGCGGACAAAAGATAGGTGCCCCGCGCATCCTCCTCGATGGGCCAGTATTCCCCCGGCCTTTTTTTCTCCACCAGGGCGTATTCCCAGCGGCAGGGCTGGGCGCAGGCGCCCCGATTCCCGCCCCGGCCCGTCAGGTGATCGGACAGCATGCATCGCCCGGAATAGCTCATGCACATGGCTCCGTGGACGAAGGATTCCAATTGCAGTCCGTCCGGCAGCGCCCGTCGCAGATCGGCAATGCGCTTGAGGGACAGCTCCCGGGCCAGCACGATCCTTTCCGCCCCATGCGCGTAATAAAACAGCGCCGCTTCGGCGTTCAGGGTGTTGGCCTGGGTGCTGATGTGCAGCTTCAGCTCCGGCACCGCGCGGCGCAGCGCCAAAAAAGCCCCCAGATCGCTGACCAGCGCCGCGTCCACCCCCAGTTTCCGGGCGTGCCGGGCTGCGTCCACCAGGGCCTCCATTTCATCCTGATACGGCAGGATATTCAGGGTGAGATAGAATTTTTTTCCCAGGCCGTGGGTCAGCCGAAGCGCGTCCTCCAGCTCCTCCCAGGTAAAATTTCCCGCAAAAGCCCTGAGGCCAAAGCGGGGCAGCCCCCCGTATACGGCGTCCGCCCCAAAGCGCAGCGCGGCCCGCAGCTGGGCCATGCCCCCGGCGGGGGCCAACAATTCAGGCAGCATGCTTCCTCTCCTTGCCGAAAACGTCTTTGTATTGCGCGGTTCCATTATATCCATGAGAAAAATGGCTGTCAAGGAGCGGCGCGCGCTGCCATTCGCCAAGCGCGGAAAACACCGCGGCGGTCATGATGCTGTTTCCGGCTCGGTTCCGTGCGGGACCGAAGGGATACCGGGACAGAAAAAACGCGCTTCATCCTTTCCGATGGAGCGCGTTTTCGGTCTGTGAAGGAGGCGCTGTTACGCCTTTAGCCATTCTTCCGCCTTGGCAGCGGCCATGCGCTTGATGCCCTCTTCCTTATAGGGGGATTCTTCACCGCCGTTGACATACAGGAAGAACTTGCCGTCCTGCGTCTTGTACAGGCTTTCTTCATAGCCCTTGGGGTCGCCGAATTCGCCAAACGCCTTCTTCCGGATCAATTCGGAGGCTTCGGTATCATATTCGACTTTGCAGATGATCTTCTTCATGATCGTTTCTCCCTTTCGCGCACAAACGCTGCGCGCCGTCATGATATCTCGCGTAAACAAGTCTGCTCACGCCGTCCCCATCATATCACAGGAAGATGTTGGATACAATGTGCCATCTGTATTGAATCTTTACCATTTCAGGCAGATTCTGCCTGAAATCCCGGAAAAAAACAAAAAGAAAGCCGTCAGATTCTGCGTGAAGGCGATCAGACAGGCCTCGCCTTACCCGCATGCTCGCAGGCGAACAGGATCAGATCACTTTCTTTTCCAGCCATTTCTTCCCCATGAACCGGCCCACGAAGCACACGCCCCGGGCGATCCAATCCAGGTGCATGGCGATCCACACGCCCAGCAGGGAAAGGGAGGGCTGGACGGCGTACACCAGCAGATAGCTGGCTCCCAGACGCAGCGCCAGCATGCTGATCACCGACACGAGCATGGTATACCGGGCGTCGCCTGCCGCGCGCAGGATATTGGGCATGCCGAAGGACGGCGCCCAGGTGAAAACAGAGCATACCGCGTACAGCCGCAGCATCTGCACCGCCACCGGCACCCCGGCCTCCGCCAGGCTGAACAGGCGCACCACCGGCTCCGCCACGAAAAACAGCGCCACATTCAGGGGCAGCACGCCCAGATACATCAGCGTCATCAGCTTTTTGCCGTAGCGCCGGGCCTCGTCCTTTTTGTCGGCGCCCACCAGCTGGCCGATCACCGCAATGGCCGCCAGGCCGATGGCGCCGCCGGGGATGTTCACCACGCTGGAAATGCTGTTCACGATGCCGTTGGCCGCGCGGATGGCGGTGGGAAAGGTGGTGATGATGCCCATGATGAGCACCTTGCCCACCTGAAACAGGCTGTTTTCCAGGCCGTTGGGCACGCCCACCCGGAAAATGCGGCGGATCATGGGAAAGTCAAAGCGGAAATAACCCTTTTGACGCCGGGGGACATCCAGATGGATGGGCATGTGGGGGTTGAACATCACGTAAAGGATCACCACGGCGGACACCATGCGGCTGGTGAGGGTGGAAATGGCCGCGCCCATGACCCCCAGCCCGCAAGGGTGGATCAGCAGGGCGTTGCCGCCGATGTTGATCACGTTCATGGCCGCGCTGGTCCACATGGAGGTTTTGGAATTGCCCATGGCCCGCAGCAGGCCCACGCCGCCGTTGTACAGCCCCAGGAACGGATAGGAAAAAGCGGTGATCAGCAGATAGGTATAGGATTGATTCAGGGTGTTCTGGTCGCTGCCGTTGTCCATCAGGCCGATGATCTGCCGGTGGAACACAGCGATCACCGCGGTCACCGCGGTGGCCAGGGCCAGGGTGGACAGCATCAATTGCTTGGCGGCGGCGCAGGCGTTTTTCCGGTCGCCCCTGCCCAAATACTGGGCCGCCACCACCGCGCCGCCGGCGCTCATCGCGGTGAACAGCTGAATGAACAGCAGGTTCAGCGTGTCCACCGTGGATACGGCGGCCACCGCGCTGCCGTTGGGATCCACGCCGGACACCATGGCCGTGTCCGCCATGCCCACCAGCACGGCCAGGAACTGCTCCGCGATCAGGGGCAGGATCAGGGCAAGCAGCGCCCGGGTGGTAAATGTGCCTTCCGGCTGAGGCGTGCCGGATCTGCGCATGGCGGGTCCTCCTTTCCTGCGGACTGCGGCTGACGGCGTTCGGTTTACCGCCTGATTTCTCATATGCTGGCACGCTTAGCTGAGCATGGACAGCTGCCTGTCCCGTTTATTGAAATCCAGGGATGCGCTGGAGGCGCCTCGTGACAGGGAGTGGGTCACCCGCGCTTTTTGAACACGGGAATATAGGCCAGCGGGGCGGACGCGCGGATCGTCTGCCCGCCTGGGTACGTTTCGCCGGTGTGGATATCCTCCCATTCGCAGCCGCCGGGCAGATACACATCGCGCTCGAACGTATCGGGGGCAAGCACGGGCGCCACCAGGTAATCCGGGCCGAACATATACTGATCGGCCAGGTCCCAGCACGGCGCGTCGTCGGGGAACTCATAGAACATGGCGCGCATCAGGGGCGAGCCGTTTTCATGGGCTTCCCGGAAGATTTCCTTCAGGTAAGGCTTCATCGCCACCCGCAGGTCATAGCCCTGCTTCATGATCTGGAACGCCCTGTCGCCCAGAGCCCACATTTCGGTGGGCTGGCCGGTGTGCAGGTATCCGCCGCCCCGTTCCCTGTCGTCCAGGGCGGGGATGGTGAAGGGCTCCCGGTCCCCGTGCAGGCGCATGACGGGGGTGAACACGGCCCATTCATACCAGCGGAGCAGCAATTGTTCAAATTCCGGATCAAACACATTGCCTTCCATGAATCCGCCGATGTCGGTGTTCCACCAGGGGATGCCCGCCAGGCCGATGTTCAGCCCGGCCATCACCTGGTCCCGCAGGGATTCCCAGGAGGAGGGCACATCGCCGCTCCAGAGCACATTGCCGTATTTCTGGCTGCCGGCCCAGCCGGAGCGCAGCAGATTGACGGGCTGCTTGTCCGTTTGACTCATGGGATCGAAGAACACGCGGCTGTAATACTGGGGATAGATGTTGCTGCATTCCAGGGCGGGGCCCATCCAATAGCGGAAGTTGTCGAAATCGTATTTGGTCAGATCCGGCTCGGAATTGTCCAGCCAGAAGAAGTCGATGCCCAGGTCATAATAATGCTGCTTGCACTTTTCCCACACATAGGCCCGGGTTTCCGGGTTGGTCGAGTCGATCTGCACGCAGTCGCCCTGGTAGTCAAAGGTCTGCGCCGCGCCCCGCTCAGTACGCATGAGCAGGCCGCGTTCCATCATTTCGCCGAAATTCTCGCTGCGCCGGTCCACGCTGGGCCACACGGACACCATCACCTTGATGCCCATGGCGTGCAATTCATCCACCATGGCCTTGGGATCGGGCCAGTAGGTTTTGTCGAATTTCCAGTCGCCCTGCACGGTCCAATGGAAAAAGTCGATGACGATGATGTCGATGGGGATGTTCAATTCTCTGTATTTCCGGGCCACGGACAGCACCTCTTCCTGGGTGCGGTAGCGCAGCTTGCACTGCCACAGCCCCATGCAGTCCTCCCGCATCATGGGGGCGCGGCCGGTGACGGCGGTGTAATTGAACAGGATTTCCTTGGGGGAGGCCCCCACAGTGATCCAGTAATCCATCTCCCGGCAGGCCCCGGCCACCCATTCGGTGCGGTTCTTGCCAAAGGACACCTGTCCCACGGCGGGGTTGTTCCACAGCATGCCATAGCCCAGATTGGATACGGCGAAGGGCACGGTGATCTGGGAATTTTTCTGGGCCAATTCCAGCACGCAGCCCTTCATGTCCATATACGGCTGCTGATACTGGCCCATGCCGAACAGCTTTTCCCCGTCATTGCCGTCAAAGCGCACGGTGAGCTGATAATCCCCGGCGGTGTAGGGCCGCCATTCCCGGCTGACCACCTTCAGGCAATGGCTTTCCCGGGTGACGGAGCCGTCGTAGAAGCGGTAATATTCCTTCAGAATGCGCTGGCCGTCCCGATAGAAGGACAAAACCCCGCTGTGGTTGATCACGGCCTTGATCCGGCCGTTTTCGATGGACGCCAGGGGCACGGAATAGAAGCTGCCGTCCCCGGCACGCAGCTTTTCCTCGCCGATGGCGACGCGGACGCCGGGCTGCTCCGGCACAGCCTCGGTCAGGGCCCAATCACGGCCGCTGAATTCCGGATACATGGTGGCGCGCACGCGCAGGGCGTTTTTCCCCCAGGCTTCGATGCGGATGGTTTCCCCCTGGCGTTTCGCGATCAGGGCATTTTTTTCCTCCAGAAAAATCATATCGCTTTCCTCCCGTCTGTTGGTCCGAACAAGGGCATCTCACTGTTCACGGATCCATTATATCGGAAAACGCACGCCTCCGCAAGGGGAATCAGGAGCGGCGGAGGGGCGGTTTTTCCTGCCGGCGTGCACGACGCCGGCGCGTTTCGCCCTGCTTTTCTGTTCCATTACTTCAAATCTGAAAAGCGGGCTACGTTTTTCTTTTCCGGCCGGAGCTGCCCGTTCTGGATGCCGTGAATGACCTCCACGATCCGGTCGTTGACGGGGGTGGCGACGCCGTGCTCCCTTCCCACCCGGCACACCACGCCGTTGATGGCGTCGATTTCACAGGGCTTGCCATTTTTCAGATCCTGGAGCATGGAGGGCTCAATGTCCCTGTGCTTCTTCATAGCGATGGGCAGGATCATCCGGGCGACGGCTTTCTTGAGGGGGCCGGTATAGTAAAACAGCCTGGTAATGTCCTTGCCCTGCACCGGGGCGAAGGTGACGCCGGCGGAACGGCCCACATCGATGCACTCTTTCATGCAGGCCAGGGCCACATCCTTCATATCCCGGCCCTCGCTGACGTCGCCGAACACCCCGCCGATGGCGGTGCCCAGGCCGGAAAAGGTGGCGTTGATCAGCAGCTTGCTCCACCGGGCGCCCAGCAGGTTGTCTTCCGTGTGTACGGGGCACATTTTTTCCAGCAGCTCCTTCACCCGCTCAAACTGCCGATCGGACACCCCCGGCATGCGGCCCATGTGGAAGGACAGGCTGTCCGGCACGCTGGTCAGCGCGGAGCAGCCGGGCGCGCCCAGGGTGGCGCCCCACTCCACCACGCAGCCCAGCACCCGGCCCCGGCCCAAAATGGCTTCCAGCCCCGGCTCCGGAATGCCGTTCTGCAGCGTGACCACCACGCCCTCCGGCGATAGCAGCGGCTTCAATGAGGCGGCGATTTCATCATTGTGCAATTGCTTGGTCATCAGAAAAATGATATCGTAAGGGCCTTTCATTTCTTCGGGAAAAATGGCCCGGACCGGTACGGTCATTTCTACTGTGCCAGTGATATGCGCGCCCTTCTCCCGCAGGGCCTCCACGTGGGCCCGGTTCCGGTTCACCAGTTCAATGTCCACCCCGTTTTTCGTCAAATAAGCGCCCAGCACCGTGCCCAGAGACCCGGCTCCGTAAATCGCGTACTGCATGGCTGATCCCCCTCGCTTGCGAAAATTCACTTTATTCTATCAGTTCTCGCCTTGCTTCGCAAGATGAGAGGCAGTAAAAACGTGCACGGAATTTGCGCTGGAGGGGCGCAGGACGGCGCGAAGGCCCGCAGCGCGCAAGCATAATGCATAATTTGGGCTTGATTATTCCGGATAGATACTATATAATGAAAGCAAGAAAACAATATCACAGGAGGTGTCCTTCATTGAATTACGCGGAAGAGTCCCTGCGCCTGCATGGTGAATGGCAAGGCAAGATCGAGGTTGTTTCCCGTGTTCCTGTGGAGAACAAAGAGGATCTGTCCCTGGCGTATACCCCCGGCGTAGCCCAGCCGTGCCTGGAAATCCAGAAGGATTACAGCAAATCTTTCAGCCTGACCCGCCGCCATAACCTGGTGGCTGTCATTACGGACGGCACCGCGGTGCTGGGCCTGGGCGATATCGGGCCGGAAGCCGGCATGCCCGTCATGGAAGGCAAATGCGCCCTGTTCAAGGCGTTCGGCGACGTGGATGCTTTCCCGCTCTGTATCCGCAGCAAGGACGTGGACGAGATCGTGCGCACCGTCTACCTGATTTCCGGCTCCTTCGGCGGCATCAACTTAGAGGACATCGCCGCGCCCCGGTGCTTTGAGATCGAGCGCAGGCTGAAGGAAATCTGCGATATCCCCGTGTTCCACGACGACCAGCACGGCACCGCCGTGGTGGTGGGCGCGGCCCTGCTCAACGCCCTGCGGGTGGTGGACAAGGAGATCGGCGAGGCGAAGGTGGTCATCAACGGCGCGGGAAGCGCCGGCATCGCCATCGGCCGCCATCTGATGAACCTGGGCGTGAAGCACCTGAAAATGGTGGACCGTTTCGGCGTGCTGTGCGAGGGCGAACAGATGAACCCCGCCCAGGAGGAAATGGCGAAAATCACCAACCCCGAAAAATTCTCCGGAAAGCTTGCCGACGCCCTGAAGGGCGCGGATGTGTTCATCGGCGTCAGCGCGCCGCATATCGTATCCCAGGATATGATCCGCTCCATGGCCCCGGGCGCCATCGTGTTCCCCATGGCCAATCCCGTGCCCGAAATCGAGCCGGATGAGGCCCTGGCCGCCGGCGCGGCGGTGGTGGGCACCGGCCGCAGCGACCATCCCAACCAGATCAACAACGTGCTGTGCTTCCCCGGCCTGTTCCGCGGCGCCCTGGACGTGCGCGCCAAGGATATCAACGAGGAAATGAAGCAGGCCGCCTCCCACGCCCTGGCGGATCTGGTATCCCCTGAAGAACTGAATGCCCAATATATCCTGCCCCTGGCCTTTGACAAGCGGGTGGGGCCCGCCGTGGCCGCCGCCGTGGCCCAGGCCGCGCGGGACAGCGGCGTGGCAAGGCTGTAATGAAAGCGGGCGGACGCTGACCGTGCATGCCGCCGCGGCCCGCTTCCCTTTCCCCTGGTCGATCCCATAAGAAGGAGGGAAACTCATGAGCGCAAAAACCAAGGAGAAAAAACCCCTGCGTCTGTTCCATCTGCCCTGGCAGATTTTCCTGATCATCACCGTGGTGGTGCTCATTGCCACGTTCCTGGGCGTGCTGCCCAAGGGCATGGCCGGCTGCTTCATCTTCATGATCGTGGTGGGCGACATCCTGGCCTGGATCGGCGACCATACCCCCATCATCAAATCCTATCTGGGCGGCGGCGCCATCGTGGTCATTTTCGGCTCGGCGCTGCTGGTATATTTCGGGCTGATCCCGGCCTTCAAGGCCCCCTCCGCCAGCTTCGCGCTGCCCAAGGAAACGAAAGCGGCCGTGGAGATGGTCGACAAAGCGGTGGACCATATCATGCTGGTTGAACTGGACAAGGACATCCGGGACAAGAAGGTGGAAGCGGGCCAGGAGTATGAATACACTTATTCCTATCCCGAAACCACGGATGAAAATAAGCCCGGCCAGGTCACCGTCACGCTGAAAGTGGCTGTGGAAGAAAACAAGAATAAAGAAACAGTCGGAAAAATCAACGCCATGAAGGTGGAGCCCAACGACGCCATTCAGAACATCGCGGAAGACAAGGAGAAGGGGATCGCAGCGGACAACGTCCGGGATTATATCACCAGCGATACCTTCACCGGATACTACCTCAAGAAATCGAAATCAGCCGACAAAAACGATCCCATCGGCAAAACCCTGACCGCCGTCAACAGCGCGGTGAGCAGCATCCTCAAGGATACCGCCAGCTCCAAGCGCGTAGCGGGCAAGGTGTATACCGCGGTGAGCAAGGGATACGGCGATAAGCCCGTGACCGTGCAGGTCAAGTTTGACGAATCAAAGGCCATCAGTGAGATCACGGTGCTCCCGCAGGATGCGCCGGAAGAAGTGACCCGGTATCTGGCGGGCGAATTCAACGGCCTGCCGACAGGGGATTACACCAAGAAGTTTATCGGACAGAAAGGCTGGAACATGTTCCTGCCCTTCGGCGATCTGGATCTGCTTGGCAACATCGGCACCTTCTTCAAAACCACCGGCGGCTTCCTGGATTGGTACATCGCCGCCCTGATCACCGGCTCCATCCTGGGCATGAACCGCAAGCTGCTGATCAAAGCCGCGGCCCGATATTTCCCCGCCATCTTCGGCGGCCTGATCCTGGCCTTCGGCCTGTGCATGGGCGTGGCCTCCCTGATGGGCTACCCGGTGATGAACGCGCTGCTGCTGATCGGCTTGCCGATCATGGGCGGCGGCATGGGCGCGGGCGCGTCGCCGCTTTCCAAGATCTTTGAGGGCAGCGGCTCCATGAGCGCGGCCCAGGCCCTGTCCGTCATGACCCCCGCCGTGGCCATCGGCAACGCCATCTCCATCGTGCTGGCCGGCGTGCTGGTGAAGGTGCTGCGGGGCAAGCTGAACGGCAACGGCGCGCTGATGCAGGCGGGCAGCATCGACCCCAAGGAGCTGGAAATCAGCCCCGAAATGCAGCAAAAGCGCGATCATATCGAGCTGAAGAACCTGGGCATCGGCCTGCTGGTGTCCGGCGCGTTCTTCGCCATCGGCTATATCCTGCAGGGCTGCTGGGATGCCCTGGGTACCGGCATTACCGTGCACGCCTACGCTTGGATGATCATCACCGTGGCCATTTGCAAAATCACCAATATCGTGCCTGAAAACATTGAAGTGGCCTGCTACCAGTGGTTCCAGTTCATCATGAAGAACCTGACCAACGTGCTGCTGCTGGGCATTGGCGTGTGCTATCTGGAAATCGCCACCGTCATCTCCTCCTTCAGCATCACCTACCTGCTGCTGTGCGCGGCCACCTGCATCGGCGCGTTTGTGGGCGCTGCCTTCATCGGCCGTCTGGTGGGCTTCTATCCCTTCGAGTCCGGCATCACGGCCGGCCTGTGCATGAGCAACATGGGCGGCACCGGCGACGTGGCCGTGCTGTCCGCCGCCAACCGAATGGAATTGATGCCCTTCGCGCAGATCTCCTCCCGCCTGGGCGGCGCGGTGATCCTGCTGCTGGCCAGCCTGATGCTCTCTGTGCTGGCTCAGTTCCTGGTGCCGCTTGCCTGAGCATCGCGTGACGGCGCTGGGGCCTTCGCGGCCCCGGCGCTGTCAGGCGCGTTCCTCCGGGCACAAGGGAAACACCCATGGAAAAAACGACCCCTGGAAAAACGTCAGCGTTTTCCCGGGGGTCAGAGCATCGACAAAGTCCCGCCATTTAGGCGGGATTTTGTCATAAAAAATGAAAAACCAAAAGGAGAAAAGGAAGTGATCCGAATGTCATTAACTTATTGCAATTCGATGTATATATTTACAATCAACGCCATTATGCTTATTTGTAAATTTGGGGCAGGGATAAAAAATTCATTTTTTGGTTTTTTCTCGCCCTGCGCGGGATCTCATTTGCCTTGAAAAAAGGCGCCCAATTCAACCATATGATAGCAGAATCTCTTGAACGCCTCCGTTCTGCTTAAACCATAAGGGTTTTTTGCTGTCGCCTATTTCAAGATGCGTCACAATTTGCATCGGCTTTCCACCGACATGGTATCTGATCCGGGTCCATTCCGCCTGCAGGGTCTTCGTAATGCTGTGTTTTGGCATCAGATATTCATCGATCCAGGGATCATTTACAAACCGATTCTCCTTTGCGTTATCAGGCACAGATTCCCCATTTCCGCCGTGATCCGCGCGGGTCAATCCTGCGGCAGGAAAAGGCAGGGGAGGATATGATACAGATATGTGTAGAGCGCGTCCATCGTATGCGTGCCGCCGATCATCATGGAACAGCCGGTATTTTCACCGAGCCTGAACAGATCGTTGTATTCCAGCAGGGGCACCATCTGGCTGGTGGATATATCGAAAGCCTCATCCTCCGTGCCCGTGGCAACGAATAATCTGAAATCGTCCTTGCCGAAGCCCTGATCCAGCACGGCGTCATAGAGCACCTGGGCGGAAACGTCGCTGTCCCAGATACCGCTGGTGCCTCCTTTTTCATCGGCCCAGCTGGCCTCGCTGATGGGCAGGAACCAGCGGAACGCCTGCATCTGCTGCAAAAAGACGTACCAGGTGGCCACGCCGCCCAGGGAGAAGCCGGCGACGGCCCGATGATCGCGCGATGCGCGGATGCTGTCAGGATCAGTAGTCGCGGCGTAGGTCCTGAACACGCTTTCCACGGTGGGAATAATATCCTCCACCAGTTCCCGGGGGAAGGAAGAAGTGATGACCACCTGCCGATCCAACGGCATAAATCCCGTGATCCCTTCTGAGGTATAATAGGAAGCCGCCACAACGATCAGCGGCTTCAGGCTCCCCTCCGCAATCATATTGTCCAGCAGGCATTGGAATTTTGTGGTTTTTTTGGAATTCAGATAGTTTTTCGGCGTGCCGTTGGCGGCGTGAAGGAGATACAGGATATCGTAGCAGGTATCCGAATCGTCATATCCCGCCGGCAGATACACCATAACGTATTTTTTATCGCCGCTTCCGTCCGACACGGTGTAGGTGAGCTTTTCCACGCGCCCCGGCTGACTGCATGCTTCCAGGCACCCGTCCGGCAGATCGTCCACGGCAAAGGAATCCTCCGTCAGCATGGGAAAACCCAGCCCTTCGGCAAACGAGCCGTCCGGGGAAGCCGAGAAGTCGCCGTTCTCTTCGGCGGCTTCTTCCGCCATTGCCGGCCAGCAGGAAAAGAGATTGATCAGAATGAGAAGGACGAGCAGCGCTGAAAAGCGCCGCCGAAACGCCCGTCCGTTCGCGGCAAACAGATCCCGTACAGGTTTTCCGGTTTTTTCACACATGCTTTTCATCCCTCTTTCCGGTGTTCCGCTTAAATTCCAAATCGTTTTCAGGGAGTTCCGATCCTCGCCAGGAGGCTCTTCCTGTCCAGCTTCATGGTGGCGGTGTGGGGCATTTCGTCCAGATGCACGTATTGATCCGGCAGCATATACCGGGCCAGACGCTCCTTCAGCGCGGCCTTGATTTCTTTTTCCTGCAAATCCCCGGTATAGAAGCACCACAGCTTGTCGTTCTCCCGGTCGAACAGCACGCAGCCCTCCCGCCAGCCGGGAATCTGCTGCAGGGCGGCCTCCACTTCGCCGATCTCCATGCGGTAGCCCATGTGCTTGATCTGCGCGTCCTTGCGGCCCAGCACCATGAGCTGCCCATCCTCCCGGATGTAGCCCATGTCCCCGCCCCGGAAGAAGCGCTCCTGCCAACCCCGGTTCAAAGGATCGACCACCCAGGACGCGGCGGTGCGCTCCGGGTCCCGGTGATAGCCGCTGGCGATCCAGGGGCTGGATACCAGCATTTCCCCCGGGGTCCCGGGCTTGGCCTCGTCGCCGTTATCGTCCAGGAACAGGATGTGCGCCAGGGAAAAGGGCTTGCCCACCGGCAGCCGGTCGCCGCTTTGGTGGTTCTTATCCACCTTGCCCACCGCCACGGAGAACATTTCGGTGCTCCCGTAAAAATGCCACCAGTCGGCATTGGGTGTGGCGTCCATCCAGACCTTCAGGGGGTCCCAGGGCATGGATTCCCCGCTCATGATGCCCCATTTCAGTTCCGGCAGGCAGCCTGCCGTCAGCACGCCGCCATTCACCACGCTGATGAAGCTGGAGGGCGTCATGCAGAACACGCTGACGTGCTGCTCGTTCAGGCTGGCGATCAGCCGCTTGGGGAAGGTCAGCGCCCCGGCGGGCAGCAGATACACCGTGGCGCCCAAGGCCACCGGCGGGAAGATTTCCAGGATGGAATTGGCGTAGAAAAACGGCGACTGATTGCCGAACACGGTATCCCCGGTGAGGCCGTACATCTCGATGGTGGCTTCCGTCCAGTGAATATAGCTGAAATGCGTCTGGATGGAGCCCTTGGGGATGCCCGTGGAGCCGGAGGTGTAGAGGATGGACAGGGGGTCGTACACGCTGGCCTGCCTGCGGACGGCGGCCAGCGTTTCTTCGTTCACGGCGCAGGCAGCGGCGTCGTCATACATGATCAGGGGAACGCCGTTGAGGCCGCAACCCTGATACGCTTTGCTCCCCTTTTCATCCGCCAGCACCGCGGCGGGCTGCAAAAGGTCCAGCAGCAGCCGCAGCCTTTCGGGGGGCATCGCAATATCCAGCGGCGCGTAAGCGCAGCCCGCGTACAACGCGCCAAACATGGCCGGGATATTGCGGATGCTGCGGGGGTCCAGGAGCAGGGCCACGCTCTGCCGGGGCGCGGCTGCCTCCGCCAGGCGGGAGCCGATGCTTTGGGCTGTTTCCCGCAATGCCGCAAAGGTCATTTTTTCGTGATCGTCGTAAAAGGCGGTCTTGTCCGGCAGCCGCTTCGCCGTTTCCTCTAAGTATTCCAGCATGTTGGCTTTCATGATGCTTCCTCCTCCATTCTCTATGATACTGGGTAAGCAAATCTATCGTTCAGAATTGGGTGTACAGGAATGCCGCGCTGTCATATCCTTCGCCATACATGCCGAAAACCACGATGGCCAGGATCAGCAGAAGCAGCGCGGGCCAGCGGATGAAGAAGTGCGTTTTGGCAAGCCCGCCGCACACGTCGATCTTCTTTTCGCACAAAAGGTCCACGATCAGCACGACGAGGCACCCCGCTCCGGCGATGAGCC
Organism: Clostridia bacterium; assembly: GCA_017524615.1. Classification (GTDB taxonomy): domain Bacteria; phylum Bacillota; class Clostridia; order Christensenellales; family Aristaeellaceae; genus RUG563. The sequence goes on along the minus strand of JAFXVJ010000057.1, from coordinate 12,556 downwards.
ATTCCAGCGCCGCCATGACCTCCGTGATTTTTTCCGCGAAGCCGGCAAAGCTCCAGTTTTGGAACGTGCCGCCCAGCAGGGAAAGCCCCTGGGCGGGGCTCAGGGTAAAGGCGAAGTACTGGGCGAAAAGGATCAGGATCCAGGTGCGCGTAAGCCGCAGCGGGGCCATCCAGCCCTTTTTCGGCAGGTTCAATGCGGCGCGCATCGTTTTCCACACCGGCTCCAGCAGCATGGACGCGCCCATCACCAGCCCGAAGTACGCCCCGAATACCACCGCGTTCCAGTTGGCGGCGTGCCAGACGCCGATCAGCAGGAACACCAGCAGCGTCGCCAGGGCGCTGGGCACCGCCCGGCCCGTCTTTTACCCAAAGGCCTTGGACGCGGCTTTCCCCAGGGCAATGCCCGCTTTGGAGGTGGTCAGCGGATAGAGCAGATATGACCGGAACCAGGCCCCCAGGGTGATATGCCACCGCCGCCAGTATTCCGATACGCTTTGGGAAAAGAAGGGGCGACGGAAGTTTTCGGGCAGCTCGATCCCCAGCATCCGGGAAACGCCCCGGATCACGTCCATGCCCCCGGGAAAATCCGCATACAGCCGCACGGCGTACAGGATCACCCCGCCTAAAATGAACCAGCCGGGCAGGTCGCCGCCCTTGAGCAGCGCGTCCGTCGTGGCCGCCAAGCGGTCCGTGATCACCATTTTCTTGAAAAAGCCCCATAGCAGCAGCTGAAAGCCGGAAACGAAGGCGTCCGGCTCGAATCGGTGGCCGGTCATAAGCTGCCCGCCCAGTTCCTTCCAGGTGGAGATGGGGCCCTGGCTGAGCTGCGGGAAATAGCCCACGAACAGCCAGGCTTTCAGCGGGTTCTTCTGCGCTTCCGCTTTGCCCCGGCACACGTCGACGAGATACCCCGCGGACTGGAAGGTGAAATAGCTGAACCCCAGGGGCAGGATCCACTGCGCCCCGGACAGGGCGGGATAATACTTCAAAAAGGCCATGGCTCCCAAATCCAGAATTAGGAAAAGCGCCAGCAGCAGGCGACTTTTTTTCTTTTGCAAAAGCAGCCCGCCGCCCCACATAATGAGAGCTACGGCAGACAGGTGAGCGGCGCTCTGCCACCCGGAAAGCGCGACGAAAGCCGCGCTGCCGCACAGCAGCGCGATCCACCGGATGTTTAGCGGCAGCAGGTAATATACCAGCATCACGCCCGCCGCCAATGCCAGAAACTCAAGGGATAAGATGCTCACGTTCCGCCTCCCGCCTGAGGGCGAGCCTGTCGATCTTACCGCTGCCGGTGCGGGGCAGGGCGTCCCGCCTGAGCAGCACGTCCGGCAGCATATATTTGGGCAGCGCCGCTTTCAGGGCGGCTTTCAGGGCCTTTTCGTCCGGATTTCCGGTGTAGGCCGCAATGATCTTTTCTTTGTCCGCGTCGTAATAGCAGCAGGCCAGTTCGATCCCCGCCGCGTTCTGGAGGGCGCACTCGATTTCGCCTAATTCGATGCGATAGCCGCTGCGCTTGATCTGGCTGTCCCGGCAGCCCAGGAACATGAGCTCGCCCCGCTCGTTGTATGCCCCCAAATCGCCGGTCTTGTAGATGATTTCGGGAATTTGCGGGCGCCGGGGATTTTGCACGAACGCCGCGGCGGTCTTTTCCGGCGCGTTGTAATAGCCGGGCGATAAGCACGTGCCGCCCACGCAGATTTCCCCGTCGATCAGATGGATGCGGGTGTTCTCGCAGGGGAAGCCGATGGGCAGGCTGTCGGTATCCAAAAAGTCCCGGTCCACCCGATACCAGGCGCACACGTCGGTGATCTCCGTGGGACCGTACATGTTCACGTAGTCCGCGTCGGGCAGGGCTTTTTTCCATCGGTTCACCGTGGCGCAGGGCATGACCTCACCGCAGAAAAACACCCGCTTCAATTCCGGCAGGCAGCCTTCGGACAGCACGTCCGCTTTCGCCAGCGCCGTCAGCGCCGAGGGCACCCAGAAAACCGTGTCGATATGCGCGTCCTGCAAGCGGGCCAGCAGCCGTTTGGGGAACATGAAGTCCCCCTTGGGAATGAGATACAGGCTGCCCCGCATGCGCATGGCGCAGTAAATATCCAGCACGGAATTATCGAAATAGAAGGGGGCCTGGCTGCCGAAGCGCAGGCCTTCAGGCAGGCGCAGCGCGCCGCAGGCCCATTCCGCAAAGTCGATCACACTGCGGTGGGTGATGGACACGCCCTTGGGGTTGCCGGTGGAGCCGCTGGTAAAGAGCACGTACAAAAGATCGTTGTCAATGTGCCCTTTCCGCCGTTCGGAAAGCAATGCGCCATTCACTTCATCCGGGATTTCCGCATCGCACAAAAGCGCCGCGTCCCCGGCGATACGTTTCGCTGTTTCGGCAAACTTTTCTTCATAAAGGACGGCGGCGGGGCGCAGGGTGTCGGCGATCAAGCGCATCCGATTTTCCGGCATGGAGGAATCCAGGGGCGTGTAAAAGCACCCCGCGTACGCCGCGCCAAACATCGCGCACAGGCAGTCCGGGCTTTTTTCCATGAGGATCAGCACGGGGCTTTGGGGCGTGATCCGGGACGCCAAATGGCTCCCGACGGCCCGGGCCCGCCGCTCCGTCTGCTTCTAGGTGATTATCCTCTCCGGCTGCTCAAAAGCCACGGCGTCCGGGGAGAGCCGGGCCGCATCCGAGAGCCAGTCCAGTACGTTCCGGGTGCTCATTGCTGCTGATACCGGCGCACCATCGCCAGCATATCGTCCACGCTGTTGAAGTTTTCCGGCTCGATTTCCCCCGCGGGGATGTGGATATCGAAGGCCTCGTCCAAGGCGGCGATGATCTGGGTCAGGTCCAGGGAGTCGATGACCCCTTCGTCCACCAGGCCGTACTGGCCTTCAAAGTCCACGTCGTCCCGCACTTCTTTGAGCGCGGATAGCAGCTTTTCCCTGTCGTCCATTTCATATCCTCCTTTTCATGGGGCATATTCGTTGCCGGGGTCAGATTTCCTTCCTGCCGTGCGCTTTGCGCAGGAGATTGAATTCTGCCCGGATGGCAGCGTCCTTCCGGGCTGCTTCGGGGTTGGCCAGACGCTTGGCTTCAGTTGCTTTCGCATCCGCCAGCCGCTTCATTGCCGCCTGATAGGCCTCTTCGCCTTCTTCCTGCCGGATCTTGTCCGTGGCAGAGAGGTATTCCCGTCCTTCGGCCTCCGCGGCGGCCTTCTGCTCCATCACGATGGCCTCATGGTCGAATTTGCCGAATTTTTCAACGGCCATGAACAGGAAGCACAGGAAGATGGCGACGTAGCAGAGGGTTTCGCCGCCGATGAAGACCCACGGCATCGCGGCGCGGATCGCTTCGGAAGAGATGCTGGAAGCGGAATAGCCCACGTTGGACAGCACGATATTCAGGATACCGGTGGCAACGCCGGTCATGCCCGCCATGATCGCCCCGTAAACCGTCATGGTGAAGCCGTCGGTGCGGTTGTTATGAAGGGCCTCCTGGTGATCCAGCACATCGGCCAGCAGGGCCATGCTCAGGTACATGGCGGGGGTGGAGCCCAGGGCCTTGACCACGAAGGAAACATACACCATCGCCAGACGATCCGGGAAGAGCATGCCGATCAATCCGCCGGCCACGGCCAGGGCCGCGCCGCAGAGGATGGCCTTGCCCTTGCCGATCTTATTGGCCAGAATGGGGGCCAGCACCATGCCCACCGCCGTGGGAACGGCGCCGATGATGGCCAGGAAGCCGGAGATATTGCCGCCGTTGGCAATGGTGTACGCTCCGTTTTCATCGGGGAACATCGCCTGGCAGAAGTAGAGCTGGCTGACGTTTTTGATCATGCCGCCCAGCTGATAGCAGAAGAAGAACACCATCATGATGATCCAGAATTTATCGGCAAAGCAGATTTTCGCCTGCTGGCGGACCGGCAGCGCCTTTCTGGGAGCGGCGGCCTGGCTCTGGGCCATGGATTCCTCGGTGACGCGCTTGCGGGTGAACATGAATTCTACCAGCGCGCCCACCACGGTAATGGCGATCAGGGCGATGACGAAGATCTTCCAGTGTTCATAGGACGCCTGGGCGTCGTATAGAACGGTTTTTGATTCCAGATCCTTCACGTAGTACTGGATGGCTCCGCCGCTGTCCTTCACGGCCACGCCCGCGCCGCTCATATCATAGACGAACAGCAGGTTCAGGAAGAAGGGCAGGATCATGGTGCTCAGGCCCATGGCGGCCAGGGCGGTGGCGTTGGACAGGGTGGCCAGCAGCGTCCTGTCCTTGCTGTTGCGGGTGGATAGGTTCACCAGGGCGGGGTGAGGCGTATAGTACATGGGATAGGCGATGGCGAACCACAGGTTATACCCGATGGCGATGAAGACCAGCGCCAGGGACTGTCCCTGGGTGTTGATGGTGTCCGTCGCCAGGGGCGAGATCACGAACAGGATCAGCAGCGCCAGGAAGGAAATGGGCACGGAGATCAGCAGCAGCGGACGCGCCTTGCCCGCCCGGGATCTGCTCTTGTCCATCAGCCGGCCCACGATGATGTTGCCCATCACCACGAAGAATCAAGCATTTTGCCCTAAACGATCAGGAGACCTGGCGCACCGGCATGCTGCTGACCTGGAGCAACGAACAGGCCATTCGTGAAATCTACCTGAGGCCCTTTGATATGGCGGTCAAGCAGGGCGGCACACACTCCGTGATGACCAGCTATAACTACATCGGAAATCAGTGGGCCGGCGCGTGCGGCGCGCTGCTCAACGGGGTGCTCCGCGAAGAATGGGGCTTTACCGGCGTGACCGCTAGTTGGCTTCCAAGTCAGAAAAAAGATGGTGCACACGACCTGTTCTATGGTCCTGTATCCGATGACCGCGCCCCAGATTGGAAAAATCGCCAATTTGCAAAAAGGGACGATACGCTGCACCTTCGCCTTGGCCGCGTCCTTCCGGAAGCATCTTTGCTGTTTTTTCATCGGTCATTTTCTGGGCCTTCCCGGCCATGAAGCCCCTTCCTTTCCAAACAAAAAAGCAATCCACTTGCTTCTTGCAACGTGGATTGCATTTTGTGTCAATCATTATTTGTTTGCGTCTGTAATTATTTTTTGTGTCTGAAATTATTATAAATCCACACAGGATCCCGTCGGGTCACATTTTTACCGGCAGATCGGTATCGGAGAAGGGATCGCCGGGGGTATAGACATCCAACTGCACCTGAGGGCCGGGCTGGCCGGCCAAAGGATCCCGGGGCGCGGTGAACACGTGGATGTGCAATTCATGCTCCTCGAAGCTCAGCTCCGCCCGTTCCCGGGGCTTGGTAAGGGCCAGCACCTCGGTGTATTTGGTGCGCCCCTTCCGGGCATAGCTGGTGGCCACCTCCGGGCGGCCCTGCCAATGCATGGGGATGAACAGCCGGGGCTTGACCGCCATGACGAAATAATTGGCCCCGGCGTCGTACAGCCCGCCCATGCGCGGATCCACCGGGAACATGGCAATATCCACCGGCAGATGCTCGATGGGCGCCATGGCGGCATAGAAATCCTTTTCCGCTTGGGCGATTTCCCGCAGGGTGCTTTCCTCCCGCCAGTGCCACAGGTTCAGGTCTCCGGCGTGGAACACATGCAGGCCGTGCACGGTGACATAGAAGGACACGCCTTTGTCTGTCGAAGAAAACACACGGATATCCGCCCCGCCGATCTCCATTTCGTCCCCGGGCTTCACCCGTTTGCCCCGTTTGCCGATGGGCAGGTCGTCGGATACGATGTAGGTCACCGGCGCGTCAAATTTCCAGGTATAGATGATCTCATCGAAATGATCCTCGTGATCGTGGGAGACGAACACCAGCACCTGCTTGAATCCGTCGAAATCGTGGACCCGGATTTGGCAGCTTTCCGGCAGCGCGCCGTCCTCCCCCCGCCAGTAATCAAAAATCAGCAGGGTATCCTCCACTGCCACGGAAAACCCGGAATGGTGATAATAGGTCACCGTCGCCTGATTGGCCATGGTTTCCTCCTTCATCGTGTCATTCAAACGCCTGCATGATCGCTTGGCCTTCCGCCTGGGGAAGCGAGAGCCCCAAGGCCCGGGCCAGGGTGGGCGCGATATCCACCAGATCGGCTTCCGCCAGCGTTTCATTCTGCCGGATCCCGGGCCCCGCCAGCCACAGGAGGGTGCGGGCCTGCGGGCAGTCCAGGGAAAAGCCATGCTCCCCCCGGGTTTCTCCCGGCTTGTCGATAAAGCAGCAGCCCGGCATAGCGTCCACCGCCAGGCGCACATGATCCGGCCCCCGCAAGGCGCGGATTTCCTCCGCCCCCAGGATGCGGCTGATGCCCCACTCCTGCTTGTTTTGCGTCAGGGCACGCCAGGCGGCGGTGAGATCCTCTCCGAAAATATAGGCGCCCATGCCCAGGGATTGGGCCCGGGCCCCGCAGGCTTCCCTCAGCAGCCGATCCAGCGGCACGCCGCGGGGCGCGTCCTGCTGGCCGTGATCGCTGACCACGCAGAACAGGGTTTCCTCCATCAGTCCCGCCCGGCGCACCGCTTCCACGATCCGGCCCACCCGGGCGTCCAGCCGTTCCATGGCGGCATGCGCCTGGGGGCTGTCCGTGCCGTATTGGTGCCGCATAGCGTCACAGTCCACCAGGTGCACGGTGAGCACGTGGGGCGGGCGGCGCGAGGCGTAGAGCTTTTCGCACAGCAGGGCGGCATAATCGTCCAGATCAGGCTGATGGACGGATTTCCGCTGTTTGCCATACAGCGCCTCCATCCGCAGGATCCACAGGGGAGAGGCGTAGCGCAGCATTTTGAACACCGCGTTTTCCCCGGGCAGGGGCAGCACTTCGGGAAAATTCCGGCGCACGGCCCGGTTTTTGCCCGATGCCGGCCACAGGATGGAGGCCACGTCCATGCCCTTTTCCCGGGCGGCCTGATGCAGCGTTTTCACCCGGATATCCCTCGCGGACCAGTACCATGTGCGCATGGCGGGATCCGTATCGGGCTGGAAGGGCTGGTTGTGGCCGATGCCGTGAACGGCGGGATAGCAGCCGGTGAGGAGGGAAGCATGGATGGGATAGGTGAGGGTGGGATACACCGTTTTCACCTGATCGCAGAATACCCCCCGATCCCGCAAAGCGCCCAGCGCCGGCAGCGCCAGCAGCCGCGGCGCGTCCGGCTGGGCCACGGCGTCCAGGGAAATCATGCACAGCCGCACAGCGTTACCTCCGCTTCCGGCTCTTCTTGCGGAAGAAAATGAAGTAGATCACCAGGCCCCAGATCAGCACGCCACGCCAATTGAAGCGACGGGCGGAAGCCTTGCTTTCGTTCAGCTGCTGCACATTGTTCAGCATGGTATTGAGGATGTGGGTCAGGCTGGCGCCGCCCTCCTCGGCGGGCTTCTGCGCGGACTGGCCAGGCTCCTTTTCCGGCTCTTTTTCGGTCAGATCCGCTTCGGCGAAGGAACCAAAGAGGCCGGACACATCCAGCGTTTTCGGTTTGGCCAGCTCCTGCGCCGCCGCCTGGGCCAGGGTGGCCGCGGCGCGGCTGTATTCCAGATTCTGATACAGGGGATCAAAATACCGGCCGAAGAGCCGATCCAGGGTGATCTGATCCAGCACCTTCAGGGCGTCGCTGCCGCCGGTGATCACGCGGCTGTGATCGCCCACCGCCATGACCAGCAGCGCGTCGCGGCTTTTCAGGCCCCACTGCTCAAACGTCGCCCGGGCATAATCCTCGGGACTGGCTTTGTTGAGGAAATCCACCGCCAGCACGTACAGCCGGCCGCCCGTGGCCTGCTCCAGCCGCTGGGACAGGGTTTCCAGATCCGTTACGGTTTGCTCATCCAGCACGCTCATCAGCGTCATGTCCGCCACGGCGCCCTGGGGACGCGGGGGAATGCGCAGCGCGGGGGATACGGAGAAGCTGATCTGCGTGGCGTCGGAAAAGCGGTCGATGGCCTTCACGCCCAGCAGCCGGGCCACCCAGCCGCTGAAGGAGCCGTTCAATTCGCGGTTGTAATCGTCTGCCGCCAGATTGTACTGGGCCACGGCGTCGCTGAAGGACTGAACGGCCTGGGTGAACTGATCCTCACTGGCCTGCGCCTCGCTGTTTTGCAGCACGGTGCGCAGGTAGCCGGGCTGGGCCACGTAGGCCAGATCCCGGGCATTCTGCTGCACGGAGGGCTGCTGCGCCAGCAGGGCCAACAGCGCCTCGGCGTGCTGGGCGAACCTGCGGTTGGCCTCCGCTTTTTCCGCCAGGGAGGATTGATTGGCCAGGGTGTCCCGATCCTCTGTCAGGGCGCGAATGGCCTCGTCCGTGTCGGGCAGGTGCCGGCGGGCCACGGTGAGCAGGCTGTTGGCCGCCTCGACGCGGCGGGAGAGCATATCCTCCAAGCGGGAATTGGAGCTGCTCACCAATTCATTCAGGCCGTCATAGGCCTTTTCCACCTCCGCCCGTTCCCGGCTCCAGCCCCGATAGGCGCCGAAGCCTACGCTGAACACAATCAGGCAGATCATGAGCACGAACGCTGTTCCTGTACGCAGTTTCATGGCTTCCTCCTTGTACTTGGAAAATAGCGGGGGAACCCACCCTGACCAGGCAGGAGGGGTTCCCCCAGCGCCTTTCCGATCCAATCGGAAGGCAAGCGGCCGGGCGGACCCGATGGGCGGGCCGCCCCGGCGGATTTTTCTCCGCGCCCGCGGTTACATGGTCAGCAGCTTTTCTTTCAGCTCCCGTTCCATGTTGGCCAGGGTCTTTTCGGCCTCGGCGCGCTTCTGGCGGCCTTCCTGCTGAATGCGGGATACTTCGTTGATGGTTTCGATGAGGCTCTGGTTGGTGGACACCAGGGTTTCCAGGTCGATGATGCCGCGCTCGGATTCCTTGGCGGTTTCGATGGTGCCGATCTTCAGGGTTTCGGCGTTCTTCTTGAGCAGATCGTTGGTCATATTGGTCACCGCCTGCTGGGCCTTCATGGCCTGCTGGCTGTGATGCAGGCCCAGCGCCAGCACCATCTGGTTCTTCCACAGGGGCAGGGTGTTCACCAGCGTGGATTGGATGCGCTCCACCAGCAGGGAATTGTTGTTCTGCAGCAGACGGATCTGGGGCGCCATCTGCATGGAAATCTGACGGGTGAGCTTCAGGTCGTACAGCTTCTTTTCAAAACGGTCGCAATGGGCGGCCAGGTCGTTGGCCTTCTGGGCGTCCATGGCGTCGCCGCTCTTGGCCGCGATTTCCTGCAGTTCCTTCAGATCGGTCTCCCGGACTTCCTTCAGCCGCTGATCGCCGGCCACGATGTACATGGTCAATTCATGGAAATAGGAAAGGTTCATATCATACAGGCGGTTGAACATCGCCACATCCTTGAGCAGCTGCACCTGATGATCCTCCAGGTTGCCGGCGATTTTCTCCACGTTGGCGGATACATCCTCATACTTGGCCTGGATGGTGGCGATTTGCTTCTTGGCCCGGAAGAACAGGCCCCGGATGCCCTTGGGCCTTTCCCCGGCGGCGTTGAAGCCCTTGAGCTCCGTGATCAGGCTGGCCAGCATATCGCCCACGTCGCCGGTTTCATCCGTGCGCACGCCCGCCAGTACGGTATCGGCGAAGGAAGAAATTTTCTTTTGGGCGTCCGCGCCGTAGAGCATCACGTGGTCGGGGTTGGTCAGGTCAATGGTCTTGGCGAAGGCGGCCACCTGCACCTTTTCCTCGTCGGTCAGGGAGGAATCCAGCGCCTCCACGGCCTCCTTGGCGTCGGGAGCGGCGGGCACCTTCAGTTCGTTGAGCATTTCCACCGCTTTTTCTAATGTCTGGCGATCCTCCGCTTCGGAGGAATGCAGGGTGAGGATGGGAGCGGAATGCACCTGGTTTTCCGCGGCTTGCTGGGCGGCATTGCTTTCAGACATGGGGATGATCTCCTTTCAATACGCATTCTCTATGAACAAACATCCATGGGTTCTTCCGTCAGGCCCTGTCCTGGTCCTTGATACCGCTGTCCACCAGGCCATCCTGCTTCAGCATGGCCTCCATCACGTCGATATCGGTGGACAGATCCAGCATATCATCCTGATACAGGGCGGACAATTGCTTGTCAAACGCCTTGAGCACCACGCTCATGGCGTCCCGGATCTGGGCACGGGTGGCCTGGGCGCTTTCGCCGGCCACCTGCCGCTCCTCCATTTTCCGGTATCCGGCCAGCATTTTCAGGGTGGTGGGCAGGTAATAATCCATGAAGCGGCGGATTTGCGGGGCTTTGCCCGGCTGCTCCGCCACGGTGTGGAAGATGCGGTTGGCCACATCCTCCAACTGATCCATCTGGCCGGTCAGTTCAGCGTCGGGGATCAGATCGTTTTCCTGACGGATTTTGGAAAGCATTTCCTGTCCCTTTTCCACCAGGCTGTCCACGGCCGCGTCGCCCGTTTTGGGGATCACCTGCTGCACCGGCGCGGTTTTGCTCACGTCCAGCCCCTGGGCCATGATATAGGCGATCCGCCCCACCAGGATCATCACGCCGGCGGCGATGAGATAATCCGACAGATGGGTCAAACCGAAAATCAGCATATACAGCACCACCACCACGCCCATGGCCAGAAAGGACGCGGCGTAGGGACTGATTTTTTTCTTTTTGTTTTGCTGCATCATTTGTCCCCCTTTCATTGCAATGCGCGTTCAGTATACCGCATCGCAGGCGCCGGTCCAGACATTTTCGCCCAAACCGGCTATCCGTTTGCTTCAAAACAGCAAAACGGCGTTTTTCCACTCATGCAGTATACCACAATTCCCCTGCGTTTTCAACGCCTTACGCACTTTCTGCCTGCTTTCAGGACAAAAAATATGCGCAGCGGGGGGCGGATGACGCCTTTTGCCGGCCCCGGCAGTTTCTTCACCACTTGTTGCGCACCTTTTCGGCAAAGCCCAGAAGATCCCGGATGCGGATCTTCCGCCCGTCATCCAGCACCGCCGTGCCGCTGAAACGGCCGAACACCTGGTGCTGATCGGAGCAAAGCACCTTGAAATCCGTTTTGGCCGCCCGATCCAGCAGAGGAGAAAAATCCATCTCAAACCGGTGGTCGTCGCTGGTGAAGCGCCAGGGGGACAGGTAATCCTCCGCGCCGTCTTTCATGGGGATTTCAAACCGCACCTGGCTCAGCTTGTGCGCCTGGCCGTTATAAAACAGCATATTCTCCGTGGCGGCGGAGGTGTCGCCGAAGCCGTAGCCGATGTTGAACCCAAAGGGTACGCCGTCGGCCAGGCCGGAGGCGGAGCCCCAGTACCAGGTGTTGTCATAGGTCCATACGCCCCGGCCCCAGTCCAGCACGGCAAAGGAGTGGGCCGGCGCGAACAGGTATTCCCTGCCGCCCCATTCCGCCTTGCCCTCCGCGCGGAGGCAGTTGATTTTCTGGTTGTAGTAAAAGGCCCGGGGCTTGCTGGGAAACGGGGTGACGATCACCATGGAATCCCGGGGCGGCGCGGACAGGGTGACATCGAACTGGATGGGCTGCCCATCCCGGAAATGATCCATGTGGCCGTACAGCCGCCGGATCCTGCCGTCGTTCAGGAAAGCCATTTCGTAGCCCTTGCCGGACACCCGGATGTCTCCCCGCTCGCTGGTGGCGGGCAGGCCGCGTTTTCCCCGCGGCAGCAGGCACATGGGGGACACGGTCTGTTCCCAGGGCCCGTCAAAATCCAGCAGGGACACGCTGTCCAGGCCCATGTAGCCGTTGTCGGCGATGGTGAGGGCCAGGGCGTAGCGATCCGACGTGATGCAGTAGTAATCCCATTCTTTGATGCGCAGTTTTCCCGCCCGGATCCGCTGCCGGTCATATTGGCGGAGCAGACTGGTGGCGTAGCCCGTTTCCGCCAATCGCCCCTGGCCGTCGTGCAGGGGCCCCTCCTGGGTGATGCGGCGCTGCATAAGCATCCTCCTTTTTTTGTATCAGCCCGTATGCGCTTCCTGTGCTTGTTGTTATTATACGGATAATGGAAGAAAAAGTCAAGAAACGGCGGGAAAAGAGGAAACTGCGTGCGTCCCTGCGCATCGGTTTTTCCTGCAAGCCGGCCTGTGGGGCTGATGGGGCGTTTTCGCGGCTTTTTGCGTTTTTTGCAATTTTTCGTGAATACGCAAAGTTTTCCAAAACAGGGGCTTGACAGCCCCGCGATCCTGTGGTAAAATCTATCCTTGTCAGCAGGGATGGTTCCGCTGGAACCGGCCTCGACGAAGGCACGCGGCAAATGCGCCTGTAGCTCAGCCGGATAGAGCAACGGCCTTCTAAGCCGTGGGTCGGGGGTTCGAATCCCTTCAGGCGCGCCAATCCGCTCGTGGTGGGTGTAGTTCAGTTGGTTAGAGCGCCAGATTGTGGCTCTGGAGGTCGTGGGTTCGAGTCCCACCACCCACCCCACCTTTTCGCTATTGGGGTGTAGCCAAGCGGTAAGGCAAGGGACTTTGACTCCCTCATTCGTAGGTTCGATCCCTGCCACCCCAGCCATTCTGACCCATTAGCTCAGGTGGTAGAGCACTTGACTTTTAATCAAGGTGTCCGGGGTTCGAGTCCCCGATGGGTCACCACCCTTCGGGG
>JAFXVJ010000056.1 GCA_017524615.1 Clostridia bacterium | reverse complement strand
CGGTCCACGCGGGTACGGATGGTGCGGAAGTTGGTCAGCATGCCGCCCAGCCAGCGGTTGTTCACATAGAACATGTTGCAGCGCTTGGCTTCGCTTTCGATGCTTTCCTGGGCCTGCTTCTTGGTGCCGACGAACAGCACGCTCTTGCCTTCCATGGCCAGGTTGCGGATGAACATGTACGCTTCGTCGATCTTGCGGACGGTCTTCTGCAGGTCGATGATGTAGATGCCGTTGCGCTCGGTGAAGATGTAGGGGGCCATTTTGGGGTTCCAGCGCCGGGTCTGATGGCCGAAGTGTACGCCGGCCTCCAGCAGGTGCTTCATAGAGATGACTGCCATTGGGGTTTCCTCCTTAATTTGTTGTATCCTCTGCGGGGATCATCTTCGCTTGTCACCGGTTGCCCGGCACACACAAACAAATCCTCCCGCATGCGTGATCCCGGAAATTATAACACAGGGCCTGCCCTGTTGGCAAGCCCCGTAAGCATACTTTTTTCTGATTTTTACGGATTTTTCCGTTTTTTGCCGTCATATGGCCTCCCGCCGGATCAGGGCAGCATTGTTTCTCAGCCGCTCATCCCCCGGCGACAGTTCGCAAGCCCTTTCCGCCGCCGTGAGCGCTTCCCGGAGCCTGCCCAAACGGTACAGCGCGATAGCGCGCAGATCCCAGGGTTCGCTGCCCCAGGCCGCGCCTTCAGTGATGTAGGTGCGCTCCCGCCGGGTGATCGCCAAAGCCCGGCCCGTCAGAAAGGCCACGCCTTCCCAATCCTCCAGGCTGTACAGCATCCGCGCCCAGTCCATATAGGGCTCCCGCAGGTGGGGCGCTTCCGCCGCCGCCCTGGCATACCACGTTTCCGCGGTGCGGTCATCCCCCTTGGCCCGATACGCTTGGGCGATATAGCGCATGGAGGCGCACCTTTCATCCGCCCAGGTGGCGGTGGGCAGCCTCAGGTGCCGCATCAGCGTAGCGATGCAGTCGTCCCACCGGCCATAATACAGGTATTCCCGGCCTAGGTAATGTATATTCCGGTCGTCCTCCGGGCTTTCCCGCACCGCCAATTCCAGCAGAGGCAGGTATTGCGCCCGGGATTTTTCCGGATCCGGGTGATGATCCAGCTGCACGCCCTCCGCCGTCACCCGCTTTTCCTCGCCATCCCCCTGCCAGGTGAGCACCTCGTGCACCGGGTGGGTCCAGCGGTAACCGCGGCGGCAGTGGATCTTATCCAGCCAGAACACATGCCCCTCCCGCCCGTCCGATTCGAAATTCCAGGTGTAGCGATAGCTGGCCCGGGTGGTTCCCGGCTGCCAGGAGCGTTCCAGCGCCGTCCGCCAGCCGGGATGAAACACTTCGTCCAGATCGGTGCACACACAGATATCGGCGTCCTCCGGCACCAGCTCCAGCGACGCGTTCCGGGCCGCATCGAACCGCCAGGGGGATATGATTTCCTCGGTCACGTGCGCGCCCTTCTCCCTCAGGATCTCGGCCGTTTTGTCCGTGGAGCCCGTGTCCAGCACATAGATGCCGTCCGCCTCCCCCATGGACACAGCCCAGCGGGCAGCGAATTTCTCCTCATTTTTACAGATGGCGTATACGATGATTTTCATATAGACCTCCGAAAAGGGGATGGCGGCTGCCCGTCATCCCCGGATCTATGATTATTCCATCAGGCCGGCCGCCCGCAAATTGGCCAACAGCTGGTTCAACTGGGTCACGGCTTCCGCCGGGTTCGTGGCAGGCGCTACCGCCGCCGCAGGGGTTGCAGGCCCTGCAGGGCCCGTGGGGCCGGTCGGTCCTGTTTCACCGGCAGGGCCGGTAGGACCTGTTTCCCCAGCGGGACCCGTGGGACCTGTTTCGCCGGCAGGACCCGTAGGTCCTGTTTCTCCGGCTGGGCCGGTCGGGCCGGTTTCTCCGGCAGGGCCAGTCGGACCAGTTTCTCCGGCGGGACCCGTGGGGCCCGTTTCACCGGCAATGCCCATCGGCCCCGTGGGGCCGATTTCTCCCGCCGGGCCGGTTGCCCCGGTCGCACCGGTGGGGCCAGCTGGGCCTGTAGCACCTGCGATGCCAACGGGTCCCACGGGACCGGTTGCGCCGGTAGGGCCGGTTGCCCCGGTCGCGCCGGCGGGGCCTGCTGGGCCGGTGGCGCCCGTGATGCCCGCAGGGCCTGTGGGACCAGTCGCGCCGGTGGGGCCGCCCGCGGGACCGGCAGGACCGGTGGGGCCGGTGGGCCCGGCGGGGCCTCTGCGGCAGCCGCAATTGCCGCCACAGTTCCATCCATAGGAGCCGAATTGAGAGACTGGCAGGCAAATGCGCCGGGTGGTTTGATTGCTGTTCACATCGTTGGGGTTATCAATAATATTTCTGAAATCCATGCGGATGCGCCTCGTTTCATTTCCGTTTGGCGAAATCTCTTCGCCTGATATCACTGTATGCGGACCGCGAAAAAACGAAACAAAAAAAAGGAGAGCGCGTTTGCTCTCCCCCAGACTGTCGGCAAACCTCTGGGGATGCATCGAAGGGGCCGCAGCCCCTTCGATTTTCATCCGAAGGCGGCGACATGTGCGTCGCCGGGGGCCGTAGCGCCCGGAAAATGATCCAGTGGATCATTTTCAGCGAAGGCCGGGCGGCAGCCCCGGGCAGGCAAATGAAATTTGCTTCCCATATCAATTTGCGGCCATAAAATGAGCGTTTTCAGGTGTTTATACCTGAAAACGCCATTTTACAGCAAATTGATGTTCCCATCGAAAGACTGCTTTGCAGACTTTCGATGGCAGAGCATCGACTTTGTCGATGCTCTGAGGGAGAGCACGTTTGCTCTCCCCTAAAAGATTGGATATGTTCGGCTGCTTAGGCCCCCTGCGCCGCTTGATCGCTTCCTCACGCCCTGCGCACGCTCAGCACCATCTGCCTGCCGTTGATGTCGCTTTCCTGGCTGAAGGCATCCGCCGGGGCGGGGCCAAAGGCCACATCCAAGGCCAGCACGCCCTTTTCAATCATGTCCCCATAGGCCTGCATGGCGCTGATCACATGTTCATCGCCCTGGGCGGTGACGTGGATCCGGTCCGTGACGTCAAAGCCGGCGTCCTTGCGCATGTTCTGCAGCTTGCTGATCACCTCGCGGGCGTAGCCCTCCCGGATCAGATCATCCGTCAGGGAGGTATCCAGGACGACCGTCAATTTGCCGTCCACCTGGGAGGTGAAGCCCTCCTTCTTCACGGCCTCCACCAGCACGTCTTCCTTGTTCAGCACGATCTCGGTGCCGTCCATGGTCAGGGTGACGGTTTCGCCCCGTTCAAAGGCGGCCACCACCTGCGCGCCGTCCAGCTTCTGCAGTTCGCCCCGCATGCGGCCCAGGAATTTGCCGTAGCGGGTTTTCAGGGTCAGGAAATTGGGCTTCAGATCGTAATTGACGAACTGGTCGGCGTTGTCGATGAAGACGACGTTTTTCACGTTCAGTTCATCCTCCACCAGGCCCTTGTATTCCTCGCCGAAATCCGCGCCGGACACGTAGAGCGTTTTCAGAGGCTGGCGCACCTTCATGTTGGACAGCTGGCGGCAGGAGCGGCCCAACTGCACCACCGTCTCCACAGCGGCCATCTGCCGCTCGGCCTCGGGATCGATCCGGGTTTCGTCGCACACCGGGAAATCGCACAGATGCACGGATTCCGGCGCGTTCGCGTCCACCGTGCGCACGATGTTCTGGTAGATGCTCTCCGCCATGAAAGGCATGTAGGGCGCGATGACCCGGGAGAGGGTGGACAGCACGGTGTACAGCGTCATGAACGCCGCTTCCTTGTCCGCCGCCATGCCCTTGCCCCAGAACCGGTCGCGGCCCAGGCGCACATACCAGTTGGACAGTTCATCCACAAAATCGCTGATTTTCCGGGTGGATTCGGTGATGCGGTAGGCGTTCAGATCCTCATCCACGCCCTTGACCACCGTGTTCAGGCGACTGAGCACCCAGCGGTCCATCAGCGTCAGTTCGCACCGATCCAGATCGTGCTTCGTGGGATCGAATTGGTCGATATCCGCGTACAGCACGTAGAAGGAGTACGTGTTCCACAAAGTGCTCATGAACCGGCGCGGGCCTTCGTTCAGGGCGTCCTCATGGAAGCGGCAGGGCAGCCAGGGGGCGGAGGAGGAATAGAAGAACCAGCGCACCGCGTCAGCCCCCTGCTTTTCCAGCACCGCCTTGGGATCCACCACGTTGCCCAGGTGCTTGCTCATCTTGCGGCCGTCCTTGTCCTGCACATGGCCCAGCACCACGCAGTTTTCAAAGGGCGCGCGGCCAAAGAGCAGGGTGGAGATGGCAATCAGGGTATAGAACCATCCGCGGGTCTGGTCGATCGCCTCGGAGATGAAATCCGCCGGGAAGCGCGCCTCAAACTTTTCCTTGTTTTCAAAGGGATAATGCCACTGAGCGAAGGGCATGGAGCCGGAATCGTACCAGCAGTCGATGACCTCCTTGGTGCGGGTCATGGGCTTGCCGCAGCAGGGACAGGTGATTTTCACCTCGTCGATGTAGGGCCGGTGCAATTCGGGCAGGTTCACCTTGCCGATGGCCCTATCCATCAATTCCTGCTTGCTGCCGATCACGTGCATGTGCCCTTCTTCGCACAGCCAGATGGGCAGGGGCGTGCCCCAGTACCTTTCGCGGCTCAGGCCCCAATCCACCACGTTCTCCAGGAAATTGCCCATGCGGCCTTCCTTGATGTTGTCGGGATACCAGTTGATCGACCGGTTGTTGGCCACCAATTGATCCCGCAGGGCCGTCATTTTGATGAACCAGGTGGGGCGGGCGTAATAGATCAGCGGCGTATCGCAGCGCCAGCAGAAAGGATATTCATGCTCGTACAGCGCTTTTTTCAGCAGCAGGCCCCGGGCTTTCAGATCCTCCATGATGGGCTTGTCCGCATCCTTGACGAACATGCCCGCCCACGGCGTATCCTCCACGAACCGGCCCTGGGTGTTCACCAATTGCACGAAGGGCAGGCCGTAATTCCGCCCCACCCGGGCGTCGTCCTCGCCGAAGGCCGGGGCGATATGCACCACGCCCGTGCCGTCCGTCAGCGTCACGTAATCGTCGCACACCACGTACCAGGCCTTTTCCTTGGGCGGGTTCGCCATGGGGAACAAGGGCTCGTATTCCATGTACTCCAATTCCTTGCCGGGGAAGGTGCGCAGGATGCGGATCTCCTTCTGGTCCTCCTCGCTGAACACGGCAGGGATCAGGGCCTTGGCCATGATGTTCTTTGCGCCGCCCAGTTCAAATTCGCAGTATTCTTCCTTGGCGTTGACGCACAGGGCCACGTTGGAGGGCAGCGTCCAGGGCGTGGTGGTCCAGGCCAGGATGTAGGTGAGCTCCGCCGCGTTCTTCACCCTGAATTTGGCGAAGGCGGAAAACTCCTTCACGGACTTGTAGCCCTGGGCTACCTCATGGCTGCTCAGCGCGGTGCCGCAGCGGGGGCAGTAGGGAACGATTTTGTGGCCTTTATAGATCAGGCCCTTGTCCGCCACGGTTTTCAGGCTCCACCACACGGATTCGATGTAATCGTCGTGGTAGGTGACATAGGGGTCTTCCATATCCACCCAGTAGCCTACCCGTTCGCTCATTTCTTCCCATTCATGCAGGTATTTCCACACGGATTCCTTGCACTGCTGGATGAAGGGCTCGATGCCGTACTGCTCGATCTGCGGTTTGCCGTCCAGGCCCAGTTTCTTTTCCACTTCCAGCTCCACGGGCAATCCATGGGTGTCCCAGCCGGCCTTGCGCAGCACGCTTTTGCCCTTCATGGTCTGGAACCGGGGGATCAGGTCCTTGATGGCGCGGGTTTCCACATGGCCGATATGGGGCTTGCCGTTGGCGGTGGGCGGCCCGTCAAAGAACGTGAAGGTCTCCTGCGCGTCGTCCCGGGCATGGAAGGATTTCTTCACGATGTCGTTTTCTTTCCAGAATTTCATCACGTCCAATTCCCGGGCGGCAAAATTCATGTCGGTGGTCACTTTTTTGTACATTTTCCCTTTTCCCTCCTTCAATCATAAAGAAACGCCCGTCCCATCTCTGGGACGGACGGCATTTGTCCGCGGTACCACCCAAGTTGACGCCTTTTTCGGCGTCCGCTTTCGTGCCCTGTATCGCTGGCGGTGCGCCGGCCCTTCGGCCGGAGGCTCCCAGGTGATCCGAAGCGGCGTCCCCTGCCGGGCTTGCACCTTGCCCCGGCTCTCTTCAAGGGAACGGGCCCGCTTCCGTCCTGTTCATGGCCCGATGGCAGTTATTATAATGGAAAGGGGCCGTTTTGTAAAGCCCGAATTTTCAGGGGCCGTCTGGCTCACCCCGAATGCCTGGCAATCCTCGGCCGGACGGCCCCGAAACCCGCGCCCCAGCGGATACGCGGGGCGCGTGAAGCAACGCCAGCGCGGAAAAAGCGCCCGCAGATGCAGGCCCTTTGATGCGCGTGAATTTCCGGTACTCCCGGGCGGCGTGCGGTTCCCGGTTTTCCGAATATCCTTCCACGGAACCGCCGCATCTTATTTCATCAGTCCAGAAAGCCGTCCCGGTTCCACCGCAGCACCGTGCGGTATCCCAGCCTGGCATACCAGGACGCCACGCCGGTATAGTGGATCCAGCTCAGGCTGTACCCCCGCTCCTTCAGCATCCCGGTGACGTTCTGCACCAGCTTCAGGCCGATGCCCTGCCGCCGGTATGCCGGCACGGTGCCCACGCACCCCGGCCCGGCGATTCTCAGTCCCCGATGGACGCCCATGTCCTCCACGATGCAGAAGGAGGCCACCTGGCCGCCCACGAAAGCGCAGTATACCGAATCGCTGTTCCCGAAATACTGGGGCCAATCGCCGTCCACCGCCGCCACGGCCCGGAGCAGCGCCGTGCGATCTCCCTCATGCATACCAAAGGCGACCCCGGGCGGCAGGGAGATCTTCAGCGCATCCGGGTGATCATGCGCCAGCGGCAGGATCATTTCCTCATAAACCGTCCGCGCAGGCAATGCGCGGATCTGGGGCTGCTCAAAGAATCCGGGATGCATGTCCCCGAACAGCGCCCTGTAATCACTTTCCTCCATGGCGCAATACGCGCCGCCCGCGGCGCCCTCCACCGTCAGGAAGGGCTGGAGGATGGAATGATCCAGCGTCCCGGCAATGCCGCGCAGGGTGGTAGGCATAGGCATGCTCCTTTCTTCACGCATCCATCCCGATAGGCAGAAAGCCTTCCGTGGTCAGGAAGGCTTCCGTGGATTTCATTTTCCTTTGCAGTATTTGCCCACATAGGCGGCTGCCAATTCGTATTCGTTGGCGGGCAGTTTCAGCACCATGGGAGCCAGATGCGGGGTATGGTACAGGTGAATGGCGGCGCTGCCGGGCTTGTATTTCACCTTGATCACGTCCTGCCACAGCATGTGCCTTTCCTGGCTCAGGTGCATCACGGACCCATCCTGCTGAGGCACGTTTTTGCTGGGGTCGGCGCTTTGCAGCCGGGCCCAGCTTTTGATCCGCGCCGGCGGATGCCAGGTTTGCAGATGCGCGCCCTGCGGATCCAGCACGTACACATTCACTTCCCGGCCCTGGGCCAGCAGGAACAGAAACACCGTGGCCAGCCCTATGGGAAACAGGGCGAACACGAGCCTGGTCACCCGGGGGCGCCAGGCATCCGGCACGGCCTGATCCCGGGGCATCATGGCGTCCAGCCCGAAAATCACGGCCAGCACCAGCGCCGCCACGCACAGCAGCGTCAGCAGGGTGGTCTGCCAGACGCGTCCGTCCGCCAATGGCACGGACGCGATGCTCCACACATCCCGCTGCGCGGTGGCGGAGGCGCGCTTGCCGCAGCCCTGGCAGGTGTCCCCCGGGCTTTCGATCTTGCAGCGCTTACAGTACGAATAGATCATTCAATCAGGCTCTTTCCGGTCATTTCCCTGGGGATTTCGATGCCCATGCTGTCCAGCATGGTGGGGGCGATATCCGCCAGGCGGCCGCCGTCGCGCAGCGTCCTGCCCACCAGCTTTTCATCGCAGGCGATGAAGGGCACGGGATTGGTGGTGTGGGCGGTGAAAGGCTCGCCGGTCACGGGATCGATCATCTGATCGGCGTTGCCGTGGTCCGCCGTCACAAAGGCGCGGCCACCCATCTTCAGGATCTCGTCCACCAGGATGCCCACGTCCTTGTCGATTTCCTTCACGGCCTCCACCGCGGCGGGGATCACGCCGGTGTGGCCCACCATGTCGCAGTTGGCATAGTTCAGGATCATCACGTCGTATTTGCCGCTGTCGATCAGCTCCAGCGCCTTCTGCGTCACTTCGGGTGCGCTCATTTCGGGCTTCATATCGAAGGTGGCCACCTTGGGCGAATCGATCAGGAAGCGGTCCTCGCCCTCGTTGGGGGCTTCCACGCCGCCGTTGAAGAAGAAGGTGACGTGGGCGTATTTTTGGGTCTCGGCGATGTGCGCCTGGGTCAGATGGAGCTTAGCCAGGTACTCGCCCAGGGTGTTTTCCATGCTTTCGGGCGGATTGACCACCTTGAGGCCGGTGAACGTGGCGTCGTACTGGGTCATGGACACATACTGCACGGGAATGAAGCCCTTCTTGCGCTCAAAGCCCGTAAAGTCGGGGAAAATGAAGGCGCGGGTGATCTGCCGGGCGCGGTCGGGACGGAAATTGAAGAAAATGATGCTGTCGCCCTTTTCCACGGTGGTCAGGGGCCGGCCGTCCTTTTCGATGACGGTGGGGATCATGAATTCGTCGGTCTTGCCGTTGTCATAGCTGTGCTGAATGGCGTCCACCGGATCGGTTTCCCGGATGCCTTCGCCCAGGGCGATGGCGTTATAGCCCTTTTCAACGCGGTCCCAGATGTTGTCCCGGTCCATGCCCCAGAAACGGCCCTGGATGGAGGCCACCTGGCCCACGCCGATTTCCCTGCATTTTTCCACCAGCTGCCGCATGTAGTCGATGGCGGAGGTGGGCGGCACGTCGCGGCCGTCCAGGTAGCAGTGGATATAGACCTTGCTCAGGCCCCGCCGCTTGGCCATTTCCAGCAGGGCGTACAGGTGGGTGATGTGGCTGTGCACGCCGCCGTCGGACAGCAGGCCCATCAGGTGCAGGCTGCCGCCGTTTTCCTTCACCGAATCCATGGCCCAGATCAGGGGTTCCTTTTCAAAAAACACGCCGTCCTGGATGTCCTTGGTGATGCGGGTCAATTCCTGGTATACGATGCGGCCGGCGCCCATGTTCAGATGGCCCACCTCGCTGTTGCCCATCTGGCCATCGGGCAGGCCCACGTTCATGCCGCTGGCGCCCAGCTGCGTGTGCGGAAAACGGGCCTTGAGCCGGTCCAGGTTGGGGGTTCCCGCCATGTAAATGGCATTGCCCTCGTGGGCGGGATTGATGCCGAAGCCATCCATAATAATGAGTGCCGTCATTTGCTTGCTCATAGATCTGTCTCCTTTGCTTTCCATTACAGGGGTGTTTTTCACGCGCCTATATTATAATCGAAAGAAAGTTTTCAATCAAGCCCCCGCGCCGGAAAATCCACGGATATTCCGGCATGCCGCCACGCACGAAAGAAAAGGCGCAGCGCAGCGCCTGTTGGGGCGTCCGCTGCGCCTGACGATCCGCCGGGGATCACCTTTCATTGCTCAGTCTTGGCATGGGCACGGTCATGACCGGCATGGAGGTGCGGTGCCGCGTCACATTCAGCACCAGCGCCACAGCGGCGATATTGGTAATAAAGTTGGAGCCGCCATAGCTCAGGAAGGGCAGCGGGATGCCGGTAATGGGCATGATGCCCATGGCCATGGCCACATTCTGGAACACGTGGAACAGCAGCATGGACATGACGCCGATGATCACCAGCTGGCCGAACTTATCCTGGGTGAACCTGGCCAGATACAGCATACGAATCACCAAATACAGGTACGCCGCCAGCACCGCCACGCTGCCGATGAATCCGAAGGATTCCCCCACCACCGTGAAAACCGAGTCGGTGGAGCTTTCGGGCACGTAGCCCAAAGTGGTCCAGGAGCCCAGCACGAAGGTGCCCACGCCCCTCATCTGCCCCGCGCCGATGGCCCGCTGGGACTGGATGATCTGGTAGCCGCCGGTGTCCCAGTACTTCTGCGGGTCCATGAAGGCCAGAAGGCGCAGGATGCGGTAATCCGTGGTTTCTGCCATCATGCCGTAGGCCACGATGGCCCCGATGCCGATCACGCCCAGCGCCACGATGCCCAGCAGGATCCGGAAATCCACGCCGCCGAAGTACAGCATCACCATGAACATGAACACGATCACGATGACCGTGCCTGTTTCGCCCTGCGCCAATACCACCAGGGAGGGCATGCCCACGATGAAGATGATCCGGAAAAAGTCCTTCAGCTTGGCCATGGGCTTATCCGTCCGGGACAGATGCCGCGCCAGCATCAGCAGAATGGACAGCTTGGCAAACTCGCTCACCTGGATGGAGCGGCCCAGAATACTGGATTTCAGCCAGCCCCTCAGGCCGTTGGACACCTGCCCCACCACCAGCGTCACCATCAGCAGCGCCAGCACGGTGAAATAGATCAGCCGCGCACGGGCCCGGAACAGCTCCGTTGGGATGGCCATGATGATGCCGATCACAATGGGCGATACCAGCAGGAATATGGACTGCCACATGCCGGAACGGCTGGCCAGCACCTTGTTCAGGATGGGCGCGTCGGCAGTATCCACATCGTAGGTTGCCATGGTGATGCACAGGATGCCCAGGATGGACAGGGCGTACACCACCAGCAGCAGGGACCAGTCAAAATGCCCCCGGGAGCGGCGCCTGGATTCTGACATCATAGCGATTCACCCCGCTTGGCGAAAAAGCGCAGCATGGCGCTGGGAGCGTAGGACGGCAGGGCCACATCCTGGCCCAGCAGCCGCCGGCCGATGTTTTCGATTTCGCTTTCCACCGCCGGATCGCCGCAGTGCAGCGCCGTTTGGTGGCGCAGCAACGCCCGGTACACCCGTTCGCTTTCCGGCAGTATGCCCATCAGCGGCATATCCAGCGCCAAGGCCAGCCGGTCCGGCGGCGTCATTTCCCCGCGGCGGATCAGCTTCCGGCTGACCCGGTTGAACACAATGCCGGGATGCGGCTCCTCGCGCTGGGACAAAACGGCGCCGAGCCTTTCCGCGTCCCGTACGGAAATATCATCCGCCGTGGCCACCACCACCGGCTCCGCCGCAGCGCCCAGCAGGTTTTTCAGGCCTCTCCCGATGCCGGCGGGGGCGTCCAGCAGCAGCACGTCCATCTGATCCGCCAGTTGGGTGATGATACGGCCCATATCCTTGCTTTTCAGGTCGGAGGGCTTCATCAGCTGGGGCGCGGCCAACAGACGCAGGTTGGGCAGGCCCGGCGGGCTCACCATCGCCTGCTCCATGCTGCACGTCTTTTCCGCCAGATCCCCCAGGTCGTACACCACCCGGTTTTGCAGATCCAGCATCAGATCCACGCACCTCAGGCCCGTATCCCCGTCCAGCAGGGCCACGCGCTTGCCGCTGCGGGCATAATACTCCGCCAGGGCGGCCGCCAGGGTGCTTTTCCCCACGCCGCCCTTGCCGGACATGATCGCAAAAATACGGCCCATCTCGGTCTCCTTTCCCTTCGTGCTGATCCCGCCTTACGGGGCCAATTGGTTGCCGCCGGGCAGGACGATGGAATCATCCACCTTGGCCTTTTCATCCAGATAGAATTCAATAAAATCGCGGGCGGCGGAGGTGGTGTGGCCGCCGGAGAAGCCGTTCTGAATGAACGCCACGATGGCGATTTCCGGCGTATCCTTGGGGCACAGGGCTACGAACCAGCCGTTGTTCTCCAGGTCCAATTTGATTTTGCCGATGGTCACCTGGGAGGTCCCGGTCTTTCCGTACATGTACTTTTCGGCAGGGCTGTATTTCCAGCCCCTGAAGTGGCTGGCAGCGGTACCGGATTCGTCGACCACGCCCGCCATCCCTTCCAGGATGTAGGGCATATAGGGCTTGGCGCTCTCCAGCGTATTGAATTTTGTGGCGCTGCGCTGGGAGAGGATCTCGCCCTCCGGAGAGATGATGGAATCCACGATGTTGGGGTTCCAAACGATCGCTTCGCTGTTGAGCGCGCCCACGTACCGGGACACGGCGATGGGCGTCAGAAGCGTGATGGACTGGCCCACGCCCATCTGGATCTCCTGGCTGCCGCCCCATTTGATGGTGTTCAGGTAATTCCACAAATCCCGCATCAGCGCGGCCTGCATGACCATGGTGCGGGTCATGTTCAATTCGGACATAAAAATCTTTCGGGCTTCCACGATCCAGTCGCCCTGGCCCACGTTGATGGCCATGTCCATCAGCAGCTTGATGCACCGGTCCAGACGCGCGTCGTCGTATTCGATGCCGTAGCTGGAGCCGTAATTGCGGATGTGCTTTTTGATCCGCGCCGCCACGATTTCGGGCGTGGAGGTCATCTGCTCCTGCAGGCTGGCGCTGGTATCGTACAGGTTGGTCTGGTTGCCCACGATGGAGCGCAATTCGCCCGGCAGGTCAATGCCCGTTTTGGTGGTCAGGCCCAATTGCGCGGCGTATTTATACAGCTTCTCCGCGCTGGGGTCGGAATCGTACAGGCGGCTGGATACGGTGTAGAAAAAATAGTTGCAGGACTTGGTCAGCGCCGAGGAAATATTCAGCCCCTGGTGGTCCTTGGGGTGGCTGGTCCAGCAGTGGGGAGCGTCGGCGCGGTTGTTGGTGTAATTCATAAAGGGGCCCATATCGTCGATGGTGTCCTGCGGCGTCAGCACCCCGTTGGTCAGGCCCGCCAGGCCGGTGCACATTTTGAAAATGGAGCCCGGCTCGGCCCGGGTCTGGATGGCGAAATTCATCAGCAGATGGCGGCTGTCCTGCACGATTTCCAGGGCCGGCTCGCCGCCCTTCACCATGGCGTTCAGGTCATAATTGGGATACTGGGCCAGGGCCAGGATGTTGCCCGTTTTCACGTCCAGCACGATCAGCACGCCGGTGTTGGCCAGGCGGAGGGGGTCCTCCTCCCAGTCCCGGACGGAGATCTTGTCCTTGTTGGTTTCCATCCAGTTCGCCTGGGTCATGCGGGTTTCCTGAATGGAGCGGGTTTCCAGCACGTTGTTGCGGATGCACCGCTCGGCCACCGCCTGATACTGGGCGTTGATGGTGAGCTTGACGGTGTTGCCGTCCTGGGGCTCCACATAGTCCAATTCGCGCGTCACCTTGCCCTGCGGGTCCACCTCCACGATGCGGTAGCCCTGGCGCTGGGTGATATTGGCGGTCAGCCAGCCTTCCATGCTGTTTTCGATGCCGGCCTGACCGATATAATCGTTCATGGCGTAGCCGGCGGGCTGCAAATCGCTGTAGTAGTATTCGGCGTTCTGGATCTTGCCGGTGTAGCCGATCACCGTGGCGGCCAGAGAGCCGTTGGGATACACCCGCTTGTCCCCCATGGCGATGGACACCCAGGGCATGGACATGCTGCGGCCCTCAATCTCGCTGACGGTATCGTAGCTCACGTCCTCGGCGATGGCCACAGGCAGGGAGTTATAGGCGTTATCCTGCATCACCGCGTTGATGGCGATGACCTGCAGCACCCTTTCCTCCGTGGCCGGGTAGGTTTCCACTACCGGGTTGCCGTTGGGGGCTTTGGCGTCCGCCACCACGGAATTGCCGTACTGATCCAGCTGCAGCACATATTGGCCGTTGGGCAGCGCGGTGAAGCCGTACCGCTTGCGCAGGGTGTCGAAGCACACCTGGGGCGAGGGCATGCCGTCCTTGGCGGCGTTTTTCAGGTAATTGTTGCTGTAGAAATAATTCCGGCGGGTGTTCCAGGCGCTTTCGGAAATGCCGGAGCCGAAATTGAATTCAAGCTCGCCTGTTTCCTCATTGCGGATGATGGGAAAGGTGACGGTCACGGCGCCGCCCCGGGATTCGATGATGTCGATCGCTTCCAGCAATTGCCGGGTGGGATAATCCCAATCATCGTTTTCCCGGTAGAAGGTGACGTTATAGGCTTTTTCGCTCTGCGCCAGCACCACGGAATTGATGTCGGTGATCATGCCGCGGCTGCCCTTGACGGCGATGCGTTTGATGCTCTGGCTGCCTGTCGCCTCGGAATACTGTTCACCCTGTTCAATCTGCAGGCGATACAGGCCGAATACCAGCACGCCGAACATGGCGGCCACCACCGCCGTGAACAGCAGGAAACGGAAATTCAACTTATGGTCCTTCGCCTTGGTTCTTTTGGTTCTTCGGAACTCATCCTTCACTGGTATTCACCTCCTTTATCCACCTTCCTCCGCTTGGGATACATGCCCAGGAAGAAGCGCAGAGGCACCATGATCACCACCGCCAGCGCCGATGTGTACGCCACGGACGCGAAGATGCGCGCAATGTGCAAAAAGCCGATGTCCTGACCGATCAGGTACATGTACACGCACATGACCACATTGAGCATCAGGTCCATCACCGCCGCGCACAGGGGGATGCGCAGATGGGCGGGCAGGTTGCCCTCCCGGTACTGCAGGAAAAAGCGGCTCCACCAACGCTCCTTGGCGCCGGTTTCCGCTAAACGGCTGCGGCGGTTTTCATTCAGCATGCGGCGGCGTTCCAGCTGCCGGTCGCTCATGTCAGCGAACATCTGGGCCCCCAGCATGGCGATCACCGGATAGGCGATGGCGTACAGCGCCGGCACGGGCGACAGCATGCATTCCATCACCATGCCCGTCAGGCAGGAGGAGCAGAAGGCGTACTTTTTCCCGCAGCTCACCGTCAGCACGGCCAGGGCGGCAAAAATGACGCTGCCCGTCACCCCCGCCACGGGCAGATGCCGCAGCACGCACACCTGGATCAAATAGGCCAGCGCCGTGATCAGCAGCGCCTTCAGGCCGCGTTTCAGCGATTTCACTCGTCATCCTCCACCATCATCTGGCCGGGATCCGGCGTAGGCGCCGGGGTGGGCGCAGGGGTAAAGGTGGGCCGGGGCGACGGCGTGGGCGTTCTGCCGGACAGATCCGCCGGAATGTATTCCAGGTTCGGGGGAACATCCGTCCCCTTGGGGGCCGGCGTAGCCGAAGGCGTCGGGCTGGGCGTGGCGGTGGGCGCCGGGGTTTCCGTCACGGTTTCCTCCGGCGCCTGGGTGGCGCTGAAAATGAAGTCGCTCACGCCGCCCACCTGGAAGGTGGGCACCGGCTGGGCTGTCACTAGGGGCTCCAGCCGCAGATTGCTGGAGGCATTGGTGCGGTTTTGGGCCGGTTCGGCATAGGAAGGCCGATAGCGGTACACCGTCACATACTCCAGATGCTGGAAATCCACCACCGGCTCCAACACCACGTAGGATTTATTGTCCTCCATGCCCCGGGTGCTTTCCCGGATATACCCGATGGGAATGCCCTTGGGGAATTCCAGGCCCACGCCCGAGGTGACCACCACGTCGCCGGGGCGGGGCAGAGAAGTATCCGGCAGGTAATACATGCGGCACATGGGCTCTCCGTTGGTGCCCAGTGTGCCCTTCACGCTGCCCTGGTCCCGGCTGGACTGCACCAGTCCGGCCACGGTGCAATTGCTGTTGATGATGCAGCTCACCTGGCAGGTGGTTTCCTTCACGTTATAGGTAACGCCCACCAATCCCCCCTGGGACACCACGGCCATGTTGTCCGTCACGCCGTTGTTCCGTCCCACATCCAGGGTGAGGGTGGAAAAATAAGTGCCGGAGTCCGTGCCGATCACCTGGGCCGCCAAAGGATTCATGCTCCTGTTGCGTTCCATCTCATCCAGCTGATCGTACAGTTCTTCGATGGTGTGGCGCAATTCCTCGTCCTGGGCCACCAGCGTGGCATAATCGTCCAGCTGGATGCGCACCTGCTCGTATTCGTATTCGATGTTGCCCCGGATCTTCAGCATCCGCAGATAATCCACCACGCCGTCGGTGATCCTGGAAAAAAAGGACTGCACCGGCGACACCACCGCCGTCACGATGCGGCGGGGCAGCGACAGGATGGGATGGGAAACGAAGCTGGACACCACCATCAGCGCCAGCATCAGGAATAAGCCGCTGCACACCAGAATGATGGCCATTTTCCGAAGGAAGCCCTGGCGCTCATCGGTCTGCCCCTTTTTCTTTTTGCGCTTGCTGGTTTTCCGCCGGGCCTGCTTGGCGGCCCGCTTTCCCCGGCCGCTTTTTTCATTCTGTGCTTCCTGAAGATCCAGCCGGTCCCCCGGCAGACGGCGGCGGGCAAACATGGTGCTCTCCACCCGCTGGGCTTCCTGCTGCCAGGCCTGCTGCGCCTGCTCCTTCCGGGCCTGCTCCCGGATCACCTGTTCCGCGGGCTGCCCGCCGGCGTCCTGCGCCCCGCTGTCCTGATCCGGTCCGTCCGCCGCTTCGCGATCCGGAGGAATGTCTTCCTCCTCCCGGGCCGGCGGAATATCCACGTCTTCCAAGTCGGCAGCGCCCGCCGCATCCTCCTCATGCACTGCTGCCGGGGCATGGGGAACCGAACCCAAAGAAGCGTCCGTGGCGTCGCTGCGCCCAGGCCGTTCCTCTGCGCGATCCGCTTCCCTGTTCTCCGTCTGAGGCGCGTCCGGAGCGCTCAGCCCCCGCGCCTCTTCCATCCGCTGGGCCCAGGCAGGCTGCCGGTCCTGAATGCCGTCGTCCGGCACGCGGCCCATATCCGCAGCCTGCAGATGGTCGCTTTCGGAGAATTCCCGGTCATGATGTCTTGCCATGCAGCTTTACTCCTCGCCCTCTTCCCGCAGGAAGCTGGATTTGCCGATTCGGTGCAGCAGTTCGATATTGTCGGCTAGATGGCCCGCGCCCATGGCCGCGCTGCCCGTGGGATCCCTGGCCAACAGCACAGGCATGTCCAGTTCAGACGCGATATACTGGTCCAGGCCGAACAGCTGGCTGGCCCCGCCGGTCAAATGGATGCCCGATTTCATCACGTCCCCCGCCAGTTCCGGCGGCGTACGCTCCAGCACATGCTGAATGGCGGACAGAATGGCCTGACAGGGGGTGCGCAGCGCTTCATATACCCGCGCGGAGGATATTTCCACCGTCTGGGGCAGGTTGGTGATCATGTCCCGTCCCCGCACCAGCACACGCCGCTCTTCCTTCAGCGGCAGGGCGGAGCCCAGGGTGATTTTCACGTCCTCGGCTGTGCGGTCGCCGATGAGCATGTTGAATTCCCGCTTCACATAGGCGATGATGGCCTCGTCCATTTTTACGCCGCCGATGCGGATGGACCGGGACACCACCACGCCGCCCAGGCTGATTACGGCCGCTTCCGTGGTGCCGCCGCCGATGTCCACCACCATGGATCCGGTGGGCTCGAACACCGGCAGGCCCGATCCCAGCGCCGCGGCAAAGGGCTTTTCCACCAGGTGCAGCTGATTTTCCCGTACGCCGGCATACACCGCCGCCTTGCGCACCGCGCGCCGCTCGATGGGCGACACCCGGCAGGGGATGGTCATGATGGCCCGCGGCTTTACCAGGCGGCTGGCGCCGATGGCCTTGCGGACAAAGTACTGCAGCATATACTGCGTCATATCAAAATCCCGGATCATGCCGTCCGACAGGGGACGCACCGACGTCACGTCCGCCGCCGTGCGGCCCAAAAGCACCCGGGCTTCCTCGCCGATGGCGCGCACCGCGTGCTTGCCGCCGCGATCCACCACCAGCATGGACGGCTCGTCGATCACGATGCCCTTTTTCTTCACATAGACCTGCGTATTGGCCGTTCCCAGGTCGATCCCAATATCCGGCGCTATAATGGCCATGTAGCCTCATCCATTCTTTGTGTGATTTTCAAATCTTCAATCCGGCATCATGCAGCATGTCCCGCACCATCGCCATGGGCAGGCCGATCACATTGGAATAGCTGCCCTCGATCCTGCGCACATACATGCCCGCTCTGCCCTGTACGGCGTAGGCGCCCGCCTTGTCGAAGGGTTCCCCCGTATCCACATAGCGGGCAATGGTTTCCTCATCCAGCTGGGCGAACTGCACCCGGGATACGTCGCACCTGGCATCCGTGGTGCCGTCGGGGCGAATGACGCATACCCCGGTGTACACCTCGTGCCACGCCCCCGACAGCGCCCGCAGCATGCAGATCGCGTCCTGCCGGTCCCGGGGTTTGCCCAGCGCCCGGCCGTTTTGGTACACGACGGTGTCCGCCCCGATCACCAAACGGCCCGGATGCCCGTCCGCCACCGCCTGCGCCTTGCGCCGCGCGTTTTCCATCACCAGCGCGTCCGGCCGCCCTTCCTTCGTTTCGGGCGCGTCCGCCACGATCACTTCGAAGGGGATGCCCGTATATGCCATCAGCTCCCGCCTCCGGGGAGAAGCGGACGCCAATATCAACGATTCACCCATGCAAATTGCTCCTTTGGCTTTCCCGCGTTTTTGCGTACACAAAAAACGCGCCCCTTATTATAGCATAATTCGGGGGCGCAAGTACAGTCTTTTTGAAACAATTCGAAACGATTTTGTAAAATTTAATAATTCGCTTCCCGTCCGCGCGGCCGGGAGAAAAGGAAGCGGGGACGGAGCGCGGAGGATCCGGCATTCATTCCCCGCGCCGGTCCCGCATGCGGCGCGCGGGATCATTCTTTGCCGTATCAGCCGCCGTCATCCGTTCCCGTAGAACATATACAGAACGCAATGATGCAGTTCCAGGAACTGACCGGGATACATGTCCACAAACGAGCCCTGCTGTTCCCACCACGCCATTTCGTCGACATCCGGCCATTGGCCGTTTTCCGGGTGACTCAGTTCTGTGCGCGTTCCGGGAGAAACCAGATCGGACACCGTGAACCAGCTTTCCCGGCTTTCATCCACGGGCACGATATAATAGCTGAACGCGCCCAGGTTGTCAATGGCGATCTGGGTGTCGCAGAAATACCGTCCGCTGCCGGAAAACAGGGCTTCGTCCTCCGGAACATCCCGCTTGTCACGGGCCACCAGAACGGGCGGTTTTTCCCCGTTCAGGGGGATCATCTCCCCTGTTCCTTCCAGCGTCACCCGGGTGCCGGGCGTCACGTAAACGGTATAGTACCGAGCCTCCTCCGATTTTTCGGCGATGTAGCGCTCGGTTTCACCGCCCGGCTTTTGCAGCGTCAGCTTCGCGTCCTGCCCCGCGTCCACACGCATGTACCACAGACCCTGATCCATTGCTTCAGCTATCCAGCCGCCGGGGCCCTTTGACTCCGTACGCTCCGGGATCAGGTCCGCTTCGGCGATGTATCCGGCGCCTGCTTTGGGCGACCAGTAATTCTTCCTTTCATAGCACCGCAGCTGATACCAGCCGTCTTCCTCCCCCAGCACCTCCGACAGGCACCCGTCGAAGTCCCCCGGAAGGCTGTCGTTGGGTTCGTTGCCCATGAGGATCCACTCATTGCCGCCGTAGGCCTGGCCGTCCGGCCAAAACGCATATCCCAGCCGCGCCGGGCCCCGGTTGTCAGCGGGCCGGTCGGTGATTTCGATGTCCTCGGGAGCCACCGCCAGGGCGATGTCGTCCATGATCTCCCAATCATAGGAAACGATCTGTATCTGGCCGTTCATTTCCCCGATGATCGTCACCGCGCTGCCCTCCGGAAGCTCGTGCCCGTTTTGATCGACGGCCGCTTCCAGCAGGATACCGGTGGGCATCTGATAATCCACATCCCAGGTTTGGGTGAATACCAGCAGGTCGTCGGGCGAAATATAGCCCCGCAGTTCCCAGTTCATGTCCCAGCTCATGCCGCCCCACAGGCCGAAGCCCTCGACTTTTGCCCAGCCCTCTTCCTGGGAATAATCCGTCACGCCGGTCATGACGCCGGCGTAAAAGGACCCGATCGGCTCGGAAAGCGCCTTGTCCCGGTACACCGTCGCTTTTTCGCCGCGGTCAGGAAACACAAACGCAGTGACGTCCATCCGGAAGCTCTCCAGTTCCTCTGTCCGGATATAGCCGGCGCGCTGCAGAGAATCGTCCTCGGCGGCCAGCAGCCAGCCTTCGCCCATATCGGCCAGCAGATACAGCCGGTCCCGGGTGCGCAGGCCCGGCGCGCTTTCATCCGTCTGTTCGCGAAGCAGGGCCGCCCGATTTTTCACCTCCGCCGTGCGGAACAGCGACGGCGCGCCGTAATTGCGATTGTATGCCATCAGCCGCTTCAGCGGCACATAGCCCGTCACCTCGGGCGCGTCCGCATGGCCCACGCGCACCGCAGCCCACCTTTCCCCGCCGGGGCCATCCGTTACGGAAAGCACCTCCACCGGCGTGCCGCCATATACCAGCGCCAGCGCGTCCGCGTCATGATCCGGCTCTTTCTGCAAGGAAACGCCTTCCGCCTCGCCGAACACCGCCACGGCTGCCCAATAAGGCTCAAATTCCCCTTCCGCCATGCCGGCACACGCGCCCAGCAGCAGCGCTGCCGCCAGCAGGATCGCCATCCGTTTTTTCATCTTCCGTGACCTCCTTTTGAATGGGTTCCCATCCTATACAACGCTCCACGGGCGGGAAATGTTTCATCCGCCTGAAAAAAATCCCATCATTTGAAGAAAACTCCTCGAAAATCCGCATCCCCGATGCTGAAGGCGGCGCCGCGCCGCTGCGCGGACCGGAACAGCGCCGATAGAAATCCCGAAGAAAAGCCAGATCGGAAAAAGACGCCCAAACGCTTTGATTCTTCGCGGAAAGTCAGAGGGAAAGAAACGAACTCTTTTGTCATCCTGAGCGGTGTGGAGCGAAAGCGGAACAGAGTCGAAAGATCTGTTTGCCGGATGCGCGCACAGATCCCTCGACTGCGCTTTGTTTTTCTCGGGAGGACGCCGAAGGGGTTTCGTTTCCCTGACATTCCGTGAAGAACCAATGTTTTTCTGAAAATGGGATCACTTCTCCGCGCCCGCCACGGTCATGGCCCGCATCGCATTGATGATGGCGAGGAAGCACACGCCCACATCGGCGAACACCGCTGCCCACAGGGGCGCCAGGTGCATCACGCCCAGCACCATCACCGCCAGCTTGACCGCCAGGGAAAACACGATGTTCTGCCGCACGATGCTGCGGGTGCGCTGGGCGATGCGGATCGCAGTGGCCAGCTTCCGGGGATCATCGTCCATCAGCACCACATCGGCCGCCTCGATGGCTGCGTCGGAGCCCAGCGCGCCCATGGCCACGCCCACATCCGCCCGGGCCAGCACCGGCGCGTCGTTGATGCCGTCGCCCACAAAGAGCAGCGTGCCCCGCTCCGATTTTTCCCCGAGCAGCTTTTCCACCTGCTCCACCTTGCCGTCGGGCAGCAGCTCCGCGTGCATTTCGTCAACGGCCACCTCTTTGGCCACCGCCTCCGCCGCGGCGCGGGCGTCGCCGGTGAGCATGACGGCCTTCCGCACGCCTGCCGCCTTGATGTTCA
Organism: Clostridia bacterium; assembly: GCA_017524615.1. Lineage (GTDB taxonomy): Bacteria > Bacillota > Clostridia > Christensenellales > Aristaeellaceae > RUG563. The sequence goes on along the minus strand of JAFXVJ010000056.1, from coordinate 27,171 downwards.
GGATGGCCTCCCGGCTGCCTTCCTTCACCTGATCGGCGATTACGATGTGGCCCAGATATGTGCCGTCCGCCGCCACGTGCACGATGGTGCCGCTGTGATGGCAGGGCTTCCAGGCGGCGCCCACGCTGTCCATCAGCTTTTCATTGCCCACGGCCATGCGCCGGCCGTTTACCGTGGCCTCAACGCCCTGACCGGAAATCTCCTCCACGTCCCTGACGTCCATGGCCTGTACGCTGTCCTTGCCCGCTTCCCGCAGGGATTGGGCGATGGGATGGGTGCTGAATTTTTCCGCCGCAGCGGCCAGCAGCAGCATTTCCCCGGCGTTCTCGCCATGGGCGGCCGCTACGGAAAACACGCCCTGGGTGAGGGTGCCGGTTTTGTCAAACACCGCGATTTCCGATTGTGCCAGGCTTTCCAGGTAGCCTGCGCCTTTGATCAGAATGCCGCGGCGGGATGCGCCGCCGATGCCGCTGAAAAAGGTGAGCGGCACGGAAATCACCAGCGCGCAGGGGCAGGAAATGACCAGGAACGTCAGCGCGGATTGGATCCATTCGGTCCAGGAGCCGCCCAGCAGCAGCGGGGGAACAAGCGCCACCAGCAGCGCCAGCGCCACCACCACGGGCGTGTACACCTTGGCAAAGCGGGTGATGAACCGGTCCGCCTTCGATTTGTGTTCGCCCGCGTGCTCCACCAATTCCAGAATCCGGGCCACGGTGGAATCGGCATAGGCGTGGGTCACCTGAATACGCAGCACGCCTTGCTGATTCACGCACCCGCTGATCACCTGGTCGCCCATTTTCACGTGCCGGGGCACGCTTTCGCCGGTGAGGGCCAGGGTGTTCAGGCTGGATTCGCCTTCCAGCACCACGCCGTCCAGCGCCACCTTTTCCCCCGGACGCACCACGATGATTTCGCCCACCCGTACGCGCTCCGGCGCCTCGGTGACGGTTTCCCCGCCGCGTTCCACCTGGGCGGTGTCGGGGCGGATATCCATCAAATCCGCAATGGAATCCCGGCTCTTGTCTACAGCGTAATCCTGGAAGAATTCTCCGATCTGATACAGCAGCATCACCGCCACGCCCTCCGGGTACTCCCGCAGGCAGAACGCGCCCACCGACGCCACCGTCATCAAAAACATTTCATCCAGCGCTTCCCCGTGCAGGATGCTTTTCACCGCCTGAATGGCTACCGAGTACCCAACGACCACCCAGGACAGGATAAACAAAGCGATTTTCAGCCACGCCGGTTCCCGGATCAGCAGCCCGGAAATCAGCAGCGCCGCGCTGACGCCGATGCGGGCCAGCATGAAGCCCCTGTTTTCTTCCTCGCCGTGGCCATGCTCATGGCCGTGATGGTCATGCTCCACATGATGCTCATGGCCATGTTCCCTGTGATGGGCATGCTCCACGTGCTGCTCATGTTCGTGTTCCCCGTGATGGCAATGCTCACAATGCTTGCTCATGGTCATCCTCCGTTCATGCCGTCTGCGTAAAGACAGCATCCGTTATTCACACAGGTGTTCAATGCCCATGCCGATGATCGTGCGCACATGATCATCCGCCAGGGAATAGAAGATCGTTTTCCCGTCCCGCCGGAATTTCACCAGCTTGGATTGCTTCAGGACCCGCAGCTGGTGGGAAATGGCAGACTGGGTCATGCCCAGCAGCCGCGCGATATCAAATACGCACAGTTCCGCCTCGAACAGGGCGTACAGGATCTTGATCCGGGTGCTGTCGCCGAATACCTTATACAGCTCCGCCAGATCATAGAGCATTTCCTCATCCGGCATATCCGCCTGGATGCGTTCCATCGTTTCCCGGCTGGCCGCGGCGCCCTCCCCCGTCTCCGGCGCCCCTGCTTCCCTGTCATTTGGCTCCCATGCTGTACTCATGTTTTTTTGCCCTCCATCATTTGAACGATTGTTCATATGTTATGATAATCACATCTTCGCGATTTGTCAACCCTCTTTCGCACATTTTTTCGAAAAAATTCAATTTCCGCTCCAAGCGCGGAAAAAACCGCCGTCAGCGCAAAAAAGCCGAAAAAAGCAGAAAAAAAATCTCATTTTTCCGTCGGAAGGGCTGGCGCATCGCCCTACTTTATGATAAAATACAATGCGGCGTGCTGTAAACGTGCGCGTGGAGGTTCAAAAAAATGAAACGATTGGAAAGAATGCTTTCCCTGGCAGGCTTGACTGCCAACGAGGGCGTGCTGATTCACAAGCCCTCCAATATCTTTTATCTCAGCGGCTATACCGGCGAAGGGCTGCTGGCCGCGGGAGAGGGTTTTCAGGCCATCATCACCGATTTCCGCTACACCGAACAGGCGGAAAAGCAGGCGCCCGGCTTCCAGGTGCTGATGGTGGAAAAGGGCGTCACCCATGCCGCCCTGGCCGCGGGCCTGTTCGAGGCGCACGGCGTGAAGGCTGTCCGCTATGAGGATGACAAGGTCACCGTCCGGGCCTTCGAGGGCCTGAAAAGGGATATCCCCGGCGTGGAATTCCTCCCCCTGGGCGGCGCTCCGGAAAAAGCGCGCCGGATCAAGGAACAGGGCGAATTGGACCTGATCGAGGAAGCGTGCGATATTTCCTGCCGCGCGCTGGACGCGGTGCTGCCCCGGATCCAGCCCGGCATGACGGAAAAGCAATTGCAGATCCTGCTGGATTATACCCTCTACGAGATGGGCGCCGATTCCCTGGCGTTCGACACCATCATCGCTTCCGGCGTCAACGGTTCCCTGCCCCACGCCATCCCCAGCGACAAAAAGATTGAGCTGGGCGACATGATCACCATGGATTTCGGCGCCAAGAAGGGCGGCTACTGCGCGGACATGACCCGCACCGTGGCGCTTGGCAATCCCTCCGCCGAAATGAAAAAAATCTATGAAACCGTGCTGCGCGCTCAGGAAACCTGCGAGGGGATGCTGGCCCCGGGCAAATGCTGCCGGGATATCGACGCGGCGGCGCGCCGGATCATTGACGAAGCGGGCTACGCCGGCCGGTTCGGCCACGGCCTGGGCCACAGCGTGGGCATCGACATCCACGAAGATCCCCGGCTGTCCACCGCCTGTGAGGATCTGCTGGAGGAGGGCCACACCGTCACCGTGGAGCCCGGCATCTACGTGCCCGGCCTGGGCGGTGTGCGCATTGAAAACACCTGCGCCATCACCGCTTCCGGCGGGCGCACCCTGGTACATGCACAAAAGGAGCTGCTGATCCTTTGATCGGGCCCTTATTGCAAATAGAGCAACAATAGAAAATGGAGGAATGACAATGATTACTGCTGGCGATTTCAAAAAGGGCATCACCATCGAATGGGACGGCGGTGTATGGAACATCGTGGACTTCCAGCACGTGAAGCCCGGCAAGGGCGCGGCCTTCGTGCGCACCAAGATCAAAAACGTCATGACCGGCGCCGTGGTGGAGCGCACCTTCAACCCCACCGACAAAATGCCCCGGGCCATCATCGAAACCAAGGAAATGCAGTACCTGTACAACGACGGCGACCTGTACTACTTCATGGATCCTGAAACCTACGAGCAAATGCCTCTGGGCAAGGACGCCGTGGAGGACGCCATCCAGTACGTGAAGGAAAATATGAACGTCACCATCCGTTACTTCAAGGGCCAGGCCTTCTCCGTGGAAGCGCCCAACTTTGTGGAACTGGAAATCACCCAGACCGAGCCCGGCTTCAAGGGCGACACCGCCACCAACAACTTCAAGCCCGCCACCACCGAAACCGGCCTGGAAATCCAGGTGCCCCTGTTCATCAACATCGGCGACGTGATCAAGATCGACACCCGCACGGGCGAATATCTGTCCCGCGCATAATGAAGGAGGGCCTATGAGCAACCTTTCCGATCGCGTATCCTACCTCAAAGGCCTGGCTGAAGGGCTGAAGCTGGATACCGAAAAAAACGAAGGCAAGCTGATCTCCAAGATCCTGGAACTGATGGCCGACGTGACCGCCAAGCTGGAGTCCGTTCAGGAGGAGCAGGATGACCTGAGTGACTATGTGGAAGCCATCGACAACGATCTGACCGACCTGGAAGACCTGGTCTACGACGAGGACGAAGAGGACGGAGACGAGGATGAGGACGACAGCGAGGATGACAACGTGGTGGAGTATACCTGCCCCCACTGCGGCGAGGAAATGACGTTCGAAGTGGATCAGTTCGACTTCGATGAGGATTACCTCTGCCCCAATTGCCATCAGCCCCTGTTCCCCGAAACCCCCGACGAGGAGGAATAACCGTTTCCTGCAGCCGGCATGCGCGCCATGCCGGCTTTTTTCGTATCTGAACGGTCCGAAACCTGTATCTGTTCGGCAGGCGCTGAACAGATACAGATTTTTTGGAAAAAAGCTATTGACAACCCACCCGCAATCCTGTATAATACCCCTTGCGGTTAAGAAATCGCAGGGATGATGGGGAATGGTGTAACGGCAGCACCTACGACTCTGACTCGTATTGTCAAGGTTCAAATCCTTGTTCCCCAGCCACTTGCCTCCATTGTCTAGAGGCCTAGGACGCCGCCCTCTCAAGGCGGAAACATGGGTTCGAATCCCATTGGGGGTGCCACCCACGAATGACAGATCCGATTGCTCGGGTCTGTCGTTTTTTTCGTTTTTTCCATATTCTCCGTTTATCCAGACGCCGGCTTCATGCGGATCCGGCAATTCACCCTGCGTATCCTGCCGGTTTTCCGGTTGACGCGCTATGCGGCTGGTGATAAAATAGGAATGGATTCCTGCATCTTGCTAACGGAGGATGATGGTTTATGGAAATGACATTCCGCTGGTACGGCTCCCAATTCGATACAGTCACCCTGCAGCAGATCCGTCAAATCCCCGGGGTCACCGGCGTGATTTCCACGCTCTATGATACGGCCCCCGGCGAAGTGTGGCCGCAGGAGCGGATCCACGCCCTGAAAGCGGAAATCGAGGCGGCGGGCCTGCGCCTGTCCGGCATCGAGAGCGTCAATGTGCACGACGCCATCAAGGTGGGCTCGCCCGAGCGGGAACAGTACATCGCCAATTATATTGAAACCCTGGAAAACCTGGGCAAGGAAGACATTCACCTGGTGTGCTACAATTTCATGCCTGTTTTCGACTGGACCCGCACGGAGCTGGCCCGGAAGCGTCCGGATGGCTCCACCGTGCTGGCCTACACCCAGAAGGCAGTGGACGCCATCCAGCCCGAAAAAATGTTTGAGTCCATCGCAGGCGACGCCAACGGCGCCATCCTGCCCGGATGGGAGCCGGAGCGCATGGCCCACGTGAAGGAACTGTTTGAAATGTATAGGGATATCGACAATGAAAAGCTGTTCGATAACCTGTGCTATTTCCTTCGGGCCATCATGCCGGTGTGCGGCCAATACGACATCAAAATGGCCATCCATCCCGATGATCCCGCCTGGAGCGTGTTCGGCCTGCCCCGGATCATCATCAGCAAGGAAAACATCCTGCGGCTGATGCGCGCGGTGGACGACGTGCACAACGGCGTTACCTTCTGCTCCGGCTCCTATGGCACCAACCTTGAAAATAACCTGCCCGAAATGATCCGCGCCTTGAAGGGCCGCATTCATTTCGCCCACGTGCGCAATCTGAAGTTCAATGCCCCCGACGATTTTGAAGAATCGGCGCATCTGTCTTCCGACGGCACGTTTGACATGTATGAAATCATGCTGGCCCTGTATGAAACCGGCTTTTCCGGTCCCATCCGGCCGGACCACGGCCGCATGATCTGGGGCGAAAAGGCCATGCCGGGCTACGGCCTGTATGATCGCGCCCTGGGCGCGGCCTATCTGAACGGCCTGTGGGAGGCCATCGACAAGGCCAAGAAAAGGGGGATCTGAATCATGCTGGTATTGAATGAGCAGGGGCTGAAGGATCGCGCCGCCTGGGAGAAAAAGGGCTATTCGCTGCCCCGCTTTGATCGGGCGGCCATGATCCGGCACACCCGGGAATGCCCTGTGTGGGTGCATTTTGGCGCGGGCAACATTTGCCGGGCCTTTCAGTGCAACGCCGTGCAGCGGATGCTGAATGAGGGGCGGATGCAAAGCGGCCTTATCGTCGTGGAGGGGTTTGACTACGAAATCGTGGAAAAGGGCTATCGCCCCTGCGACGACTATTCTCTGCTGGTCACGCTGCGATCAGACGGCAGCGTGGAAAAAACCGTGATCGGCTCCATCGCGGAATCGTGCATACTGGACAGCGCCAACGAAAAAGAATTCAGCCATCTGAAGGATCTTTTCCGCCATCCTTCCCTGCAAATGGTCTCCTTTACCATCACGGAAAAGGGCTACAGCCTGGTAAACGCCCAGGGCGACACGCTGCCCGCTGTGGCGCGGGACTTTGCCGACGGCCCGGCGCAGCCCGTCAGCTACATCGGCAAGGTGGCCTCCCTGCTTTATGCCCGGTATCAGGCGGGCGGCGCGCCCATCGCCATGGTGAGCATGGATAACTGCTCCCACAACGGCGAAAAACTCCGCGGCGCCGTGACCGCTTTTGCCCGGGCCTGGCGGGATGGGGGATTCCTTCAGTATCTGGAAAGCGAGCGGGTATCCTTCCCCTGGACCATGATTGACAAGATCACCCCCCGGCCCGATCCTTCCGTGGAAGCCTTGCTGCGGGAAGACGGCCTGCAGGGGCTGGAGCCGGTGATCACCGGCAAAAACACCTACATCGCACCCTTTGTAAACGCGGAGGAAAGCGAATACCTGGTGATTGAGGACGATTTTCCCAACGGCCGGCCGGCCCTGGAGGACGCGGGCTTCATTTTCACCGATCGGGACACCGTCAACCGGGTGGAGCGCATGAAGGTGTGCACCTGCCTCAATCCCCTGCATACCGCCCTGGCCGTGTATGGCTGTCTGCTGGGTTACACCCGCATTTCCGAGGAAATGAAGGATCCGGACCTGGTGAACCTCATTCGCCGGGTGGGTTATACGGAAGGGCTGCCCGTGGTCACTGATCCCGGGGTCATTGATCCCAAATCCTTCATCGACACCGTGGTGAGCGTGCGCCTGCCCAATCCATTCATGCCCGACGCGCCCCAGCGCATCGCCACCGATACCAGCCAGAAGCTGGCCATCCGCTTTGGCGAAACCATCAAGGCATACCAGGCGTCGGATGCCCTTGATCCCCGGCAGCTGCAAGCCATTCCGCTGGTGCTGGCCGGCTGGCTGCGGTATCTGATGGCTGTGGATGACCGGGGCCAGCCCTTTGCCCTGAGCAGCGACCCCCTGCTGGACACAGTATGTCCCTTCGTGGCGGATTTCCGCTTGGGGGATGTGCCCGAGCAAGCCGTGATCCGGGAAAAGTTGCTGCCGCTGCTGCAGAACGCCGCCGTTTTCGGGGTGGATCTCACCCGGGTGGGGCTGGCTGATACGGTGTGCGCCGATTTTGCGAAGCTGATCGCCGGCCCCGGCGCGGTGCGCCGGACGCTGAAAGCTCAAGCAGATCCTTCGATGTGATTTGCTTTTACGGAGAAAAACCGGACTGAAAACGCGGGGGATATCATATCCGCCCGCGTTTATTTCATATCATACGAAACTCTGATGAAAATTCGAGCCGTTTTTTGTTCTGGCAAGACCGAATGGAGGGAGGCGCGGCAGGGCTGCGTTGACCGGAATGAAGCGCAGCCACGGCGAAAAAGGGCCGAAAAGATGGCTCCTTTTCATCAGAGTTTCGTATCATTCGTCTCATCTGCCGATCAGCTCCTGCAGTTCCGCCGGATCGGCGGCCAATTCCCGGGCGCCGCCGGCGATCAGCTCCTCCCGGGGACGGAAGCCCCACAGCACGCCCACCGTTTCCATCCCCGCGGCGGCCCCGCAGAGCATATCCGTGCTGGTATCCCCCACAAACCAAAAATCCTCCGGCGGCAGGGCGAGCGATTGGGCGACCCGCAGGGCGCCCGTGGGATCAGGCTTCAGGGGCAGGCCCTCCGTCCGGCCCTGAATGGCGGCGAAAAGAATATTGGGGAAATAGCAGGCCAGCACGTTTTCCACGTCGGTCTGGTCCTTATTGCTCAGCACGCACAGGCGCATGCCCCGGCTTTCCAGCGCCGACAGCATTTCGGGTACGCCCCGGTAGGCAGTGGTGTTCACCCGGCTGTGCTGGGCGTAATCCGCCCGGTAGGCCGCCAGCACCCGGTCATAATACTCGGTGTGGCTCCCCACGGCACGCTCGGTCAGCTTGAACACGCCGTTGCCCACCTTGAATTTGTAATCCGCTTCGGGATAAGTGGGCAGGCCAAACAGCGCCAGCGACCGGTTCATGGCCGCGGCAATATCGGGCAGGGAATTGATCAGCGTGCCGTCCAGATCAAAGATCACGGCTTTTTTCATGGCGAAACCTCCTTCGCTGGCCAAATTGTACCACAAGAATGACCGGGGCGCAAGAAGGGCATGATAAGCCGGGAGGGATCGGGATGATGAAAGCATTGAAGCGCTGGGGCATGCTGCGCCTGGCAGTAACCACCCTGGCCCTGGCGGCAGTGGCGCTGGGGCTGATGATGCGCCAGGCGCGCGCGCCCACGGCCGACGAATGGGCCCGGGAAGCGGAAACGCCCGCCCCGGCGGCGGAAGCGCTGGAGAATGGCGCGCGGGTGCGGCCTGGCTGCGCCGTGATTCAAACCATGGGCTTTTCCCGCTGCGGCCACAGCGTCACCCGCCGGGTGAACGTCCCGGCATCCTTGGCAGGCGGCGATTTTGCCGCGGTGCGGGCATACTACGATCTGTGGCAGATCGAGACATGCACCCCGGATCAAATCACCATGACCCGGGAAATCCCCTTGTTCTGCCCCATGCACCAGGTGCTGGCGATCAACGAGGCGGGAGAGATCGTGCTGACGCGCAATGCCTACGGCGACGGCATGGCGGTGGTGAAGGCCTATCCGCTGCATGTGGAAGACGTGGACGAGGAAGCGCGGGACGCGCTGATGGCCGGAAAGGGGTTTGACTCCCAGGCGGACGCGGAGGCATGGCTGGCATCCGTGCACTGACGGCCCGGCGCCCTTCATTGACAGAAACGTAAAAAACCGATATAATCTCCCTGCGAAGAGCTACGCAGGGAGGTTTTTATGTCTCAGAATCATGCTTACGGGCGGCGCAGGCGGACGCCGTACCTGTTTATTGTCCTGACCGCGGCGCTGCTGGTGGCCGTGCTGGTCATGGGCGGCATGGCGCTGAACAGCTGGGGACAGTACAAAGCGGAGGCCGCAATCACGCCGGAGCCGACAGCCACCGTGCACGGGATGGGCATCACCCCCGGGCCGCAGGCCGCTCAGGCCGGCACGGCCGTGCCTGCCACGTCCGTCCCGGTCACCGACGCGCCGACAGCCGTGCCTGTTCAGCCCACCGCCACACCGGGCACCATGCGCAGCGGCGATAAAGGCCAGCAGGTCAGCGATCTGCAGGCGCGGCTTCAGGCGCTGGGATACTACGCCGGCAAAATCGACGGGGATTTCGGCAGCGGCACCATGGCGGCGGTGAAAGCGTTTCAGCGGCAGCATGGCCTGACCGCCGACGGCATCGCCGGTCCCAAGACCCTGGCCGTCCTGTATTCCGACCAGGCCAAGCCCTATGTGGCCCCCACCCCGGTGAACACTCTGGAAGGGGATCAGCCCCTGCTGGTCAATAAGGATCACCCCGTATCGGAGGATTTTGTACCCGCCGATCTGGTGCGGGTGAAGGACGTGGCAGGCAGCCTGATGACCTATCAGACCGATTCGATCCAGGGCGTGCGCGCCGCAGTGGACGCCCTGGCGGACATGATCCGCGCCGCCCAGGCCGACGGCATCACCCCCTGGAAGCTCCGGGAGGGCTACCGCACCATCAAGGATCAAAAAAAGATTTACGATAACCGCGTGGACAAGTACATCAGCGAAGGAAAAACCCGCTCCCAGGCCATCGCCCGCACCAAAATAGAGGTGGCGGAGCCCGGCGCCAGCGAACATCACACCGGCCTGGCCTTTGACCTGAACGTGCCGGGAGAATCCTTCATAGACACCGCCCAGTACGTGTGGCTCAAAAAGCACTGCTGGGAATACGGCTTCGTGCTCCGGTATACCGATGAAAAAGAAGACATCACCGGCATCATCGGCGAAGAATGGCATGTGCGGTATGTGGGCCGGGATCACGCTCAGAAAATGACGGAAATGGATTTTTGCCTGGAGGAGTATATCGATTATCTGAACCGGCCGTCAAACCCTTGAGCAGCCCGAAAGCCGCGCAAAAGCGTTGGACGCAGCGTCAGGGCGAAAAAAACAAAACAATAATTCTCATCTAAAGTCTGGAATCTACGGGGCGTGTTTTCCGCGCCGGCTATGCTTCAGCATCCCTGCATTCAGCTTAGCCTGCGCGGAAAACACGCCCCGTATCTTTTCATCCTTCAGATGAGAATCAGATAAAATGATATATTTCAGCCCGAGAACACGATGAGCGTTATTCCACGGTCCGCCAGTCCGTGTACGGCCAGACGACCCATTTGACTTTGCCCAGGATGTAGCTCCGATCCAAAGGACCCACGTCGCCGGAACGGCTGTCATGGGAATTGCCCCTGTTGTCGCCGATCACGAAATACTGGTTATCCTCCAGCACCTGCAGTTCATAATCCGAGGAAGGCCACCGCCCCATATACTCGGGGATCGGAACCCGCTGGGGAACCGCATCCGCGCTCAGATCATCCTTTGCCTTCACAAACACGAATTTCAGCTTGGCGTGATTGCTGCTGTAGCTGTGGCCGATGATCATCTGCTCGATCAGATTCGCCTGCATGAGCATGATTTCCACGTCCTGCCTGCGCTCGGAATCAGCGGCGCTCACGTCGATCGTGCGGATGAAATCAACCCACGCCTGCAATTCAGCTTCCAACTCCTCCTGATGATCATTCCACTCCTGCTCCGTCAGGGCTCGAACCTCCACCGCATCCCCGGGAAGGGCCACCAGACGCTTGACAAACAGCGTATTCCCTCTTTCCGGATAATGGCAGATCACCACATCGTTCCGCTGCGGCTGGCCCACCAGATAGGCCAGCTTGGATTCCAGCACGATCTCCTGATCCAGCAGGGTATTGCTCATGCTTTTGCCTTCCACCATCACGGGCTCGGCAAGGAACGTGCGCACAACCAGCGCCACCGCCACGGCGGCCGCCAGGGTGATCACCCAGCTGAAAATCTCCCATTTCCAGACGGTTTCCTTTTTCCGCTGCTCCGCACGCTGCTTCTGGCTGGCGATCCTTTCCTCGCGGGAAAGGGTCTTTCTTTCCTCTTTGCGCAGCTTTTTTTCAGCCTTTTCCTGCTGCTTGCGTTTGGCGCGGTAAGCGCGGTATTCCTTCCAGAAGTTGGTCTTGTTTTTCTCGGTTTGCATGGCGTCGGTTTACTCCTCTCTTACATCTTCAGGCGATGGGCCGCGCTGGATCAGCTTTTTCCGGCGCTTGATAAAAACCTGCCTGTCCAGCATCACGATCCGTCCGCAGCCCTGGCATTTCATTTTGATATCGGCGCCCGTGCGGATCACCACCCAAGTGTCGCTGCCGCAGGGATGGGGTTTCCGGGTCTGGATCACATCGCCCAGCAGGATGTCATTCTCCACACGATCGCCTCCTTTGAAACCGTTTGCCCTATTATATACGTTTTTTCAGTTTTTTTCAATGACAATTGTATACAGCGAACCGCATATTTCGCCTTATTCTTCCTCCCGTTCCTCATCCAGCGCTTTCCGCCGTCTGCGCCACAGCGCTTCCAGGCACAGCAAGGCCAGGAACGCGAAGGCAAAAACGGAAATGAGCAGCGTCAGGAACATAGGCAGGGGCCTTCCCCAGGCGCGCTGCGGGTGCAGCGCAATGGCCAGGGCATTGAGCCCGCCCGCCGACAGGCCAAACAGCAGGGCCAGGAGGAGCTTTCCTCTCACCGTTGCGGGCCAATAGCGGTCCCGCAGTCCGCTCAGCAGGGAGGAAACGCCCAGATACACGGACAAAGGGAGAAACACCGCCAATTCTCCAGCCAGGCGGGAAAAATCGCTGCCGAAAACGACCCATTGGCCCAGGATGACCGCAAGCAGTCCCCACCAGGCAAAGGCGCCTCCCTTGCTCTCAATCCGCAGCAGCTGGCTTTCCTGCCGTTCGTCATAACGTGTCTTTTCCATGCTCCTCCTCCCAGAATAAATCGTTCAGTGTGGTATGCAGCGCCCTGCAGATGGCGACGCACAGGCGAATGGAGGGATTGAATTCCCCGGATTCGATCAGCCCGATCGTTTGTCGGGTAACGCCCACGGCCTGCGCCAATTCCGTTTGCGACATGCCCAGCTGCATGCGGGCCATTTTCATCCTCAGGTTTTTCATAGCGCCTCCTTTCGGACTCAGTATAGGACTTGCGCATCAAATTGTCAAGTATATATTGCAAATCAATACTATAATTTACAATTTGGACATAAAACGTGGGCCGACGTTCTGCAACGCCGGCCCATGAACCGTTTTGCGGGGATGAGGGCCCCGCCCGGGCAATCGTTTTTTACCGGAACGCGCCGGGGTTTTTGTTCCGGGCAGCAGTCAGGGGATGATGCGCACGCGCCACAGCCGGCATCCCCGTCAATCTGCCCTGGTCGGCGGCCGCAAGGATTTTAAGCTTTGCAGTAATCGGTAACAGCGGCTTTCATCAGCCGGCTGCGGCTGAAGACGATCAGGCCCGAGAGGATGACGGCCATCACAGCGAAGTATTCCCACAAGCCCAGGCCCCATTTCAGCAGGAAATAGCTCAGGATGGCCAGGGCCGCCAGGATGCCCCAGCTGATCAGAATGCCCATCAGGGCGCCCATGCTTTGCTTGATGGCCTCCTGCTCGGTCAGCCAATTCAGCTTGGGATGGCGGATATCGTGGGTCAGGGTGATGGCGCCGGTAGCGTAGCAGAACATCAGCGCCAGCACCAGGGCCAGCACGATTTGCAGTGCGAAGAAAGGCATCATGACGATCAAAAGGATGGAAGCGCCGGCCGCGCCAATCAGAGACAGGCCGAAGCCCACGATCATCTTGGCCCGGATGTATACCCGGGGATCCACCGGCAGGGAGGTGAGGAAGCCGTGGCCCCGTCCCTCCCGGGTAACGGCAGTGGCCAGGGCGGGATTCAGGCCCGCCATGAAGGTGAGCACCGCGGTCAGGATGGCCAGGAACAATCCAGCGTTCAGATCCCCCAGCGCACCGGCGAGCGTCGTGCCCTCCTGGCTGAAGGCGCGGTTCACGGAAAAAACCATGACGCCCGACATCAGAATGGGCAGGATTGCGCTGGGCAGGGCGTTGGTGGCATAGGCGGACACCCGCAGGATCTGGCGGATCTCCCGCTGCACGCAGGCCTTGAGCTGAGACCCGCCGGAGAAGGAAGAGGCTTTGATTCGGCCTTTGCGTACCGCCACGGGGGTTTCGCTTTGGAGCAAAGAAAGCGTGCGGTAGAAATAGCCCAGCACCCACAGGGTGATTGCCGTGGCGGCGGCGCACACCGCCAGGAGCAGCGCCAGCTGGCCCCAATCGCCGTTCAGGCCTTTGACGGCCCAGCCGGCGGGCGGGAAGAAGCGGCTCATGGATTCGATGCGGGCGGAATTGTTCTTGAAAAACTGGGCGAGCATTTCATCGCCGTCCCCGGCGCTGCCGGTGATGTTGCCCATGCCGAAGCAAACGATGAAATACGCCACCATCAGTACGATGCCCCCCACCGTGACCACCATTTCCCGGTGCTTCCATAGGGCGGACAGGCGGATCAGCAGCGTGGACAGGAAACTGACGATCACAATGGGCAGCACGCAGATGGCCGGCCAGATCAGCAGCACCCGCAGGAAGAACAGCGCGTCCGTGCCCACACGGATGGATAGCAGAATACTGGCAGGCAGGATAAAGATCGCGGAAACCGCCGTTTCACTGAGCCAGATCTGAGTCAGCTTGGCAGCCAGCACCGTGCGGGGAGACACCGGCAGGGAGGCAATGAACGCCGAATCCCGGCCAAAGTACAGGGAGCTCATGATAAAGAAGAAGGACAGAATCAGCGTGCTCACCATGCCCGTCACCACCGCCATGGTCAGCAGCAGGTCGGGCAGGCCAATGGAGATCAGCACGTTCAGCATCAGGTTTTCCGTGATCACCAGGAAAGCGCACAGATAGATGAACAGGAAAATGTATACGATGAGCTGGCCTTTGGTGATGCCCTGGCCCTTTTGCCGGCCGAACAGCCTCTTCCGGGCGGGCTGGGCTGCGTCACCCGGCGTGTTTTCGCCGCGGCGGAATAGGTTCCGTGGCTTCAAATCCGCCAGCCGGGACAGCAGCTGCAGCCGCAGCAGGGCAAAATATCCACTGAACGCGCGTGTCATGCCTGATCGCCTCCGTCGTCCGTCAGCTCCAGGAACAGTTCCTCCAGGGACGCGCCCACCTCGCCGGAGCGGAGCTCATCCAGCGTGCCCAGGGCCCGCAGGGAACCATGGTCGATGATGCCGATGCGGGTGCACAGCTTTTCCGCCACTTCCAGCACGTGGGTGGAGAAAAACACGGTGTTGCCCGCCTCACAGTGGCGCTTCATTTCCTCCTTCAGCAAATGGGCCGCCCGGGGATCCAGCCCGCCCAGGGGTTCATCCAGGATCCATACCGGAGGATTGTGGATCAGCGCGCCGATCACCACCAGCTTCTGCTTCATGCCCTTGGAGTAGGCGCGGATCTGGTTGTTCACCGCGTCCTCCAGGGAAAACAGGCTCAGGTATTTTTCGATGTGCGCCTTGCGCTGCGAAGCGCCGACCTGGTAGATATCGGCCATAAAGTTCAGGTATTCCATGCCGGTCAGCCGGTCATACAGGTCGTTGCCGTCCGGCACGAAGCCGATCAGCCGCTGGGCTTCCAGCCGGTCCGCGCTCATATCGTGGCCCGCGATGGTGATCGTGCCGGCATCGGGCATCAATATTCCCGTCATCAGCTTGATGGCGGTGGTCTTGCCCGCGCCGTTGGGCCCGATGAAGCCGAACAGCTCGCCGCCTTCCACGTGCAGCGTCAAATCATTCAAGGCCTTTACGCCGTTTTTTGCGTAGGTTTTGCTCACATTCTGCAAATCAATCATGTCGTTTCCCCTCCTTTTCGGGTTCTGCGCTATCATAGCAGATGGCTGCGATTTCTTCAAGGCATGCTGCCCCAAAAATACGTTTTTACGGTTCAAATGACAAGATTTGATACTGTCCGGATCTCCAAGCGCTGCCGGAAGCGATACAAAAAACCGCCGCGGTCATGCGGCGGCTGGAAACCGGACGGGAAGCGATCATCTGCCCACGCCGGGGATCAGGTTGTCCACTGTGTCGTTGACGTTCTGCTCCACCAGAACCACGGCCTCATCCTTCACGCCCTGGAATACGTACTTGAACTTCGTCCACACGTTTTCCAGATAGTCCTTCAGGGAATGGCCGCTCTTAAAGAACTCCACGCCGTCATAGAGGAAGAAGAGCACGCCGCTGCCGATCAGCGTCACGATGCCCACCACCAGCGCGATCAGCGACAGCAGCTTGCCGGAGATTTTTACGCCAATGCTGGCCAGGATCAGCGCCGCGGCGGACAGGGCAAAGCCAACCAGAAAGATTTCGCCCAGCACCAAATGATTCATCACGCCGTACAGGCCGATGCCGGTGGCTGCCAACCCGGCCACGCTGACAATGAATGCTAACAATCCGATCATAAAGTAACCCTCCTGTGTTTTTCCTGTGTACGTACCCGCTGCCCGCGCCGCGGAGCATTCGTTCTTCTGGACGCTGTACAGGCGTACCCGTCCATTAACAGTCATTATATGAAAAAGACACCCCTTTGTCAATTCATTTTGTGCAGCTTTTCCGCCAAGGAATCACGGAAGAAAGAAGCAGGGCGAACCGCGCCCGCGGGGGCAAGCGGGGGCCGCCCTGCCCATCCGCGCCCGTTTCCCGTTCATTTACCAGTTTTTTGCATAAAACAGCCGTCATACGGCCATATTGATGGCGGAAGGGAGATGAACGCATGAAGGAAAACCAGTGCATCGTATGCGGACGGCCGTATCCCGCCGGATTGCAGGTCATGGGCTGCCTGATCTGTTTCCCCTGCGAAAAGCGGCTGCTGCGCGGCGGGGTCAAAAAAGCGGATCGGCGCAGGCTGTGCCGCATTTACCGACCGGCGGAGGGTTGATTTTTCCGCCCCGGTATCGTACAATAAACAGCGCAAATCCTGTCAAACGGAAGGATGTTGACTGTGCCTGAGTACGATGCCGTCATTTTTGACCTGGACGGGACGCTGACCGATTCCCAGCCCGGTATTTTTGCCTGCACGGAATACGCCCTGCGGAAAATGGGCCTGCCGGTGCCGGAAGAAAAGGTGCTGCGCCGTTTTCTGGGCCCGCCCCTGGCCGAATCTTATATGCGGTACTGCGGCATGACCGAGGAGCAGGCCGCCTACGCCACCGATCTGTACCGGGAACGGTATATCCCCATCGGCTGGAAGGAAAACCGCGTGTATCCCCGCATCCGCGCGCTGCTGAGCGCGCTGAAGGCGCGGGGCGTTTACCTGGCCGTGGCCACGGGCAAGCCCCAGCACACCTCCGTGGATATCCTGCGGTATTTCGGCCTGCTTCCCTATCTGGATGCCGTGGCCGGCCCGGATAACCGGGACCTGCATGCCGACAAGGCCGAACTGATCCGCCGGGTGCTGCCGGCAGGAAAAAAGGCCGTCATGGTGGGCGATATCGCCGGGGACGTGAAGGGCGCCCAGGACTGCGGCATTGACTCCATCGCCGCCCTGTACGGCTATGGCGATGATGGCGAGTTATTGGCGCAGGGCCCCACCTGGGCGGCGGAGACCCCCCAGGCCCTCTGCGATATCCTGTGCCCCGGGATGGACGCGCCCAAGGGCTTTTTCATCACCCTGGAGGGCGGCGACGGGTGCGGCAAATCCACCCAGGCCGCGGCGCTGGAAAAACGGCTGACGGACTACGGCTACGCCGTGCGGCGCACCCGGGAGCCCGGCGGCTGCCCCATCGCGGAGCAAATCCGCGGCATCGTGCTGTCCCGGGAGGACGGCGGCATGACCGCCGAAACCGAAGCGCTGCTGTTCGCCGCCGCCCGGGCGCAGCACCTGAAGGACGTGATCCTGCCCGCCGTGGCCGCCGGCCAGATCGTGCTGTGCGACCGGTTTGTGGATTCGTCGCTGGTATATCAGGGTGTGGCCCGGGGATTGGGCGTGGAATGGGTGGAAGCCATCAACCGGCCCGCTTTCCGGGGCGGCATGCCGGACGCTACCATTTACCTGCGCATGAGCCATGTGGAGGCCATGCGCCGCCGCATGGCCGTATCCGATCCCGACCGGATCGAGCAGGCCGGGGAGCGCTTCCACGCCTCCACGGAGGAAGCGTACGAGGCGCTGGCCCGCCGGTATCCCGACCGGATCATTCCCATCGACGCCGCGCAGGCGCCGGACAAGGTGACGGACGACGCTTTCACGGCGCTCTACGCCCGGATGGTGGAAAGGGGCGTGCTGTGATGCGCATCGTGGTGGGCATGTCCGGCGGAGTGGACAGCGCCGTTTCCGCGCTTCTGCTCAAGCGGCAGGGGTATGAGGTCATCGGCGTATTCATGAAAAACTGGGACGAGGAAGGCGACGACGGCGTCTGCACCGCCGAAAGCGACTGGCGGGATGTGCGGGACGTGTGCGACAAAATCGGCATCCCCTACTATGCCGTGGATTTTGCCAAGGAGTATTGGGATCGGGTATTCTCCCTGTTCCTTTCCGAATACCGGGCGGGGCGCACCCCCAACCCGGATGTGCTGTGCAACCGGGAAATCAAATTCAAGGCGTTTCTGGATTTTGCCATGAAAGCCGGCGCGGATAAAATGGCCACCGGCCATTTCGTGCGCACCGATGAAGAAGGGCGTCTGCTGCGGGGGATCGACCCCAACAAGGATCAAAGCTATTTCCTCTATATGATCCACCGGGAGCAGCTGCAAAAGTCCATGTTCCCCGTGGGGCATCTGACCAAGCCTCAGGTGCGCCAAATCGCCGCGGAAGCCGGGCTGCCCGTCAGCAAAAAGAAGGATTCCACCGGCGTATGCTTCATCGGCGAACGGAATTTCAAGCAATTCCTGAAGGGCTTTCTGCCCGCGCAGCCCGGAAACATGGTGACTCCTGATGGCGAAATCGTGGGCCGTCACGACGGGCTGATGTATTACACCCTGGGCCAAAGGCGCGGCCTTGGCATCGGGGGCCGGGGCGACGGGCGCAGCTTTTTCGTGGTGGACAAGGATCTGAAAAACAACCGGCTCATCGTGGCTCAGGGCGAGGATCATCCCCTGCTGTACAGCAAAGCCTGCACCGCGGACCAGGCCACCTTTGTGGGCGATCCGCTGCCGGAAAACACGCCTTGCCGCCTGACGGCCAAGTTCCGCTACCGTCAGGGCGATCAGCCCGTCACCGTTACCCGCGCCGGAGATCGGCTGCATTTTGTGTTTGACGCGCCCCAGCGGGCTGTCACCCCGGGCCAGAGCGCCGTGATCTACGACGGCGAGGCCTGCCTGGGCGGCGGGATCATCGATACCGTGGAACGGTGAATCGGTTTTTCACGAAGCAGACGGATGCTGCTTCCCCATGGATCATGCAACGCAAAGGGCTGTCTCAAGACGTCAGAAAACTGACGCGAGAGACAGCCCTTTTTGGGCTGCAAGGCCGTGACAAGCGGCGATCCGATCACCCGAACATCGCCCTGCACGCTTCCACGATCCCGGCCATCTCATCCGTTTTTTTGAGCATGTCCTGGGCCAAGGCGATTTGGTTCCGGGTACGGATCAGGTTATGATCCGGCCGGGCCACGCGGAAATACACGTCCCCGTTCAGGTAATCGGTCAAAAACCGCACGGCCACCTCCACCGTCATGGCCACGCAGCTGATGGGCAGCGTGCCGATTTCCTCCCGGGTCAGGGTGCGGGCGGTTTTGCTCAGGAACCCTTCCGAAAAGGCCCGGAACACCGGCATGTTCAGCCGGGCAAGGCTGGCGTCCTCGTGATCCTCCTCCACCTGATTGGCGGCAGAACGGATGGCGTCCCCGAAATCAAAGCCCACCAGCCCGGGCATCACCGTATCCAGGTCGATCACGGTCAGCGCCTGGCAGGTGTCCGGCGAGAACAGCACATTGTTGATTTTGGTATCGTTATGCGTGACCCGCAGGGGCAGCTTCCCGACCGCGGCCAGATCCGTCAGCCGGCAGGCCGTATCCTCCACGGACAGCAGCCAGGCAAGCTCCCCGGGCACATCCTTTTTCCGGCCCGCCGGATCCTTTTCCGCCGCCTCGCGCAGGGCCGCGTACCGCTTGCGCGTGTTGTGGAAATCCGGAATGGTTTCATGCAGACGCGCCGCGTCAAAATCCCGAAGGGATGCCTGAAAACCGCCAAACGCCTCCCCCGCGCTGCGCACAACACGCAAATCCTTTCCCGTATCAAACGTGACGGAGGGAATGAACGCGCACACGCGCCAAAACCCGGTATCGTCTGAAAGATAATTCTTTCCCGCCGGGTTCTCCAGATAGCGCAGGCACGCCTGCCCCGGGCAGCCGGCCTGGATATGCGACGTCACCCGGTCGATGTTTTCCATCAGCTCCTCCGGATGACGGAACACATACGTGTTCACCCGCTGAAACAGGTAATCCCGCTTTTCCCCCCGGCACTGATACGTGCCCCTGTAGGTAGTGTTCACGTTTCCCTGCTTGATTTCCGTCCATTCCAGCGGCTCCCCCGGCAAGCCGAAGGCATCGCCGATCCGCGCCAGCGTGTTCCGCGTTTCAAGATCCATGTTCCGCACTTCCCATCCGGAGCCGTGCTCCCGTCATGCTTTCCTGACGCCGATTGTATCATTCCACAGGAAAAATGTCAACGTAAAGCCCTTCGCGTCAGCCGGAAACGCCACCCGCGATGAAGCAAAAAGATTCATCATGGACAGTCAGGGAGAAAGGATCGACCTTTGTTGCCCTCGTGCGCGGAGTGAAGCGAGATCGGAGCGGAGCCGAAAGCTCTGTTTACGGTTTAACGATTCACACATAGATCCTTCGGCTGCGCCCGGGATGGCACCGAAGGGTTTTATGCTATTCTCAAATAAAATCGGCAAGGAAGATAGACGAAGTTACAATGTCATCCCGACCGAAGCGGAGCGAGAGCGAAGCGGAGCGGAGGGATCTGGAAACTGGGTAATATGCTGCTGGGAGTAATCTGTTTCTCAAAGATCCCTCGACTTCGTTCCGCTCTCGCTCCACTCCGCTCGGGATGACAGGAGCGTTTTACTTTTGTACTTCTATTTTAATTTGAGTATAGTATTATTTTCCTCACAAACCGCAAAGAAGCACAAAAAAACGTGGGCGCCGGGCCCACGTCATGCCGAAGCGAAAAGGGAGGATTCGCGCTCGTCAGTAATCCGCCCCGTAAGGGAATACCGCCACGATTTCGCTTTCGATGTAGATGATGGTGTACAGGGAACTGCCATATTGCAGATAATTGTTGATGAAGGTGTTGATATTATTGGCGCGGTAGCAGTTGTTTTTGGTGCCGTAGTAGAAAATGCAGTTGGGATTGACCTCGTAGTCGTAGGAATCGGAGCTGCTGTTGGTGAAGGTGGACAGATTGCCGCTATTGTAGTCTTCCCCGCTGTATTTCACGGTTACCAGGTCCGCGTCGATGCGCCAGGTGGTGCCCCGCAGATAGATGTTCTTGATGTATCCGGCGGACACGCGGGTGCGCTTTTCACTGGGCCTGCGCTGCAGGTAAATGGTGTAGGTGGTGGGCACGGAGGTGCCGTTGGTGACCTGGATGGTCACGGCCTGGGGCTGATCCGTCATGGGGATCACCTGGGATTTCTGGCCGCTGGGCACGATTTGGCCGTTCACGCGGATGACGGCGTTGGGATCCTCCGCCACCGGCGTGAAGGTGGGCCGGGACACCCAGTTCGCCACGGTCAGCAGGTAAGTGGTCTGATAGGGGCTGAACACCTCCGGCAGCATGATGCCGGTGTTGGGGCAGTTGTGGGTCAGGCTGATCAGCCGGGTGGAGCCGCTGTTGACGTTGGGATAACCGTAGCCGCTGGCCAGGACGGGGATACACCCGCACAGGATGATCAGCGCCAGCAAAAGGGATGCTGCTCGTTTCATTGTTCATTCGCCTCCTGAGTTCGTTTACACCCATATAACGATACACCGTGGGATTTTCATGCAGCGTTTCCAATGATTGCGAGAAAATTATACCATACATGCCCCTCTTTGCGCAAGTTTTTCCCGCGCGGCTTTGTTCATGTCGGTCTGCCTGCCCCGGAAAGGGGAAGAATCAAATCTCCGGGATCCGGATTTCGATTTCTCTGCCCAGCCTGGCGGACTGCGCTATGCCGTCGATGATGGCCTGATTATACAGAATCTGCGAGGAGGGAACCGGCGCGGGCTTTCCTTCCTTGATGGCGTCCAGGAAGGAGCGCACCTTCAGTTCAAACAGCTCCTTGCCCGTTTCCAGAATGGGGATCTTCGTTTCCGTCTGCACCCCTGCCACGTCGGTATACAGGGTCATTTCCCCGCCCACCGTGCCGTTCCAGCACTCGGTGGAGGGGATGCGCAGGGCGGCTTTCTTGCCCAGGATCACCGTATCGCCGGGCGTATCCAGATGCATGGCCCAGGAAATACGGAAATCCAGGATGATGCCGCCCTCCAGCCGAATGAAAGCCGCGGCGAAATCGTCCACGCTGAACCGGGCCGCGTTTTCCTCGGCGGTATGATTCTGGTCGGGCCGGCTGTACAGGGGATTGGTGCCAAAGAAATCGGAGGTGTAGCCCGTCACCGTCAGGGGCTTGGGATAGCCGATGGCGTTGAGCACCATATCCAGGCTGTAGCAGCCGATATCCCCCAGGGCGCCGATGCCCGCGGTTTTCTTTTCGATGAAGGTGGAATTGGGAATGCCCCGCCGGCGGCCGCCGCCCGTTTGGATATAATAGATCTCCCCCAGCGCGCCGGATTCCACGATCTTCTTGATCTGCTGCATGTTTTTATCCATGCGGGGCTGGAAGCCGATGGTGAGGATCCTGCCGGATTTCTTTTCCGCCCGCATCACTTCCACCGCTTCTTCCAATGTCACGGTGAAGGGCTTTTCAAGCAGCACGTTCACCCCGGCGTTCAGCGCGTCGATGGCGCATGCGGCGTGGGTGGCGTTGTAGGTGCAGATGGACACCGCGTCCAGTTGCTCGTTTTCCAGCATGGATTTATGGTCGGGATAGAAGCGGATCCCGGCGGGGTCCACCCCGAAACGGCGGCAGAACCTTTCCGCCTTGCCGGGGATCAGATCCGCCATGGCCACCAATTCCACATCGGGGAATTTCAGGTATTGCAGCAGGTGCGCCTCCGCGATCCAGCCCGTTCCGATGATGCCCACCTTCAGCTTTTTGCTGGTATCCACAGCCTTTTCCTCAATCGCCTGCATGGTTTGGTTCAGTACGGCGTCTCCGTTTGCCATCAGTTTTCCTCCTTTTGCGGGCCCATCCGGCAGCCGCGCGGCGGCTCCGGCAGCGCTTGGCTTTCTGCGCCGGTCGGGCTGTTTTTCCGCCTGACACAGGCTTGTTTGCCGGGTATTATCCGTTTCTTTCCTGTCTTAGATCCGTGATCGGCGCCGTATGGATCCACGGCGCTCTTTTCCGCATCATCATATCATAACCCTGCATTTCTGACAATACCAAATCGCTTTGCTTCATGCAGCGGCCACGGTCTCTCCACTTTTTTCGGTTTTTTACGTTTTCCCACGGTTTTCAAATAAATAAAGGGCCCGCGGCCGCATCCCCTCCTGAATACTGCCCGCTGCCCTGTCATGGGATGTTATCCTTCCGCGGCTGTTTCATGATGATCCGTGCGAACAGCTCCGGTTCACTGCCCCATTTTTCCTTCCCCTTGCTTCCAGCCGATGATCACCCCGGCCAGTCCCGCCGTGCGGAAGGACACTTCCTCGAAGCCCGCCTCCTGCATCAGCCGCATGATTTCCCGCTTTCCCAATTCGCCTTCCCCCCGGCCATGGAACAGGGGCACAGACAGCACAAATTGCCCGCCCGCGTGCATCACCCGCAGGGTTTCATCCAGGATCCGCGTCACTTCTCCCCGGAGCGGCGCGGACAGCAGTACGATGTGGAAGCTGCCGTCCCGCCAGGGAATATCCTCCATGCGGCCGGGCACCACATCGGCGTCCCCCAGCCGCTCCCGGGCGATGCGGGCCTGCTCCGGCGTGTCGCACAGGCCGCACACCGTCACGCGGTACTGGTCATTCAGCCGGGCCAGCAGGGCTCCCTGGCCGCAGGCCATGTCCAAAATCTTATCGTGCTCTTCAATAGCAGCCCAGGCGGCGCACGCGCACATGGAAGCGCTCAAATGCGCTTCCGCGTGCATCGTAAAGGTAAAGCGCCGCGTCGCCTGCGTTTTTGTCAGCAATCTTGTTCTCCCCTTTTTGGCGAAAATACCGGTGTTTCCCAACCGATGAAATGATTATATCACATTTTCTCAATAATTGAACCCCTTTTTGTAATATTTTTTTAATATTTTATTTTCATTTTGTAACGTTTTTAGACACATGAAAGGCCGTTTCTGTCTCCTGACCCTTCCGTGAGGCATCAAAAAAGCCCTGTCCATACCTGCTTGACAGGGCTGCTTGCCGCCGGCGTTATTCTGTTGCTTTCATTTCCTCCCAGGCCTTTTTCAGTGCGTCCACCTGATCCAGGCGCTCCCAGGGCAGATCCACATCGGTGCGGCCGAAATGGCCGTAGGCGGCCGTTTGCCGGTAAATGGGCCGCCGCAGGTCCAGCCGCCGGATGATGGCGTCGGGCCGCATATCGAACACCCGCTCCACCAGGCGGGCAATGTCCGCGTCCGGGATCACGCCGGTGCCCCGGGTGTTCACCTGGAAGGATACGGGGTTGGCCACGCCGATCGCGTAGGCCAGGGCGATTTCACACTGACGGGCTAATCCGGCCGCCACCACGTTTTTTGCCGCGTGCCGGGCGGCGTAAGCGGCGGAACGGTCCACCTTGGTGGGATCCTTGCCGCTGAAGGCGCCGCCGCCGTGGGGCGCATAGCCGCCGTAGGTGTCCACGATGATCTTGCGCCCGGTCAGTCCGCTGTCCCCCGCCGGACCGCCCACCACGAACCGGCCGGTGGGATTGATGTAATATTTCGTGTCTTTGCTCAGCAGTTCGGGGGGGATCACCTGGCGGATCACATGCTCGATCATGGCCGCGTGGATATCCTGCTGGGGGATATAATCGTCATGCTGGGTGGAAATGACCACCGTGTCCACCGCCACGGGCTTTCCATCCTCATATACCACCGTCACCTGGGCCTTGCCGTCGGGCCGCATCCAGAGGCATGTGCCGTTTTTGCGCACTTCAGCCATCCGGCGGGTCAGCCGATGCGCCAGGGCAATGGGCATGGGCATCATTTCGGGGGTTTCGTCGCAGGCAAAGCCGAACATCATGCCCTGATCCCCGGCGCCGGTTTCATTGTTCGCGTCATCGCGGGTTTCCAGCGCGTCGTCCACGCCCTGGGCAATATCGGGCGATTGATCGTGCACGGCGGTGAGCACGGCGCAGGATTGGCCGTCAAAGCCCTTCTTGGCCCGGTCGTAGCCGATTTCGGTGACCACCTTCCGCACGATGTCCGCGATGGGCACATAGCCCTTGGTGGTGATTTCGCCCATGACCAGAATCAGGCCCGTGGTGGCGCAGGTTTCGCAGGCCACCCGCGAATCCGGGTCCTGCTCCAGCAGCGCGTCCAGGACGGCGTCGGAAATCTGATCGCAGATTTTGTCCGGATGCCCTTCGGTGACGGATTCAGAGGTAAACAGGGTACGCATGGGATTCATCTCTCCTTTTCTTGATTCTGAACACCGTCCGGGCCGCAAAAAGGCCGCTTATCAACAGACAAGCGGCCATGAAAAATCCTTTCGTTTGCGCCTTATCTGCCAGCGTGAAGCTCACGCTGCTGGAATTAGCACCATGCGGTATCCCCGCCGGTTGCCGGGCATCATCGGGCCAGTCCCTCCGCCGCTCTGGATAAGGTATTCAGTTCGGAAGTAGTATACATGCTTTTCCACGGTTCGTCAAGGGAGAAAGCATGGGTTCATCAAATTTCAGTTACCTGCTTTCTTTCGCCCAATGCAGCGCCCCGTCCACGGCCCGGTGCCAGCCGGCCAGCAGCGTTTCCCGGCGGGCGGCGTCCATTTTCGGCTCAAATTGATCCGCCACATGCCAGCCCTGGGCGGTTTCTTCCAAATTTGAATAGATGCCCACGGCTAAGCCCGCCAGCAGCGCCGCGCCCAGCGCGGTGGTTTCCAGCACGGCGGGGCGCTGCACCGGCACATTCAGCAGATCCGCCTGGAACTGCATCAAAAGATTGTTGCCCGTTGCGCCGCCGTCCACCCGCAGGGCGGGGCTGCGCAGGCCGCAGTCCTGGCTCATGGCGGAAAACAGATCCCGGCTCTGATAGGCGATGCTCTCCAACGCCGCCCGCACGATGTGCGCCCGGCCGGTGCCCCGCGTCATGCCCACCAACGTGCCCCGGGTGTACATGTTCCAGTACGGCGCGCCCAGGCCCGTGAACGCCGGCACCAGGTACACCCCGCCCGTGTCCGGCACCGACGCCGCCACCTGTTCGCTCTCCGCCGCGGTGGAGATCATTTTCATTTCGTCCCGCAGCCATTGGATGGTGGCCCCGCCCATGAACACGCTGCCCTCAAAGGCGTAGGTGGGCTTGCCGTTCAGCCGCCAGGCCATGGTGGTCAGCAGGCCGCATTGGCTGAGGCGGAATTCCTCCCCCGCGTTCATCAGCATGAAGCAGCCGGTGCCGTAGGTATTTTTCACCATGCCTTTTTCAAAGCACGCCTGGCCGAACAGCGCGGCGTGCTGATCCCCCGCCAGGGCAGCCACGGGGATCTTTGCCCCCAGCAGATCCTGGCGCAGATATCCGATCACCTGGGCGGTGTCCACCACCCGGGGCAGCATTTCCCGGGGAATGTCCAATACGTTCAGCAGTTCATCGTCCCAATCCTGCGTGTGCAGGTTGAACAGCATGGTGCGTCCCGCGTTGGTGGCGTCCGTCACGTGGGGATGCCCTTCCACCAAGTGCCAGGCCAGGAAGGAATCCACCGTGCCGAAGCACAGCTCGCCCTTTCTCGCCCGGTCCCTTGCGTGCAGTTCATCCAGCAGCCATTTCAGCTTGCTGCCGGAAAAATAAGCATCCGGCACCAAGCCCGTTTTTTCCCTGATCACCTGGCCCCATCCGTCCGCCATCAGCTTTTCAATGATGGGCGCGGTGCGGCGGCATTGCCACACGATGGCGTTGTGCAGGCACGCGCCGGTCTGCCTGTCCCAAATGAAGGTGGTTTCCCGCTGGTTGGTGATGCCGATGGCGGCGATTTCGCCGGGGTCAATGTCCGCCTTTCGCACCGCCGCCCGCAGGGATTCGATTTGGGTGCTCAGAATATCCGCCGGGTCGTGCTCCACCCAGCCGGGGCGGGGGTAATGCTGGGGGAATTCCTGGTTGGCCGCGGCGATCATATGCCCCTCCAGGGTAAACACCGCCGCCCGGCTGCTGGTGGTGCCCTGATCCAGCGCCACCAGATAACGCTTGTTCATCATGCAGGTATGCTCCTTCCTTTATCAACGGGGATCAAAACGATATTGGCTGTCTTTAGTGTATCACAAATCGCGCCGCAGTTCAACCGCCGCCGGGCCCGGGATCAGGGGCGAACCGACCCGCATTCATTGATTCTTTGAGGCCGTATGGTAAAATATGACGTGCGTGAAAAAAGAAAAGACCTTTCCGAAGGGAGGAAATAGATCATGAAAGCAAGCCTGAAACCGGTTCTCGTTTTCGCCCTGTGCGCCGCGCTGCTCATGGTGGGCCTGACCGCGGCATCCGCCGAAATCATAGACAGTAGCAACTGCGGCGCGAATGGGGATAATCTAACCTGGACGCTGGACAGCACCGGCCTGCTCACCATCCGCGGGACAGGAGCCATGGCAGATTACAGCGTGAAAGATGAAACCGGCAGATATATAACGACCACGCCGTGGGGTATGTCTCCGTCCAGAATCGTGATAGAGCCCGGTGTCACCAGCATTGGCAAGTATGCTTTCTTTGGCTGCTTCT
>JAFXVJ010000055.1 GCA_017524615.1 Clostridia bacterium | reverse complement strand
CTTTTTTCTGGATCATTCTCTCTCAGATAAAGAAAGTTTTCTTCCCCGTCTTTTCATATCGGTAGTTGCGGATCCACAGCAGGATATCCACCGTGACCATGACGGTATTGATGATATAGAAGATGAATGCGAGATTATAGTTGTGCGCCACGATCTTGCCGCAGATACCGCAGATATACCCTAAAAGGATAAAGCAGCTGAAAAAGATGCTTTTTCCGCCGGTAGACCAGCTTTTGTACATGCGCGCGATGGACAGGGGCCAGGAAATGCCAAAGCAAAGGATCATGATGGTTTCCAGGATGGTGGCAGTATTCATTGAATTCACCTCGTTGTTCAGTTCGTGCGGCATTTTTCCAGCAATCCGCGTTCAGACAGGCTCTTTACCAGCGCATCGCCGATCCGGTCCGGCGTGAGCGCGACTTCCACTCCGGCAGCGCGCAACGCTTCGATCTTGCCCGCTGCGGTACCCTTGCCGCCGGAGATGATGGCCCCGGCGTGTCCCATGCGCTTGCCTGCCGGGGCGGACTGCCCGCCGATAAAGGCGGCCACGGGCTTGGTCATTTTCCTTTTGATGTATTCAGCGGCTTCTTCTTCGCCGCTGCCGCCGATCTCGCCGTTCATGACCACCGCATAGGTATCCGCGTCCGCTTCAAATGCCTCCAGCGCGTCCACGAAGCCTGTCCCCCGGATGGGATCGCCGCCGATGCCCACCACCGTGGATTGCCCGATCCCACGGTCAGAAAGCTGTTTGACGGCTTCATAGGTCAGAGTACCGGAACGGGAAATGATCCCCACATGGCCTTTGCGGTGGATATAGCCGGGCATGATGCCGATCTTACATTCGCCCGGCGTGATGATGCCCGGGCAGTTGGGGCCGATGAGCCTGGTATTGGTTCCCGCCAAATAACGCTTGACCCGCTCCATATCCAGGATGGGAATGCCCTCTGTGATGCACACCACCAGTTCGATCCCCGCGTCCGCCGCCTCCAAGATAGCGTCCGCCGCAAAGCGGGGCGGCACATAGATCACCGAGGCGTTGGCTTCGGTGGCTTTTTTAGCCTCCGCCACCGTTTGAAACACCGGCACGCCAAGCAGCGTCTGGCCGCCCTTGCCGGGGGTAACGCCGGCGGCGATCTTTGTGCCGTAAGATAGCATCTGTTCCGTGTGGAACGCGCCCTGTTTGCCGGTGATGCCCTGCACGATCACCCTCGTATTTCCATCGACCCAGATGCTCATGCCCCGTCGCCCCCCGTCCATGCCGCGGCTTCCACTGCCTTGCGCGCGCCGTCGGCCATATTCTCCGCGGCGATGATTTTTAGATTGGAAGCCGCCAAAATCTGCTTGCCCAGTTCAACGTTCGTTCCTTCCAGCCGCACGATCAGCGGAATGGAAATACCCATTTCCCGGGCGGCCGCCACCACGCCCTCCGCAATGACGTCGCACTTCATGATGCCGCCAAAGATATTGACAAAGATCGCGCGAACGTTTTCATCCGAAAGCAGCAGTTCAAACGCCGCCTGCACCTTTTCTTTGGAGGCGCTGCCGCCCACGTCTAAAAAATTGGCCGGTTCGCCGCCGAAATGCTGGATGATGTCCATGGTCGCCATGGCCAGCCCCGCGCCGTTGACGAGACAGCCGATGCTGCCGCTTAAGCTCACAAAATTCAAATCATATTGGGAGGCCCGGTATTCCCGCGGGTCTTCCTCGTCGGTGTCCCGCAGCTCTTTCAGGTCCGGGTGCCGGAACAGGGCGTTGTCGTCAAAGGTCACTTTCGCGTCCAAACATATGAGTTGTCCATCGACCGTCAGCACCAGGGGGTTGATCTCCACAAGCGAGCAATCCTTTTCCCGATAAAGCCGCGTCATGGAGTCAAGCAGCGATATGAGTTCCTTCTCATTTTCACCGGTCAGCCCTAATACACCGGAAACCTGCAATCCTTCATAGCGCTTGAAGCCTTCCACCGCGGAAACGGGGACACGGGCGATGCGTTCGGGGTGGGTCCGGGCGGTTTCTTCGATCTCGGTACCCCCGTCCGCGGACGCGATGATCACCAAGCAAGCGTTTTCATGGTCGCCGGTCACGCTCAAGTAAAACTCTTTTTTCACCTCCACGGCCGGGGTGACCAGCAGCTTGCGCACCAGCTTGCCTTCCGGTCCCGTCTGATTGGTCTTAAGCCGCATGCCCAACATTTCCCCGGCGATGGCGCGCGCCTCGTCCGCGTTTTCCGCCAGCTTGACGCCGCCCGCTTTGCCGCGTCCGCCAGAATGGACCTGCGCTTTCAGCACGCAGCGGCCGTACTTTTCCGCGGCCGCCGCGGCCTGCTCCACAGTGGCGGCCACTTCTCCCGGGGGTACGGGCGCGCCGTACGCGCCCAGCAGTTCCTTGGCTTGATACTCATGGATTTTCATTGCTTCGCACCTTTTTTCTTTTCGGAACGGGCTGCCGGGGCGTTCCCCTCCCCAGGAACGGCAGACGCCAGCTTCACGCCCTCCGCCAGCGCCTTTAGATTGATCTCCTCCGTACCCCGGGGGATATGGAGCGAGGCGGCCTTCTTTAGTGTCTCCATGTCCGTAATGCCCAGCAGTGCGTTGATGCACCCCACAGCCAGCACATTCGCGGTCTGGGCGCGGCCCACCGTCTCTTTGGCCGTGCGCAGGATGGGAAGGCGAAGTACCCGGTGGCCGTTCAAATTCTCCGGCACAGTAAGGCCCTCGTCAACGAGCACCAGGCAGTTTTCGGGGAGCGCGCGGGTGTAGGTATCCAGCGCCTTCTGGGTCAGCGCCATGAGGAAGGTGGGCTGCTGCACCTTGGTAAAGCCGATGGGATCGTCCGAGATGAGCGTCTCCGCTTTACAGGCCCCGCCGCGCGCTTCCGGGCCATAGGACTGGCTCTGGGCGGTGTATTTTCCTGACTGGACGGCCGCTTCCGCTAAGATGACCGAAGCGAGGATCACGCCCTGGCCGCCGCTGCCCGCCAGACGAAGCTCCATTTTACTCATTTGCTTCACGCTCCTCTGCCAGCTTCTTGATCAGCATATCGTATTTATAAGTAAATTCTGGATACTGGGCATGATGCAGCAGGCCGATGACCAGCTTGTCCTTCAGCTGCTCCGGGTCCATCTTGGCCGCCTGCTCCACCGTGACCCCATGATCCCGCTGCCACTTCATCATTTCTACAGCGTCGCCTTTTTTATTCTTGCGCCCGTAATAGGTGGGGCAGATGCTGGCCACGTCGATAATGGAAAAGCCTTTGTTGCGGATGCCGTCCTGGATCAGGCCGATGGTCTGCTGCACATGGTACGCGCTGCCCCGGGCGGCATAGGAAGCGCCCGCCCCGTAGGCCAGACCCGCGATATCGAAGGAACGGTCCAGATTGCCGTAAGGGGCGGTGGTGCCGTAAGCGTTGGTAGGCGTGGTGGGGCTGTACTGCCCGCCCGTCATGCCGTAAGTGCTGTTGTTCATCACCACCACGGTAAGCCCGATGTTCCTCCGGGCCGCGTGGATCAGGTGATTGCCCCCGATGGCGGAAATGTCGCCGTCCCCAGCGATCACGATGACCTCCAGCTCGGGATTGGCCAGCTTGATGCCTGTAGCGAAGGCAATGGCCCGGCCGTGGGTGGTGTGGATCGTATTGAAGTCCATGTAGCCCGCCGCCCGGGAGGAGCAGCCGATGCCCGAAACGATCACGGTCTGGTTGCGGCTCAGGCCCAAGTTCTCGATGGCCTGCGCCACGTCGCGCATGATGATGCCGTTGCCGCAGCCGGGACACCAGATTTGCGGCAAATGCTCTGGACGCATGTACTTATAAATCAGGTTGGACATTTGTTTTGTCCGGGAAGCCGCGTTTACGTCGCCTGTATTGACTTTCATTTACGCTTCCTCCACTTTCTGCAGGATCTCCTGCGGTGTAATCACAGCGCCGTTGTACTTTCCCACAAAAGCGACGGGGCAGGCACCGCGGGTCAGCCTCTCCACTTCCAGTACGATCTGGCCGCAGTTATGCTCGGCCACCACGATTTTTTTAAGCCCGCCCAGCGCCGCGGTCAGTTCCCTTTCCGGGAAGGGCCAGATGGTGACGGGGCGGAAGATGCCGCAGCGGACTCCCTTAGCCCGCGCCATTTCCATGGCGGTCTGCGCCGCGCGCATGGTGCCGCCGTAACAAACGATGGCCACGTCGGCGTCGTCCATGTTGACCTGTTCGTAACGGACGATGTCCTTGTAGTTGTCCGAAATCTTGTGCATCAGCCGGTACATCAGCTTCTCCGCTTCCTCGGTGGAGTTGGTGGGGAAGCCCGATTCGTCATGGATCAGGCCCGTGATGTTGTAGCGCTGGCCGCAGCCGAAGGGCGCCATCTGGGGGACCATCTGGCCCTTTTTCTCGTTCATATGGTACGGCTTGCGTTTCGGATCGGGAAACTGCACCGTGGGCCGGTTGACGATGGTGATATCCTCCGCTTCCTTCATCTGCATGCCCTCGCGCAAATGCCCGATGATCTCATCCATCAGGAAAATCACCGGCGTCCTGTACCTTTCGGACAGGTTAAAGGCGCGGATCGTCTGGTAATACGCTTCCGTGACCGAGGAAGGGCTGATCACGATGATCGGGTGATCTCCGTGGGTCCCCCAGCGGGCCATCATCACGTCGCCCTGGGACGGGGAAGTTGGCATGCCCGTAGAAGGACCCATGCGCTGCACGTCCACCACCACGAGGGGGATTTCCGCCAGGCAGGCGTAGCCCAAGTTTTCCTGCTTTAAGGAAAAACCGGGGCCGCTGGTAGCGGTCATGGATTTTACGCCCGCCACCGACCCGCCGATGGCGCAGGCGATGGAGGCGATCTCATCTTCCATCTGAATGAATTTCCCGCCCACCTGGGGCAGACGGTAAGCCGAAAGCTCGGCGATCTCGGTGGAAGGGGTGATGGGGTAACCCGCGAACAGCCGCATACCGGCGGCAATCGCGCCTTCCACACACGCTTCGTTTCCCTGCATCAATACGACTTGATCCACTGGTTCGCATCTCCTTCCGGCTCTTCTTCGTTGATATAAATCGCGTAATCCGGGCAGCGAAGCTCGCATTGTCCGCACAGTACACATTCCGCGTCCTTGACGCGCTGCACCTTATCGTTCACGATCTCCAGCGCTCCTTTGGGACAGAACGCCGCGCAGATTCCGCATCCCTTGCACCAGTTCGGGTTCAGGATCAGTTCCTTTTTGACCGTCATAATCTGCCTCCTATACCACATCATTCATATCGATCTATTTTTTTATCGCGTCTTTCTGATAAGTATTATACCTCATTCCAATCACAAATTAAAACAGTTTTTATATCGTAGTTTTCACAAGCATTATTTTGTGATATAATTTCAACGAAGAACAGGGGGCGGTCGAATGAATTTTCAGAACATGGAATACTTCATGATGGCGGCAGAAACGGGCAACATCACCCGGGCCGCTGAACGATTGCACATCAGCCAGCAAGCGCTGAGCGACTGCATATCACGCATGGAATCGGAACTGGGCTGTCGGCTGTTTGAACGCCGGCAGGGGCTGGAACTCACCTACGGCGGACGCCAGTACCGAGCGGCGGTGAAACGGATGCTGGATTTGTACAAGCAAACAGTGGTCATGCTGAACGACATCAACGAAAATATCCGCGGGGAACTGCGCGTCGGCATTTCATACACCCGGGGTCAGGCGATCCTGCCCATGGTGCTGCCGGAATTCGTGCGCCGATTCCCCCTGGTGGAGCTTTCCGTACAGGAGGACAGTACACAGATGCTGGAAAGCCTGCTGGAGCGCGGAGAAATCGACGTGATGATCGGCTTTGCCCCGTTCCGCATCGACCGGGCGGAATCGTTCCCTTTGATGAAAGACCGCCTCCATCTTGTCATCCCAAAGATCCTGCTGCGGGATCGCTGGAGCACCACGGAGCAGATCGAAGCCCGCCTGTCTGCCTTCCGCGCGGATCACGATATCTCCATATTCCGCGATTTTCCTTTCGTCATGCTCAAGGAGGGGGACCGCATCCGCACCATCATGGATCAGGCGTATAAAAAAGCGCGAATCAAACCGCTGATCAAATTTGAAACCAACAATACGCAGACAGCCATGGCCCTCGCCGCCGAGGGCATCGGGATCGCCATATGCCCGGAGCTTTACCTCAACAGCAATTATGTGGCTTCAGGCACAGCCGGGTCGTATATCCGCCAGTTGGTCGAGGTATGTCCCCTGTTCGACGATTCCCTTTCAGACACCATCGCCATCGGATACAACAAGGACCGTTATTGCAGCAAGACCGCCGAAAGCTTCATCCGCTTATGCCTGGAAAAAATGCACGGAGCGGAATATCCCACCCCGTTTCAGGGAACTCCAGCGGAAATATGAGAAATTCTTCCGGGAACTGGAACGCGAAGTCCAGAACGCGGAGGGAAGCTCACAAGTCACATTCGCTTCGAGGCAGTAGTTTTTTCTTTATGACTATAGTGTGTTTCTAAAATGAGGAATGTGCAGTTTCGAGCATACAATATGCCGATGAAGAAATGGTGCATGTTGGCCTGTCTGTCGCAGCCGGAACCATGAAATACGCTGAACTGCTGGCATGGGTGAAGGAGCATCAAAGATGATCAAAACCATCCAGGGAAAAGACCTGATT
>JAFXVJ010000054.1 GCA_017524615.1 Clostridia bacterium | reverse complement strand
CGGATGCATTGCATCCGGGGAAAGCCGGGGGATCATCCAGAGAGAAAAGCTCGCTTTTTTCTGAGGAGGATCCCGGCTTTCATTGGGCCAGAAGCTCTCAATCTTTCCGCAATCCCAGCGTAACACGCGACGATTCCTTGGTTCTATCGATCAAGCAGCTTTGCGAGGAGTGGGTCCAGGGGATCATCCCCTGGCGTGGGGTTCAGGGGCCGCGTAGGCCCCTGCCTCGTCCTCCTCTTCTTATCTCTCTCTTTGCAAATTGTGTTTTATAATCTTAACAGATTTGGGATGGATTCTTTGTTCTGGCAGAGCGGAACGAAAAAGGCGCCCAAAGATGTAAGATTTTAGAAGAAAAATAATATTACCCTCCGGCTGTCCGCTCCGCCTCCCGGGAGAGCGCGGCATAGAGCATGCCGGCGGTCCAGCGGCAGTTATGGGGAGTCAGCACCGCCTTGAGGCGCACACCGCCCATTTCCTTCCGCAGCAGCGGCAGCAGGCGATCCAACAGCGCATCCGGGAAAAACGCCATCACCAGCATTTCCTCCTCCACCCGGGCGGGCGCGGGATGGCCGCAGGGCTTATCCATGCCGCACAGGGCCTCCAGGGGCAGGCCCAGCTGATCATCGGGCACGGCCCTGACCCGCGCTCCCAGGGCCGACGCCAGGAAGGACAGGCGCATGACCCGCCCCGGATCCATATGCAGGCACAGCAGCAAAGGCTTTTTTTCTTCCATTATTATTCCCATCAAAATCTCTTTCCGCCCCGGCGATCCCGCCCGGGCATTGTCAGCACGGCGGAAAAGTGGTATAATCCGGCTGTTCCGGGCGAAGGGCCCGATTGATTGCATCACGGAAGGATGAACTGCCATGGCCGGATTGCCCCAAGACCCCATCATGCTGCTGAGCGTGCTGAACATGAAGCTGCGGGACCGATACGCTTCCCTGGATCAATTGTGCGACGATCTGGAGGAGGACCCGGACCGCCTGACTGCCGTGATGGCGGCGGCCGGCTACCGATACGATCCGGACTGCAACGCCTTTGTACCGGCATGATTGCAGGTCAACAGCTCCCTTCCGTGGAGAGGATTATCTCCCGATCCTCTTTGCGGCGGGAGTTTTTTGTTTTTCCTGAAGAAGGGAAAACTGTTCATCCATGAGCGGCGCCGGTACTGCCCGCGCCGATGATCCCCAGTCGAACGGTGTCCGCTGCCGTATCCTTCCCGCTCCTGTCTGTCAGAACCCCATCGAGGCCAGATAATCGTAGCTTTGCCGCATGCAGTCGAAGGGGGATTCCCCGTAGCAGTCATCCTGCTCCACCAGGGCATATTCGGTGACGCCGTTGTCCCGCAGAGTCTCCAGAATGGCGGGGAAATTCATATTGCCCCGGCCCACCGCAGCCATGCGGTTTTCAAAATTGTGGGGCGTCATATCCTTCAGGTGTACGCAGTGCAGCCGGTCGGCATACTTTTGCAGCCAGTCGTTCACATCCAGGCCGGCATAGTGCAGCCAA
Organism: Clostridia bacterium; assembly: GCA_017524615.1. Taxonomy (GTDB): domain Bacteria; phylum Bacillota; class Clostridia; order Christensenellales; family Aristaeellaceae; genus RUG563. Next base: position 59,451 of record JAFXVJ010000054.1, on the reverse strand, counting down.
TAGGTGTCCGCCGTGACGCCCATCAGCTCCGCGGGCATCAGTTCCAGCAAGCGGTCCATCAGGGTGCGGCCGTCCGCCTGGCGGGCAAATTCAAAAGCGTGATTGTGATACATGAACAGCATGCCCGCTTCCTTCAGCTTCCGGGCCGGCTCCGCGAAATCCTCCGCGAAATGATCCACCCATCCGTACCGCCGGTAGCGCTCCGGCATGCCTCCGGTGCCCACATAGCGGCAGCCGTACAGGAGGTGGCGCTCGATCAATGCATCGATGCGCTCCAGGAAATCATCGTCGGCGCAGTGCGTCAGCACGATTTGCAGGCCGTTGTCATCGCACAGCGCCTTGATCCGCTGCGGCGCGACAGGGCCCACCCCGGAAATCTGTACCGTGCGGTAGCCGATTTCAGAAACCTTTTCCAACGTCCTTCCCAGATCCCGTTCATTCTGCGCATACATCCGCAGGGTATACAGCTGCGCTCCGATCTGCATGATGAAAGCCCTCCTTCACCGTAATGAACCGCCGGCTGCTCCGGCGTTTTTTCCGTCTGTTTCCAAAAGAGGAATATGCGGTTTTGAGCGTATCAGTCCGCCATTCTGGGCGCTTGATGGCTTGCCGGAGGCAGACCAAGGAAAGCACCGCAGCGGTCTCGGGCGCCGCAAACGCATCCTTCCCGGTTCAGAAACAGGCGCTTGTTATTCTTCCATTTGTTATTATAGTGGATCTTGTCCGGGCCGTCAAGCATCGGGGGGCCCCGCAGGGGGATATGCCATACCCGTCCGCGCATATCCCGCCCGTCCGTTCAGCCCCCGGCGGAGCGGATCCGAAAACAGTCGAAAACAGATCCAAAAAATTTCATTATCTTGCAGGAAAACGGTTGACAGGGGCATAGGATTATGCTATACTCTATGATTGCATCAGTATCGGTAAAGTGCGGTACTGTCGCCTCGATCCCAGCCCCCGTCGGAAACGGACGGAAGGGCAAATGGGGAAGGGGGACATATGCGCTTTTTCCGGCATTGAGAGCAATAAAGGGGTGATAGCTTTATGGTGCACGAGGTCCAAATGGGGAAGCTGCGCAAGCGGATGAGCTTCTCGCGCATCGACGAGGTCCTGGACATGCCCAACCTGATCGAGGTGCAGAAAAACAGCTACAAGCGTTTTCTGACCGAGGATCTGAAAGAGGTTCTGGCGGATGTGTCCCCCATCACCGATTACAGCGAAAATCTGGTGCTGGAGTTCGTCGATTACTCGCTGGACGGAACGCCCAAGAATTCTGTGGAGCGGTGCAAGGAACGCGACCTGACCTATGCGGCCCCGCTCAAGGTATTTGTCCGCCTGAAGAACCGGGAAACCGGCGAAATTAAGGAATCGGAAGTATTCATGGGCGATTTCCCGCTGATGACCGAGCATGGCACTTTTATCATCAACGGCGCGGAGCGCGTCATCGTGAGCCAATTGGTCCGCTCTCCCGGCGCTTATTTTGACGTGCAGATCGACAAAGCGGGCAAGCATCTGTTCTCCTCTCAGATCATCCCCAACCGGGGCGCCTGGCTGGAATATGAAACCGACAGCAACGACGTGCTGTGGGTGCGCATTGACCGCGCCCGCAAGCTGCCCATCACCGTGCTCCTTCGCGCGCTGGGCTACGGCACCGATCAGGAAATCACCGATCTTTTGGGCGAGGACGAGCGTCTGATGACCACCATCGCCCGCAGCGACTCCACCAAGACCCAAACCCAGGGCCTGCTGGAAATCTACAAGCGCCAGAAGCCCGGCGAGCCGCCCACCGAGGACGGCGCCAAGGCCCTGCTGCGCAGCCTGTTTTTCGATCCCAAGCGCTATGACCTGATGCGCGTGGGCCGCTATAAGTTCAACAAAAAGCTGGGCGTGGCCGCCCGCATCACCGGCCAGACCGCCGCGGAGGATATCGTCAGCCCCGTGTCCGGCGAGGTGCTGGTGGAAAAAGGCGCCTACATCACCCGGGAAAAGGCCATCCAGGTACAGAACGCCGGCGTGAACGTGGTGCTTTTGCAGTGCGAAAACGTGGTGCACAAGGTGATCGGCAACAACTTCGTGGACGCCTCCGGCTTCCTGCCCTTCAATCCCAGGGAAGCGGGCATCCTGGAAATGGTGCATCTGCCCACCCTGCTCAAGATCCTCAATGAGACCCCGGAAGAAGACCTCAAGCGCGTGGTCAGCGAAAGCGTGTACGATCTGGTGCCCAAGCACATCATCATCGACGATATCGTGGCCTCCGTCAGCTATCTGCTGGGCCTGCCCTACGGCGTAGGCGTTACCGACGATATCGACCATCTGGGCAACCGCCGCCTGCGCAGCGTGGGCGAACTGCTGCAGAACCAGGTGCGCATCGGCCTTTCCCGTCTGGAGCGCGTGGTGCGCGAGCGCATGGCCATTCAGGACGCCAACGACGTCAAGCCCGGCGAACTGATCAACATCCGGCCCGTCAGCGCCGCCATCAAGGAATTCTTCGGCTCCTCCCAGCTGAGCCAGTTCATGGATCAGCCCAACCCGCTGGCGGAACTGACCCACAAGCGCCGTCTGTCCGCCCTGGGCCCCGGCGGCCTGAACCGCGACCGCGCGGGCATGGAAGTGCGCGACGTGCACTATTCCCACTATGCCCGCATCTGCCCCATTGAAACGCCTGAAGGCCCCAACATCGGCCTGATCGGCTCGCTGGCCACCTATGCCCGCATCAACGAGTACGGCTTCATCGAGGCGCCCTACCGCAAGGTGGACAAGGCCACGGGCAAAGTGACCGACATCATCGAATACATGACCGCCGACGAAGAGGACAACTACAAGGTGGGCCAGGCCAAGGAGCCCGTCAAGGAAGACGGCACCTTCGTCAACAGCCGCATCGTGGTGCGCTGGCGGGAGGAAACCATCGAAGTGCCCGCCAAGGACGTGGATTATATCGACGTATCGCCCAAGCAGGTGGTGTCCGTCGCCACGGCCATGATCCCCTTCCTGGAGAACGACGACGCCAACCGCGCCCTGATGGGCTCCAACATGCAGCGTCAGGCCGTGCCGCTTCTGGTGCCCGAAGCCCCCATCGTGGGCACCGGCATGGAATACAAGGCCGCCCATGACTCCGGCGTGGTCCTTCTGTCCAAGCATGCCGGCACGGTGTATTCCGTGGCCGCCGACGAGATCGTCATCCAGGATGAAATCGGCGAAAAGCATCTGTATAAGCTGACCAAGTTCGCCCGCAGCAACCAGGGCACCTGCATCAATCAGCGGCCCCGCGTGTATCAGGGCCAGAAGATCGAAGTGGGCGACCTGCTGGCGGACGGCCCCTCCACCGAAAACGGCGAAATCGGCCTGGGCAAGAATATGCTCATCGGCTTCATGACCTGGGAAGGCTACAACTACGAGGACGCCGTGCTCATCAGCGAGCGGCTGGTGAAGGAAGATAAATACACTTCCATTCATATTGAAGAATACGAATCCGAAGCCCGGGAAACCAAACTGGGCCCGGAGGAGATCACCCGGGATATCCCCAACGTGGGCGAGGACGCCATCCGGGATCTGGACGAGAACGGCATCATCCGCATCGGCGCGGAAGTCCGGTCCGGCGACATCCTGGTGGGCAAGGTGACCCCCAAGGGCGAAACCGAGCTGACCGCTGAAGAACGCCTGCTGCGCGCCATCTTCGGCGAAAAGGCCCGGGAAGTGCGCGATACCTCCCTGAAGGTGCCCCACGGCGAGGGCGGCATCATCGTGGACGTGAAAATTTTCACCCGGGAGAATAAGGACGAATTGTCCCCCGGCGTCAACGAAATGGTGCGCGTGTACATCGCCCAGAAGAGAAAGATCTCCGTGGGTGACAAGATGAGCGGCCGCCACGGCAACAAGGGCGTCGTTTCCCGCATCCTGCGCGAAGAGGATATGCCCTTCCTGCCCGACGGCACCCCGCTGGACATCGTTTTGAACCCCCTGGGCGTGCCTTCCCGTATGAACATCGGTCAGGTGCTGGAGGTCCACCTGGGCATCGCCGCCCGGACCCTGGGCTGGCATATCGCCACCCCCGTGTTTGACGGCGCCACCAAGGAAGACATCGAGGAATGCCTGTCCAAGGCCGGCCTGCGCCCCGACGGCAAGACCATCCTCTACGACGGCCGCACCGGCGATCCCTTCGAAAACCCCGTCACCGTGGGCATCATGTACTTCTTAAAGCTCCACCATCTGGTAGACGATAAGATGCATGCCCGCTCCACCGGCCCCTACTCCCTGGTGACGCAGCAGCCCCTGGGCGGCAAGGCCCAGTTCGGCGGCCAGCGCTTCGGCGAAATGGAAGTGTGGGCGCTGGAAGCCTACGGCGCCGCCAATACCCTCCAGGAGATCCTGACCGTGAAATCCGACGATGTGGTGGGCCGCGTGAAGACCTACGAAGCCATCGTGAAGGGTCAGAACATTCCCACCCCCGGCGTGCCCGAATCCTTCAAGGTGCTGATCAAGGAACTGCAGGCCCTGGCGCTGGATATTCGTGTGCTGGATGAAAACCATCAGGAAATCGAGCTTCGCGAACTGGAAGACGACGATGATGATACCGGCGATTCCCTGCCTGCCGGCCGCGAGCCTCTGCCCGATGACGGGTTCATGGAGGACGACGCCAACCTGCCCGGCGGAGAAGACATTGATCTGGACGACGATATCAGCCTGGACGACGATTTCGCTGATTTTGAAGTGGATGACGTGCTGGACGATATGAAGCTGGACGATGACGACGATCTTGAGTAACCTGGGCGTTTCTTTTCCGCCTGCGCGGAGAGAGCGGCCCGAAGCGGCCAAAGCGGAGGGAGTTACAATCCATGTTTGAACAAACCAATATTGATTCCATTCAGATCGGCATGGCCTCCTCGGAGCAGATCCTGGCTTGGAGCTACGGCGAGGTGAGCAAGCCTGAAACCATTAACTACCGCACCCTGAAGCCCGAGAGGGACGGCCTGTACTGCGAAAGGATCTTTGGGCCCCAGAAGGACTGGGAATGCTCCTGCGGCAAATACAAGCGCGTCAAGTTCAAGGACAAGGAAAAGGTGTGCGACAAGTGCGGCGTGCAGATCACCCGGGCCAAGGTGCGCCGTGAGCGCATGGGCCATATCGCCCTGGCCGCGCCGGTGAGTCACATCTGGTATTTTAAGGGCATCCCCTCCCGGATGGGCATGCTGCTGGACGTGAGCCCCCGGGCCCTGGAAAAGGTGCTGTATTTTGCTTCCTATATCGTGCTGGATCCCGGCAACGAGGCAGCCACCAAGGTGAGCCGCAATGAGCTGATCACCGATTCCAAGTACCGCTCCATCATGGCCATGACCGAGGAGGAGCGGGGCTCCTTCAAGGCGGGCATCGGCGCCGAAGCAGTAAAGGAAATGCTGCTGGCCCTGGATCTGGATGAGCTGAGCGCTTCCTTGAAAAAGGAAATCGCCGAGCTGATCGAAAAGGAACGGGACCGCGAGGGCGAGGGCCAGAAACGCACCCACGCCATCAAGCGCCTGGAAGTGGTGGAGGCTTTCCGCCTGTCCCACAACAAGCCCGAGTGGATGATCATGGACGTGATCCCCGTCATCCCCCCGGATCTGCGGCCCATGGTGCAGCTGGACGGCGGCCGATTCGCCACCTCCGACCTCAACGATCTGTACCGCCGGGTGATCAACCGCAACAACCGCTTAAAGCGGATGCTGGAATTGGGCACCCCGGATATCATCGTGCGCAATGAAAAGCGCATGCTGCAAGAGGCCGTCGACGCCCTGATCGATAACGGCCGCCGCGGACGGCCCGTCACCGGCCCCGGCAACCGGGCGCTGAAATCCCTGAGCGATCTGCTGCGGGGCAAGCAGGGCCGTTTCCGTCAGAACCTGCTGGGCAAGCGCGTGGACTATTCCGGCCGTTCCGTTATCGTGGTCGGCCCCGAGCTGAAGCTGTATCAGTGCGGCCTGCCCAAGGATATGGCGCTTGAATTGTTCAAGCCCTTCGTGATGGAAAAGCTGGTGTCCCTGCGCATCGCCCACAACGTCAAATCCGCCAAGCGCATGGTGGAAAAGGTGAAGCCCGAGGTGTGGGACATTCTGGAGGACGTGATCAAGGAGCACCCGGTGCTGCTGAACCGCGCCCCCACGCTGCACCGCCTGGGCATCCAGGCCTTTGAGCCCATCCTGGTGGAGGGCAAGGCCATCCGCCTGCATCCCCTGGCCTGCACCGCCTACAACGCCGACTTTGACGGCGACCAGATGGCCGTGCACGTGCCGCTCAGCATGGAAGCCCAGGCCGAGGCCCGGTTCCTGATGCTGTGCGCCAACAACATCATGAAGCCCCAGGACGGCATGCCCGTCATTTCCCCCACCCAGGACATGGTCATCGGCTGCCACTATCTGACCATCACCCGGGAGGATGCCAAGGGCGCGGGCCGCGTGTTCGCCTCTCCCGACGAGGCCATGATGGCCTATCAGTGCCAGCAGATTTCCCTGCAAGCCCCCATCAAGGTGCGTGTGGAGCGCACCTGGGAAGGCGTCACCGAACGCCGCGTGATCGACACCACCCTGGGATTGCTGATCTTCAACGACGTGGTGCCCCAGGATCTGGGCTTCAAGCCCCGTGAAACCATGGACGACCAGTTCGTGCTGGAAATCGACCACAAGGTGGTCAAGAAGGACCTGGGCGCCATCGTGGAGCGCTGCTTCCGGGCCCACGGCGAAAGTCAGACCGCCAAGGTGCTGGACGCCATCAAGAACCTGGGCTATAAGTATTCCACCCGCGGCGCCATCACCGTGTCCGTCAGCGACATCATCATCCCGCCAGAAAAGCAGACCTGGCTGAAGGAAACCGATGATCTGGTGGCCCGCATCAACCGGAAATACCGCCGCGGCGAAATGAGCGAGGACGAGCGCTACCGCATGGTCATTCAGGCCTGGCAGGATACCACCAACCGCCTGAAGAACCGCGTGATGGAAGTGCTGCCCACCTACAACCCCATCAGCATGATGACCGGGTCCGGCGCCCGCGGCAGCGCGGGCCAGGTGGCCCAGCTGGCCGGCATGCGCGGCCTGATGGCTTCTCCTTCCGGACGCGCCATCGAGGTGCCTATCCGCGCCAACTTCCGCGAAGGCCTGAACGTGCTGGAATTCTTCATGTCCTCCCACGGCAGCCGCAAATCCCTGGCTGATACCGCCCTGCGTACCGCTGACTCCGGTTACCTCACCCGCCGTCTGGTCGATGTGGCCCAGGAGGTCATCGTCCGCGAGGTCGACTGCTTTGAGGCCCGGGGCGAAAAGGTCCGCGGCATCACGGTGCAGCCCATCGGCGAAATCGAGGGCATTGACGACCGCATTCGCGGCCGCTACGCCGCCGAGGATGTGTATCATCCCATCACCGGCGAATTGCTGGCCCATGTGAACGAGCTGATCGACTATGGCAAGGCGCAGCAGATCAAGAAGGCCGGCGTGACGAAAATGAGCGTCCGTTCCGTGCTCACCTGCCATTGTGAGCATGGCGTGTGCGCCCGCTGCTACGGCATGAACCTGGCCCACGGCGGCAACGTGGATATCGGCGAAGCCGTCGGCATCATCGCCGCCCAGTCCATCGGCGAGCCCGGCACCCAGCTGACCATGCGTACCTTCCACTCCGGCGGCGTTGCTTCCGCGGACGATATTACCCAGGGTCTTCCCCGCGTGGAAGAGCTGTTTGAGGCCCGCAAGCCCAAGCGCGACGCCACCCTGGCCGAAATCTCCGGCTCGGTGCAGATCGTGGAAAACAAGAAAAAGCGGGAAATCATCGTCACCAGCGAAGAGGACGCCAGCGAAAAGAAGGTCTATCAGATCCATTACGGCGCCCGCCTGAAGGTGCAGGACGGCCAGACCGTGGCGGCCGGCGACGAGCTGATCGAAGGCTCCATCAATCCCCATGATCTGCTGCGCATCCTGGGCGTCCGGGCCGTGCAGGAATACCTGCTGAAGGAAGTTCTGTCCGCCTACTATTCCTCCGGTGTGCGCATCGCCGATAAGCATATCGAGGTGATCGTGCGTCAGATGCTGCGCAAGGTGCGCATCGAGGATGCCGGCGACACCGATCTGCTGCCCGGCGGCCTGGTGGACATTTACGAATTCGAGCAGGCCAACGAAAAGACCATCATGGAGGGCGGCCGGCCGGCCATTGCCAAGCGCATCCTGCTGGGCATCACCAAGGCCTCCCTGGCCACCGAATCCTTCCTGTCCGCCGCGTCCTTCCAGGAAACCACCCGCGTGCTCACCGAAGCCGCCATCAAGGGCAAGGTGGACCCGCTGCTGGGCCTGAAGGAAAACGTCATTATCGGCAAGCTGATCCCCGCCGGTACGGGCCTGAAGCGGTACAAGAACATCGAATTGCAGGAGACTTACTGATCCTGCGCGCCCTGGCGGCGTGTCAGCCGGGAGGATGGAGCATTCTCCGTCCCTGCGCTTTTTCCGGGTTTTTCCACTGGGAAGACCCTGGGAGGCATGCCGCGCATCTTGCCTCTGTTCACTGAACAGATACCAGAATATTGCAAGCGAAATCAAGCGGGAGGACCGTTGTGAAAATCAAGCGGTTCCCCCGCTTTTAGAACAGGGAGGAGAATATGGAAAGAACGGTTCTTTCCCATGCGCAGTATGACGAAGAACGAGCGCTGTATCACCTGCAGCACGGGGATCTGGAGGGCTGCGTCTTTGCCGGGCCGGCAGACGGGGAATCAGCCCTGAAGGAAGCCCGGGATATCCGTTTGAAGGACTGCTGCTTTTCCCTGCGCTATCCCCTGTGGCACGTGCAGGGCTTCCGGATGGATCAATCGTCCATGGACGAAAAAACCCGCGCCGCCATCTGGTATGCCACGGACGGGGTCATCACCAACAGCACCCTGGGGGGCATCAAGGCCGTGCGGGAATGCCAGCGGATCAGCCTGGATCATTGCCAGGTGGTTTCCCAGGAATTCGGCTGGAAGTCCCAGGACATCACCCTGACGGATACCCAGGTGGCATCCGAATACCTGTTTTTGGACAGCAGCGATATCCGCCTGCGCAGGGTCCGCATGAAGGGCAAGTACTCCTTCCAGTATGTCCGGAACCTGGAAATCGACGACAGCATCCTGGACACCAAGGACGCTTTCTGGCACACGAAAAATGTGACCGTGCGCAACAGCACCGTCCAGGGAGAATATCTGGCCTGGTATTCCGATGGGCTGACACTGATCAACTGCCACATCATCGGCACCCAGCCCCTGTGCTATTGCACCAACCTGAAGCTCGTCAACTGCACCATGGCGGATACCGACCTGGCTTTTGAATACTCCGACGTGGAGGCCGATATCCGGGGCCATGTGCTGTCGGTCAAGAATCCCCGGTCCGGCCGGATCGTGCTGGACAGCGTGGGCGAAATCATCCGGGAAGATGCCGTGATGCCCTGCACGGGCGAAGTTGTGCTGCGGTGACGCGGAGATTCCCCTGACTGCCGAGCGCTGCCTGCGTCATCTGGGCGGCATCCGCAGATAGCGTGGGGGCAAGACCGGGCCGGACCACGCCCCGCCGGGTTCCGTCAACGCACATATACGGTGTGCTCATGTGGAGGGGGCTTCCTCAAAACACATATTTCCAAATGAAATTGGCACGGGATGCTACCAATCCGGTTGGAATCCCGTGCCAAATTGTATGAATTTTTGATTCTTCACGGAAAGTCAGGAAGAAAGAAGCGGCCTCTGTCCTCTTGAGCGGAGTGGCGCGAAAAGCGGAACGGAGTCAAAAGATCTGTTTGTCGCATTAACGACGCACACACAGATCCCTCGACTGCGCTCCGCCTCTTGGCTTCGCTGCGCGGGATGACATCGAGAGGTTTTCGCCTCGCCTCCCGGCTTCGCTTCACTTGGGGATGTCACCGCAGGGTTTTCGTTTGCCTCAAATCCGTGAAAAGCCTGGATTTTCTTAATCGGCCGCTGAACGCTTCCCCATTGGAAACAGTCTCTTCCGTTCGTGTTTCAATATGAGACCATCAGGGCTGTTTGGTGCCGCATTCCACGCAGAATTTGGCGGTACGGGGCAGGCGCGTGCCGCATTCGGGACAGAACTTGAATTCTGCCGCAGAAGCGGGAGCATTCTCCTGCGCAGCGGGGGCCGCGGGAGCGGGAGAAGCCTGCTGCTGAACGGCGGCCTGCATCACCTGGCTCATGATCGCGCCTACGCCCAGCCCGGCGCCCATGCCCGCGGCGCCGCCCGGATTGTTCGCGGATTCGCGGATGGCCTCGGCGGTCTGGTACTGGGTATACTGGTGCAGGTTTCCGGCCACGCCCATGGAGGTACGCCGGTCGATGGCCTTTTCCACCTCATCAGGCAGGGAAATATTCTCGATCAGGAAGCTTTCCAGCTTCAGCCCCAGGGATTCGATCCGGGGCGCCAGGGTCTTTAGCGCGTACTGAGACAGCTCGTCATAATTAGCGGCCAGATCCAGCGCGGGGATTTTGCTTTGGGCCAGCGCGTCGCTCAGGCCCGATACCAGGGTGCGCTTGATCTGCCCGTTCACGCCCTCCACGGTCATGTACGCGCTGGTGCCGAACACCTCCTTGAGGAAGGTGACGGGCTCGCTGACCCGGAAGGAATAGTTGCCAAAGGCCCGCAGCCGGATCATGCCGAATTCGCTGTCCCGCATCATGACGGGGTTGCTGGTGCCCCATTTCTGATCCAGGAACAGGTGGGTGTTGACGAAATACACCTCCGCCTTGAAGGGCGAATTGAAGCCGTATTTCCAGGACTGCAGAGCGGTCATGATGGGCATGTTTTGGGTGGACAGGGTGTAGCGTCCGGGCTGGAACACATCGGCCAGCTTGCCTTCGTTCACCATGATGGCCACCTGGCTCTCCCGCACGGTGAGCTGGGCGCCCATCATGATTTCCTTGCCGCCCCGGTCGTAGCGGTACACCATGGTGTCGCCTGTATTGTCCTTCCATTCGATCACGTCGATGAACTGGCCGGCAATGGTGGAAAAGATACCCATATGCTTCATTCCTCCTTACGATTCAGGCTGCGCCTGGCACAGCAGCCCCTTCACGCTGTCCAGCCAGGCGGACTGTGTCACATTCATATCCAGATCCAGGTATTCCTTGATCCGTTGGATGCTTTCGGCGATGTGCGTGTCGGTGCGCGCGCCCAGGGCATCCGGGGATTCCGGCTCATGCCCGTGGGTAGGCATGCAGACGATGCGGATGTGCCGGGGGGTGAGCACCGCCACGGCGTAGTAGATCCCGTCCACATACCGGCCGAAGAAATTGTTGCGCAGGGCGCTTTCCAGCCGCTGCTGGGCATGCCCCTGATGCCCGGACAAATATACCTCGCCCTGGGGCATATCGATTTCATAGAGCACGCAGGGCTGATCCAGGCTGACATGGGAACGGATCAGCTTCATTTCCCGCTTCACCGCTTCCCAATCCCGCATTTCCCCGGCCAGCAGATTATGCACCAATTCATCCCGCTGGATGGTCAGCATGGCTTCTTCATCGTAATAGTCGTCGTAGGCGTCGGCGTGCAGCCGATCCAGCACCGAAACCGTCTGCTTCAGCGCGGCCAATTGCCTCTCCCGATCCGCGGATACCTCAAAAATGGGCAGGCTGGGACGGCCGTAGCGCAGGAATTTGGTGAGCGGGAAGGCGTCCTGATGCTCCAGGCGATACCCCACGGCGTCGATGGCCTTGCTGTTGAGCAGGGAAATGGCTTCCTGCGGATCTCCGGCCACATAGGGCGCCCGGCAATTCATCCTGGGCCAATCCACTTGATCCCGGAACAGGGAAAGGATATCCTCCCGGTCTGTTACGAGCAGCAGCTTGTACATGCGTTCCTCCATGCATAGATAGAATTCCAAATGAATGATACCATCATGCTCGGCGTGCACCCATTCATGGCCCGCCGGGACGGCTGACCGTCCTCCGGCAGGTTGCCTCGCTATTATACCATAACAGACATCCTGTGACAATGTTTTTTTATTCGTTCACAAGATGAAAACGGAAGAAAATACAGTATTTGGAAAGCGCGCCGCCCCCTGTTCCCGGCCGAGCGGCCCGGGAAGGCGGGCGCAAACCGACGGCTGACAGCTCCCGCGGGCATCGCCCGGAGAATTACCGGGAAGGATGATACAGCTTGTGGCTCTGATACTGGGGATCGCAGGTCAGGTTGATTTTCAGGCGGCGGAAAATGTTTTCATCCACCGGGGCGAGAATCACGGTGGAATGGGCCTCGCACCCTTCCAGCTTTTTCAGTTGCGCCATGGCCAGGGCGGCGGTTTCGTCGGTGGCGGCGCAGATGGACAGGGCCAGCAGGATCTCATCCGAATGCAGCCGGGGATTGTGATTGCCCAAATACTGGCATTTCAGGGTCTGGATGGGCTCGATCACAGAAGGCGAAATCAGGTGCAGCTTCTTTTCGATGTTGCCCAGGGCTTTCACCGCATTGATTACCGCGGCGGCGGAAGGGCCCAGCAAATCGCTGGTCTTGCCGGTAATGATACGGCCGTCGGGCAGCTGAATGGCCAGGGCGGGGGCGCCGGTCGCTTCGGCCCGGGCGCGGGCCGAAGCGATCACGGGCCGGTCGTCGTCGGACAGGTTCATTTTCTGCAGCAGCAGCTCCAGCTTTTCCACTTCGCTCATTTCCGCGTGTCCCTGGCGCACCAGGCACCGGGCGGCATAATAACGGCGGATGATCTCCTGCCTGGCGGCTTCGCGGCACACCACGTCGTCCGTGATGCAGTTGCCCACCATGTTGACGCCCATATCCGTGGGCGACTTGTAGGGGGAGGTGCCGTATATATATTCAAACAGGGCGTTGAGCACCGGGAAGATTTCGATATCCCGGTTATAATTCACCGTGGTTTCCCCATAGGCCTCCAGGTGGAAGGGGTCGATCATGTTTACGTCGTCCAGGTCGGCGGTGGCGGCTTCATAGGCCACGTTTACCGGATGCTTGAGCGGCAGGTTCCAGATGGGGAAGGTTTCAAATTTGGCGTATCCGGCCTTGATGCCCCGCTTCTGCTCCTGATACAGTTGGCTGAGGCAGGTGGCCATTTTGCCGCTGCCCGGGCCGGGCGCGGTAACCAGCACCAGGGGCCGGCTGGTTTCCACATACTCATTGCGGCCGAAGCCCTCTTCGCTGACGATGTGCTTCACGTTATACGGATAGCCCTCGATGGGATAATGGCGGTACACGCGGATGCCCAGGTTTTCCAGCCGCTTTTTGAAATTGACCGCCGCGTGCTGCTCCTGCCACCGGGTCATGACCACGCTGCCCACGTACAGGCCGATGGCGCGGAACGCGTCGATCAGGCGCAGCACGTCGGCGTCGTAGGTGATGCCCAGGTCGCCCCGTACCTTGCTTTTCTCAATATCGTCGGCGTTGATGGCGATCACCAGCTCCGCCTGGTCCTTCAGATTCAGCAGCATGGATACCTTGCTGTCCGGGCGGAAGCCCGGCAGCACCCGGGAGGCGTGATAATCGTCGAACAGCTTGCCCCCCAATTCCAGATACAATTTGCCCCCGAAGGCACTGATCCGCTCCCGGATATGCTCCGATTGCATCGCCGTATATTTGTCGTGGTCAAACCCGATCCGCATGTGCCGATCCCCCTCGCGTAAACAATCCCATACCTATCTATTATAGCACGGCAGGGCCTCCATGCACAAGGGAACATGCAGCCCGTATTTGGTTTTTTGCGGTTTTTTAGGATTTTTACGTTTTTACGTTTTTTTACGTTTTTTACGTCTTTTTCATTTTTTTCGTTTTTCCCTCTCCCGTTTTTCAGGCTTCCTTTGTTTTCCTTTTTTGATCTGATACAAGCACCGGACAGATTTGACTCTTTTTGAAAAAAACAGGATCCGCCGACGCCTGAACAGCCGCGGCCAGAGCCCGCATCAGAATGATGATGTTCATGCGGCAGGGCTTGCCCGCCGGGAAGGGCCCGTGATATAATGATACCGTATTGGGCACACGTTTTTTTCACGAGGAATGCGGACCGGGAGGAGCGGCATGAACAAAAAGAAGCTGATTATGATCGCCGATGATGAAATCGGCATTCATGAGTCCCTGCGGATTTATCTGACCCGGGAGGATTACGAGGTTTATTCCGTGTTCCGGGGGGACGATGTGATGGAAGCGTTCCAGCGCATGCGGCCGGATCTGGTGATCCTGGACATCATGATGCCCGGGCGCACGGGCATTCAGGTGTGCGCCGACATCCGCGCCGTCTCCACGGCTCCCATCATCATGCTGACGGCCAAAGGGGAGGAAGTGGATAAGCTGCTGGGCTTCGCCCTGGGGGCGGACGATTACATCGTAAAGCCCTTTTCTCCCCGGGAGATCGTATCCCGCATCGCGGTGATCTTCCGCCGCATGAACCAAATCCAAGCCGCGCCGGAACAGGGCAGGCTGACCGTGGGCAACACGGAAATCGACTTGAAATGCTACGAGGTGCGGGTGAAGGACGAAAGCGTGCTGCTGTCGCCCAAGGAAGTGGAGATTCTGCATCTGATGGCCAGCCATCCCCGCCAGGTATTCACCCGGGAGCAATTGCTGGATAATATCTGGGGCTTTGATTTCAACGGCGATCCACGGGTGGTGGATACCAGCATCAAGCGCATCCGCAAAAAGCTGCCGGAGGACACGGATATCCTGCTGCGGTCAGTGTACGGCGTAGGTTATAAGGCGGAGGTGCGCGGAGATGCCTAAGCTGTCCTTTTCCGTGGCCCGGTTCCTGACGGAATTGATCCTGTGCCTGCTCTGCGTGACGGTGGTGTATTTCGCCGTGAGCAGCTATTATTTTTCGGATATCTACACCGATTCCATCAACCGCAGCCTGTCCGGCGCCCTGACGCAGGCGGAAACGCTGCTGGCGCAGTACGAAAGCGGTGAAATCGCCCGGGAAGACCTGGATGCCGCGGCCAACCCGCTCCTGTTCACCGGCGGCGCGTTCTGCATTTTCCTGGGGCCGGATCAGCAGGTGCTGGCCCGCACCCGAAGCGTGTCCTGTTCCGAGGGCGGCGGCGCCCTGGGCACCCTGCTGGACAGCCTGCGCCGGGAGCCTTCCGTTTCCGCCCAGGTCCGCCTCGGCGACACCGCCGTGCTGATGATGGGTCGGCGCACGGAGAATGGCTCCGTGCTGGCGGGCCTGCCCATGCACGCCTTCAACGGGGCGGCGGTGTCCTTCCGAAACCGGCTGCTGATCTCCATGGTGGCCATATCCGCCGTGACCGTGCTGATCAGCACCCTGGTTGCCCGCCGCGCCGCCCGGCCCGCGCGGATCATCACCCAGATGGCGGGACGGATCACCGAGGGGGAGCAGGTGACCCTGCCGGAGGATCTGCCCGGACGGGACACGCGGGAAATCGCCAGCGCCCTCAATTACATGAGCCGCAGCGTGGCCAAGGCCATCGGGGAGCTGAAATGTGAAAAAGAAAGCATGAGCCTGATCCTGGAGGGGCTGAGCGAAGGCATTCTGGCGGTGGATGACAGGGGCAGCATCCTGCATGAAAATGCCGCCGCCTGGGAGCTGTTGGGCGGAGAGGAAACCCCCGCCTATCGCTCCGTGATGGCCGCCTTGCAGGAAAAGCAGCCGGAGGATCAGTGGGATCTGAAATTCACCGCGGGAGACCGGGTGCTGTACTGCGCCATTTCCCGCCTGCCCCGGGAGGAGGAGGGGGCCAGCCGCGGCGTGGTAGCCCTGATCCGGGATATTACGGAGCAGGAACGGCTGGAGCGCACCCGCTATGATTACGTGGCCAATATTTCCCATGAACTGCGCACGCCCCTGGCGTCCATTCGGGGGCTGGGCGAAGGCCTGCGGGACGGCCTGGTCAGCGAGGAGGGGGACCGTCAGCGCTATTACAGCATCATCGTGGATGAGGCCACCCGCCTGTCCCGGCTGGTGGATGATCTGCTGGAGCTCAGCTCCCTGCAGTCCAATCCCGCCGCCTTTGAAATGGAACGCATCGATCCCAATGAACTGATTTACGAGCTGCATGACCGCAACAGCAGCCTGTTTGAGCAAAAAGGCATTCGCTTTCTTCGCTCCCTGCCCGACGCGCCGCTGCCGGACATCTGGTCCAATGAGGATCGCCTGTCCCAAACGCTGACCATTTTTCTGGACAACGCCCGGAAATATACGCCATCCGGCGGCGAGGTCATCCTGGGAGCCCAGGCGGCATCCGGCGGCACCCGATTCTTCGTTCGGGATACCGGCATCGGCATGGATGAGGAAACACAGCGCCTGGCCTTCGACCGTTTCCACCAGGCTGAACGGGGCCGCAGCGACAAGGGCAGCGGCCTGGGCCTGTCCATCGCCAAGGAAATCCTGGAAAAAATGGGCCTGAGCATTCAATTGACCAGCACCCCCGGCCAAGGCAGCGAATTTTCCTTCATTGTCCCTCCGCCGGCAGGGTAAGGTGCCTTGCCCACACGGAAGCGCAGCCCGAACTGAAGCACGGCGCGGAAAAGCATATCGGCGCGCTGCCGGCGGCGGCCGTCTGCCGATGGGCCCGTCGGGTTTCGTCCGAAACCCGATCGGGGAAGCGGTCCGGGACCGCTCCCAAGCGACGTACGCGCCGCCTGCATCCCCCGGATCCTTTGCCGACAGGCTGATACGCGGTCCGCGCATGACAGCACAAATCAGGGCTGCCCTCACGGCAGCCCTGATGTTTTTCTATTATATTTTTAACCCGTTTATGGGATCATGGCGAGAAAGCTTTGCTTCAAAGGCGCGAAGTCAGGGCCCTGCATGCTTTTGACCCTTGATCTGGTTTGGTTTCGCGGCTTCGTTTTGTTTGGATCCATCCGAATCGATTTCCTGATGTCTGGTTCGGTTTATCTTGTTCTTTCTCTTTCGCAGTGATCCTTTTTCCCTGTTCCGGTGGGGGCGGGCCGGTCATATCCTGATTGAGCTTATCCTTTTCTATTATTTTGGTTTTTTCTGTTTTGGTCTGATCCGCTGGTTTTCTTTTCGCTCCATGCGTTGCTGCCTGATGATGCAGCCATCTTATACAGCGCGATTCAGCCTTTCCGATTGAAGATATTGCCCCCACCGCCAATTTGCCTGATCCATGGGAATCTCCTCCTTCTCCATGCCGTCCGTTTGCTTGATGCTTTCGTCGGTTGGTTGGGATTGGGGTCCTTCCGTTTCTACTCTTCTCTCTCTTTTCGCCTTTATATTACCACAGCATTTCCACTCTGTCAACACCTTTTTATGAATTTTGGTAAAAAAATTTCCAGATTGGAAATGAACGATCCCCGGCGCGGGTCGCCCTTGCCTTTTCCCACCCTTCATGCTACACTGTATCCATCGGATCCGTCCGCCGAATGGGGCCCGGATCAGCGATTAGATCACAGAAGGAGGATCGCGCCATGGCCTATTTCCGCATCGAATACTTCTCTAACGCCCTGCACCGCATGACATCCTTTGAAATGCTCATTCCCAACGATATCCGCACGGACATCCCCCATCAGGAGCCCGCGGGGCCCATGCGCACCCTGTTCCTGCTGCATGGCTACACCGGCAAAGCGGGCAACTGGGTGCCGGAGGAATTGGCCCAGCAGTACAACTTTGCCATCGTGATGCCGACGGCGGAAAACTCTTTCTATTTGAACGGCGAAGCGACCGGCCGGGCGTATCAGTCCATGCTGGGCGAGGAATTGGTGGACTATGTGCGCAAAACCTTCGGCCTGGCTTGCAGGCCGGAGGACACCTGCATCGCCGGCATGTCCATGGGCGGCTTCGGCGCGCTGCACACTGCCCTGGCCTATCCGGAGCGCTTCGGCAAGGCGGGCGCCCTGTCCTCGGCGCTGATCGTGCACGGCATCGCGGGCATGAAACCCGGCCAGGATAACGGCATGGCCAATTATGAATACTACCGTGAGTGCTTCGGCGATCTGGAAACCGTGGAGCAGCGGGACTGCAACCCGGAGGTCCAGGTGCGCCGGCTGCTGGCGGCGGGGAAAAAGCTGCCGGAAATGTATCTGTGCTGCGGCACCGAGGATTTTCTCATCGAGCCCAACCGCGCCATGCACCGCTTCCTGACGGAGCTGAACGTTCCCCATGAGTACCGCGAAAGCCCCGGACAGCACGATATGCGCTTCTGGTCGGAGTATATCGTAAAAATCGTGCGCTGGATGTTCGGATGATCCCGCTTTCCAAAGCATGCGGAGCTGTCATTTGGAGAAAACAGGATTGATCTATCCGCGCTCCTCAGATTTTTCATTGAACCGAAAAGCCGGTTTTTTATGCTATTCTCAGTATAAAAGATGATCAGATTTGGGATGAGTTTTTCGCCCTGGCTAAGCTGAATGGAGGGAGGCGCAGCAGCGCTGCGTTGACCGGAATGAAGCAACGCCAGGGCGGAAAAGACACCCAAAGATGATAAGATTTTAGATTCAGAACAGTGTTAGACATTTCTTTCTGCGAACCGTAGGCTTGGCGGTCACTTCGCTTTGACGGGAAAGCAGAAATACGTGTCCGGCCAGGGCTCCCCTTCCAGCGTGAAATGCCACCATTCTTCCGCCAGCGGCCTGAAGCCGCGGCGTACCATGGCCTCCCGCAGCAGGCCGCGGCGGGCCCTTTGCGCAGGGGACAGGGATGGGAAGCTGTAATGGCTGCGTTCCCCGAAATAATCAAAGGGGCCGCCCATGTCTGCCTCCCCGCCGGTGCGCATGTCAAAGAGGGTCAGGTCCACCGTGCTGCCCCGGCTGTGGCCGGAATGGGCGGCGATATAGCCGTTGGGAACCAAAACGCGCTTATCCAATTCCGGATAAAAGTACGCCTTCATCCGGGTGTCCGCCATGTCCTGCGCCCAGCGCATGAAATGATCTACCGCCGTCTGCGGGCGATAGGCGTCAAAGATTTTCAGCCGGTAGCCTTTTTCCGCCACATCCCGGCTGACCGCCCGAAGCGCCGCGGCAGCCTCCTTCGTGAGCAAGGCGATGGGCTGTTCATAGCCGCTGATCCTTTCGCCGATAAAGTTGAACGTGGAATAATACCGGATCTCCAGGATCACATCCGGCACCGCCTCCCCGAGGCACACGAACCCTGACGGGTCATCGGAAAATTTCAAGGCAATTCCCTCCCTTTTTCATGCGCCGGGGAACGGCGCCTTTCTTCTTATTATAGCCATTTGGGGCCCTATTTCAAGGTTCTTCACGGAAAGTCCGGGAGAAAGAAACGGGCTTTCCTGTCATCTTGAGCGGAGGGAAGCGGGAGCGAAATGGAACTGAAAGATCTGTTCGCCGGATGCACGCATGGATCCCTCGGCTGCGCTTCGCCTCCCGGCTCCAGTTCCTTCCCTGCGTTCAGGACGCGGGATGACACCGAAGGATTTTCGTTTCCCTGACGATCCGTGAAGAACCGATTTCAAGGGGATGCGGGGCGTATCAGGGGCCTCCGCGGTCCCTGATGCCCCGCATGGGCCGACTATCCGGGCGATTTGCGATCAGCCATTGCCGAACAGCTCCAATTCGGCCATCATCACATTCCCGTCCTCGTCGATGTACACCCACCCGCGGGTTTCGTAGGCGTCGCCCTCCCAGTGCATGAACTGCACCACCCAGCGGGTGCCGGTGAAGCCGTGATAATCCGGCTCGTCGTCATGGTACAGCATGGCGAATGGGATCATTTCCGCCTGCCATTCCGGGGTCACGATGGCCTTCGCCTCCGGGCCGGGCGCCTGATCGCACTGCTCCCGGAAGGCGGGCCAGGCGATTTCGACGGCCTGCTCTCTGGTGATGCCGTCCGCCTTGGGGAAGGGAATGTAATTGGTCAGGCAGTTCGGATCCATGCCGCACAGGGTGTGATACATCACTTCGCATTCGATGGGCCACAGGTCATTCTGTCGGCTCAATTCCCCATCAGCGTAGGTTTTCCGCCATTCGGTGGCCTTTTCTTCGATATTGTCAAAGGTAACGCCCCATTCCGCCATTGTTTCCTCCAGCTGATGCCAGAATGCCGGCGGAGCGAAATCGAGGCCCCACATCCAGGGCTTGCCGTCAGGCTGGGGCGTGGGGGTGGCGATGATTTCACCGGAGAGAATGAAAGGATCCTCCGCATCGCCGCAGGTCATGCCGTTGATTTCCCCATTCACGGAATTGAGCGACACAAACCCCATCGTCTCGTTGGTATCCGGCCGCACGAACTCAAAGGACCAGGAATTCGTGTGGGAATCGGGGGAATGGAAGTAGAAGTGCGCGGCGGTCAGCCACTGATCCGCGGTCAGCCCCGCCTGCTCGCCATAGGCCTGCGTAAAGGCGTCCCGGGCGATTCTTTCCGCCTGCTCCCGGGGCAGATCCTCTGGGCCGGGCAGGCCGCAGAACACGGTATAAGGCCGGTAGCGCGGGGGAATATCGCCCATATTGAAATGCAGGTCGTATACGGCCTGGGCTTCCAGGGGCCACCACTTCGTATCCCGGCCGTAGGTGTTTTCCCATTCCGTCAGCATTTTCCCGGCGGTTTCGTTGGTGAAGCCCACCTGCTCCAGCCGTTCCCAATACCAGGCGGGCGCCATGGTTTCATCCCCAAAGCAGGATGGCATGCCGTCCGGCCGCGGGGTGGCCGCGGGGCCGACGGGCGCGGGGGTGGCTTCCGCCACGGGACGGTGCGCCGCCCAGTATTCCTCCGTCACGCTCCAGCGCCACTGGCCGCCCAGCTCGGCGGGCGTATCCGCTGCCGTATCGCAATAGAGCACATCGCCGGTGTGGGCATCCAATTGCGCCCACACCCGGGTCCAGTGGGCGCGGTAGGGCTGATCGTATATGCGCAGGGTCACCTTCCACACGGCCCTGCCGTCCGCCTGCATGCAGATGGCGGTCTCCCCATCGCGGTACATGCTGGCCCATTCCAGATCGCCGCAGGCCTCCTTGGCCCGGGCAATGGCCTCCTCGGCGGTGATCATGGCGCTGTCCGGCTTCAGATAGGTCTGGTTCAGGATGTGCTTCTCCCCGCTGGACAAGCGCTCGTCTCCGTGCTTCATCACAAACTGGCGCAGCAGATCCTGGTATTCCATCACGTAATCGGTCGTGTAAATCACCGCACCGTATTCGTTTTCATACTTCCGGTCGATGCGGCCGCCTACGCCGCCGTCAAAGGCGTTCCATTCGTCGTTTAAGGAGCTGGGCATGTGGACCGCTTCCTTCACCGTGCCGTCCGGAGCGATGAACAGCCGGTAATCGGAATGGTACAGATCCTTGGCTTGGTATTCCAATATCCACTGCCGCTCCGTCAAATGGGGATTCACCACCGTTTCCGTATAGCTGAGAAAGCGGGTATAGAGGGCTTTGTCCTCTACCTGGGGATCCTTTTCCCAGTGCTGGCAGATGTAATCGTAGGCGATTTGCAGGGCTTCCTCCTGGGTGATCTCGCCCTCCGCCGGGAGCACATTGTATACATATCCGTCGCCCTGGCCGCAGGCGTTGAGCATTTCGTCATACCAGTGCTGCACCTCGATGGGCCAGGCGCCGGGCAGGCGCCCGTATTCCTGCTTCACAAACAGGCGCATCAGTTCTTCCTTGTAGTATCCGTTTTCCGTGTCCAGCAAACGCTGTTCGATATCGTCATCCAGGGTCAATTCGTTTTCCCGGGCGATGCGCAGAATCTCCTGCACCTCCTCCTGGGTGAAGCGGCTGGAATCCGATTCGGCGGCCTTGGGGGCCACCACATGATCCACAAAATCCTTGCCGCCAAGCAGCGTGGCCGCCAGGGCGCACCCCGCCAGCAGCAGAGAAGCAAGCACCAGAATCAATCCCACAGATAATTTCTTTCTCATGGGCAGTTCCTTTCTTTCCGCGGGCATCGCCTGGATCATGTCCCGCATATCCCGCTCAAAGTCCGGAGGGATGGAGGGCAGCAAGGCATGGACGGTTTCCTGATTGACATGCACTGTGCGCTTCATTCGAACATCACCTCCCGATCCAGGATCTTGCGTAATTGCTTTCGCGCGCGATGCTGCCTGTTTTTGAAGGTTGTCACGGGGATGCCCAGGCATGCCGCTCCTTCCTTTTCGGAGCAGCCCTCGATATACTTGAGCAGCAGCGGCAGCCGCATATCCTCCGGCAGCTGGTAAATGGCGTCGTACAGATCCCGGTAATCCGGGGGCATTTGCTCCACGGCAGGGGGCATGTCCGCCGGGAATACCCGCATGCGCTGGCGCTGAATGTTCCGGCATTCATTGACCAGGATGCGATGCAGATACCAGCGGAATTTCCCCTCCCGCGCGTTTTCCTTTTTCTCCCAGCCCTTCAGCAGCGCCTGCTGCACCGCGTCCCGGGCGTCCGCGTCGGAGCGCAGGATGCCCATGGCGATTTTGTACAGCGCCGGCAGCGCCTCCTGGGCGACGCGTTCATATTCCCAGCGATCGGCCATCGGATGGCCTCCCTTCCAAACAGTGTGCGGAGTACTCTCACATCATAAAGACGGCTGAAACGGACAAAATGTTTTCTGCTTGCGGAAATTTTGTCATGGCTCATGCGGCGATCAAAACGCCATGACTGGCTATCTGATTCGATCCGGACGAAACAGGCCTGCGGGGGCGCGCGGGATGCAATGCCCGCCCGCGCGTATCTTATGTATTTCCCATATCTTATCCGTCCCCGGCTGAACAGCGGGGAGATTTTTTGATTTTCTTGTCAATCCGGACGAATATGGGATATAATACTGGGTGTACAGATGGCTTTCAAATTCCTCGGCTCGCCCGGGGAACGGAGGGGAGATAAGCGCGGCATGAACCTGTTTGATATCATCGGCCCGGTCATGATCGGGCCCAGCTCATCCCACACCGCGGGCGCGGCGCGCATCGGCCGGGTGGCCCGGCAGCTGCTGGGGGAGCAGCCCGTGAAAGCGGTGGTGTCCTTCCACGGGTCGTTTGAAAAAACCTATCAGGGGCACGGCACCGATCGGGCGGTGGCCGGGGGACTGATGAACATGGGCGTGGACGACGAACGATTGCGCCGCAGCCTGAAACTGGCCAGGGACGCAGGCATGGACATCAGCTTCCGGCCCGTGAAGCTGCGGGACGCCCACCCCAACACCGTGGTGGTGGATGTGATCGGCGCGTCGGGCAAGCACGTGACGGTGCAGGCCGCGTCGGTGGGGGGCGGCAGCATCCTGGTGCAGTATCTGGACGGGCTGGAAGTGGGCTTTTCCGGAGAAAAAACCACCCTGGTGATCCGTCACACCGACGAGCCGGGGGCCATTGCCACCGTGACCCACATGCTGTCCAGCATGCGCATCAACATCGCCGCCATGCGGGTGTTCCGCCGGGAGGCGGGGGGCGAGGCCATCATGGCCATCGAACTGGATCAGCGGCCCCGGGACAGCCTGATTTCCGCCCTGAAGATCCTGCCCGCCATCAGCGATGTGACGCTGCTGGATCAGATTTGACAACAATCAGGAAGCACACGGCGCGCAGTAGGGAAAAACGGTCCGGAAGGGGAGGAATGATCCGTGGAATATTCGCTTGCCAGCCTGGTTTCATCCGCCGAGGGCGTTGGCATCGCCCGGGCGGCCCGGCTGAACGAGATTCGGTATAACGGCCTGAAAGCCGAGGAAATCAACGAACGGATGCGCCAGGCGCTGGCGGTGATGCGGCAGAGCGCGGAGCGGGGATTTGATCCCGGCACCCACTCCATGAGCGGCATGACCGGCGGCCAGGCCGTCAAACTGATGGCAGCCGCGCAGGACGGCCGCACCGCGGGGGGCGGGTATCTGGGCCGGGCGGCCGCAAGGGCCCTGGCCATTGCGGAAAGCAATGCCGCCATGGGCAAAATCGTGGCCGCGCCTACGGCCGGGGCCTGCGGCATATTGCCCGCCGCGCTCCTCACCGCCCAGGAGGAATACGGCCTGACGGATGATCAGCTGATCGACGGCCTGATCGTGGCCGGGGCCGTGGGCGAGGTGATTGCGGCCCGGGCCAGCATATCCGGGGCGCAGGGCGGCTGCCAGGCGGAATGCGGCAGCGCGGCGGCCATGGCAGCCGCGGCGCTGGTGTGCGTTCGGAACGGCACGGCCCAGCAGTGCGCCGATGCCTGCGGCTTCGCGCTGATGAACATCATGGGCCTGGTATGCGATCCCGTGCGCGGGCTGGTGGAGGTGCCGTGCGTGTACCGCAACGCCTCCGGCGTGGCCGGGGCGTTTGTGGCCGCCGATCTGGCCCTGGCGGGCATTCCCTGCCCCCTGCCCCCGGACGAGGTGATCGACGCCATGAAAGCCGTGGGCGAACAGCTGCCCCCTTCCCTCCGGGAAACCGGCGAGGGCGGCTGCGCGGCCTGTCCCTCCGCCTGCGGACGCCGCGGACCGGGGGAATGATCTGCGAAGGCTTCCTCCTGCGCTCAAAAACCATCCGGTACAGAAAATCCCACCCGGGCCCCGTCTGCGGATACAAGCCCTCAAATTAAGCCGACAGCGCTCCGCTGCTTCGGGACGGACTGCCCTGCGTCCCTGCCGGCGCAGGACGCGCCATTGAAAAAAAGCCATCTGCGGAAGAGCATTCGTTTCTTCCGCAAATGGCTTCTTTTTTCGAATCCGTTCAACAGCTCCGCGAGATACGCGCGGGCAGGCATTGCATATCCCCCGCAAGCGCGTTTCGCCCTGCTTCTCGGAACAGTATTACGTAAGGATTATTTCTTCTTTCACATTTCACGCTTTGCGATCCATGCGCCGCTCATGAAGCATCCTGTCAGAACTGCTGCATCTCCTCGATATACTGCTTCAGTTCCGCCACGGGGATGCGTTTTTGCTCCATGGTGTCCCGGTCGCGGACGGTGACGGTGCCCGTTTCCTCGGTTTCAAAGTCCACGGTGACGCACACGGGGGTGCCCACCTCGTCCTGACGGCGGTAGCGCTTGCCGATGGAGCCGGTTTCATCGTAATCCACCATGAAATACTTGCTCAGCTCCTCATGGATCTGGGTGGCCAGGCCGCCCAGCTTATTCTTTTGCAGGGGCAGCACGGCGGCCTTGAAGGGCGCCAGGGCGGGATGCAGGTGCAGCACGGTGCGCACGTCGCCGCCCTCCAATTCTTCCTCGTCATAGGCGTTGCACAGGAAGGCCAGGGCCGCCCGGTCCGCGCCCAGGGAGGGCTCGATCACGTAGGGCACATAGCGCTCATTGGTGACGGGGTCGATATAGTCCATGGATTCGCCGCTGGTCTCCTGATGGCGGGTCAGGTCGTAGTCCGTGCGGTCCGCGATGCCCCACAGTTCGCCCCAGCCGAAGGGGAAGAGGAATTCAAAGTCCGTGGTGGCCTTGGAATAGAAGGCCAATTCTTCCTTGCTGTGATCCCGCAGGCGCAGGGATTCTTCCTTGATGCCCAGCTTCAGCAGCCAATCGCGGCAGAAGGCGCGCCAGTATGCAAACCATTCCAGGTCGGTGCCGGGCTTGCAGAAGAATTCCAGCTCCATCTGCTCAAATTCCCGGATGCGGAAGATGAAATTGCCGGGGGTGATTTCGTTGCGGAAGGCCTTGCCCACCTGAGCCACGCCCATGGGAAGCTTGCGGCGGGTGGAGCGCACGATGTTCTTGAAATTCACGAAAATGCCCTGGGCCGTTTCGGGCCGCAGGTAGATTTCATTGGAAGAATCCTCCGTGACGCCCTGATGGGTTTTGAACATCAGGTTGAACTTGCGGATGCCGGTAAAGTCCTTCTTGCCGCAGGTGGGGCACACGATGCCCTTTTCCGCGATGAAGGCTTCGTACTGCTCGTTGGTCCAGCCGTCGGCCTGGATCTCCTGGCCGTTCGCCTTGCCCCAGTCCTCGATCAGCTTGTCCGCCCGGAAGCGGGATTTGCAGGCCCGGCAGTCCATGAGGGGATCGTTGAACGTGGCCACGTGACCGGTGGCCACCCACACCATCCGGTTCATCAGGATGGCGCTGTCCAGGCCCACGTTATATTTGCTTTCCTGCACGAATTTTTTGAGCCAGGCCTTTTTCACGTTGTTCTTGAATTCCACGCCCAGGGGGCCGTAATCCCAGGAATTGGCCAGGCCGCCGTATATTTCGCTGCCCGGAAAAATAAAGCCCCGCACCTTGCACAGAGCCACCAGTTTGTCCATCGTCAGTTGCGCCATGGTTTCCACTCACCTTTCAGAAGTATTCGTTTCATTATCGCCATTTGTGGGGCTTTTGTCAAGGATAATCCCATGATTTCGGCCATTTTCTGTGCGCGGGGGCGCCGCGGGGCTCACTCAAAGGGCAGCATGCCCAGGCGCCGCTGCAATTCCGCGTCGGCGGTGTCCCCGGACGGCAGGCCCAGGGACCTCCGGGCCGCGATCACCGCCTGCCGGGTGGCGGGGCCGAACACCCCGTCCGCTCCGCTCCGCAAAAACCCCCGCTGGATCAGGCGCAATTGCATTTGCCGCACATCCGCGCCCCGGTCCCCTTCCCGAAGAAGGCGCAAGCCCCAGCCCAGGGGCCCATACGGCCCGCCCTCGATGACCACCCGCGTGCCGTTGGGCACCGCCCGGTACAGGGCCTCCGCATTTTTTACCGACAGACGGATACAGCCGTGGGAGGCGCTTTGCCCGATGGATTCGGGGCGGTTGGTGCCATGGATGCCATAGCTGCCCCAGGGTACGCTGAGCCCTAAAAACCGGGTGCCGAAGCCGGACAGCTCCGTGGTAAACCGGCTGTTCACCCGGAAAACGCCCACAGGAGAGGGCGTGCCCGGCGCGCCGGAGGCAATGGGGCAGGCCGCGGCAGCCGTGCCGTTTTCGTACAGTGTCAGCCGTTTTTGGCTCAGGTCAATCCAGATCAGCAGCCGGCGGGGGGCTTCCGCCTCCCGCGCCCCCATCCGGGCCGCCAACGGCAGCCCCGCAAGCGCCAGGGACGCCAGCAGCGTGATCCAAGCGGACAGATGCACGCGCAGCGTTCGTTTTTTCATGCAGCCCACCCCCGCCTTCAGGATATGCTGACCGTCGCAGGGAAAATAACCACATGCTCCGCCGGCGGCAGGGATCGGGGCGTGCGGGAGATGGGCCCGCCTCACAAAAATATGCTCCCTCCCAGAAGCAAGCGTTTGGGGCTTGTCCTCCGGAAAAGGAGCATATGCATCGGTTTTTCGTCTGAAAACAGCTATCAGGATGGTTACCAGTACACGTTCAGCAGGTCGCAGCCTCTGGGGGTGGACAGGATGATGGCGCCGTCATCGGTGATGACGGGCGGCACGGTGTACCAGGCCTCCACCAGCAATTGACCGGTATAGGTAAGCACGCCATAGCGGCCGTCCTCCCCCTGCACAAGGATCAGGCGGCCATCGCCCCGGGCAGCCTGATACCGGAACCCATTCAGGGAAGACCTGCGGCCGTCCGGCCCTAAGATCACGCGTTTGCCCTGATCCTTGAAATACGCGGATCCGCCAAACCATTTCATATTTTTGGTGTCTATGTCATAGGCGCGGATCAGCTCGTCCGTTTCGGTGTTCAGGGCGTACCGCGCCCCATCCTTTTCCGCGCACAGATAACAGTCATAAAACAGGAACGGATCCACGGTCTGGGTGCTGGACACGATCTGGTCAAATTCACAGGGCAGCACCAGCCGCTGCTTGGACAGGGAATACAGCCCCTGCTTTCCCTGCTGCGCAAGCACCGCCCAATCCCCGCTGACGCGCTCAACGGTGTAATCGCCCAGCGGCAGCACCCACGCGCCGGTCAAATCGCACAGACCGTTTTCGCTGCTGCCGTTATAGAGGGTGCGGGACACCTGCAGCAGCAGCCGGTCTCCCACCTGGATTTCCTTGGCGCTGGCAATGCCCTCCAGAATGGTTTCATGGGTCACCCGGTTTTTCAGGGTGAAGCTGTCCACGCCATACACGCCTTGGCTGATCTTGGCGGGTGTAAAGCCTGTGGGCTGAAAATCACGGTCGTAAACGGTCACCTGGCCGTCCCGGCTGAGCACGGACAGGTACTCTCCGTGGGCAGCGCCCTGAGAAAAACCGCCGTCGGAGAAACTGCCCGCCAGATGCGGCGTACCGTCCAGATAATACACATCACAGCTGTTGATGAAATAGTAATGGGACTTATCCTTTTTGTAGTCGTAGGCGTCCTTTGTGGCGGGAGATACTTCCCAGCCCACGGCCCAATGATTGTTATACACCCGGATGATACCGTACCGGTAGCCGGACAGGCGGGTGCCGTCCGGGGAGATGAGCGCCAGGGCGTTGGCCAGGGGATCCTGATCCAGGGCGGATGAAAAAAAGTCATAGCCCAGATAGGCAAGCGGTTCATAATCGCAGGGCAGCACCTGATGTCCCCTGGTATCGCAAGCACCCCACAGGCCATTTTCCGCCTGCACGATCAGGCGGTCAGTCTGCTTGACCGCCCGGATGCTCTGCATCCCTGACAGCACACGCATGGTGGCGGCATTTCTTTCTGCCCCGGCGACGGACATGCCGCCCGTCAGCAGCGCTGCCATCAGGACCAGGGCGGCCAGCCGCCAAGTGATCCTTCGTGCATTGATCATGGCCTTATTCTCCTATCACGATGCGGTCCAATTCCGTGCCGGTGCTGGTGCGGATCAGGGCGGTGGAATCCGCCGTGAGGGTGATGAGCTTGCTGTGAATGAAGGGCAGCACCTCCTGGCCGTGCCAATCGATCAGGCCGTAGAATTCACCCTTCTTCGCGATCAGCAGGTACCCGTTCCCCTGGGTTTTGGCATAAATGGAATCCACGCGCACTTCGGTTTCCACGCCGTCCGCCGCTGCCAGCATGTACAGGCCGTCCTCGACCTTCCAGAAGGTGGAGCAGCCAACGGTGGTCACTTCCTTGCGATTATACTTCATTTCACAGGACAGCTGTCCCGTGCGGATGTCCACATAACCCCGCAGGTCCCCTTTCTCCACGGCCACGTAACCGTTGTGCACGTAAGGATCGGTGGATACCTTGCTTACCATGATGTTTTTATACTCGCAGGGCACGATGATCCGCCCCTCCGACAGGGAATACAGGCCTTTGTTTTTGCTCTTGTCGGTGACGACCGCATAGTCGCCCGAAACCGAAGATACGGTGTATTCCAGCTCCGCCAGTTCCCGGCCTTCTCCATCCGCGACAACGGAAATCTTCGTTCCTTTGAAATCATACCGGGTGCCCACGAACATCAGCCCGCGGGAGGTATTGAGTTCCTTGACGGCAACAAAGCCCTCGCCCACGGTCTCCCCCGTGGCCAGATTCACGATGCCATAGTACTCGTCCACCGCGAAAATGGAAGAGGTGGTTTTTTCCATGGGCAGATCATAGGCCGTGAAATCCGGCCCATGCAGGGTAATTTGGCCTTCGCCGTCCTGGATGGCGATATAATCGCCATGCGCGGCGGCCGCGGCATACTGCTCCGGCGACAGGGACGCCACGGGCTGAGTGACGGTCAGGGAGCCGTCCAGATAAAACAGGTCATAGCGGTCGATCAGAAAATACTCCTTGCCGCGGGTGTACTGACTGTTTTTCTTTTCGGTGGGGCTGACCACATAGCCCACTGCCCACTTCCGGCTGAATGCCTTGAAGCCGCCGTACGCCGCTTCTGTCAGGGTTTCCCCCGCCACGTTGACCAGCGCCCGGGTGTTGTCGCCCGCTTCGTCAAAGCCGACGAAATAATCAAAGCTCACATAGGACAAATTGGGATACCGG
Source organism: Clostridia bacterium (assembly GCA_017524615.1). Classification (GTDB taxonomy): domain Bacteria; phylum Bacillota; class Clostridia; order Christensenellales; family Aristaeellaceae; genus RUG563. The sequence goes on along the minus strand of JAFXVJ010000054.1, from coordinate 29,825 downwards.
TAAGGGGACAGCTGTTCTCCGGCGGTGGTGAATACGGCCTTCAGCTTTTCCTTGCCTGTGACGATCACATATCCGGTGGCGGACACCGACGAGATGCCCGGCATATACTGCAATATGGGTTCAAAGGCAATGTCCGGCGCCTGCGGCGCAACAGGCTCAAAGGCAACGTTCTCGGCCAGGGAAAAAAGCGGCGTCAGCAGCAGCGCTGCCAGCAGGAGGGCACAAAATCGTATCTTCGCGTTCATAGGGTTTTCCTTCCTTTCCTGATGCTTTTTCGCGGCGGCTGCCGGGCACGCTTTCGCGGGCGCTGTCTGCCAATTCCCGGCGCATGTTTTTCGGCAGGGGCAGGTGCGAAGAAGCGCGCCTTCCTGCCAGGATGCTTTCATTATAGCATATCTCCGGAAAAATACAAATGCCTTATCCTTAAAAATGCGCCTTCGGGCTGATTTGTCCCTCCGGCACGCCGGCTGTGGCAGACAGACAGGCGCGTTTACACCTGTCCCAGCCGCTGATCCGCCTGGGCCTGCAGGGATTCCGGGGGCATTTCCATCACTTCGATGGGCGTGCCGTCCGGGTCGTGGGTCCAGAACATGAGGCACTTGGATTTTCCTGTGTAGATCTCCGAATCCAGCGATCCGCCCCGGGCCTGGACATCGGCGTAGGTGCGCCGGATATCCTCCGTTTTCAGGCAGATGTGGCACATTCCGATCACATCCCGGCCCGCTGTTCCCTCCCGGGTGCCATTGGAAAACAATTCCAGATACTGACCCGGGGCGATGAAAATGTACACCGTTGCCAGGCTGCCATCCTGGCCCATCATGCGGAACGCCTCCCGCAGCCCCAGCACCTCCGTATAGTACCGCACGCTGTCCAGGATATTCCGGGTGCGGATGGCCGTATGGCTCAATCCTGTAATCATGGCTTCTGCTCCTTTCCGGGCGCTCAGCGCCTTTTTTTCATTATACATCATCTGCGTCAGTTTCTCATGCTTTTTTCAAGCAAGCCGGAGAACAGCATCAGCGCTTTCATTTTTGCTTCCGCTTGAAAGGGCTGTGGCGCTTTGGTATAATACTGGCAGCGCAGACTGTATCAAGCCGGAGGGATCACATGAAAACCATTCAGGTCGTGGCGGCAGTCATCCGGGAGGGGGACCGCGTTTTTGCCACCCAGCGGGGGTACGGCCCGCAAAAAGACGGCTGGGAATTCCCCGGCGGGAAAATCGAGCCCGGCGAAACGCCGGAACAGGCCCTGATCCGGGAAATCCGGGAAGAGCTGGACGTGATGGTGACCGTGGAGAGGAAGCTGTGCCAGGTGGAATATGACTACCCGGATTTTCACCTGTCCATGGGCTGCTATCTGTGCCTGATCCGGGACGGCCGCCTGACCCTGAAGGAGCATGAATCCGCCCGCTGGCTGGGCCCGGCGGAGCTGGATGCCGTGGCTTGGCTGCCCGCGGACCGGGCGGCGCTGCCTATGATTCGGGAAAGCGTCCCCGGCTAAGCTGCCGCGTCCGCCGGGCAGGCATACTTTTCTATCCCGCCTCATATCCTGTCGCGAGGACAACGTGAAGGAGTGTGCGGGCATGAAGAAAGAAAACAGAAAATGGAAGCTTCGGCGGGTAGACGTGGAACGGATGCTGATCCTGTGCGCTTCGGCGCTGGTGGTGGCCCTGGCGCTGCGTCAGGACCGCGGGGTGACCGCCTCCTATGATTCCTGGACGGAAAACATTCCCGTGGTGTCGGATCAGACGCTGCTGACCGCTGCCGACACCCAGGCCACTGTGGTCTATTATCAGGACGGGGAAGGCTATCTGGTGCCGGTCACCCGGCAGGTGGACAAAACGGACGGCATCGCCAAAGCCACCTTGTCCCTGATGGTCGCCAGCAGCGCCAACGACCTGTCCGCCGCACGGCTGGGCCTGAAAACCACCGTGCCTGAAGGCACCACATTCGATCTGGACATTTCCGGCGGCAAGGCCCGGGTGGATTTGTCCAAGGAAGCGCTCAACTGCGCCAGCGCCGAGCAGGAGACCCTGATGGTGCAGTCCGTCGCCCAAACCCTGTGCGAATTTGACACGGTGGATGAGGTCTCCTTCCTCTTTGACGGCCAAAAGCGCAGCAAGCTGACCCACGGCACCGATGTGAGCGGCGTATTCACCGGGGCGGCTCTGAACCTGGAAAGCGTGGATACCCTCGCGGACGCGGGGCCCCACACCCTGCAATTGTATTTTCCCTCCGCCAGCGGCCGGATGCTGGTGCCCGTCACCCGCACCGTGTTCTCCAACGCGGATGTGACCACCGCCATGCTGGAATTGGCCCGGGGCCCCAAGCCTGACAGCGGGCTGAACGCGCCCCTGCCCAAGGATTGCGGCCTGTTGGGCGTCACCGTGAAGGACGGAGTGGTCACCGTCAATTTCACCAAGGAATTCATGGATGCTGTTCAGGGGGAAACGGGCATCCAGACCCTGCGGGCGGTGATGTTCACCGCCGCCCAGTTTCCCGGGGTGAAGCAGGTGAAAATCGCCGTGGAGGGGAAGGAATATCAGCCGCCGCAGGCCGCCCAAACCACGTTTCTCAACCGGGATACCGACATCATGACCTATTATCCCGGTGTGATCGAAATAGACTGATACCGTATGAAGCCAATAGCCATAGCGGGTAAGCCCGCTATGGCTATTGGCTTTATGCGGCATCAATCCGCCCGGTATATGGCGATGGTAAGCGCCCCATCCTGGCTGGATGCGTCGATGCGGATGGAGAAGGGATAATCGTTGCGGAAGCGGAAATTGAGGGTGGAATTGCCCACGGCGGCGTCCACGCCGATGGGCAGGTAGGAGGCGCCGTTATTGCCATGGGCCCGGCGCTGAAGCACCGTCAGCCCGGGCAGTTGCAGCACCACGTTATACAGGGTCGAGGACACCTGGCAGGTGCCGCCGCCGTAACCCTGCTGCAATTCGCCGTTGATGAGCACGCCGGCCGGCAGATAACCCTCCGACGCCCGGTAAGGCCCGATATCGCGGTTAAAATTCAAATTGGAAAAGGCCGGCAGGGGCAATTCGCTCAGCTTCCGGCAGGCCACGGCAATATTGGCCATCCGGTTGATATTGGATTCGTCGTCGGTCACTTTATAGAAGGAGGTATACGCAGCGATGGGCGCTTCGGTGCCCGCTGTTTCCGGGGCCTCATACACGGGGACGATTTCTCCAAGCAGCCGGGAATCCACATAACCATACTGGCGGTGATAGATCAGCTTGCCATAGCCGCCTTCAAACCCGATGAAGGACACCCTGGCCCCCGCGTGCAGGGTGATGAAGGTTTCCCCGCCGCCGGGCAGGGAGGTGACAGGGGCGTCCGGCGCAGACACAGCCGCCAAAAAATGATTAAAATCCACGCCGTATGGCGGGGTGGTGAAAGCGTTGACCACCCGGGGATCCTCCAGGCACACCCGGCTGACATAGCCCATCAGCCGGTCCGCGTCATAGGATACCAGCGCGAACGTGGGATACAGGGCATACACGCCCACCCGCACATGCTCAGGCAGCACGCCGATGGAATTGATGCCGTCCGTGCCCTCCCAATCCGCGTAGATGCGGCAGGAAACGCGGGTGCGCACGGTGTACAGCTTGTTGGACACATCTTCGTCTTCCACGGCGCCCAGGGCGGCGGATAAGGGCATCGCCAGGAGCACCAGCAGCAATGCCATCAGGCGCTTCATGGCTTACATCTCCTTATAAATGGCAATGAACAGGGCCAGATCGTGGGTGGAGGCGTCGATACGAATGGGGAAATCATAATCGTTGCGGAACACCAGGTTCTGATCCTTGGTGGCGGATGCGGCGTCCATGCCATGGGGCAGATAGGACGCGGCGTTGTTGCCGTGGGGATTGCGCTGCAGCACGGTGATGCCGGGCAGCTGCATCAGGGCATCCCACAGGGTGGAGGACACCTGGCAGGAGCCGCCGCCGTAGCCCATTTTCACGCCGTCATCCTTCAGCACCGGCGCCAGGCGATAGCCGTTGGAGGCGTCGAAGGGCTTCACCATGTCGTTGAAATTCATGGTGTCGCCGGGATTCACCACCTTGCTGATGTGGCGGCAGCAGATTTCCAGGTTCACGATGCGGTCGGGGTTATCATTGTAGAAGGATACGAACACGGAAATCGGGATATCGGTGCCGGCTTCCTCCACATTGGGGGCCACAGGCAGCAGATCGGCCAAATCATTGGAATTGATATAGCCGTATTCCCGCTTGTGGATCACCCGCACCCAGCCGCCCTCCACGCCCTCAATGGCGATGCGGGCGCCGGGGGTAAGCACGGACAGGGTGGGACTGCGCATGTCCTTCGCTTCCTTCACCTCCACCTCCCGGTCGATCACGGCGTAATATGCCATGGGCAGGATGGGGTAATTGGGCGTATGAACGGGATCCAGGTTCTCAGTCACGTCGATGCGGTGGCGCAGCACATACCCCACGCCGTCGGCGCCCAGGCGGATGGCCACCCAGCCGGGATACACCGCCAGGATCTGGATTTTGTTGCCCGCGTTCATGGTTTTGATCGGGTCGGTATCGGTGTCCATTTCCGCGTAGACATTGGTGTAGCTGTTGGGATACCGGCGGGTGATGATGCCGTTGTAAATGACGGTGCTCTCATCCTGGGCCACAGCCACGGACCCGGTCAGCAGGCACAGGGCCAGCGCCAGCAGCGCGATTCGCTTCATGATCACAGTGAAAACCTCCAAGCGTTCTTCCTCTGTAGGGCGGCTTTGAGGAACGGCCGGGCGTTCCGTAGCAAGCCATGTTCCATTATAGCACGTTTTTCCTGTTCGGCAAATCCCGACAGGAGAAAATTTACATTCCGTTCAAGAGCGATTGCCGGTTACATCTGAAACAGCGTCACCTGATTGGTTTCGGCCAGCTCCCTGAGGCACCCGTGTTCCCGCAGCAGATCCAGCACCGCGCTGGATACCTTGCCCCGGTTTTTCAGATCCTCCACGGAAATGAAAGGTATGCTCCGGGCGTCCACGATGCCCTGGGCCGCGGCTTCGCCCAGGCCACCCAGGGCGGTGAAGGGCACCCTGAGCCCCTTGTCCCCTTCGGGGATGAAGCGTCTCACATCGCTCTTGTACAGGTCGGCGGGCAGGAAATAATAGCCACGGGCCATCATTTCCAATACCATTTCCAGGGCGGTGATGGCGTCTTTATCCTTGGCGGTGGTTTTCTTTTCCTGGTCCAGCTGGTTCATTTCCTTCAGCTTCTGCCGCACCTGGCCGATGGGCAGGATCATGGTGCAGGCATCGAAGCCGTCGCCGCGGATGGTGAAGTAAGCGGCGTAATACGCCTGGGGATAATAGACCTTGTACCACGCCACGCGCAGGGCCATGGTCACATAGGCGGCGGCGTGGCCCTTGGGGAACATGTATTTGATCTTCCGGCAGCTGTCTTCAAACCAGGCGGGCACGTTGTGCTCATGCATGGCCTCCACCATCTCCGGCTTGAGGCCCTTGCCCTTGCGCACAAATTCCATGGTGTCAAAAGCCATCTTGGCGGGCACGCCCTGCTGCATCAGCTGGTTCATGATGTCCTCGCGGGTGCACAGGCACTGGGAAAGGGGCACGATGCCCCTGTCGATCAGGTCCTTGGCGTTGCCAAGCCACACATCGGTGCCATGGGAAAGGCCTGAAATGCGGATCAGCTCCTGCATGGTGGAGGGATGGGTATCCTCCAGCATCTGGCGCACGAAAGCGGTGCCGAATTCAGGCACGCCGAAGGTGCCGGTGTTGCAGCCGATTTCTTCCCTGGTCACGCCCAGGGCTTCGGGCGAGGAAAACAGGCTCATCACGCCCTTGTCCCCCAGGGGGATCTTTTTGAAATTGACCCCCGTCAGCTCCTCCAGCATGTGTAGCATGGTGGGATCGTCGTGGCCTAGGATATCCAGCTTCACCAGGATATCGTGCATGGAGTTGAAATCGTAGTGGGTGGTGATGGTGGCGGATTCCACGTCGTCGGCGGGATGCTGCACGGCGGTGAACTGGCAGATGTCATATTCCTGTGGCAGCACCACCATGCCGGCGGGATGCTGGCCGGTGGTGCGCTTGACGCCCACGCACCCGGCGGCCAGGCGCTCCTTTTCCGCGTCGGACACGGTGAGGTTCCGTTCCTCCAGATATTTCAGCACAAAGCCGTAAGCCGTTTTTTCCGCCAGGGTGCCGATGGTTCCGGCCCGGAACACGTATTCCGGCCCGAACAGCTCCTTCACGTAGTTGTGGGCCGTGGGCTGATATTCGCCGGAGAAGTTCAGGTCGATATCCGGCACCTTGTCTCCCTTGAAGCCGAGGAAGGCCTCGAAGGGGATGTCAAACCCGTCCTTCACCAGGGGATTGCCGCAGACGGGGCAGTTTTTGTCCGGCAGATCCACGCCGATGGTGTACTGGGGCGGGATATCAAAATCCGCCTTCCGGCAGGTTTCGCAGCGGTAGTGGGGCGGCAGGGAATTGATTTCGGTGATGCCCGTCAAAAACGCCACGAAGGAGGAGCCGACGCTGCCGCGGCTGCCTACCACGTACCCGTCCGCCAGGGATTTTTTCACCAGCTTCTGGGCGATGGAATACAGGGTGCAGTAGCCGTAGCCCACGATGGCGTTCAGTTCCTTGTCGATGCGCTTTTGCACGATGTCGGGCAGTTCGTCGCCGTAGAGCCGGTAGGCGGTGCCGTAGGTCAAGGATTTGATGTCGTTTTCCGCCTCGGGCCAGAAGGGGGAGAAGGTGGTCTTTCCCTCGGGATGCTTGGGGAACAGGTTCACTTCCCCCACCCGGCCGGCGATCAGCTTGGGATTCCTGATGACCACCTCATGGGCTTTTTCTTTGCCCAGGTAGGCAAATTCCTTCAGCATTTCATCGGTGGTTTTGAAATACAGGGGCGGCTGATGATCGGCGTCGGCATACCCCTGTCCCGCCTGGATGATGGAGCGGAAAACGGCGTCCTCGGGGTCCAGGAAATGCACGTCGCCGGTGGCGCACACGGGAATGCCCAGCTTTTCTCCCAGCCGCACGATGCGCCGGTTGTATTCCCGCAGGGTCTCTTCGCTGTCCACCCGGCCTTCCCGCAGGAGGAATTCATTGTTGCCGATGGGCTGGATCTCCAGATAATCGTAAAACCGGGCGATCCTGGCCAGCTTGTCGTCCGTCGCCCCGTCCACCATGGCGGAGTACAGTTCGCCCGATTCGCAGGCGCTGCCCACGATGATGTCCTTGCGGTATTTTTGCAGCACGGCCCGGGGTATGTGGGGCTTGCGCTTGAAATACTTCAGGTGGGCTTCCGAGATCATGTGGTTCAGGTTGGTCATGCCGTCCTGGCTGGCGGCCAGGAGCACGATGTGCCAGGAATTGCCCAAGGTATAGCCGCTGGCGATGTCGTTCAGGTCCTTGAGGGTAGCGGCGCCCTTTTTCCTGGCGTCCTCGATCATGCGGGCCAGGCACTGGGCGGTGGCGGCGGCGTCATTGACCGCCCGGTGCGCGTCCTTGAGCGACACGCCCAGCCGCTTGCACACCGACCCCAGCCGGTGGGATTTGAGCTCGGGATACAGTTTCCGGGCCAGCGTCAGCGTGTCCACATGGGGCACGTCATAGGAAAGGCCCAGGCGCTTTAATTCGCTGTCCAGCATGGCGCAGTCGAATTTGGCGTTGTGCGCGGCGATGGGGCAGCCGTCCATAAAGGAAAGCAGCTTGGGCATAGCCTCGGCGATGGTGGGCTGGCCGCGGAGCATTTGATCGGTGATGTGGGTGATTTCGGTGATCCTGGGCGGCAGCAACATGCCGGGGTCGATCAGTTCGCCGTAGGAATCCACCACCTGGCCGTGGCTCAGCTTCACCGCGCCGATTTCGATAATCCGGTCCTTGCTTGTGTTGAGGCCGGTGGTTTCAAAATCCAGCACGATGATAGGCCCGTCGATGGGCATTTCCTCTTCCCGGCCGGTAACCACCTGATCATCGTCGGTGAGGTATCCCTCCACGCCGGGCAGCAGCTTGATGCCATGCTTTTTCGCCGCGCCGAAAGCCTCGGGGAAGGCCTGCACCACCCCGTGATCCGTTACGGCGATGGCCTCATGGCCCCATTTCGCCGCCCGCTCGATCAGGGCGGTGGCGGAGGAGACGGCGTCCATGTTGCTCATCTGGGTGTGCAGGTGCAATTCGATGCGCTTTTCCTCCGCGGTATCCATGCGCACCGGCAGATCGCAGGCGCTCATGTCCCGGGCCATGACCACCGTTTCATGGGAGAATTTGTCGTACTGGGTATCGCCCCGGACGAGGATGCCCATGCCGGGCCTGACGGCCTTGACCACCTTCTGCACGGCGGCCCGCTCTTCCTCGGTGACGGGCGGTGCCTCCTCGTCCTTGCGGGCCCGGGGATGGTAGCGCAGGAAGGCCTTCACCCGGATGGTGGAGGTGAAATCGGTGACCAGGAAGGAAAGCAGCACCATTTCGCCGCCGGAGATTTCCTTGTCCTCGCAGGAGAGCACCTTGCCCCGGATGACCACCACGCCGGTGTCGTCGGTCAGCTCCTTGATGGGCACCGGCGGATCGGCAATGGCCCGGCCCTTGATGCGGTTATCCTTTTCCTTGGGCTTTTCCCCCTGTCGGGCGCTGGCGGCGATTTCCTCGTACCGCTGGGCCCGCTCGGCGGCCACGCGATCCTGCTCCGCCCGTTCCGCCTGTAAGGCGCGCAGGCGTTTTTCCTCGTCCCCGCAGATTTTCAGGTTCACTTCCGTATCCAGCCGGAACACATCATGGATCACCGTGGCCAGCTGATCCCGCACCCCCTGCCGTTCCAGATAATCGCAGGAAAACGAGTCGGGCATTTCCAGGGTGACCCGGCCGTTGCCCGGGGTCCAGCGCATGTCAAATTCCCAGGAGGCCACGGCGGGATAATGGCGGATCAGGAAATGATTGAGAGGCGCGCAGTATTTATCGGGGTTCTGCAAAAATTCCCGCGCCAGGGAGGGCGAGGCCACCCGCAGGGAAAATTTCAGCCCCGGAAAGGCCTGGCCCAGCGCTTTTTTGATCTCGAAAAAGCCCTTCTCCCCGATCAGCACGTCGGAAAGAAAGGAAAAATAGGCCTTGTTTTCACTTTTTACATACCGCACCCGCTCGATGGCGATCTTGCCCTCCGTTTCGGGCAGCGCCTGGGATACGGCCCGGAGCAATTCTTCGTATGTCATGGTGTTTTTCCGTTCGTTCGCATCAGCGCGTTATAATTCCTTTTTTACCGTGATTGCGTCCCCGCTTTGCCCGATGGGTTCAAACCCGTGTTTCAGGAACAGGAAGCAGGAAGGGTTGTCCGCGGCGATATCGTCGTAAAGCGCGGGCACGCCGTTCGCCTTCGCGGCCCCGCAGAGCAGCCGGATCCCGGCGGAGCCGAACCCGCGGTGCCGGCAGCCGGCCAGCACGATCACGCTGCAGAGGTGCACGTTCCTTTCCCCGTCCAGCCGGTAGGCGATCTCGCCTACGAAGCGGTGGGCGTCGGTATCCAGCAGATACCGGTAATACCGCTGGAATTCGGGCGCCATAAGCCAGGCCTGATATCATTTTTCCCACTTTTCCTCAGGAAACGGGATCGTTCCGCCCCAGGCGCGGTTATAGGCCATGGTTTCCGGATCAGCCAACAGGGCTTGACGGAACCACAGGTCCTTGATTTCCGGCTTCCAGGGCGTGATCATGCCCGGTTCTCCGAAAGCGCCGCCAGGTATTCCCTGACCGCCTGCACGAATTCTTCCGCCAGGTCGCCCGTCAGCTTGCGCACGAACTGGCCCTTGATGTACAGCGCCCCGCAGTCCTTGCCGCCGCACAGGGCGATGTCGGCGTCCCGGGCTTCGCCGGGGCCGTTGACCACGCAGCCCATGACGGCCACGGTGACGGGCATGTCCGCATCCGCGAATTCGCGCTGCACGCGGCCGGCGATTTCCATCACGTTGATCTGGGTGCGCCCGCAGGTGGGGCAGGACACGAAATGAATGCCCTTGCGCAGCCCCAGCGCCCGCAGGATATCCAGCGCCGCCCGGGGCTCATCCACCGGGTCGCTGGTGAGGGAGACGCGGATCGTGTCGCCGATGCCGTCCAGCAAAAGCGACCCGATGCCGATGGCGGATTTGATGGTGCCCTGCCCCGGCAGGCCCGCTTCCGTAACGCCCAGGTGCAGGGGATAATCGCAGGTATCGTGCATCAGCCGGTAGGCCTGCACCGTCAGGGGCACGCTGCTGGCCTTGAGGGAAATGACGATATCGTCAAAATGCGCCTGCTCAAGCAATCGGATATGGCCCAGGGCGCTTTCCACCATGCCCTGCGCGGTGACCCCGCCGTACTTTTGCAGAATATCCTTTTCCAGGGAGCCGGAATTGACCCCGATGCGGATGGGCACACGGTGGGCCTTCGCGCAGTCCGCCACCCGGCGCACGTTATCGGCGGAGCCGATGTTGCCCGGGTTGATGCGCATTTTGTGGATGCCGTTCTCCATGGCGGCGATGGCCAGGGTGTGGTCGAAATGAATGTCCGCCACCAGCGGGACCGGGCTTTGATCCACCAGCCGCCTGACCGCCCCGGCGCAGGCCCGGTCATACACCGAAATGCGCACCAGATCGCATCCCGCCGCTGCCAGCCGCTTGATCTGGTCCAGGGTGGCGGGCACATCCCGGGTGTCGGTATTGGTCATGGACTGAATGGAAATGGGGCTGCCGCCGCCGATCAGCACGCTGCCGGCGCGCACCTGCTTGCTCGCGCCCATGGTTTTTTCCTCCCCGTATCTCCGTATTTATCCGAAAATGCGCAGAATGTCCTTGCCGGTCATGAAGAGCATCAGCATGATCAGCACCAGGTATCCGCTCATGTGCACATAGGCTTCCACCTTCTGGGGCACAGGCTTGCGCCGAATGGCCTCGATGAGCAGGAAAATCAGCCGGCTGCCGTCCAGCCCCGGAATGGGGATCAGGTTGAACAGGCCCAGATTCACGCTGATGACCACCAGCAATTCAATATACCGGTACCACACCATTTGAGCAGAAATCCCGGTGGAATCCCTCGTTTCTTCGGCGATGTACTGCACGGTGCCCAGCGGGCCCATGGAGTTTTCCAGTCCGTCGCCGCTTGTGACCAGATGCCACAGGCCGCCCAGGATCTGGCCCGCCGCGTCCACGCAGCATTCCGCGCTCAGCTTCACCGCCTCCGGCAGGGGCACGGGGGTGAAGGTGGGCAGATAGCCGGTGTTGAGCACCACGCCCATCAAATACCGCCCCTCCTGCGGATCGTACCGGGGAACGAGGGAGACCCCCCGCTGCTCGCCGTTGCGCTGCACCGTAATGCGCAGTTCCTTCTCCGCGGGGTCGTAGGCATCCAGCAGGGCGTTGATTTTCAGCGCCTGTCCATCCTCCGTCAGGCCCTTGGCGTCCTCCCCCCCGATGGCGATCAGCGCGTCCCCCGGCCGTAAGCCCGCCTGCTGGGCGGGGCTGCCGGCAGAGACGCTTCGGATGGTGGGATAGTTGGGATATGTGAAATCCGTCTGCACGCCGATGACGGAGAACAAAAGCGTAGCCGCGATCAGGGCCAGGATGAAATTCATCATGGGGCCCATCAGGATGGTGATGAACCGCTTCCACACCGGATAATTGCCGATGGCCCGGGGGTCGGTTTTCGCTTCTTTGCCCCGGGTGTCGTCCTCGCCGTAGAACATGCAGTATCCCCCGGCGGGTATGGCCCGCAGGAAGAATTTGGTTTCATGCTTTTTGCTGTTCCAGGACAGCACCCTGGGACCAAAGCCGATGGCGTACTCCTTGACCGGAATGCCCGTCAGCCGGGCGGCGAAAAAATGCCCCGCCTCGTGCACCGTCACCATGATGCCCAGCATCAGGACAGCGGCCAGAATATAAACAACTGTGGACATAGAACCTCCTTGGAACGGCGAATGCGGGCGAAAAGCCCCCTGCGCCGGGACATTTGCCCGTTGAACAGGATATGCCGGTTTTTCTGATCTTACCCCAACAGGCCGCGGGCGGCTTCCCGGGCCAGGGCGTCGGCCCGGTCGATATCCTGCAAGCTGCGGGCGGGCAGGGCGCCGTACCGATCCAGCGCATCGGCCACGATTTCCGAAATACGTCCGAAGGGGATTTCTCCCCGCAGGAAGGCATAGCAGCCTTCCTCGTTGGCCGCGTTGAGCACGCAGGCCGCCGCGCCGCCCAGGCGCAGGGCTTCGTAAGCCATGCGAAGAGCGGGGAATCTGTCCGGATCGGGCTTTTCAAAGGTCAATTGACCCACGGAGAACAGATCCAGTTCCTCAACCCCCGTTTCCAGCCGTTCCGGATAGCTCATGGCGTACAGGATGGGCAGGCGCATGTCCGGCACGCCCATTTGAGCGATCACCGCTCCATCCCGGAACTGCACCGCGGAATGGACGATGGACTGGGGATGCACCACCACCCGGATCTGCTCCGGCCGGGCGCGGAACAGCCACTTGGCCTCGATGATCTCCAGGGCTTTGTTGAACATGGAAGCGGAATCCACCGTGATTTTCGCGCCCATGTTCCACGTGGGGTGACCCAGGGCCTGCTCCACGGTGGCGTTTTTCATGCGCTCCTTATCCCAGGTACGGAAGGGCCCGCCGGAAGCGGTGAGCAGGATTTTTTCATAAGCGTTGGGCCCGGCGCCCTGCAGGCACTGAAAAATGGCGCTGTGTTCGCTGTCCACCGGCAGCAGGGTGGGGCCGTCCGGGCCGTCCGGGCAGGCATCCATCACCATTTCGCCCCCGGCCACCAGCGTTTCCTTGTTGGCCAGCAGCACCCGCTTGCCCGCCTGCCGGGCGGCCAGCACGGCCTTTAGGCCCGCCACGCCCACCACGGCAGCCAGCACATCCTGGCCCTCGCTTTCCCGGGCCACTTCCTCCAGGGCCCGGGGACCGAAACGGAAATCACAGAAGGACAGATCGTCGGGAATATCAGGAGGCGCCGTTTCTCCGGTCAGGGCGGCCATCCGGGGCCGCAGCAGACGCACCTGATCAAATAAAAGCGCCGCGTTCCTGTGGGCGGTGAGGGCCGTCACAAAAAAGCGGTGGGGATGCAGGGAAATCACTTCGATGGCCTGACGGCCGATGGAACCGGTGCTGCCCAGGATTGCAATACCGCGCATAAGGAACTGCCTCGTTTCAGATCACGCCGCCGGCAGCGCTGCCGGGACGAAGGTATTCAGGTTCAGATACATATAAATGACCACCGTAGCCCAGTACACGCTGTCCAGCCGGTCCATCATGCCGCCATGGCCGGGGAAGATGGCGCCGTAATCCTTGATGCCGCAGTGACGCTTGATCAGGGAGGCGAACAGATCGCCCATCTGTCCCGCGGCGCCCACGAACAGGCCCAGGATGGGAAAATGCCAGAAAGGAGGGATCTCCGTAAAGGCGGACACAATGCCCGCGCAAATCATGGAAAACAGGATGCTGCCCACCAGCCCGGCGGCGGCCCCCTCCAGAGATTTATTGGGGCTGACGGCGGGGCAGAGCTTGCGCACGCCAAAGCGGCTGCCGATAAAATAGGCGGCGGTATCCCCGGCCAGGGGAATGCCGAAAGCCATCAGCGTCAGCAGCAGCTGATATCCCCGGGTGGGCGCGTTCTGCAGTCCCAGCATGCACATGCCGGGCAGCAGCACCCCCACCAGCGGCAGGGCAGAGGTGAAGATATCCTCCAATTGGGGTTCGGTGCGTAATATGACCATGGTGGCCACCATCATGAACGCCCCGCCCACCAGGGGCATGAGCAGGGTGACGCTGCTTTTCAGATTGAACAGCACAATGGACAGCGCCACGCACAGCCAGCAGGGCCATTCCACGGGGCGGTGGCCCGCATCTTTCATTGCGCGGTACATTTCATACATGGAGCAGCAGATGGTGGCCATATAGAGCACGGAAAACACCCAGCCGCCGGCCCACAGCGCCAGCGCCAGCAGCAGAATCAGGCACAACCCGGTAACGGTACGCTGTATCATTCGCTTCGTCCTCCAAACCGCCGGTTCCGGCCCGCGAAGGCGTCCAGCGCGGCGTGATAATCCTCCACTCCGAAATCGGGCCACAGCACGGTGGGAAACAAAAATTCGGCGTAGGCGCACTGAAACAGAAGAAAATTGCTCAGCCGCATTTCCCCGCTGGTGCGGATCAGCAGGTCCACGTCGGGCAGGCCCCGGGTGTATAATTCCCCGGCCAGCGCTTCTTCATCGATGTCCTCCGGCCGGATATCTCCGCGCACGGCCTTTTCCGCCAGCATCCGGGCCGCTCGGGCCAATTCCGCCCGGCCGCCGTAATTGATGGCGATGTTCAATTTCAGGCCGGTATTCTTTTCCGTGCGCTCCTCCGCGTTGATCAGGGCCCGGCGCTGCCTGTCAGGCATGCCGTCCTTATCGCCCAGGATGCGGATGCGCACGTTTTTTTCATCCAGCTCGTCGATTTCGGAGGTGAAATATTCCAGCAGCAGGCCCATCAGGGCCTCCACCTCCTGGGGGGAGCGCCGCCAGTTTTCGGTGGAAAAGGCATACAAAGAAAGGGCCTCGATCCCCAAATCGCTGCTTTCCCGGATAATGGCGCGCAGCGCCTCCACGCCCTTGCGGTGGCCCAGCGCCACCTGGATCTTGTGCTGTTTGGCCCAGCGCCCGTTGCCATCCATAATGATGGCCACGTGCCGGGGAAGCGTGTCCCTGTTCATTGGCCCTCTTTTTCCCGCGGAGGCCGGTCCAAAAACCGCGCCGCGATCCATACCCCGTCCCGGCACGCCACCACCCGCAGGGTGCCCTCCCGCTTATCCGGCGCATGCCGGACAGGGGCGGAGGTTTCCACCACGCGGGGCCGCGGCGCGTCCGCCGGGAGGGAAGAAAGGGCCTCCCTCACAGGGCGGCCCAGTATATCCCGCATCAGACCTCCATGATCTCCTTTTCTTTTTCAGCGGCGATCTTATCCACATCCTTGATCTGGCCGTCGGTCATTTTCTGCAATTCTTCCTCCGCCTTGCGCTGATCATCCTCGGTGATCTGGGAATCCTTTTTCAGCTTTTTGATCTGCTCCATGGCGTCCCGGCGTGTGTTGCGCATGGCCACCTTGGCTTCCTCCGCGCTCTTGCGCACCACCTTGGTCAGCTCCTTGCGGCGTTCCTCATTCAATTCCGGCACCACCAGGCGGATCACCTTGCCGTCGTTGGAGGGGTTCATGCCCAGGTCGCTCTTCTGGATGGCCTTTTCCACCAGGGGAATGGCCTTGGGATCCCACAGGGAGATGGTAAGCAGCCGGGGTTCAGGGCTGTTGATGTTGCCCATCTGCTTTAAGGGGGTGGCAGTGCCGTAGTAATCCACGGTGATGCGGTCCAGGATCTGAGGATTGGCCCGGCCGGCGCGCAGGGACAGCATATCCCGCTGATAAATATCCTTTGTTTTTTCCATTCTGCTCTTGGCGTTGTCGATCACTGCACGATACATGGTCATACCTCCGTTCGTATCATCTTTGTGTCTATTTTACTCTGTTTTGCCCGATATAGCAAGCGTTTGTTGCACGTTTTTGGCCGCCGGCCGCGGATTCGTCCGGCCTTTGGCGGCATTCGCGCGCATGCACGCTCACGGCGTATTGAAAAGGGCCAGCATCCGGGCGGATGGCTCCCGCCCCAGCATGTCCCGGACCGATGCGATATCGCCCACTGTGAGTGCCTCCCGCACGGCGGAACTGGACACCCGGCGCCCGTTTTCCAGCGTCACCGGCGGCACCACCGTCAGCCCGATCCCAGCCTCGTCGCACAGCGCGCGCAATTCCCGAACCCCGCATTTTCCCTGATAGCCGAAGCGGTGGTCATCGCCGCACACCACGTGAACGGCATGCAGCTTTTCCATCACCACCCTGCGGAAAAAATCTTCCCCGCTGGTGCGGCGCATGGCTTCGTCAAAGGCGCTGACCTCCACCCGGTCCGCGCCCGCTGCCCGCAGCAGCGCCTCCCGCTCCCGGAGGGTGGTCAGTTCCGCTCCTTTTTCACCCGGCGCCCGGTCAAACGTGTGCGCGCACACCGGCAGCCCCAGCCTGTCGGCCTCCCGCCGGGCGGCCTGGAGCAGCGCCAGGTGTCCCCGATGCACCCCGTCGAAAAAGCCCAGACACACCACACACGGGCCGCTGGATCCACTCATCGTTTCCTCTCCTCTTTCATGTCGCGTCGGCCCTCCCGCAAGGAGGGCTCCGGCGTTATTTTATCATAGATCCCCGCGGGGCGCAACCGGAGACAAACGAGCGGCGCGGCTTTCCCTTTCCGGCGTTCCTCACTGAAAAATCGGAAAAAATGTGGACATTTTTCCCGCGGACAGATATAATGAGGACGACGTTCAATCCTGCGTCCACCAAAGCTGAAAAGAGGAAGATACCCGCCTATGATGATCGATATGCACCACCATCTGATTTACGGCATTGACGACGGCGCCCGTTCCTTTGAAAGCACCGTCAAAATGCTGCGGGAGGCAGTGGCCAACGACGTGGAAGCCATCATCACCACCCCCCATATCACCCCCGGCCAGGTGCCCTTTCCTTATGAGGATTATGCCGCGCACCTGGAGGAAACCCGCGCCTGGATGGAAAAGGAGGATATACAGATTCGCCTGTATACCGGATCGGAAATCCTGTATACCCAGCATACCCCCCGCCTGCTGCGGGAAGGGCGGGTGCCTACCCTGGCCAACACCCAGTATGCCCTGGTGGAGTTTTCCCCGGACGATTCCTTCGATTATATCCTGCGATCCGTGGAAAGCATTGCTTCCGCGGGCTATGTGCCGGTGGTTGCGCATGTGGAACGGTATGACAGCATCAAAAAGCCGGCCCAGCTTTCCCAGCTGCGCAGAAGCTGCAACGCGCTGATCCAGGTCAATGCCGGCACCGTGGTGCGCAAGCATAAGTTTTTCCGGGAACGGTACCTGCATAAAATCTTCAGTGAAGGGCTGGTGGATTTCGTATCCACCGATTCGCATGACCTGCCCGGCCGAAGCAATAAGCTCAAGGCCGCCTGTGAAAAGCTGACGGAAGAGTACGGCGAGGACCTTGCCCGCGCCCTAACCCACGATAACGCCGAGAGGATTCTGCTTGAAAGCAGCAGATAAGGCCTGGAGCAGCGCGCGAAACGCCCGCCCGGCATCCCTGCGATGCCGCGTTTAAGCCGCCCTGTGGATAATTGGGCCGGTTTTGTGGATAAAGCCGGCATAGTTTCCTGGATTTCAATCGGGAACCCTTGTCCCCTCTGGATTTGTTTTTCCTCAGCGCGAGGAAATGCGCAAATGTGGAAAATGTGGAAAAGCGGGATCCGCCCACTGACGGATCGAACGGGAACAAGCCCCCTGCTTCATTCGGAGAACGCGCACTTGATTTTTTTTCAAAAATATGAGAAAATGGAAAAGTGCGGAAGTGCGGCATCCGTCAGAGCGCGCTGAAAATATGCGGTATCCCAAAATGTTGGGTGCATTTTCCACCATGATCCCATTTTATCCACATGGTTTTCCCATGCAAAAAACGCGGCTTTCCCAGCCATTCCCTGTTTTTTCGCAGTTATTCACTTTTCCACAGATACTACTAATACTACTAAGCATATATAACTACTACGACGGGGCAGGACGCGCCGCGCGCAAGGAAAGGAATGTTGACAATGCATTTTCGAGTGCAGACAGATGAAATGAATTTCGGGCTGGGCATGGTGATCCGGGCGGTATCGGCCCGGCCGGTAAAGCAGGCCTATGACGGCGTGCTGGTAGAAACCACCGATGACGGGCTGATGCTGACCTGCACGGACGGTGAAATCTCCATCAAGGCGCAGGTGAGCGCCGAAGTGGAGGAAGATGGCTGCGCCCTGCTGCCGGCCAAGCTGTTCGCCGAAATGATGCGCAAGCAGCCTGTGGGCGAGGTGGACGTGCAGGTGGACGAGCGCCTGCGGGCCAAGATCCGCAGCCAAGGCAGCAACACTTCCATGGCCTGCATGGCAGCCGAGGATTTCCCGGATATCCGGGATGTGGCGGGAGATCACCACGTGAGCATGCCCTGCGACCGGTTCCGGAACGCGGTGGGCAAGGTGCTCTTTGCCGTATCCACGGACGAAAGCCGGAAGATTCTGACCGGCGTGCTGATGGAAGTGTATGAAAAAGAAACGCTGCTGGTGGGTCTGGACGGATTCCGCCTGGCGATGCAGCGCATGGAAGTGGAAAACGAGCTGCCTGCCGGCTTATCCGGCGACCACATTCACGCCGTGGTGCCGGGAAGGGCGCTGGGCGAAGTGAGCAAAATGCTGCCGGACAGCGACGATACGTGCCAGATCACGTTTAATTCCTCCCACATCATGTACTCGTTTGGATCGGTCAAGGTGTACGCCACGCTGCTGACCGGCGAATACATTGACTATCAGAAGATCCTGCCTTCCTCCTGGACTACTGAAGTGATGGTGATGCGTTCCGCGCTTTCCGACGCTATCGACCGCTGCTCCCTGATGGCCCGGGAAGGAAAAAATAACCTGATCTATCTGAAGCTGCTGACGGATGGCCGCATGGAGATGACCGCCAATGCAGAGCGCGGGGATGTGCATGAGGATCTGAATATCGACATGGAGGGCAATGAGCTGTCCATCGCCTTCAATTCACGTTATCTGACGGACATCATCCACAACATTGACGACGAACGCATTTGCATGTGCTTTAACAGCAATGTTTCCCCTTGCATGATCAAGCCCGTTGAAGGCAACGAATTCACCTTCCTGGTGCTGCCGGTGCGCATTTTCAATCGGTAACAGAAAAAGCCGGGAGCTCAGGATGTGGCCCGCTGGGCTATCAGACACAGGATAAACGGAAAAAGGACCCATGGGAGAACGATCGCTGTTTCCCATGGGTCCTTCTTTTTGATTCTTTACGGAGCGTTCGGGAGAAAGAAACGGGCTTTCCTGTCATCCTGAGCGGAGTTGAGTAATACAATCCTCAAATAAAATCGGCAAGGAAGATAGACGAAGTTACAATGTCATCCCGACCGAAGCGGAGCGAGAGCGAAGCTGAGCGGAGGGATCTGGAAACTGGATAATATGCTGCTGGAAGTAATCTGTTTCTCAAAGATCCCTCGACTTCGTTCCGCTCTCGCTCCACTCCGCTCGGGATGACAGGAGCGTTATACTTTTTTACTTGCTATTTTAATTTGAGTATAGTATAAAAAATGGAACGGAATCGAAAGATCTGTCTCTCGTTTTTACGATTCACGCATGGCGTTATCGTGTTCAGCCTGAAAAACAGGATCAGACCGCCTTTTCTTCCGTAATGGACACGGTGATTTCCTGCGCGTCCCGACAGATTGCCAGTTGCTGCTCATTCAGCGGCTGTACCACCATTTCGCCGGGGGTCAGGATCATTTTGCGGACGGAGGACAGAACCTTTCCGTCGGCGCGGACGGTGAGGTAATGATCCCGATACACCCGATCGGGGCGGAACATGAGATCCACGCCCTTGTTTTCGCTGTCCAGCACCAGTTTTTGCGGAACCACGCCCCGGACGCCCCTGCCGTCCCGCACGGGGATTTCGCGGCCTGTGCGGCGCTCGCCCTGGGCGTAGCGGGCGGCCATTTCGCCGGCCCGGAAGGATTCGTTGCTCACATGATCCACAAGATCGTGCACGTGCAGCACGTTGCCGCAGGCGAACACGCCGGGGATGCTGGTTTCCAGGGTATCGCTGACCACCGCGCCGCCGGTGACCCGCGACAGCTCCACGCCCGCCCCGGCGCTCAATTCGTTTTCCGGGATCAGGCCGACGGACAGAAGCAGCGTATCGCAGTCAAATTCCATTTCCGTGCCGGGAATGGGCCTGCGGTTTTCGTCCACCTTGGCCACCGTAACGCCGGTCAGCCGGTCCCGGCCGTGAATATCAATGACGGTATGACTGAGATACAAAGGAATGCCGTAATCCTGCAGGCACTGCACGATGTTGCGGTTCAGGCCGCTGGAATAGGGCATCAGCTCCACACAGGCCAGCACCTTCGCGCCCTGCAGGGTCATGCGCCTGGCCATGATCAGGCCGATATCGCCGCTCCCCAGGATCACGACCCGGCGGCCGGGCATGTATCCCTCCAAATTGACGAATTTCTGCGCGGTGCCGGCGCTGTAAATGCCGGCGCAGCGGGTGCCCGGGATGGCCAGCGCGCCCCGGGGACGTTCACGGCAGCCCATAGCCAGCACGATGGCCTTGGCCTGGAATACCTGCAGCCCGTTTTCCCGGCTGACGGCGGTGACCCGCCGGTCATGGGACACGGACAGCACCGTCACGCCGGTACGGATATCAATATCCAATTCCCGGGCAGCGTCGATGTCGCGCTGGGCGTATTCCGGGCCTGTCAGCTCCTCCTTGAACCGGTGCAGACCGAACCCGTTGTGGATGCACTGACGCAGGATACCGCCCGGCTGATCTTCCCGTTCCAGCACGATCAGACTGTTTTCTCCCGCTTTTTTCGCGGCGATGGCGGCGGCCAGCCCCGCCGGGCCCGCGCCGATCACCAGCACATTCACCGAAACGACCGTATCAATCATGGCCCTGCGCCTCCTTTGCAATATCGTTCAGGGTGCCCACAAGCAAATGACTGTTCCCACCGGATTTGGTGATATCCAGAGGCGAGCAATGCAATTCCTCGCACAGGATTTCCATCACCCTGGGAGAGCAGAATCCTCCCTGGCACCGGCCCATGCCGGCGCGGGTGCGGCGCTTGACCCCGTCGATGGACCGGGCGCCCACCGGACGGCGGATGGCATCCCGGATTTCCGCCTCGGTGATCACCTCGCACCGGCACACAATACGGCCGTATTCGGGATCCCGGCGGCAGGCGTCGGCGCGTTCCTCCTCCGTCATGGCGGCGAAGGGCTTGAGCAGGGGAACGGCTGCCTTGACGAATTTGGCGTCAGGCAGCTTCAAATGCTCCGCTACCTGTTCGCCCAGGTCTGCTCCGATGGCGGGCGCGGCGGTCAGGCCGGGGCTTTCGATGCCGATGGCCTCAAAGGCGTTCTCCGGCGCGCCGTGCGTTTCACCGATGAGAAAATCATTGGTGGCTGGATGGGCGCGCACCCCGGCAAACGTGGTAATAGCAGAACGGACGTTCGCATCAGGCCAGGTCAGCCGGCACTTATCCATCACGAAATCCAGGCCCTTGCGGGTGGTGGCTGTGTCATACCCGTCGGAAATATCCTCGGCGGAGGGGCCCAGCAGGGCGTTTCCGTGGGCCGTGGGCGAAATGAGCACGCCCTTGCCCATTTTTCCGGGCACCTGGAACATGGTACGGCTGAAGGGACATTTCACCGTGGAATCCAGCAGATAGTATTCACCCCGGCGGGGAATGATTTCCAGATGCTCATCGGAAATCATGTTGTGCAATTCCGCCGCTCCCACGCCCGCGCAATTGACGATGGCCCGGCTTTCGAGTACGCCTCGCGGCGTTTCCACATGCCACGTCTCATGATCCTCATAGATCCGGGTGACCGGACAGTTCAACAGGAATTCCACGCCGTTCTGCGCGGCATGATAGGCCAAGGCCAGCGTCATTTCATAGGGACTCACCACCGCGCTGGTGGGCACGTCCAGGGCGCACACGGCCTGGGGATTGACGTTGGGCTCCTTTTCCAGGATCTCTTCCCGCTCGATGATGCGCAATTGATCCACGCCGTTTTCGATGCCCTGGCGCAGCAGCGTTTTCAGAATGTCCCGATCCTCCTCCGAAAATCCCAGCACCATGGCCCCGATGTTGGCGTAGGGAACACCTAATTCCTTTGCCAATTGCGCATACATTTTTGCGCCTTTTACGTTATAATACGCTTTTTTTGTTCCCGGCTTCGCGTCGAATCCGGCATGAACGATGCCGCTGTTCGCTTTGCTGGCGCCGTCGGCCACGTCCTCCGCCCGTTCCAGCACGGCGAATCTGCCCTGATACTGGGACAGCTTCCGCGCCACCGCGCAGCCGATCACCCCTCCACCGATGATCAATACGTCATACATAGCATTCTCTCCTTTGCTCCGCGTCGTTTTGCTGTTTCATCAGGCGCAGTATGCGCATTCCGCCCAGAAGGAACCGTCACGGTCCCTCGCTGCCGTATCGCATCCCGTGATCTTTGATGTACTGCCATGCCCGGCTGGAAATGCCGGCTGCAAAACGCCGCTTCCTTTTTTTCCGCTTTTTCCGTTTTTTTCTGTTTATAGGCGATAACAAGCAGATTATACCACAGACGCCAGGCATTGTACATCCCCAAATCAACAGGCCGCTTCCCGGTCCGCCTGACATGATTTCCGATTGCGCAGCCAAAGACTGACGAATAAGCAAAACAGCGTCAGGCTATGGCCCACCATGGAGGCGTGGGCCGCGCCGATGATCCCACCGGCGGGCACCCACTGCCAGGTGCACAGCAGTGTCGCCGCCGCTCCAAGCAAACCGGCGGTCAGCGATTTTTTTTGCAGCCCCAGGCCCGTCATCAGCCCGTTGAGGGCTTGCTGCAAGGGCAGCAGGACGGCCATGGGAGAGCAGATCCGCATCAGATCCGCCAATTCCGGCAGCCGGTACAGCCGGATCGACAGGAACGGCGCCAGAACGCACAGCAAACCGGCGCAGGCGATTCCCACCCCAAACGCCGACAGGAGCATCCGCCGGGCCAGGCGGTTTTCGGCCTTCCTGGTCTGGCAGCGGGCCATTGCCGGACCGCCCACTGCGGAAAGAGCGCCGGAAAACAGGCCCGGCAGGAACATCAGCGGCATCACCATGCCGTTCAGCATGCCCAGGCGGCTCAGCGCCTCCCGGTGATCCAGGCCGCCCGCCATGAGACGCATGGGAATGATTACGCCGCACAGGGTGTGCAGGCCGGTATGCGACAGGCGATTGAGCATCAAGGGAAGGGACAGCCGCCACAGTGCTGATCGAAGAATGCCGTCTGTTCGCTGCTTTTTTGTTTTTTTTTCAATACCGCTCATCAGCCGAACGGAGATCAGCCCCGCTGTTTCTCCCATCATGGCCGCCATCGCGGGCAGCGCGGCGCGCCAGGCCACAGTGACCCGGGGAATCAGAGAAGATAAGCTCAGAATGATGCCCAGGCGGATCATCTGTTCCGTCAGTTCACTGACGGCGGGGGGCAAGGCTTTTCCCTGTCCGAAGCAAAAGCCGTCGTAAACGCTGGACAAGGCGATCAACAGCGCGCACGGCGCGTACAGCCAAAGGGAGGGGAGCGTTCTTTCATCGCCCAGCCAGCGGCTTATCCAAGGAGATAAGAGAAAGAAAAGAAGAGAAAGGACGCATCCCAGGCCAAGCGCCATTTTTCGGCCGGCACGCAGTACCTGCGCGCGTTCCGACGGCGTGGCGGCCCTGGCCGTCAGACGGCTGACCGCGCCTGGCAGGCCGGCCGCCCCCGGCGTGACGGCAAGCGCATGGGCACCTGCCGCCAGTTCCATGACGCCCACGGCCTCCGCCCCCAACGCCCGGGAAATCCACAGCCGCAGCGCAAAACCCATCCCGCGCACCAGCGCGCCGCTGCATGCCGTGATCATGGCCTGACGTTTCAGATCCGTTTTTGCCAATCCGCATCCCCCGCTTCCCTCTCCTAACGTATGCGTGGAGAGCTCGTTCCATCCCATCGGAGCGATGGATACGGACAGACAAATGCCGGCACATTTTTCGGCATCAAACAGCTTGTTTCACGTGAAACACATCGCTTCCGCCCGCGTGTGAAGGACAAACGTTTCACGTGAAACATCAAAGGCCGGGCATTGACATTCCAGGGGGCTTATGGCATACTACAGGCGGATTGAAGGAGGAACGGATATGCGCATGACGGGCCTGCGGCTGCGGGATTTTCGGGGATACCATCAGGTGATGCTGTCGCCGCCGGAGGGCGTAACGGTACTGGTGGGGGAAAACGGCGCGGGAAAAACCAACCTGCTGGAAGCCGTCCATTTGTGCTGCGTGGGCCGCAGTCACCGCACCGCCAACGATAAAGAAATGATCCGCAAGGGCCAGGATACCGCCGCCGTCCAACTGACCGTGGAACGGCGGGACGGCGTGCATGAGGTGGGCGTGCGGCTGTTTGAAAATGCCCGGCGCAGAAAAATCGTGTTCGTGAACGGAAAAACCGCCCCCAGAATGGGGGAACTGATGGGCCATGCCACCTGCGTAATCTTTTCCCCGGAGGATTTAGCGCTGGTGAAGGAGGGGCCTCAGGCCCGGCGGCGTTTTCTGGATATGCTGCTGTCGCAGCATCAAAAGGCGTATTTTTATGCACTGCAGACCTATATGAGCGCCCTGAAACAAAGAAATGCCCTGCTGAAACAGGGTGATTTTCGGCAGTTGCCCACCTGGGATGAACAGCTGGCCATCGCCGCGGCGCCGGTGGTGCGTTTGCGGCGTGAAGCCTGCCAGCGCCTCGAACAGCGCACGCAGGTGCACTATCTGTATATCGGCGGCCGGGAAGATGAGCGCTTTTCCATGCGCTATGCCGGCGCGCTGGCCGACAGCGCTGACCCGGCGGAGGATATGCTCCGGGGACTCATCGCCTGCCGGGATGAGGATCAGCGACGGCTGACCACTTGCTTTGGACCGCATCGCGACGAGATCGAACTGACCCTGTCGGGAGAACCCATCCGCGCCTTCGGCTCCCAGGGACAGATGCGCACGGCCGCCCTATCCATGAAACTGGCGGCCTTTGACCTGCTGGAAGCTGCCCAGGGCGAGCCGCCGCTGCTGCTGCTGGACGACGTGCTCAGCGAGCTGGATCCGGACCGCCGCCGCCGGCTGATCGCGCGGATCGGACGGGCGCAGGCATTATTGACCTGCACCGATCAGGCGGATTTCATCGGCGCGCGTCCCGCGTGCGTGCTGCGGGTGGCAAACGGTGAAATCACACAGATGTAGGCGTACGGAGGAGGAAACATATTCATAGCCGACAAGTGGACCGCGACGGATAGGATCTATCCATGATCCGCGGCCGGATGAAGGACATCCGCCGCCGTTTTCATACGTGAAGAAGGACAGAGATTCCGGAAAAACGGATGCATTTTTCCGATCATCCCTGCCCTTTTCTTCTGCTCGGGAACGGATACTATTCTTCTTCAAAAATCTTATATTCTTGGGCGTCTTTTTCGTTCTGGCAGCGCATCGCTCCGGTCAGCTTTGCCAGAACAAAGAATCCATCCCAAATCTGTTAAGATTTAAAACACAAATCGCAAAGAGAGAGAAAAGAAGAGGAGAACGAGGCAGGGGCCTTCGCGGCCCCTGAACCCCGCGCCAGGGGATGATCCCCTGGACCCACTCCTCGCGAAGCTGCTTGATCGATAGAACCAAGGAATCGTCGCGTGTTACGCTGGGGTTGCGAAAGTTTGACCCTTCTGGCCCAATGAAAGCCGGGGAAATCCTCAGGGAAAAGCGAGCTTTTCCCTGAGGATGATTCCCCGGCTTTCCCCGGATGCTTTGCATCCGGGATGGCCGCTTTCAGCGGCCGGGCCAGAAGCTATACGATGACCACCGCCGTTATAGCGCCCTTTCTGGTTCTCTTTCGGGCTCCGAAAGAGAATACCCCGTCGTCCCTTTGCTCTTATTTCATCCTTGCCAATTTGGACCTTAGAACGAGAATCGTATGACTGGCCATTCAAATCACGGACGGCAGCAAATGGGACTGGTACTCCGGTCAGCGTAACCGGAACGAAACCCCATTCAATCCTTCACCGGATCCCGATCCCGGAACAGCAAAGAAATGCTCCACAGCCCGGCCGCGCCGACCAGCGTGTACAGAATCCGGCTCACCAGGGCCGACTGCCCGCCGAAGATATAGGAAATCAGGTCGAACTGGAATACCCCCACCAAACCCCAATTGATGGCGCCCACAATGATGAGCAGCAGCGCAATTTTATCTGCCATACCATAGCCTCCTTTACCGTTTGGTCATAGTATGGCCCGTGAATGGCAAAAACATACGAAAAACCGTTGTTTTTTTTCACTTTTGCAATCTAAAGCGGAATAGGGGCTGAAAGTGATGAAAAGACTTGCAAAGAAACAATAAAAACGCTTCAGAATAAAAACGGATGTTTCACGTGAAACATCCGAAAAATGATGAACGGAGGGAGCGGCATGCTACGATTTTGCCTTTCGGATATAGCTGGGCGTGGGCCGCCAGGCGCGGGCGCCGCAGACGCATTGCGCCTGCCCGCAGGTGCAGACCGGCGCGGCGTCCGCTTCCTGGTCCGTGTCCTCCACGCCCGTCAATGCCCGGGCGATGGTCTGCGCCACCTGCTTTTCCAGGACGGTGGTAATGATATCTTCTTCCGTCGCCACGATAAAAGAGAGCATGCCGTCCCCGTCGCTTTCGATGTGGGTCACCAGCAGGTCTCCCCCATCATCCGCGGACGACAGCACGGCATAGGTTTCCCCGGCGTATGGGATCAACGACGCCACAGTGAATCGAAAAATCCGCCCGTCCGGGGCGGATAGCTCGACCTGCGCGCCAATCAGCGCATCGGGATTCATGTCATTCTTCCTCTTCTTCATCCATCATGGCCACGAATTGATCGAATACGGCCTGGGACACATGATCATCGTCCACGGTGACGTACATATCCTCGCCGGTCTCGGGATCCTTCTCGATTTTCAGGATCAGCACTTCCCCTTCGTCATCGTCCGTTTCTTCATCGTCCAGCACCATCAGCACGACATACAGTTCGTCCTCGTATTCAATGGTGGTCAGATATTCAAATTGGGTCGTCACGCCGTCCTCATCGGTCAATTCGATGATACCCTCGGGCAGTTCCTCGTCCTGAGGGATGTTGTTGTTATCATCTGTCATGGGTCGTTTCCTCCATTATTTAATGTGCCGTTTCCGGCGATTGCGCGGACCGCTGAGCATCCAGATACTGCTGCAGGATGACGGCGGCAGCCACTTTATCCACGGTGCCCTTTCGTTCCTCCCGCCGCATGCCGCCCTCGATCAGCGCCTGGTGGGCGGATACGGTGGACAGCCTTTCATCCTGAAATGCCACCGGAAGCCCGGCTTCTGTCAGCTTTTCCGCGAAAGCCTGTACTTTTTCCGCCTGAAAGCCAATGGAGCCGTCCATGTTCCGCGGCAATCCGCATACCAGCAGCGTGGCGGATACGCTGTGATACAATTGCGCGATATATTTTACATCCGGTGTATACCCCACCCGGGTATACACACTGTGAGGCGTGGCGATGAGCCGCGAAGCATCGCTGAGCGCGATGCCGATGCGCCTGTCGCCCACGTCCAGCGCCAGAATTCTTCCCGTCATGCGTTCAGCTTATTCTCCACATAGAATCGCACCAGCTCTTCCAGGATCTCGTCCCGCTCCAGACGGCAGATCATGCTCCGGGCGCCCTGAAAACTGGTGATGTAGGTGGGATCGCCCGTCAGCACAAAGCCCACCAACTGCGTAATGGGATCATACCCTTTTCCCTGAAGGGCGCTGTAAACATGGGCCAGGATCTCCGATGCGGTTTCCCGTCCTTCCGGCAGTGGGCGCATTCTCATGGTTTCAAATCTGTCTGTCATCGCGCTCCCTCCCTTCTTCATATTATTATACACTATTTGCCGATGGACTTCAAGGAGAAAAAGGGCGGAAATAAAACAAATTGCCATTTCTGTCAAAGACATTTCCGTGATTCGTACAGCACACGGCTGGCTCCCCGGACGCACACGAAGACCGGCAGCGCGGCCATCATTCCCGCCAGCCCTCCCAGCATGCCGCCGGCCGACAAAAGAACCAGCACATAAACGGGATGCAACCCGGTCGCCCCGCCCATCAGACGCGGAGACAGAAAAGACCCCTCGATTTGCTGCACCAGAATGGTCACCCCCAGAGCCCACAGCGTGGTGCGCATCCCCAGGGGCAGCGAAAACAGGGCGATAGGCACGCCGCCGATAAACGGACCCACATAAGGGATGAATTCACACAGCCCCATCAGGAGGCCCAGCACCAGCCATCCCGGAGTGCCTGCGAAAAAAAGCCCGATGGCAGTCAGCGCCGCCACCGCCAGGGCCACCAGCAGCTGGCCCCGCATGTATCCGCCCGCCTCCCGTCGCATCTCCTGGATGGCGCCCAGCACCTGCTTCCGATGCCGGAACGGGATCCACAGGGAAAGCCGATAGCAGAAGGTTTCCCGATCCCGAAGAAAATAAAAGGCCAGCACAGGCGATAGGAATGCCCGGGACAGGGTATCCACTCCCGCGCCCAGACCGGCGATCAAATTGGGCAGGCTGATGCCGATCCAGTCCGCAAGCTGACGGATCCAGGTGTCCGGCCCCTCCAAATCCAGGCCCAGCTTTTCCATCCACTCCTGGCGCTGTATGCCGTCCCACAATTCCCGCACCGCCGTTACCAGCCGGGGCATCTGAGAAGCCACCAGACTCACCTGGCTGATCACAACGGGCACCAGCAAGCCGATCATTCCCAATATCCCGGACGCCAGCACGGCTACCGCGGTGG
This sequence comes from Clostridia bacterium, assembly GCA_017524615.1. Taxonomy (GTDB): domain Bacteria; phylum Bacillota; class Clostridia; order Christensenellales; family Aristaeellaceae; genus RUG563. Next base: position 1,325 of record JAFXVJ010000054.1, on the reverse strand, counting down.
CGGCGGCCCAGGGGCGGGATATTTTTCTTTCCATTTTCCGGCAGAGAGGCAGCGCCAGTGCCGCCAGCAGCAATGCCAGAACAAGCTGCCATATCAGCCGGGACAGGGGCCGCCAAACCATCGCAAGCGTCAGCGCCAATGCGCTGCCGATTCCCCAGCGCCAAGCCCGGCTCAACCCCCGCGCTTCGGGCAGGACGGTCATGGTACCCCCTCCTTTCTTCCGGATACTGCGCCGCGGGAACCAAAGCCCCGCGGCGTTTTCGAATCAGACGCTGTTTATCCCAGCCGCATCATCCGCATCAGCTTCTTCTTCATTCGGGCCCAGCCGACCATTTTTTGAAGATCCTTCTGCTTCATGCCGACCAGATATCCCAGCAGCCCCACCGTGATGTATCGGCTCATGAGGGTTTCACCTCCTCCCGCGGGCAAGTGACCGTCACATGCCCGATATTGCCCAGTGGCTGAACGTAAAACGACGTGGCATACCATCGTCCCGTGATCAGATCGTCTACCGGCCCGCCGGAAATTTCCAGGGCGGATACCCGCAGCGTTTCTTCGTTCAGCAGGGCATCCGTCACGATCCCCAGCCGGGTGCCCTCAGGATCGGAAACGCGGAACAGGTGATAGCCCGCGTCCCGGGGCAGTCTTTCCGGTTTTCCCCGGGCGATGACCGATACCCGCCCCACCAGTTCAATTTGTTCCCGGGGCAGCCATCGGGAGCCTCGCAAGCCGCCCCGGATCACCATGCCCCGCAGGCTTCGCCCGTCCTCGTTCAGCACGCCCCGCAGCACGCTGCCCGCCGGCTTTCCGTTCATGATCACCGGAAGTCCGATCATTTTTTTCAGTCCGGTCATTTCCTTCACCCGCCTCTATTGTGTCCTGCTCCCTCGTCGCCATGCTGGCAAAGATTGTGTGGGCGGACATTTATATAAGGAAGAAACAGAATATTCCCAATTATTACGAATGATAAAAACGTTGAATTACGGATTGTTCGGCAATTTTATGGACGAAATAAAAGACGAAAAAAAGATTGAAGAAAATTGGTTTTTTTGAAAAAAAGGTGTTGACAGGGAGGGAGGATTTGTGATATTCTATTCAAGCGCTCGGCAAACGGGGCCTCGAAAGAGGGTCCGGAAGGGCGCGAGAATCTTGAAAACGATACAGAGAAGAGAGAAAAAAACGACAGTTAATTCTGAAATGAGTTTTGACTTGTGACGCGGTAGCCGCCGCGGAGGGAATCCCTGTGAGGGGAGGAACCGAAGCGGAGGCGACACCAGAGATCGCAAGTTGAAGGATTAAACACAAGAGTTTGATCCTGGCTCAGG
>JAFXVJ010000006.1 GCA_017524615.1 Clostridia bacterium | reverse complement strand
CTGCTTGATCGATAGAACCAAGGAATCGTCGCGTGTTACGCTGGGATTGCGAACGTTTGGGGCTTCTGGCCCAATGAAAGCCGGGGAAATCCCAGGGGAAAGCGAGCTTTTCCCTTGGGATTATTTCCCGGCTTTCCCCGGATGCAATGCATCCGGGTTGGCCGCTTTCAGCGGCCGGGCCAGAAGCTGTAGGACAACGTAGCTGTCAAAATGCCCTTTCTGGTTCTCTTTCGGGCTCCGAAAGAGAACACCCCCGTCGTCCCTTTGCTCTTTTTTCATCCTTGCCAATTTGGATCTTAGATGAGAATTAGCATTAGCATTTGAAAGAGAGCAAAAAACATGGCGCAATCCGCACGTGCTGCGTGCAGATTGCGCCATGGAGCGTTTTTCCGTTTCGATCCGGCGGATTATTCGCCGTCCCCGGCACGGCGGTGGCGGCCGCGGCGGCGGGGCGCCTCACCCTTGCCCTGATCGGGAGCGTTCTGCTGCCCGGGCATGGGCGGAACTTCCGTTTGCGGAGCGTTCGCCTGCGCGTCCTTCCGGCTTTCGGTGAAAGCGGCGTCCAACTGCCGGGTTTTGGCGGCGGCCCGCTGGGCGAACATATCATCCACGGTCTGCTGCATGTCCGACCGGGAAATGCGGTATCCGCCTTCGCCGTCCGCGCTGGGACGGTCAGATGCATCGGCGATCCTCTCGCCGGCGGGTCCGGCGGCCTTGATCAGCTTTTCATGGGGCATTTCGCCCAGCGGATTGCCGTTGGCAGCGGGAATATCGGCGATGCCGCTGTCATCCGGGATGTCCTCCGGGAGCGGCGCATCGCCTTCTTCGGCGGGCTCGGTATAATCCCGGCGCTCGGCCAATTCCAGGTGATCATAGGCGGCATTGGATTTGCTGCGGTTGCGCGCGCGCATGACGGTGCTCACCACGAACAGCGCCAGGGAAACCAGGAACAGCCCGCCCAGCACACACCCGGCGATCCAGAGGATGTTTTTGCCCTGGGTCAGGATGGGATCCGCGGGCGCAGGGGTCACAGAGGGCTGCGGCGTCACTTCCATGCGGGGCGCGGGGGTGGGCGTGACGACGGGGCGCGCGTAGCCGATGTACAGCGTTTCGGATTCAAAGGTGGCGGTATTGCCCAGAGAATCCTTCAAAGAAGCGGTGAAGCGATAATTGCCCGTCTGGGAAATGGTGACGTCACGGTCCAGGGTGATGCTGGCGCCAGGCTCCAGGGAGGCAATGGTGCTGATGGGCTTTGTGCCATGGGTGATCGCAATGTTTTCGGCCTTGATATTGCTGTTGTTGGTCACCGTCAGATGGAAGCGCACGTCAGCGGGGGTTTTTTCCACGGCCTCCGGCTCCACGGTCAGGTTCAGCGTCAGCAGCAGCACCTTTTCAGGATCGAACACGCCCAGCTTCAATTCATTGGAGGACAGGGTGCGGGTTTCGCCGGTGTTGTCCGGCAGGGTGGCGGTGACCTTGAAGGTGGTGGGCTCGGTGAGGGTGAATTCCTTGGTTTCCGTAATGGTGGCCCCAGCGGGGATGGAAAGGTTGGTCAGGATCTCGCCCTTCTTGGCTTCGGAAACGGACACGTTGGAATAAGAAACGTTGCCATTGTTGGTGAAGGTGATCTTGAGCTGCGCCGCTTCGCCGATGTTGACGCCGGTGCTGTCGGAGCTCAGCTCGATTTTCAGGTTGGGCTTGGCCAGGGGGATCGTGGCGTCATCCACTTTTTGGCTCAGCGTCTTGGTGCTGCCCTCGGCCTTGTAGGTGATGTCAGCGCTGCTCACCAGGTCGGCGTTGCCGATCTTGGATGTGAATTTGACCGATGCGCGTTCGCCGGCCGGCAGGCTTTTCACCGTCTGGGCGTTTTTGGAGATGTGTTCCTTCACCCGGATATCTTTCAATTCCACATTGCCGCTGTTGTACAGTTCATAGGTCACCGTGGCCGTGCCGCCGGAGCGGACCACCTCGGGGGTGATGGCGCGGGTAACGGTCAGGGCGGCATGCTCCCCGTCATACTGGATACGGGCCGTGGCCTGGCGGCGGAATTCCACCATGGCGCCAGATTCATCCTGGATATGATATTTGATGGTATAAGCGATTTCGCCGGCGTCCAATTGCGCCTGCGTCACATTCCAGGTGCCCTCCCAGGGCAGGGAATCGCCGGATTTGAGAATATAGCTTCCGCCGTCGCCAAAGGACGGCACTACGCTGCCGGCGGGATCATAGAGCGTGACAGGATCCACCATATCCTGATCGCTGGAATTGGATACGCGCAGCGACACGCTCACATCCCCGGGAGATGTCAGGGCGTCGGGCGAGATTTGAATGGTAAAACTGACAGGGTCATCCTCAGCCATCGCCATGGCACCCATGACGAGGGTCATTACCATCAGCAGGAGCGCGACCGCCAGCGGCCGCCAGGTTTTCCGGGCAAGCATCATTGCCCCTCCCTCCTTCCGAAAGTGCGGCAAGCGCACCGGGAGAAATATATCCACTCTATAGCATTTTAGTTCAAGAACGCCCCGCTGTCAAGCAAACGGGGCGTTTTCCTGAAAAAAGATATGGAGAATTTACATTCAATGCGCGTTTTTTTATGAAATTTGGAAGAATGCGCGCGAATGGGAGGCGCGGCAGCCGATCCGTGGGCCCCGGCAGCGCCGGATACCCGCCCGATCACGGTATGGCGAAATTCAGCGCGTCGCCCATGTCCGGCACCTGCACGTAGGAATCGGGCACCTGACCCACGATGATGGATTCGGCGATGAGCACCTGGCTGCCCAGGGATACCTGCCGCGCGCCGCTGGGGATCACCAGCCGCACGGTGGTATGCAGGGACAGATAGATCTTGTGGCGGGTCTGGTTGATGCCGGCGGATTCGAATTCGGTGGAAAAGGCGGCGGACACCGCGCTGACCGGCACGATGCGCACGTGGATGGGCGGCCCTAAGCCGGACAGGAAGGGAATGCCCAGCGCGGAGCCCAGGGGGATGGATACGCTTTGGGCGTCTGCGCTTTCCAGCCTGGCCTGGGCCTGCAGGGCGGTGACGGTGGCCCATTCGTTCATGCGCACGGCGTTGGCCTGCAGCATGGTGACCCGGCCGCTGCTGTCGGTACGCACGGTGATCATATCCTCATAGGGCACCTGGCCGCCCATCACGTCCCGCACGGCCTCGTTGATGTATTCCACCGCCATGGCCTCCGCCCGGGCGTGGGCCATATCCAAAATGACCCCTTCGAGGTTCTTTTCCAGCAGCAAAAACAGCGCGGCGGACACCGCCACGATCAGGCTGCCCCAGCGCACGGCCCGGGTCAGGCGGCGTTTCCCGGCAGCGCTCTCCGGCCGGCAGATGCGTTTTTCACCCATGCTGTTCCCCCCCTTTCCGCCATCTTATGCCGCCGGAAGCCCGCTGTTTCCGGTCCCCTGGAAAAAAGAGGATTCCCGCGGGATGGAAAGGATTTTGCAATATCATTAAAAGTTGACAAAAATATTGTAAATCTTTGCGATAACCGTTGACTTTTCTGTTGCGGTTGTGGTATATTTTTACTTGGAGAAACAGGTGCAATTTCCCACCAATCGGGGACCGTCTTCAGCCCGGAAAAGACTGAAAGGCAGCCCGCTGAAGCGCGGCGTTTCTGCGCGTGTACATACGGAGGGCGAGGAAGCAGCGTTTCTTCACGCAGCCGATTGGCGGATGAAGTTCCGTTGATTATTTTGCTATCAAGGAGGAGAAAAAGATGAACAAAGCGATCCGTTATGGGAAAATCCTTCTTTTCCTGGCTCTGGCCGTGATGCTCGTGTCCGTGTGCGCCGTCGCGCTGGCGGATGTGCATACGGGTGACCACGTGTGGGACAGCGGCGAAAAGATTTTGGACGCCAACTGCGATCATCCTGCGCGCTATCGGTTCACCTGCACAATCTGCGGCGCCACCAAGGAAGAAAACGTGGGCGAATCGGATATGTCCAAGCACGATTGGGGCGCTTGGGTGATCGATAAGGCGCCCAGCTGCACCGAGTCGGGCGAACGTCATCGCGTGTGTAAGAATAACGTGCACCACACCGAAACCGATACTCCTGCCCCCCTGGGCCACGATCCCGAATGGATCACCGTAACCGAGGCTACCTGCACCATGACCGGCTTCCGCCGCCAGGTGTGCAAACGCTGCGGTTTGGAGATCGCCACGGAAGTTATCCCCATGAAGCCCCACACCCCCGGCAATTGGGAAACCAAGACGCCTGCCGGCTGCGAAACCAAGGGCGAACAGGTGCGCAAGTGCACGGTGTGCGAAACCATCCTGGAAACCAAGGAATTGGCTCCTCTGGGCCACGAGTGGACGGCCTGGACCACGGATGAAGCGCCTACCTGCACCAAGGCCGGCACCCAGAAGCGGACCTGCAACCGCTGTGGCAAAGTGGAAACCCGCGCCGGTGATCCTGCCCTGGGCCACAATTGGGGCCCCTGGACGGAGGTAACCGCCCCCACCTGCACCAAGCCCGGCACTGAAAAGCGCGTATGCAAACGCTGCAGTATTGAAGAAACCCGCGAAAAGCCCGCCACCGGCCATAAGTTTGGCCCGTGGGTGGTGGTAAAAGCTCCCACCTGCACGCAGCCCGGCGAAGAAAAGCGCACCTGCCCCGCCTGCGGCCTGGAAGAAAAGCGTACCGTGCCTGCCACCGGCCATCAGTGGGACAACGGCAAGATCATTAAGCAGCCCACCCTGACCGAAGAAGGCCTGATCGAATACACCTGCACCATCTGCGGCGAAGTGCGGCAGGAAAAGATCCCGCGCAAGACCATGGCCAACAACACCATCTGCGCCTTTGGCCCCCGGCTGCGGGATGTGAGCCTGTATCCCTACAACACCAATCAGTGGTATATGTTCACCCCCTTCGATGCCTCCCAGGATGGCCGTCAGACCTATGACCTGGTCGCCACCAACCGCTACATCGTGGGCACCCTGACCATTGACATCCGCAACGGCGAAATGACCATTGATTATCAGCTGAGCAGCAACACCGTGGATATCACCCTGGAATTCTTCACCGTGCTCAACAAGATCGGCGATATTCATGAGTATGAGCCCGAAAACCTGCTGCCCCTGCGCATGTCCGTCCGTCGGCCCATCAATCTGCAGGAAACCTTCGGCGACGACCGGAACCTGGTGCTGTACTTCTGCAGCCGCGCCAACTATACTTACAGCAACCGCTTCAAGCCGCTGGATTACAATTCCTTCGCGCATCAGCAGCTGGTGAAGAAGATGCTGGAGATCATGGACTGATCTTCTTCCGATACGCAGAAAAGCCGCCTTCGGGCGGCTTTTTCGACACTCTGCGGGCTTTTCTTTTGACCAATCGCAGCTGTTTGTTCATTCCTTGCGCATCCTGTCCGCGCACCGGGAGCGCTTTACATTGGTGCGATGGTTATGGTATAATAATGATGAGGAAATCGGCTGAAAGCCGATTGTCTGTCCAACCGGGCTGCGAATAGCGAGCACGGCTGGCATCATGGTATAATGATGAGGAAATCGGCTGAAAGCCGATTGTCCGTCCAACCTGGCCGCGAATAGCGAGCACGGTTGGCATCATGGTATAATGATGAGGAAATCGGCTGAAAGCCGATTGTCCGTCCAACCGGGCCGCGAATAGCGAGCACG
>JAFXVJ010000005.1 GCA_017524615.1 Clostridia bacterium | reverse complement strand
AGGGAAAAGCTCGCTTTTCTCTGAGGATGATCCCGGCTTTCATTGGGCCAGAAGCCCCAAACGTTCGCAATCCCAGCGTAACACGCGACGATTTCTTGGATCTATCGATCAAGTAACTTCGCGAGGAGTGGGTCCAGGGGATCATCCCCTGGCGCGGGGTTCAGGGGCCGCGCAGGCCCCTGCCTCGTCTTCCTGTTCTTATCTCACTCTTTGCGAATTGTGTTTTAAAAGATTAAAAGACGCCCGTAGATTCAGGATTTTAGGTAAGAATTACTGTGAAAGTCTTCAAAATTCAAGCATATATCACATGAATGGATGACTTTCATTTATCGTGGTGCCCTTTGGGCATGTCCATTTAGTATTGATTGGAAATACCGAATAGGCTCAAGTATTCCTGACGAACCGATTCCGGGTCATCCGAAGAGAAGATATAAGCCGGAATGCCGGCGGAATGAAGCTCCTCCACCAAGGGAGAATAATCCACGCTTTTCATGGGAAAGAACAATACCGCATCGGCCAGGGGCCACTCCTCCGGATCCCAGGGATTAACCGAGACATCCCACAGGCCCATGGCTTCGCAGCGGATGTGAGCAAAATAAGCCTCCGTGCTGCCACCGAACTGGGACAGCGTTTCGTCTGTGTTCTCAGCGATCCAGTCTTCGTTACACGGTGTGATGCGCATGGCTTCCCAAAGGGCGGGCTGGGCATCGCTGAACCAAGTCTCTTCCGGGAAATAAACGTAGATATGAAGCGGATCCTTTTGCGGGAAACGCACGCCCGTATCCGTGACCGCCGCAGGAGAAGGCTGCGCAGCGGGCGTGTTCGGATGTGCTTTTTTCGCGGAAATCCTCTGCCAGGCGAAGGCGGCGCCGCACAGGACCAGCAGCACCGCGCAGCACAGAAGGAACGTCCGGCCCTTCTTTTTCCCGGCGGGGCCGCTCCCGGCGTCCATCGCCTCCTTCAGCGCCTCCCCCATTTCTTCGGCGCTTTGCCATCTTTCCTCCGGGGCATAGGCGCAGGCATGGAGGATCACGGCCGCCAGCGGCGACTTCACGCGGTCAAGAGCGGGCAGGCGTTCCCCGTTGATGCGCCGCTGAAAGGCGCTGGTGCGCTCCTGCGGGCTTGCGATCTGCTTCCCGGCGCGCACGAAGGGCAGCGTCAGGCCGTTGCCCAGCCAATAGAGCACCAGGCCCAGCGAATAAATATCCGCCAGCTTCGCATGCTGCAGCCCATGGCCGCCTGTCTCCGCGCGGTAGATTTCCGGCGCCATGAAGCTGGGCGTGCCTTTCCAGGACAGGGTCCTGGTTTTCTCCAGCTCGTTGGCGGCGCCGAAGTCCCCCAGTTTGTAGTTTCCTTCCTGATCCACAAAAATATTTTCGGGCTTGATATCCCGGTGAACGATGCCCCGCCGGTGGCACTGGGCAAGCGCGCTGCACATTTCGCTGCCCACCCGGGCCAATTCCAGGCTGTCCATTTCCTTCAGCGCGGCTCTTTTGGTCAGCGGCGTAAGCAGCTCCATGCGGATCAGGATGATCCAGCGCAGCGGCTCCGGATGCAGCACGCAGTGATCCTCGATGCGAACGATGTGCGGGCTGTCCTGCAGCTTTTGCATGATGGTGATTTCTTTTGTGACGGTCTGCACCCGCTGCTGATAATACGCCGCGATTTTTTCTTCCGAGTAACCTTCGCAGCGCAGGGTGTCCGTATCTTCCCAGTCATCCGGGATCATCAGGACTTTGACGGCGGCTTCCCGCCCGTCCTTCCCGCAGGCCCGGTATACCCGCGCAAAGGCGCCCTGGCCGATTTCGTCGGTCAGTTCCCATTCCGGCCATGCGTCGCGCACAAGCTGCTGAATATCAGTCACGATTGATCCGTCTCCTTACTGATCGTCGGCTTTGGCATAGCACAGTTCAAACACATCCGCAAAGGTATACAGCGGGTCTTCCGTGGCGATACACAGCGCCAGAAAGCTCTCATATGGATTGGCAGGATAGATCGGGCGCATGCCGCACGCCTCCAGCATCCTGTCTGTGTCCCGGTGAAAAGCCCTGGCCCGCTCGCTTTGGGATGGAAAGTCCTCCCGGAGCGCCATATTCAGAAAACTGAGCGTCATCAGATCGTAGCGGGTGATGGCGACGCCGCCGGACAGAATATCGCTGATGCGCTGCCTGGTGAGACGCTTGCCGGAAAAGATGCCGTGCAGGCTGGCGTCGTGGGCCGGCAGCAGGTTTCCGTTACTGTCCCGGGGTATGGACGCATACAGGATGCTTTCGACCCCGGCCGCGGTCACCTTTGCTTTCCGGTTTTTTTCGTCCTGATCGAAGAATATGTCCGCGCACAGGACGCATGCCTCCTCGAACAGGCGTTCAAAATGCTCCCTCGCCGTGACGCTCTGCAGTTTTTTTGCGCCCAGGTTCCGGGGCAGATGGCTGAGATAGCTCCTCAGGCTGTCCGTATCGGTGATTTGCGCGCGCAGCTTGCGCAGCCGGGCTGTTTTTTCCTCGGCGGCGCTGTAGCGCAGCATTTCATACGGCTGAGCAAGATAGGTCTGCCATAAATCCGAAAACGCATAATAGCCGAGCGCATCCCGATAGCAATACCAGCAGATCACCTCAAACGGGTCTTTGGGCGACAGCGACGTTTCCAGGAGGCCCTTGGTGAGAAAAAGCTCCACGTCCTCCAGCGGCATCCCCAGGCCGAACCCCAGCAGCAGAACGACCTGCCGCGACACCGTTTTTTGGGCCAGCCAATTGCCGCTGAGCTTGCGGAGCGAGGCGGAGGCCGGCGTGAAATGGGCCGGCACTTGCCGGGAAGAAAATTCCGCCAGGATCATTTTCTGAAAGGTTTCAGCGGGGATCGCGTCAAACGGCTCCGTCATTTCCGCTTTGCGGTACAGGTAGCGTTTGAGGTATTCGCCGAAGCGCAGTTCGCTGAAGTCTTTTTTCAGCGTGTCGAAAATCTCCTTCGCCGCGGCGTCCTCGTCCGCCTGGCTGGAACGCAGGGCTTTCCTGAACGCGATTTTCGATCGGTAGGTGATATCCAGGGCTGATGGCGCTTGCGGCATACGGCACCGCCTCTTTTCTGTCGATATAACAGTTTATTATATCATAGTACCGGCACCGTTCTGTGGTTTTGTTTTCCGTCTGCGGAAAAAACCGAAAAAAACGGAAAAACCGAAAAAACGGAAAAGTAAACTACAGAATGGAAAAACCAGTTGAGTATAATATAAACAAATCGTCGGCAGGCGTCAAGATGCCGGCGGTCAGACAGCATATACGGATTGGGGTGGATGAAGGATGAAGGGTACAGAACGGAAAACCGACAGAAGCACAAAGAGGATTGTTTTGATGGCTCTGCTGCTGGTGCTGGCCTCGCTGCTGCTGACCGGATGCGGCGGCGGCGATAATAAGGACGCGCCCGCGGGGAACGCGCCCGCGGGGGATGCGCCTGCGGCGGCTGAATCCGGGGCCTTCGTTTCTTCTGTGAAGGCGGGCGAAATCGTGACCTTTGGGAAGTACGAGCAGGACAACGAGGAAGGAAACGGCGGCGAGCCTATCGAGTGGCTGGTGCTGCAGGTGCAGGGCAGCCGGGCGATGCTGATCAGCCGCTATGCGCTGGAGAAACAGGCCTTTGAAACGGATTCATTCAAGGAGCCCCTGACCTGGGAAAACTGCCAGCTCCGGAAATGGCTGAACGGCGAGTTCTTCTCCGCCGCGTTCAGCGCGGAGGAGCAGGCGGCGATCCCTGCGGTCAAGGTGAAATGCGCTGCGGAGGACGGCCTTGGCTGGTCCCCCGAACAAGGAAACGATACCGATGACCGGGTGTATCTGCTTAGCTTGACGGAGGCGCGGGATCTGTTCGCCGACAACGAAGCCCGCAGATGCGTGCCCACCTCCTATGCGTGGGACTGGGGATATCCGGAAGAATACTTCGACGCGGAAGGCAGGGCCACCGTCCGCTGGTGGACCCGGTCCCTGGCGGGAGAAACCGCCGGCCGCATTGATCTGGATGGAGACTATGATGGCAGCAATGTGCCTTATGATGTCACCCGCGGAAGCTGGGTCCGTCCGGTGATCTGGGTGGATCTTGCCTCCGGCCTGATTACGGAAAGCGTCGCGCCCGATGCCGGCAGCGCTCCTGCCAAGGCGCCTGAAGAAGCGCCCGAGGAAGAATGAATCGAGGAGCCGTACCCGGAGGAGGAATGGATCGAAGAGCCGTACATGGAGTAGGAATCCGCGCCGGAGATCCCTTCCGTTGACGCCAGCGGAACCATGGGCGAGCTGGCATGTCACCTGAGCGGCGACGGAACGCTGACCATTTCCGGACAGGGCGAAATGAGCTGGTCGCGCCGTGAAGGCGACAGCAACTGGCTGGAATACAGCGAGGCGATTCAAGCTGTGGTGATCGAAAGCGGCGTGACCAGCATCGCAGAAGGCGCGTTTAAGGACTGCATCCATCTGAAAAGCGCCGTGATTCCCGACGGCGTGAGGTCAATTGAGAAGGATGCTTTTCGGGACTGCGGAGCCCTGAAGGAGTTAGTCATCCCGGACAGCGTGCAATACATCGGGGAATCCGCGTTCAGCGGCTGTCGGGAGATGACCAGCATCACCCTGCCTGCGGGCATGACCCGGATTTATCCCAGGACCTTTGAGGGCTGCTCCAATCTGGAAAGCATCGTGATTCCGGAAAACGTCGCCCGGATCGACGAATACGCGTTTAACAGCTGCGGGATCAGGAGCATCACGCTCCCGGATGGACTTCAGGTTTTCATGGAAAGTGCGTTTATCCGGTGCAGGCGCCTGGAGAGCGTCGTGATCCCCAATGGCGTGAAAAACATTGCAAAAGGAGCATTCGCCCTGTGCTCCAGCCTGACCAGCGTCACCTTCATCGGCCAGGAAGCGTTCGCCAACTGTTCACTGACGCATATCGTGATTCCGAAAAACGTCACCTGGATTTCATGGCATGCATTCAGCCAGACGAACCTGACCTACGCGGTTCTCCCCGCCGCCCTGACTAATCTGGACAGGGACGCCTTTGACAAATGCTTTAATCTGAAGGACGTTTATTTTGCCGGCACCGAGGAACAGTGGCGGCGCTGAATTACCAGTCCACCTCGATTCACTTCACCGTTCACTATCAATCAACGGCCCCAGCCAATCCGTAAAGCCTTGACGGACAAGCGCCTGTTTGCCTGATGTGCCGGGCAGCGGCAGCCGCCTTCATGAACAAAAAGTTCTTCACGGATTTTCCGGGAAACGAAAACCCTTCGGTGTCATCCCGAGCGAGGCGAAGCGCAGCCGAGGGATCTGTGCGTGCACTCGGCATGCAGATCTTGCGGCTCCTCTCCGCCCGCACTCCGCTTAAGAGGTCATGAAAGATCGTTTCTTTCTCCTCATCTTTCCGTGAAGTATCGGAAAACCGGAAGCCTTCTATTCTCAACGCTTTTGACTGTCTTTACTCCAATGGCTTCACCAAGGCTGCAACAACGGCATTAAAACCCTGAAATGCATTGCCTTTGGCTTCCGGAATTTCCATAACTTCCGCGCTCGCATTTTATGGTCTGCGAATCCCGCTTACCCCAGCATTTGACAAAGAGCAGGAATTTGCGCAACTTATTGTATCTTATCCCAATTTTTATTATAGAACCCAAAAAACAGGGCTCAGCCGCTTGGCTGAACCCTGTTTACATCTGGAGGCGCCATCCGGATTCGGACCGGAGCATAAAGGTTTTGCAGACCTTCGCCTTACCACTTGGCTATGGCGCCTTATAAAATGGAGCGGTAGACGAGGCTCGGACTCGCGACCTCCACCTTGGCAAGGTGGCGCTCTACCAACTGAGCTACTACCGCATCCTGAAAAGGTGCCTTGGGGCGGAATTGAACCACCGACACTGTGATTTTCAGTCACATGCTCTACCGACTGAGCTACCAAGGCAAATATGGCGACCCGGAAGGGGCTCGAACCCTCGACCTCCAGCGTGACAGGCTGGCATTCTAAACCGACTGAACTACCGGGCCATATACTTGGTGGGAACAACAGGGCTCGAACCTGTGACCCCTTGCTTGTAAGGCAAGTGCTCTCCCAGCTGAGCTATGCTCCCCCGCCAGGCCGCGTCTTACGCGGCACGCCCTATATATTACCGCAGGCGACATGTTTTGTCAAGGGGTTTTTTCAAAAAATGTGGCATGCGCCGCGGCGTTATGATATAATGAACGGGGAAAGCACAGCTTTCCGTCTCGGCGGGCCGCGAACAGCGGGCAGGCCTGGCAGCAGGGTGATCGGCCAGTCGGCCTGTAATAAGGAAGAAAATGGGGGGCGGATATTCCGTGAAAACCGAGAAAGCCGTGAAAAAATGGTGGGCGTGGATGTGCCTGCTGTGCCTGCTGACGACGGCATGCCGGGCGGAGGGCGGCGAATGGACCCCGGAAACGTGGGCGCAGGTGCGGGAAGCGCTGTTTTCCGAGGTGGCGGAGCCCGTTCCGGAGACGTACCGCATCCATCCCTCCGCAGACAAATCGGAGGACACGTCGGAGGAAACATGGATGCATGTGCTGGTGATGGGCTCCGATGCGCCTGATATGCAGCGGAACCTGGGCCGCACCGACGCGCTGCTGCTGATTTCCGTTCACATCCGGACGGGAAACGTCCGGGTGATTTCTTTGCCGGAGTACGCGATGATGCCGGTGGAGGGGCTGCCGGAGCGGGTGATGCTGCGGCATGTGAATTGCTTCGGAGGCCCGCTGCTCACGGTGCAGGAGGTCAATCGGACGCTGGATATGAACATCCGCCGGTACTGCGCCATGAACCTGGATACGTTTGCCCGCATGATCGACGCGATGGAGGGCGTGACGCTCAATTTGACAGAGCGGGAGGCCCAGATCCTGGGAACGGAGCCCGGAGAAAACACGCTCAGCGGGGAGCAGGCCCTGCGCTATATCAAAATCCGCCGGGTGGGAGACGGCGGCCAGAGAATGCGGCAATTGCTGCGGGCCATGCTGATACAGACGCTGAAGAAAGGCTCGCTGATGACCGTGTTCGGCCTGGCGGATCAGCTGATCGCCGGTTTGGATACCAACATGAGCATGGCGGATATCGTCAATGTGGTGCTGGCGGTGCTGGACCGGCAGGAGGCAGGCTCCTTTGCCAGCCGGGATGTGCCCACCGAGGCGGACGGCTCCCTGGGAGCGGAGGCGGCCCGGATCGCCCGGGAATTTTTAGAGCAGGAAGACGAATGATATGATTTACGCGCTGTCACTGAATCCCTGTCTGGATAAAAGCGCCCGGATTGCCCGGTTTGCCCCCGACGCGCCCAACCGGATCCGGGTGGAGCGAACGGACGTGGGCGGCAAAGGGGTCAATGTGGCCCGGGCGCTGCATGCCCTGGCGGGGACGGGAACGCTGGTGAGCCTGGACTTTGAGGGCGAGCCGGTAAAAGCCGCCATGGCGGCGGAGGGGCTGACGGGGATCTGCCTGCCCCTTCCGGGCCAGCTGCGGGTGAACCTGAAGCTGCGGGATGAAGCTGCAGGCCGGACCATCGAAATCAATGAAAGCGGGCCGGAGGTGCACCCTGAGGCGCTGCGCGCAATGGAGGACCGGCTGCTGTCCCTGTGCCGGGAGGGCGACTGGGTGAGCCTGTCCGGCAGCCTGCCTTCCGGTGCAGCCCAGGATACCTACCGGCGGCTGTGCCGGCGCCTGAACGCCCAAGGCTGCCAGGTGGCGGCGGACTGTGATGGAACGGCCTTAGCCCTGGCGATCCAGGCCCATCCGGCGCTGATCAAGCCCAACGCGGGGGAGTTTCAGGCGCTGACGGGCGTGGATCCCGCCGATACGGACGCCGCTGTGGAGGCGTGCCGGGGCCTGATCCGGCAGGGCGTGGGCAGGGTATGCCTGTCCCGGGGAGCGGAAGGCGCGCTGCTGGTGTCCGCGCGAGGCGCGTGGCGCTGCCCGGCGGCGGATGTGCCCGTCCGCGGCTTGCAGGGGGCGGGGGATTCCATGCTGGCGGCGCTGATGCTGGCGCTGGCGCGCGGAGACGCGGAGCCGATCGCCCTGCGCTATGCGTCTGCAGCGGCGAGGGCATCGGTCATGCGGCCGGGGACCCTGCTGTGCCGCCGGGAGGATGTGGAGCGGCTGCTCCCCACCATGCCCGAGGCAATTCAAAGCCTGCCCGAACGGTCCGGCTGAAGCAGCCTGGAGAGGGAGCGGCCGGGCGCTTCGAAAGCCGTATCGCACTCCCTCATTTTGCGAACAGCCTCCAATACGCATAGAAAACGATCTGTTCAGCCAAGACATGAACAGAAACGTAAAAACGTGAAAACGTGATAATAAATGAAAAAACGCGCGTGTGGGCGTGATGCATGGCGGAACGCAGCCAGGGGGGCCGATCCATCCCCGCAGGCGCGTTTCGCCCTGCTTTTTTATTGCGGCGCCGAACAGCGGCCTTTCCCATTTCTCTATACGATGATCCGCACCCGGTATTTCACCCTTCCCCGATGTCCGTCCACCATGCGGTGGCCGAAATCGAACGTCCTGGTTCGCGTGGGCCACACGTTTTTGACCATGTAGCCGCCGATATAGCCGGCCTGGCGGGAAGGCAGATCGCCGTTGTAGCCCTGCTTCAGGTTGATGCCCAGCTCGCTGGCGATTTCAAACTTCATGTTGTCCAGCGCCGCGCGGGCTTCGGGCACGTTGACGCGATTGGAATTGCCGGAGGAGCTGGAGCTGCCGGAGGCAGAAGAGAAGCTGTTATTGGCATTGAACATGGTGAATCCACTCCTGTTTCGTTTTTATTGCGGGTCCATGGGGCCCAGGGAACATTTTCATGCAGGCTGCGCCGGATCGTGCGGCATGGCCGCTCCCCGGCGGCCGACGCAGGATGTGGGAGGGGGTATCCCGCCTTGGGACGGATACCGCTTCCCGCATGGCTGAGCGGCTTTGCGCGGTTATTTGCCTGCCATTTGCTTTTCTGCCTGTTCGATCAGGCGCTTGACCATGTAACCGCCCACATAGCCGTTTTCACGGCTGGTGAGGTCGCCGTTGTAGCCCTGCTTGAAATTGATGCCCAATTCCCGGGCGATTTCAAATTTCATGTTGTCCAGGGCGCCGCGGGCCTCGGGCACGTTGACCCGATTGCTCGAAGAGCTTCCCGACTGATTCATGCTGCTCACCTCCTTTTTTTGAATCAATGCTATTGTGACCGATGGGGAGGAAAATACGCTGGCAGTTGTTTGCAGATTCGCCCGGATTTGGTCGAACGAAGACAAATCGCGCGTTTTTTTCGGAAATGCGATCCTTTATCAGGACAATGACGCCGCGGCGTCTGCCGGCCCGCGGCATCCTGCCCATTGGAAAATCGCTGCTTTTTTGCGTTTTGCGTTCTCATGGAACCGGTTTGACGGCCGCCGCCGCGAACCGGCGTTCGCAGGGGCGTGGCCATTTGTGCCAATCAAACGGAAATAATCCGCCCGATTCTGACAGACCCCATAAAAAAGTGTTTTTTTTCGGAAAAACCCTTGCTTTTTTCTCTTTTTTTCAGTACAATAAATACGTATTTCTTGAAAATGTTCGGCTTTTTCAAGGGACGAGGGAGGCTGGTTTTCATGAAGGAATTGCGGGACGCGATCCGCACGCAGGGACAGGGCATCGGCCTGGACGTGGTGAAGGTGGATATGTTCCTGAACCATCGGATTGAAACAGGCCTGCTGTTCCGCATGGGCGGCGAAATCGCCCGCCGGTTCAGGGAGGAAAAGCCTGACCTGGTGCTGACGGTGGAGGCCAGCGGCATTGCCCTGGCGCTGACGACGGCGCATGCGCTGGGGGATCTGCCGGTGGTGTTTGCCAAGAAGAGCGCCACGGTGGTGCAGAGCCCGGACGTGGCTCAGGCCAAGGTGTATTCCTTCACCCATAAACGCGAAAACGTCATCCGTGTGGATAAAAAGTACCTGCCTCAGGGCAGCCGCGTGCTGATCGTGGATGATTTCCTGGCGGACGGCCAGGCGTGCCAGGGCATGATGGCCCTGTGCGCCCAGACCGGGTGCCAGGTGGTGGGCATCGGCGTGGGCATCGAAAAGGGCTTTATGCCGGGAGGCAAAAACCTGCGCGCCATGGGCGTGAAGCTGTCGTCTTTGGCAGTGGTCGCCGGGATCGAGGATGGACAGATCATCCTGGCGGACGACTGATCCAAATACATCATTTCATGGATTGTTGGAGGAGGAGAAACAAATGAAGAAGTTTGCTGCGCTGCTGCTCACCCTGATTCTGTGCCTGACGGCCGTGTCCGCCCTGGCCATGGAGCCCGTTGCCAAGGAAGACCTCAAGATCGGCGCCATCCTGGTGGGCGACGAATACGAAGGCTACACCCTGGCGCACATGGAAGGCATTCTGGCCGCCGCCCGCAACCTGGGCCTGGATGAAAGCCAGATCATCTGGAAGCGCAAGATCGAAGAAAATGCGTCCTGCACCACCGCCGCGGAAGACCTGTTCGATCAGGGCTGCCAGATCATCATCTCCAACTCCTACGGCCATCAGGACTATATGAACGCCGCCGCGGAAGAATTTGCCGGTGAAAACGTGGTTTTCGTGGCCATGACCGGTGACTATGCCGCCATCAGCGGAAAAGACAATTTCTACAACGCCTTCACCAAGGTGTTCCAAAGCCGCTATGTGTCCGGCGTGGTGGCCGGCATGAAGGTGGCCGAGCTGGTGGAAAACGGCACCATCTCTCCTGAAAAGACCCCCAACAATTTCACCGCCGACGGCAAAGTGAAGATCGGCTACGTGGGCGCTTTCCCCTATGCCGAGGTTGTGTCCGGCTACACCGCGTTCTTCCTGGGCCTCCGCTCCATCTATCCCGATGCGGAAATGGAAGTGACCTACACCAATTCCTGGTTTGACATCTCCGCCGAGGCCGCCGCGGGCGAAGCCCTGGTCGCCAACGGCTGCGTCATCGTGGGCCAGCACGCCGACTCCACCGGCGCTCCCTCTGCCCTGCAGAAGCTGCTCAAGGACGGCACCGTGTGCTACTCCGTGGGCTACAACATCGACATGCTGGAAGTGGCGCCCGACGCCGCCCTCACCTCTCCCACCAACGGCTGGGATAAGTACTACACCGACCTGTTCTCCGCTGTGATCAACGGCGAAGAAGTGCCCCAGGATTGGGCCAAGGGCTATGAATATGACGCTGTGGGCATCACCCCCCTGGGCGCCTCCTGCGCTCCCGGCACTGCCGAAAAGGTGGCTGAGGTGGAAGCCGCGCTGGCCGACGGCAGCCTGAAAGTGTTTGATATCAACACCTTCACCGTGGGCGGCGAAACCGTCACCTCCGCGCCCGTGGATCTGTCCTACCTGGATTGGAGCCAGGGCGGCGCTGTGGTGTACGCCGGCGAAACGGTGGAAGCCATCGTGGACGGCGCCTTCGCCGAGTCCGAATTCCGCGCCGCGCCCTACTTCTCCCTGCGCATTGACGGCATCATCGAAGACGCGCAGTGATTTCTCACCGCAACTGCTAAGGGAAGCCTCCCGGGGCTTCCCTTTTCCTCTTCCGGTCATCCGCAAATTTTCCTTCAAGCTGAGGAGTGAACCCTGACATGACGGATTACGCCATTGAATTGCGTCATATTACCAAAACCTTTGGCAGCGTGGTTGCCAACCGGGATGTGTCCATGTTCGTGCGCAAGGGGGAGATCCTGTCCCTGCTGGGGGAAAACGGCAGCGGGAAAACCACCTTGATGAACATGATCGCGGGGATCTATTATCCCGACAGCGGAGAGATCCTGGTGGATGGGACGGCGGCGGAAATCCGCAGCCCCCGGGATGCCATGCGGCTGAAGATCGGCATGGTGCATCAGCATTTCAAGCTGATCAATGTGTTCACCGCCGCGGAAAACATCGCTTTGGTGATGGAGCATAAGGGCAAATACAGCCTGAAAAGCGTGAAGGCCCGGGCCCGGGAAATCTGTGATCAGTACGGATTCGACCTGGATCTGGATCAAAAAGTATACGAAATGAGCGTCAGCCAGAAGCAGACGCTGGAGATCGTGAAGGTGCTGTTCGAGGGAGCGGACCTGCTGATCCTGGACGAGCCCACCGCTGTGCTGACGCCCCAGGAGACCGAGCGGCTGTTCAACGTGATGCGCGCCATGCGCAACAACGGCAAATCTATCATTATTATTACCCACAAGCTGCATGAGGTGCTGGAGATTTCCGACCGCGTGGTGGTGCTGCGCAAGGGCGAATATGTGGGCGATGTGCTCACCCGGGACGCTACCACCGCCGTGCTGACGGAAATGATGGTGGGCCAGAAGGTGAGCCTGAACATCGGCCGCTCCGATCCGCGGGAGCTGCACATCCGTCTGGCGGTGCGGCACCTGTCGGTGCTCAACGCGGAAAACGTGAAGGTGCTGGACGACGTGTCCTTCGACGCCTTCGGCGGCGAGATCCTGGGCATCGCCGGCATTTCCGGCAACGGCCAGAAGGAACTGCTGGAGGCTATCGCCGGGCTGCAGCGCGGCGCGGAGGGCTCCAGCGTGATCTATTATCCCGACGACGATCGCGACTCCACCGCCGAGCAGCTGCTGGGCAAGCCGCCGGCCGCCATCCGGAAAATGGGCGTGCATCTGTCTTTCGTGCCAGAGGACCGGCTGGGCATGGGGCTGGTGGGCTCCATGGGCATGGCGGACAACATGATGCTCAAAAGCTACAAGGAGGGCCACAGCCTCCTGGTGCAGCGGAACGCGCCCCGGAAGCTGGCCCGGGAAATCAAAGAATCCCTGGGGGTGATCACCCCCTCCATCCAAACCCCCGTTTCCCGCCTGTCCGGCGGCAATGTGCAGAAGGTGCTGGTGGGCCGGGAAATCGCCGCCGCGCCCACCGTGCTGATGACGGCCTACGCCGTCCGGGGCCTGGATATCCATACCAGCTATACCATTTACCGCCTGCTGGAGGAGCAGAAGCGCCAGGGCGTGGCCGTGATTTATGTGGGCGAAGACCTGGACGTGCTCATTGAACTGTGCGACCGGATCCTGGTGCTGTGCGGCGGCAAAATGAACGGCATCCTGAACGCCCGGAAAACCACCAAGGAGCAGGTGGGCCTGCTGATGACGAAATTGGCCGATAAGGAGGGAAAGGACCGGTGAGCAATCCATTTGTTTCCAATGCGCCTCAGCGGCGCCGAAAACTGGAGCGCGGATCGAAATCCACGCTGCTTTTGGCTGCCCTGGCCGCTTTGGCCGGCCTGATCGGCCTGCTCCTGGCCGGGGCGCATCCCCTGGTGAAATGGGCGCTGGCCATCCTGATGGGCCTGGCCAGCGGCTGGATGATCTGGCTGCTGACGGAGGGCAATCAGGAAGAGCCCTTCCTGCGCGTGGTCAAGCGGGAGCGGATAAGCATCTGGAAAAAAATCGGGGTGCGCATTTCCGCCATTGTGCTGGCGCTGCTGGTGGACGCGCTCTTCATCCTGTGCGTGACGGGCCTGAACCCCATTGACGTATACGTCACCATGTATCAGGGTACCTTCCGCACCAACCGGCTGATCATGGCCGCCCTTCGGGACTGGGCGCCGCTGCTGCTCATTTCCATCGCCCTGGCGCCGGCCTTCAAGATGCGTTTCTGGAACGTGGGCGGCGAGGGCCAGGTGCTGATGGGCGCTTTGGGCAGCGCGCTGGTGATGGTGTATGTGCCCCAGGCCATCAACACCATGTTCCCCCCGGAAACGGCGGCGGGCCTGCTGTCCGGGCCGGTGATCTATCTGCTGATGCTGCTGGCCAGCGTGGCGCTGGGCGCGCTGTGGGGCTTTATCCCCGCCGTGTTCAAGGCCAATTTCGGCACCAATGAAACGCTTTTTACCCTGATGATGAACTATGTGGCCATCAAAATCGTGTCCTCCTTCTTCAATCTGTGGCGCGGCAAGGCGTCCGCGCTGGGCCAATTGAACATGACCACCAAGGTGGGCTGGTTCCATGGCACCACGGTGCTGGGCGTGCGAAACGTGACCTACCTGAGCACCATCATTTTCGCCCTGGTCATGATGGCCCTCATGTTCTGCTACCTGCGCTATACCAAGCACGGCTACGAAATTTCCGTGGTGGGTGAAAGCCAGCGTACGGCCCAGTATGCCGGCATCAGCGTGAAAAAGGTGACCATCCGCACCATGATCATTTCCGGCATCCTGTGCGGCATCGTGGGATTCCTGATCGTGGGCGGCAAGGATCAGACCATCTCCACCGCCACCGCCGAGGGCAATGGCTTCACCGCCATTATCGTGGCCTGGATGGCCAAGTTCAATGCGTTCTACATGGCGCTGATCTCCGCCTTCCTGATTTTCCTGGAGCATGGCTCCCAGGAGATCACCAACGCCTACCAGATCATGAACAAATATGCCGCCGACATCATCACCGGCATCATCCTGTTCTTTATCATCGGCAGCGAGTTTTTCATCAACTACCGGCTGGTGTTCCGATCCGTTCGGAAGGAGGTGCGCTGATCAATGGAGATGCTGATCGCGTGGATTCTGCGCACGGTATCCTTTGGCACCATCATCCTCTTCGGCGCCATGGGCGAGATCATTACGGAAAAGAGCGGCAACCTGAATCTGGGCGTGCCGGGCATCATGTACCTGGGCGGCTTCGCGGGGTTTGCCGTGGCATACCTGTATGAATTCAGCAGCCCCCAGTACATCCCCTTTGTGGGCATGGTGCTGGCGGTGGTATGCGCCTTTCTGGCGGCGATGCTGGGCGGGCTGATTTACAGCTTCATTACCATCACCCTGCGGGCCAACCAGAACGTGACCGGCCTGGCCTTAAGCATCTTTGGCCAGGGCGTGGCCAATTTCTTCGGCGCGTTCCTGCTCAACGGAAAAACCGTCACCCAGACCGCCGTGCACCATGTGTTCCAGGCCAAGATCCCCTTCCTGTCCGGGCTGGGCGTGCCGGGGCAGATCCTGTTCAGTTACGGCTTCATGGTGTATGGAGCCATTGCCCTGGCCTTCTTCCTGCAGCACCTCCTGAACCGCACCCGGGTGGGGCTGAATTTGCGGGCAGTAGGCGAAAACGCCGCCACCGCCGACGCGGCGGGCGTCAACGTGACCCGGTATAAATACATGGCCACCTGCCTGGGCGCCGGCATATCCGGCCTGGGCGGACTGTTCTATGTGCTGGATTATAACAACGGTATTTGGGCCACGACCGATCAGATCGAGGCGCTGGGCTGGCTGGCTGTGGCGCTGGTAATTTTCGCCACCTGGAAGCCCCGCAATGCCATCTGGGGCAGCTATCTGTTCGGGATGCTGTATTGGCTGTATCAGTATTTGCTGCCGCTGCTGGGCATTACCGTCTCCAGCTACGCCACGGACCTGATCCAGATGGTGCCCTATGTGGTCACCATCGTGGTGCTTATCATCACCAGCCTGCGCAAAAAGCAGGAGGATCAGCCGCCGCAGAACCTGGGCATCGCTTACTTCCGGGAGGAGAGGTGATCCGGCCGGAGACGTCATTGGCGAAAAGGCGCGTCTGAGAGAAGGCCGGACGACCGCGCCGGGGCATGGGGGAGCCCTTTTCGGGGCATAAATCGAGCTCTCATATATTGCTATATAAAAAGATGAAAATAATCATTTGTTGCGCTTGACTGCGTCTGAATTGGATGCTGACTTTACAAATGATGCGGTGTATGGTAAAATAACCCCGTAATATGGCAAATAAGGCGCCAAGCGGCTCAACCGAAGAAAAAACACGCGGAGGACCAGGGGGTTATTATTTGCCTTTCCGTTCCGGCCCTTGCCATAGCGGGCAAGCGCGCTGAACCAGTTACTCAAGCGGTTTCCGAAGGAAAACGCCGGCATTCGCGACACGGGGAAAGGAGGCGGTCGGCAAGCGTCGCGGATCACGCGGTCCCGGGGAAAAACCGCATCGCATTTGAAAAAATGTTAGGAGGAATAACATCATGAAGAAGTTTCTGGCTGTGATTCTGGCTGCGATTATGCTGCTGTCTGTGGTTTCCGTCGCTGCGGCGGATGAAAAGACCGTGCTGACCATGTGGTGCATCGCCACCGAGAGCGACGCCAACCGTCCCGCCTATGAACAGGCCATCGCCGAATTTGAAGCGGCGCATCCCGACATCGAAATCAAGTGGGAAGCCTTCGAGAACCAGTCCTACAAGACCAAGATCAAGACCGCCATGTCTGATCCCTCCACCCTGCCTGACATCTTCTTCACCTGGGCCGGCGCTTTCTGCGGCGACTTCGTGGAGCAGGGCAATGTGTACTGCCTGAACGATGCCTATAAGGCCTATGCGGATCAGCTGCCCGAAGTGATGATGCAGAATGCTTCTTACGGCGAGAACGGCGACCACTATGCCGTGCCGCTGACCATGAACATCGTCACCCTGTTCGCCAACATGGACCTGCTGGCCAAGGCCGGCTGGGATCATGTGCCCACCACCTATGAAGACCTGATCGCCTGCTGCGACGCCCTGGTTGCCGCCGGCATCATCCCCTTCGGCTGCGCCGGCAGCGAGACCTGGTGCGTGACCGAATACCTGGAGCCCATCATTGAAAAGACCATCGGCTACGAAGCGCTGAACGCCATCTTCGCCGGCAAGGCCACCTGGAATGATCCCGCCATCGCCAAGGCTGTGGACGTGTTCCAGGAGATGATCGTGAAGGGCTACTTCGATCCCGACGGCCTGAGCCTGGGCAACGACCAGGTGAAGGCGAACTTCATCGCCGGCAAGACCGCTTTCTATCAGAACGGTTCCTGGAACTGCGGCGAAGTGAACGACGCGGAAGGCAACTTCCAGGTCGCTCTGTTCCCCGTGATGGATGCTGAAAAGGCCACCTACGGCCAGGTCATCGGCGGCCCCTCTGATTCTCTGGCTGTGGCTGCCACTTCCGCCAATCCCGAGCTGGCCGCGATGGCCGCTTTCGAACTGGGCCGCGGCATCTGCCACTATGGCTATCTGGCCGGTTCCGGTCTGCCTGCCTGGACTCCCGATTATGACACCAGCGCCGTGAAGCCCCTGGTGGCTGACGTGGCTAAGATCGTGGCCGAGTCCGAAGGCATGGTGCTGTTCGGCGACACCGCCATGAGCGCTGACCCCGCCAACATCTACCTGAACTACGTGTCTCAGGTGTACGGCTGCGAAATCGACGGTGCCGGCTTCGTGGAAGGCCTGACCAACACCCTGCAGTGATCAGACTCCTGTGATTTGAACGAATGAATTCGGAGACGGCCCGGCAAGGGAAACCCGAAAGGGCCGTCTCCCTCTTTTGTTGAAAAGGACTGCGTAACAATGAAGAGAGCACTGACTTACAGGCTGAGTATAATCGCGTTTCTGCTGCCGGCGCTGATCCTGTTTGTCGGCATCCTGATCGCGCCTATCATCATGTCCGTGATATACAGCATGCATGATTTCAAGGCCATTTCCGGGGCGGATATGAACTACGTGGGGTTCAAGAACTACGTGGAGCTGTTCAGCCGTGAAATGGTCAACGAAAAAGGCGCGTTCTTTACCAACGTCAATTACATGGGCGACGCCCTGGTCAACGCGCTGATTCTGGGCGCGCTGTCCGTGTTCATTCAGCTGCCGCTGGCGCTGCTGATCGCGCTGAAGCTCAGCAAGGGAATCCGGGGGGAGCGGGCGTACCTATCCATTTTCTTCATGCCCGTGCTAATTTCCACGGTCATTATCGGCCAGCTGTGGAAGAACATCTATGAGCCGGACGGCCTGCTGAATAACGCGCTGGGCGCGCTGGGCGTGAAGGATCAATTGTTCAGCTGGATCTCGAGCCATATCTATTCCACCAAAATGCCCTTCAAGGGCGCCTGGACCGGATACAAGGAAACGGCGCTGATCGCTGCCTTCATCCCGATCCTGTGGCAGTATGTGGGATACCACATGCTGCTGATGTACGCAGGCATCAAGGGCGTGCCCACGGATCTGCTGGAAGCCGCTCAGCTGGACGGCTGCACGGAGGGCCAGGTGAACCGCCACATCATCATCCCGTACATCAAGCCCATCCTGCGGGTGTGCGTGATCTTCGCTGTGACCGGCTCGCTGAAATCCTTCGACCTGATCTACACCCTGATGAACGATACCAGACGGGCCGAGCTGCCCAGTACTTTGATGTACAAGCTGACCTTCCTCAACAACCGGTACGGCCTGGGCAGCGCCATTGCCGTGGTGCTGATCATCCTGTGCTTCGCGTTCGCGCTGCTGATCAGCCTGGCTTTCAAAGACAGAGGGGAGAAGGTGGCATGATGGAACATAGAAAATTGAAGGCATCCACCGTGATTGTTCATCTGCTGCTGATCGTGCTGGTGCTGATCAACCTGTTCCCGCTGTACTGGATGATGACCTTCTCTTTGAAGGACAACGACGAAATTTTCGGCGGATACCTGAAGGATGACGCCGGAACGATCATCTACGATGAAGACGGGCAGAAAATCCCGGTGGAAAGGAACATGATCGGCCTGCCGCGCAATTGGCGCTGGATCAACTATAACCGGGCGCTGAATACCGGGAACATGGGCCGCTATTTCCTGAACAGCCTGGTGGTCTCCGTGATGGCCATTCTGCTAACGCTGCTGGCCGCGTTCATGGCCACCTACGCCATGACCCGGATGGTGTGGAAAGGCCGGAAGATGATGAACAAGTTCTTCATGCTGGGCCTGACCATCCCCATCCATGCCGCGTTGGTGCCGGTGTTCCTGATCCTGTCCCGCCTCAAGCTGCTGGATACGTATACGGCGCTGATCGTGCCCTACGCGGCGTTTTCCCTGTCCATGGGCATCCTGATCAGCATCGGGTTCATGGGGGATATCCCCTATGATCTGGATGAAGCCGCATTCCTGGATGGCTGCAATGAGTGGGGCACCTTTGGACGGGTCATCCTGCCGCTGATGATGCCGGCCACGGCCACGGTAGGCATTTACACCTTCCTGCAGTGCTGGAATGAGCTGCTGTTTGCCACCATTTTCGTCAGCAAGGGCGAATTTGTCACCCTGCCTGTGGGCGTGAAGCAGCTGGTGGGCCAGCATACCACGGATTGGGGCCCTGTGGGCGCGGCGCTGGCCATCGCCACCATCCCCACCATGATCGTCTATATCCTGCTCAGCCGCCGCATTCAGGAGGGCTTTATCGCCGGCGCGGTGAAGGGCTGACGGAATCCATGCCATCAGCTTGAGAGCAATATAAAAAAGGCGGGCCGCATGCCTGCCTTTTTTGTTTTTCACGGATCGTGAGGGAAACGGAAACCCTTCGGCGGCCTCCCGGGCAAAGCGAAGCGCAGCCGAGCGATCCATGCATCCGGCAAACGGGTCTTTCGATTCCCCTCCGCTTTTTGCTCCCCTCCGTTCAGGATGACGGGAAAGGCCGTTTCTTTGCCCCCTGACTTTCCGTGAAGAATCCTTTTTTGTATCCGGCCAGAGTGCGGGCCGTACCGGGAAAAACAGTGCCGGATATTCTCCGGCAAGGGATGGAATGCGCTGCTCCGCCCCGGGATTCAGCAGACCACGCTCGCCCCAAAGGGCGCCAAGGACAGCTTGGCCATTTTCAGGCACTGCTTTCCGAAGGGGATGCCTACGATCGTCAGGCACAGAAGCATGCCCAGCACGGCATGG
Source organism: Clostridia bacterium (assembly GCA_017524615.1). GTDB lineage: Bacteria > Bacillota > Clostridia > Christensenellales > Aristaeellaceae > RUG563. Next base: position 53,000 of record JAFXVJ010000005.1, on the reverse strand, counting down.
AACAGGGCCAGCTCCAGGCCGGAGAACAGGAGCCATGCAACGTTGGCGAGAAAGGAGACGGCGCCTCCGTGATAGACGACCTCCCTGCCGAACGGCAGGAGAGACAGCTGGGCGAATTTGAAGCATTGCAGGCCGATGGGGATCCCCACGATGGAAGCGCACCAGAGCACGCCGCAAAGCAGCCATCCCAGGGCGCTTATCAGCCCGCCGCATACGAGCCACAGCAGATTTCCCAGCAGGCTCATGATCAGGCGTCCTCCTCATAGGGAATGATGATCGCGGCGATGATATAGACCAGTAGGCCGCCGCCGGCCAGGCAGGAGAGCGCCACGAATCCCAGCCGCACCAGGGTGGGATCAATGTTGAAATATTCAGCGATGCCGCCGCATACGCCGGCCACCATCTTTTGTTTCCTGCTCTTGTGAAGCTTCTTCATACCCAATACCTCCCTCTCTTTTCTGGCTCCGTGCCAGAGGCGTGTTCTTTGGTTGACGCGGTCAGTTTATCACGTCTCCATGAGATAACAAGAAGAGAATCATTAGAAATGCATGAAAAAACGGTGCTGAAAACAATGAAAAAGGCGATGCGCTGAATGGCCGGGCCTTCCCTCCGCTCTTCTGCCGCGTTCCAGATAAAAGACGCTGACAGATAACTTATCTGCCAGCGTCGCAAACTGCCCAAAGGAGATCATCCGATAAGGCGGGAGAGGAGGCGGCTCATTCGTGCTTGCTGCCGAACTGCATGACCTCCATGATCTGATAACGATCCATCTGCAGGTGCTTTTTCATCGTCAGCGCTTCCTCGATGGGGATTTCCACGATGCCGCCCTCCTGCGTGGCGATGATGCAGTTGCCGCGCCCTTCCGCGAAAGCCTGCACAGCGTAATAGCCCATGCGGGTGGCCGTTTCACGGTCACGTCCGGTGGGTACGCCGCCGCGCTGGATATGGCCGATGACGGAAATCGTGGGCCGGATGCCCAGCGCCTCATGGATCTTTTCGCCCACTTCCATGGCGGAGCCGGCGCCTTCGGCCACAACGATCATGAAGTGGGTGTAGCCCGCCAGTCTGGACGCCCGGATCCGCCCGATCACGTCCTTTTCAAAGTCCAGTTTATGTTCCGGCACCAGCACGGCGGTGGCGCCCACGGCAGTGCCAACATACAGGGCCAGGAAGCCCGCGTTGCGGCCCATGACCTCTACCACGGAGCAGCGTTCATGGGACTGCATGGTGTCGCGCAGCTTGTCGATGCACTCGATGGCCGTGTTGCAGGCGGAGTCAAAGCCGATGGTGTAATTGGTGCACCCCACGTCGTTGTCGATGGTGGCGGGCACGCCCACCACGGGCACGCCCAAGCGGGACAGCTCCAGCGCGCCGCGGAAGGTGCCGTCGCCGCCGATGGCCACGACGCCGTCCAGGCCCAGCATCCTGCAGGTGGAAACGGCCTTCTGCCGGCCGCTCTCGGTCATGAATTCTTCGCTGCGCGCTGTGTACAGGATGGTGCCGCCCCGGGAAAGCAGGTGGCCGACACTTTCACGGGAGAGCCGAACGAAATCACAGTTGATCAGGCCCTGCCAGCCACGGCGAATGCCGATGCATTCGATGCCGTTGAACAGCGCGGTACGGGTAACGGCGCGAACCGCGGCGTTCATGCCGGGAGCGTCGCCGCCGCTTGTCAAAACACCGATCCTTTTGATCTGTTCCATGTTTTTTCACTCCTTTTTTATCAGGTCTCGCATGCTTCCATGGGCCGCGCCGCTCATCTGCAGGGGATGCGGCGCAGCGTGATCGTACGGGAAGTTATTCCATATGGGAATTATAGCATAAGTTTTTTTTACAGGCAAGTGAAATCCTTTCGGCGGTTCAGCCATCCGCAGATGATTCATCCGTGCGTCCCCCAAAAGGCGGAACCGTTGGATCGAAGAACCCTTTGGCTTTTTCCGCGCCCTGCGTTTTTGGGCTGTTTGGTTGACATTTGTTCCGAAGGCGGTATACTGGATGTGTCGCGGTTTTGCCTGCAAAAAACGGCGCGGCCCTCCCGGGCTTTATCCGGAACAGGGGGAAAAATCGGGCCGGGGCGGAAGGAACGTCCGGAGCAGCGCCGCAGAGGACAGGCCGGATGGGGCGGTCCCTGCCTTTATGAAAGGATGTCGCGGATGAACAGTCTGTATTTCGAAAACGCCTATTTCATCATCGGAACGGCCTACGCGGGCAAATCCACCATGGTGCGTATGCTGGCTGAAAAGCACCGGGGGATCGCCTGCGGGGAAAACTACCATAACGCGCTGCTGCCCTGCCTGGACAAAGCGGAATTCCCCTGTGTGACCTATACCCGGGATCTCCAGGACTGGCACGATTTCATCCGGCGGTCGCCGGAGGAATACGAAGCCTGGGTCGACGGCGCCGCGAAAGAATGCGAAGCGCTGGAGCTTCAGATGCTGCCGGAAATATGCAGCCGGGGCAAGCCGGTTTTTGTGGACACCAACATTTCCGCGGAAACGCTGAAAACCGTCGCCCCGCCCCGGCATGTGCTGGTGATGCTGGCCGATCCGGAAATCTCCGTGAAACGCTTCTTTGAAAGGCCGGACCGGGAAAAGCAATTCCTGTACCGGCTGATCCTGGAGGAAAAGGATCCGGACAGGGCCATGGAAAATTACCGGCAGGGCCTGGCGCGCATCAATTCCAGGGAACGGTATAACGCATTCCTGCACGCCGGATTCCCGGTGATCCTGCGGGATGAAAACAGGACGGTCGAGGAAACGCTGGCCTTGGCGGAGGAAGCCCTTGGCCTGAGGAAAAGCCAGGGAGCATGAGGCGGGGGATCGCCGTGCGGCCATTCCGCAGGAGGACGAAAGCGGCGGGAGGAGTATCGTGCCATGAAGGATTACAGCGAGCGGAACAAGATGGCTTGGGAATTTGACGCATACGACTTTTGGGTCCGGCAGGCCGGCACCCCGCAGGAGCGGGCGGAACGGGACATGGAAAACCCACTGGCCATGCTCCGGCGGTATGCCGGTTATTTTGATCGCTTTGAGGGCGTGAGGATCGCCAATATCTGTGGCTCCTGCGGCAAAAAGGCCATTCCCCTGGCCTTGCTGGGGGCGGATGTGACGATCTTCGATATTTCCGAAGCCAACCGGCGCTATGCCCTGGAAACAGCCCAAGAGGCCCATGTGCGGATCGGATTTGAAGTGGGCGACGTATTGGATACGGATCTGAGAAAATACGGAAAGCATTTCGATGTGGTATTCATGGAGGGCGGCGTGCTTCATTATTTCCATGATATCGACGAATTCATGCGGATCATGTATGCCATGCTGAAGCCCGGCGGGAAAATGATCTGCAGCGATTTCCACCCCTTCACAAAGATCATGGACGCGCTGAAGCTGGGAACGCCTGCCATGAGCTATTTTTCCACGGCCGTGTACGAAGGGGAAATGGCCCACGCGCGGTTTTACGGGGAAGAAATGCGCAGCCGCATTCCCAAGTGCAGCTACAGAAAATACACGATCAGCGAGATCCTCAATGCGATGATCCGTCAAGGGTTCTCCCTGACGCGGTTTGATGAGCATCCCGCATGGGAAAACGGTCAGCTGCCCGGCGAATTCACGGCCGTTGCCGTCAGGACGCAGGATGAATAAAAAAATGAAAGCCTTTTATCATCTTCCCGGACTGTTTGAATTCTATGAATTGTACCGCGTCTTTCTGCCGCTGTTCCGGGAGCGCAGGGAATGGTTTTACGACTGGTGTGAGATTGGGTCTGTTTACGGCGCGCCCGCCGACTGCCTCTGGGGCGGCGGCAGAGTCGGGTTTGGGGAGGAACAGCCTGAGAAGGTGGCGGCGTTCATGCGGGAGCAGGGGATTTCCGCCAGGCTCACCTTCAGCAATTCCCTGCTCCGCCGGGAACACCTGGCCGACAAGCGGTGCAATGCCCTGTGCGCCCTGTTTGAAAACGGCGGCGCGGAGCAGAACGGCGTGATCATCAGCTCGGACCTGCTGCTGGACCATATCCGGCGGACCTATCCCGGCTTCTATTTCGTATCTTCCACCACCAAGGTGTTGACGGGATTTCAACAGCTGAAGGAGGAATTGGACCGCCCGGAGTTTCGTTTTGTGGTGCCGGATTTTCGGCTGAATCATGCCGTCGACCGGCTGCATATCCTGTCGGAGCGGCAGAAGCAAAAGGTGGAGTTCCTGTGCAATGAATGCTGCTGGTTTGACTGCCCCGACCGGAAGGCGTGCTATGAGAACGTCAGCCGGAAAAACCTGGGGGAGGACTGCCCGGATCACCGCTGTGTGTCGCCCACTGCCCATCGGGGCTACCGTTTTTCCGACGCGATGAGGAATCCCGGGTTCATTGGCATTCAGGATATTCAAAATGTCTACCTGCCCGGCGGCTTTTCCCATTTCAAAATCGAGGGGCGCGGCCTGGGCAGCGCCCTCATCCTGGAATTCTTGCTGTATTACATGACCAGGCCGGAAAAACAGCTGGAGGTCCGGGAAGAAATCTACCTGGACAGCACGCTGGATTTATTTTAGGGATAAGAGGCGCGGCGCTTGGAAGGAGGATGGCCATGACCCGCTGACGCACGGAGGATGCCGCCGCGCGGAGCCATTTTTCCGGGATCGTCAGCAGAAGCTTGACACGTGACCGTCCGTTCACTATAATATCAGTGAACGAACGGTCGCTTTATTGTCTGGAGGGAAGGATATGGCAAAGGACACGAAGGAAAGGATCCTGGCGGCAGCGCTGGATATGTTTTCTCAAAACGGATATGCCGGCACCAACATTCGGGAATTGGCCGCTGCCGTCGGGCTGGTCAAATCCTCCATGTACAAGCATTTTGAAAGCAAGGAAGAAATCTGGAATGTGCTGCTGGATCAGATGATCGCCTATTATGGAGAACGGTTCGGCTCGGCGGAACGCCTCCCGCCCATCCCGGATACATTGGAGGAATTGGTGACCATGACGATGGGCATGGTCAGCTTTACGGTGCACGATGAAAACGTCGTCAAAACCAGAAAGCTGCTGACCATCGAGCAGTTCCGGGATGACCGGGCCAGGGCCTTGGCGACCAAGCATTTTCTGACCGGCCTGACGGACATATTTGCGCCCATCTTTTCCGGGATGATGGACAAGGGCCTGCTGCGCCGGGACGACCCGGCCATGCTGGCCTTCGCCTACACCGCGCCCATCTCCGCGCTGATCCACCTATGCGATCGGGAGCCGGAGAAGGAAACGGAAGCCATTGGGCGGATCGAAGCGTTCAGCAGGCATTTTATCGCGGTTTACGGTGAAAAGAAAGGGAGTGAAGGGCCGTGAAATGGTATTCGGACAGGCTGGAATCGCTGAAACACGCCAAGCCGATTCTTTCTGTCTGCGGGGATGACTGCGCTGTGTGCCCTCGCTTTCTCGCGAAAACAGCGGAGGAATTGCACGAAACCGCTGTATTCTGGTATAAGGCCGGCTGGCGGGATCACGTGGTCACGAACGATGAAATCAAGTGTACCGGCTGCGGCTGCCGCCCCGTATGCAGCTTTATGCTGCTGCCCTGCACGCGGGAACACGGCGTGAATGCGTGCCGCGAATGCGCGGAATTCGAGTGTGACAAGGTCCGGGATACTTTCATGCGTTCTGAAGAGAAGAAACGGCAGTGCGAGCATGCCTGTGAATCCCCGGAAGAATTCCAAATGCTGTGCAGGGCGTTTTACGAGAAAGAAAAGAATATGCGGCATGGCGTGTAACAAATCAAAAAAGAGCCGAAATACAGGGGCGTGCGGCGGGATTTGGCCTGCGGCAAGACGGACGGATCGGAGGGATCGCATGATGAACAGGAAAGCAGACGTATATCTTTTCGGCCAGGTGCTGGGCACCCATTCCTTTCTTTTGAGGGACGGTTTTCTGCAGCCGGATGCGTATGCGGAGATCCAGGCGCAGTATTTCCTCCCCGGCGGCGAAACGGGCACAGCGGCCACCGTGCTGGATGCGCTGGGCGTATCCGTGCGGATCGACGGGACCTGGATCGGCACCCGGGTCGCGCCCATGCTGAAAGCATTCTATGCGGAGAAAAACGTTGATTTGTCCCCGCTGCGTATCTGGGAGGACGATCCCGGCGTGATGGATTATGTGGTGATCGCCGGGCTGGTGCGTTCGCCCATGGGGCGGTTTCAAACGCTGTTCGCTTCTGGCAAACGGTGGTGGAGCGTCCCGAAGGAGGAAGACATAGCGGGCTGTAAAGCCGCCGCCGTCGATCCCTTTTTCGGAGAAGAATCCCTGCGGGCGGCGGAAATATGCCGGCGGCACGGCATTCCTTATGTGACCATTGACAGCCCGCATGATTCCCCCCTTCACCGCTGCGCCGCGGTCAACGTGGTTTCCGGGGAATGCATATCCCAGCATTACGCGGGCATGGATCCGGAAGCTGTGATGCGGCGGCTGATGGAAACGGCGGAGGGCCTTGCCATCCTCACCCAGGGCGGCGGTGAGATGCTGTACGGCAGGAAAGGCGGGGAAATCCATCGGATGAAGCCGTTCTCTGTGGAGGTGAAAAGCACCTTGGGCGCGGGCGACACCTTCAAGGCGGGGTGCGTTTACGGTTTGCTGCATGGCATGAGCGATGAGGATCTGGTGCGCTTTTCCAGCGCCTGCTCCGCGGTCGCCATCTCCCGGTTCCCGCTTCCGCTGTATCCGCCCAGGCTCCGGGAAGTTCAGGCAGTGATCGGGAAAGGGAGGGAATAGGATGCATCCGGAATGGTCGGAAAAAAATAAAACCATGCAGTCGTTGCTGAAAAAGGCCACATTTGACCGGGGGATCGGCGCGCTGCTGGATCTGCGGCGGACCCTGATCGACCAAATGCTTCAATGGAGAAGCACGCTGGCCGAGGGGGAATTTGCGCTGATGCCCTTTCCGGGCGATGCGGGCTATCACAGCAAAACCGTGGCTTATTCGATCTGGCACATCATGCGGATCGAGGATATCGTGGTCCAAACGCTGATCCTGGATCGGGAAGAAGTGTTTTTCTCCGGAGCGTATCAGGAGAAAACCGCATCGCCCCTCATCACCACGGGAAATGAACTGGCGGGTGAGGAAATCGCGGCGTTTTCCCGTGCGCTGCGGATCGACGGGCTGTATGACTACGCCCGGGCTGTCCGGGAAAGCACGGACGCGTGGCTTCGCTCCATGGACAGCGGCATGCTGAAGCGGCGCTTTTCCGAAGCGGACAAGGAACGTATCCGCCGCTTGGGCGTGGTATCGCCGGATGAAAAGGCGGCTTGGCTGGTGGACTATTGGGGCGGAAAGGATGTGGCGGGCCTGATCAGAATGCCCTTGTCCCGGCATTGGATCATGCACGTGGAAGCGGCGGAACGGATCATCGGAAAAATAAATGCGATTGTTCAGCCGAGACAGTTCTAAAACACCTTGAGTCACTTACGAGGACGGGGGCAGGGGTTTCTTCATCCCCCTACCCCCTGAACCAAGGGTCTTCGGCCCCCGGACGCCATCCCAGCGCGGCCGTCGGCGGTTCGCTCCCCGCGCCGGGTGCTGGGATCAGCGGATTCTTTGATACTTGGAAACGCCGCGCACAATGGTCTGCCAGACCTGGCAGTCCGCATCCATCAAAACGATGTCGGCGTCCTTCCCGGCCTCCAGCGAGCCTTTGCTTTGGGCCAAACCGGCGGAGGCTGCCGCGTTCAGGGAGGCGGCCCGGATGGCTTCCGCCAGGGTGATTCCGCCGTAATCCCGCAGGTTCTTTACCGCCTGATTCAGCCGCAGCACGCTGCCGGCGATGGTGCCGTCCCTGAGGCGGCATTCCACGCCTTTGAGCACAAAGGCCTGGCCGCCGTTCTCGTATTCGCCGTCGGGCATGCCCGCTGCGCGCAGCGCGTCGGTGATCAGCACCAGACGGCGCCCCTTGGCCTTGACCAGCAGGGGAAAGAGGCCGGCGCTCACATGAAAGGTATCGGCGATGAGCTCCGTATACAGGTCGCTGCTCAGCGCCGCGCCCACCACGCCCGGCTGGCGGTGCACCATCTGGGTCATGGCGTTGAACAGGTGGGTGACCCGGGTGACGCCCCGGTCCGCGGCGGCCATGGCCTGATCGAAGGTGGCGCCGGTGTGGCCCATGGAAAGAGCGATGGTTGTTTTTTTTCTGATGGTCTCAATAAAATTCCCGGCACCCGGCATTTCCGGGGCCAGGGTCAGCACCCGGATGATATCCGCAAAGGGCAGCACGCGTTCCGCGTCCGGGGCCAGGATATACGCCGGGTTCTGCGCGCCTTTGTAATCGGGATTGATGAAAGGCCCCTCCAAATGGATGCCCAGGATCTCCGCGCCGGGGAAATCCGGCCGCGTGCTTTCCGTCCGCAGGGCGCGCATGTGGCCGCAGATCCCGGCCAGCCTGTTCCATGCCACGGTGAGGGTGGTGGGCAGGAAGGATGTGACGCCGTTTTGCAGCAGGCACTGCGCCATGCGGCGCACGCCGTCCGGATCGTCGTCCGAAACGTCGGCCCCGCCATATCCGTGAATATGCACGTCTACGAGGCCGGGGACCACGTATCGGCCTTCGGCATCAAAAATATCGTCCGCCCGTTCCAGGGCTTCGGCTTCCTCCGCGAGGCCGATGATCCGGTCCGTGTACAGGAGCGCTTTCCCGCGCCGCTCTCCATCCGGCATGACGATGGTTCCGTGAATGATGGCTTTCATTTTTCCCGCTCCCCGCTTTTTTCTTGCCTGATTCAGATTATACCCGGCCAACGGGCAAATGACAACCCCCCTTTTCTTGCCCTGCCGCAACCGTTCGGTTTTCGCCTGAACCGATGCGGATACTTCCTTTTTTGTCATCCTGTGGTATTATCGACTTATCAAGACTCAGGGATGGGATGGGCACAGAATCATCCCCGGAAGGGGAACTGTCAAGTATTATGCACGTTTTTTCAGCATTCCCTGGGGCTGAAGCCGGTTAAGCAGTAACGGAAGCATCATCCAGCAGCGCTTCCAGGTGCTTCATGCTCATGTATTTCTTGTTGCCCCACTGGGTACCGGCCACATGCCGCAGCCGGGCGCAGACCAGCATCAGGGCGGAATTGCCGTCGGGGAAGCACCTACTTATCCAACCAATATCGCGCTTCACATCCTCAAAACAGTCTCGAAAAAGCCCCACATAAAGGGAGCTCTGGATGCTGGCGGGTGATTTCAAGCGCCTCCTGCCGATAACGCTCATCTCTGGAAATCTTCCAGCAGAAAAACAGCGCAACCACAGTATCATCGATATATTGCGGATTTTCGGGATACTTTTCCTTCAGTTCCTTTTTGATCGCAAGTTCTTCTTCATAGTATGCCAGCGCCTGGCCCAGGTCGTTCCGCGCCTCGTATATCCCCGCGACCTTCACCAGAGCAACGGAATACCCCCGCAGATAGTCCGGATTTTCGGGATACTTTTCCTTCAGTTTCCGCCGAATCGCAAGGGATTCTTCATAGTATGCCAGCGTCTGGCCCAGGTTCTTCCGCGCCTCGTATATCCCCGCGACCTTCGCCAGAGCGATGGAATACCCCCATGGATAGTCCAGATTCTCGGGATATTTTTCCTTCAGTTCCCGCAGAATCGCAAGGGATTCTTCATAGTATGCCAGCGCCTGGCCCAGGTTCTTCCGCGCCCCATATATCCCCGCGACCTTCTCCAGAGCGATGGAATACCCCCGCAGATAGCCCGGATTTTCGGGATACTTTTCCTTCAGTTTCCGGCTGATTTCAAGGTCTTCCTTGAAACACCGCAGGGCTTCGGCAAACTGATTGGTAGCCTGATGGAGTCCTCCCATCCGGCTCAGTGCCCTGCCGCGGTTGTTTATCGTCCGGCCTTCCTCCTCTTCCAACTGTGCATCGCCAAATATAGCCAGCAGCTCTTCATAAAATTCCATAGCCCGGGCAAAGGCGTTGCTCTTCATCAGGCCGTCTGCTTTCTCAAACAAACGGTTTGTATATGCACCGTCCCATGAAATCACGCGGTACTGCTTCCGGTGATTCCGGTCCCGGCTCTCCCGCAGAAACCGGGTGGTATAAAGCAGCATGTATTCATCCATTTCGTCCTGAAAACCGTTATAGACGTCAAAGCAAGCTTCCGCCAGGGCGGAAATACCATCGTCCCTGGAAACGGCGTAGGCAGTGTCCGTCCTTTCCAGCCATTCGCCGAAGGAGCGGTGGAACAGGGTCAGCGCGTTGTCCGTTTCCGTCAGCAGGGAAAAAAGAGGGTGGCGGAAGGATTTGAGCTCCGAATCCTTCCAGTTCATGAGGGATCGCAGGGTGGAAAGAGGCAAAGGCTCCGGGGAAGCAAGGATCATGCTCAGGGGCGTGCGCCACTTGGCTGCGTAATCCGCTTCAGTGTACGGAGCACCAGGCCGTCCTTTCTCCCGGGCAAAGCTCCGGTCCAGCGTATCCCGGAACAGGTCTTCGATGCCTGCTGGAAGGGGATAGTCCTGTATAGTGAAGCTTCCGTTTTTGATATCCTCCAGGATGTTGTTAGTGACGCATTCTGCATAGGTAAACACGCCGCCGCTGCTTTGGATCAATCGGTTGATAAAATCCCCTTTTCCCGACATCCCTGCCAGCTTGTCGTTCAGCATGCTTTCATAATAGGCTGCCAAGTCGGCCTTATTGGCTTCCTCCTCCGCGTCCAGGTCAATTTGATCGAACCGCGAAAAACGTTCCACAATGGCAGGAATCTTACGGGAGGTTACCAGGAAGCGGACGTATCTGCGCATTGAATCCGCACTCCGGCTGATGAAATCCGCCAAGGAATCATTTTCCATTTCATCCAACGCGTCCACTATGATCACCATAGAAGCCCTATCCCCATCTATTGTAGCTTTGGACAGGGGTTGCAGGATCAGGTCTTCATACAGCCTGTCCCCATCCAGGTCATAGGAAGGATCGTTGAGACGCTCCATCACCCACCGACGGTAGTCCGGCAAACGCAGAGCCAACCGGTAGGCGATTTGCAAAATGATGGCCTGTGTGGTGCTGTATTCACTGTGGCGGCAATCGCAGGGGAAGGCCGCAACCACCGCCGGGTCACGAAGCTGCAAATGGGCCGAGAACATGGATTTTCCGGCACCGGGTTTTCCACACAGCAGCAGCACGCGGCTGCCGTCCGGCTTCTCCTCCCAATTCCGGATCCGATCGAAGAGCCACTCCCGGCCAATCCGTTCCTTGTTGATCAGTGCGTCAAACTTCGTCCATGTATCCATATCAGGCATGTGGAAGCTGCGCCGCAGGGCACGGATCTGGGCGTCATACTGCCTGATTTCCTCGCTGTTCACCAGGGCAATGATGCTGTCCGCTTCCTGCTCAATGTAGGCAGAGAAGGTTTCTTCGCCCTGTTTCTTTACCTTCGGATAGTCGCTCATGTCTCCCCACTGGTATTCACTTACCCGAGAGGAGGGCTTGAAGGTGTCGTCGGGTTTTTCCAGCAGGATCGTCCTGATCATACCATGCTTGGATACCAAGGCAATGGAGAGTTCATCCAGACATACAGATTTCTCCCGATTGGAATACGCGGACAAGAAAGCGAACACGCTGTGGCTTTTCAGGATTCCGTCTGTGATCCGCTCCCGCCAATGGCTGCCACGGGGGATTTTGTATGTGTCAATCCAAACTGTGATTTCCCCGCTGCTGCGCTTGACGATTTCGTCTGCCAGACGCTTCACAACCTCTCCATGCTTATCATGGCCATAGCTGAAAAAAATCTGCATCTCGCTCGTTACGCTGGGGTTGCGAAAGTTTGGGGCTTCTGGCCCAATGAAAGCCGGGGGATCATCCTCAGAGAAAAACGAGCTTTTCCCTGAGGATGATCCCCCGGCTTTCCCCGGATGCTTTGCATCCAGGATGGCCGCTTTCAGCGGCCGGGCCAGAAGCTGTAGGACAACGCAGCCGTCATCATGCCCTTTCTGGTTCTCTTTCGGGCTAAAGAGAATGCCCCGTCGTCCCTTTGCTCTTATTCATCCTTGCCAATTTGAATCTTATACTATACTCAAATTAAAATAACAAGTAAAAAAGTATAACGCTCCTGTCATCCCGAGCGGAGTGGAGCGAGAGCGGAACGAAGTCGAGGGATCTTTGAGAAACAGATTACTTTCAGCAGCATATTGCCCAGTTTCCAGATCCCTCCACTCCGCTTCGCTCTCGCTCCGCTTCGGTTGGGATGACATTGTAACTTCGTCTATCTTCCTTGCAGATTTTATTTGAGAATAGTATTAGAACGCGAATAGTATAACGTCCTCCTCACAGCCTTCGGCCTGTTCCTCCAAATGATTCCCGGCCATTGCTGAACATGCCCACGGCTTTTTTGGGCGCTGCGATCCGGATGGTTTCTTCCCAAATATCTTCGCTGAAATAGGGGATGATGGCTGCCCCGGCCATGCACCCATTGCCGAGAGTGGGATTGATCCCTTCGAAAATGCCTCCCAGAATACTTTTCAAACGCTCAACTTCCAGAATATTTTTCAAAAACAGTTGACAAACCTGCCTTGATCCTGTATAATAATTTTTGCGTCGTTGAGACGCGCACGTCGCGGGGTAGAGCAGTTCGGTAGCTCGTCGGGCTCATAACCCGGAGGTCGAGGGTTCAAGTCCCTCCCCCGCAACCATTCGGCTCCGTAGCTCAGTTGGCTAGAGCATTCGGTTCATACCCGGAGTGTCAGTGGTTCGAATCCACTCGGAGCCATCAGTGAAAAGTCCTTGAAAATCAAGGGCTTTTCTTTTTGCTGTGTTCTGTCTTTCGCCCAAAAGGGTTCATGTTTTGCGGGTTTTGTTCCACGTTCGTTCTGCGCCATGCGGCGCACGCCGTCCGGATCGTCATCCGAAACGTCGGCCCCGCCATATCCGTGAATGTGCACGTCTACGAGGCCGGGGACCACGTATCGGCCTTCGGCATCAAAAATGTCGTCCGCCCGCTCCAGGGCTTCGGCTTCCTCCGCGAGGCCGATGATCCGGTCCGTGTACAGGAGCGCTTTCCCGCGCCGCTCTCCATCCGGCATGACGATGGTTCCGCGAATGAGGGCTTTCATTTTTCCCGCTCCCCGCTTTTTTCTTGCCTGATTCAGATTATACCCGGCCAACGGGCAAATGACAACCCCCCTTTTCTTGCCCTGCCGCAACCGTTCGGTTTTCGCCTGAACCGATGCAGAAACTTCCTTTTTTTGTCATCCTGTGGTATAATCAGCTTATCAAAGCTCAGGGATGGGTTCCGTACAGCGGATCTGCCCTTCCCGCGGATGAGCGGATGCAGCGAAATGCTGTTGAGGGCGTGAGGATCGTCCTGAACATCATCGCTGCCGACGGTTGATATGAGCATATAATACTGTTCTCAAGCGAAACAACAGATCATCTTTGGGCGTTTTTCCGCCCTGGCGGAACATCAAACGCCCCGCGGAAAGGGAGGAAATGAAATGAAACGAATGTGTCTGATCCTGCTGGCGCTGATCCTGCTGTGCCTGGTCTTCTCCGCTGCTTCGGCAGAAGCCGTTCCCGATACGGCGGAACCGGTCATTCTCTCGGAGAATCCGTATATGCAGGTGGCGATCGATGAGGCTTTGGAAGGGATCACGAACGGACATGGCGGCCCGTTTGGCGCCGTGATCACGCTGAACGGGGAGATTGTCGGACAGGGGCACAACATGGTACTGGCCAATAACGATCCGACATGCCACGGGGAAGTGTCGGCCATACGGGACGCGTGCGCCAGACTGGGCACGTATGATCTGAGCGGCTGCGAGCTGTACACGGTCGGCGAACCCTGCCCAATGTGCCTGTTCGCCTGTTTATGGGCAAACATCGGCCATGTGTATTATGGGTGTACCATCGAGGATAATGCGATGATCGGATTCCGGGATGAAGCATTCGATTCCCTGGCAGGCGGACGGGAGCAGTGGGCGGATTATCTGACTTGCATCGATAGGGAAGCTTGCCTGGCGCTGTTCGAAACCTATCTCGAAAATGCGCATACGATCTATTGACGGTCGGCTTCGCCCCGCCTGATACTGATTCTCATCGAAAGCATTGAATCTACGGGCATCTTTTCCGCGCTGGCTTTGCTTCTCAGCCGCCTTTCATTCAGCTGAGCCGGCATGAAAAACACGCGCCGCATCCTTCAATCCTTTGGACGAGAAATAACAGATATGAGAACAGTATCATCCCCGGAAGGGACACTTTGCGCACGGCCCATCGCAATTCCGTGTGTTTCCAACGAGCGGAGGGCAAAACAAAATCCCCGCCGGATCGCTCCGGCGGGGATTGAGCATCGCTTACCCTTCAATCAGAATGGTTTTCTTTTCGGGCGCCTTCTTTGCTTCTTTCTTGGGCAGCGTCAGGCTCAGCACGCCGTTTTCGTACTTGGCTTTGATGTCCTCCTCCGTGATGCTGTCGCCCACGTAGAAGCTGCGCTGCATCGTGCCCAGATAGCGCTCCTGACGCAGGATCCTGCCCTTGCGTTCCCTGTCCTTCTTTTCCAGGCTCTTTTCGGTGGAGATGGTCAGGTAGCCGTTGTTCAATTCCAGCTTGATTTCTTCCTTCCTGAAGCCGGGCAGATCAACATCCACTTCATAGCCCTCGTCCGTTTCCTTCACGTCTGTCTTCATCATGTGGGGAGCGTTCCTGCCGTAGAGCGCATGCTCCGGCTGGTTCATGCCCCGGAAGAAAGCGCGGTCGAAATCGTCGAATACGTCCATCAGGTTTTCACCGAACACACTGGGAAGATAACTGCTCATCATGCAAACCTCCAATCATTTGGCCTTGTACCGCTTGGTTTTGCGCCAGTGTTGCAGGGTCGCATCTTTCGCCATCCCGCTCCGGGTCCCTTTCGGTCCCCTTCCCTGGATGACGCCTGTATTATAGTGCGATAGTCAAAGTAAGTCAAATATCGTGCGCCGCGCCTGTATCCGATGACCGGCTGATTCGGGGAAGCGCTATTTGCTTTTCTTTCTGTTTCTGATGCAATCGCGATATTTTGATGTTTTTCTTCGTTTTTTGGATGCAAAAGATTTTATTGCCGCGCGGCTGATCCAAAGGCGGGGATGAACACAAAATAAACCGCCTGTTTTCATCATCCGCGTCCATATCTGTGCTATAATAGGTCAGGCCGGTATTGCCGGCCAAACAACGACGGAGGACAAAAGCCATGCCTTCCCTGACGGAAAAAGCGATCATCGAATCTTTTCTGAAGCTGCTGGACGAGCGGCCATTGAAAAAAATCACAGTGAAGGATATTGTGGAAGCATGCGGCGTCAACCGCAACACATTCTATTATCACTTTACGGATTTGCCCAGCCTGATCGAAGCCGTCATGAAAGAAGATGCGGACCGCATCGCCCAGGAGTGCGGCGGGGTGGAGTCCCTGCAGGATTGCTTCAGCGCCGCGCTGCGGTTCACCGTGTCGCACAAGCGGGCCGTTTATCATATTTACAGCTCCGCCAGCCGGGACATCATCGAGCGGTACCTGCTGGACATCTGCGGCTATGTGGTAGGCAAATTCATTGAAAACGTATCGGCCGGCATGGACGTTTTGCAGGAGGATAAGGACCTGCTGGTGCAGTTTTACAAGTGCGAATGCTTCGGCCAGGTGATCGACTGGCTGAACCACGGCATGAATACGGACATGGAAAAGCAGTTTTTCCGCATGTGCGAGCTGGGGAAAGGCATGACGGCGGAAATGCTGCGGCGCAGTAAAAAAGTGTGATGCCGGGCGAGCGGAAACGCACGATCCTTTTGATGCTTCACGGAAAACCAGCGGGAAAGGGACGGCCTTTCCTGCCGGTCTGAGCGGCGTGGCGCGAAAGCGGCGGGGAGTCGAAAGATGGATATGCCGGTTGAACGGTGCACACATGGATCCCTCGGCTGCGCTTCGCCTCCCGGCTTCGCTTCACTCGGGATGGCGCCGAAGGGTTTTCGTTTCCCTGACAATCCGTGAAGAATCTGTTTTGGGCATTTGCGCCGGTTTGTCTGAATTTCAGACATACAGGCGCGGATGTCCGTTTTTTCTTTGCGCCGGCCTTGGTATAATGAAGCCGTCATCAGGAAAGGAGGGCGCTTATGAGATCAACGAGCATGGTCCGCGCGGCAAAAGCGGGGTCTTTAATCCTGTCGCTGCTGCTGTGCGCGCTGGGGCTTTTGCTGATGCTGAAGCCCGATCTGTCCGCAGTGGCCATCGGGATCATCGTGGGATGCGTCCTGATCGCTTTCGGCGTCGTAAAGCTGATTGGCTATTATTCAAAAGATCTGTACCGTCTGGCGTTCCAGTTTGATTTGGCCTTCGGGCTGTTCCTGCTGGTGCTGGGCCTGGTGGTGCTGTTGCGTCCCCAGCTTGCCATGAGCACGCTGTGCGTGATCCTGGGGGTGGAAATCGTGGCGGACTGTCTGTTCCGGATTCAGACGGCGCTGGACGCCAAACGCTTCGGGCTGGGCAGCTGGTGGCTGATCCTGCTGCTGGCTGTGCTGGCAGGCGCAGGCGGCGTGCTGATGGTCATGAGCCCGATGAGCGGCGCGCTGACGCTGACTGTCCTGCTGGGCGTTTCGCTGCTGGCGCAAGGCATCCTGAACCTGGGTGTAACGCTGTGCGCCATAAAAATCATGGCGCAGCCGATGGATTGACGGAAAGGAGAATGGATCTCATGCGTTTTGCGAGAGCAGTTGTAAAAAACCGCGCCGCGATCCTGATTCTTGCGGTGCTGCTGCTGATCCCCTCCGTGGTGGGGATGGCGCGCACGCGCATCAATTACGATATGCTGGATTACCTGCCGGCGGATATGGACACGGTGATCGGGCAGAACATGCTGATGGAGGATTTCGGCAAAGGCGCGTTTTCCTTCCTCGTGGTGGAAAACATGCCCGACAGCGACGTGGCCGCCCTGAAAACGAAAATCGAGGGCGTGGAGCACGTGGAGTCGGTGATCTGGTACACCAGCTTTTTCGATTTGTCCCTGCCCAAGGAAATGCTGCCGGAGAAGCTGTACAGCGCGTTCAACACGGAGAATGCCACGCTGATGGCGGTGTTCTTTGACACTTCCACCTCGGCGGACGAAACCATGACCGCCATCCGTGAAATCCGGGCGATCGCGGGCAGGCAGTGCTTCGTTTCCGGCATGTCCGCGCTGGTAACGGACCTGAAGGACCTGTGCGAGCGGGAAGAGCCCATTTACGTGGGCATCGCCGTGGCCCTGGCCTGCGCCGCCATGATGATCTTCCTGGACGGCTGGCTGGTGCCCTTCGTGTTCCTGGCCAATATCGGCCTAGCCATCCTCATCAACATGGGCACCAATTATTTCCTGGGGGAGATTTCCTACATCACCAAGGCCCTGGCCGCCGTGCTGCAATTGGCCGTGACCATGGACTATTCCATCTTCCTGTGGAACGCCTACAATGAGCAGCGCGCGAAGACGGACGACCGGCTGGAAGCCATGGCGCTGGCCATCCGGGAAACGATGACGTCGGTGGTGGGCAGCTCCCTGACCACCATTGCGGGCTTTATCGCGCTGTGCTTTATGAGTTATCTGCTGGGCCGCGACCTGGGCCTGGTGATGGCCAAGGGCGTGCTGCTGGGCGTCATCTCCTGCGTGACGGTGCTGCCCGCGCTGATCCTGCTGCTGGATAAGCCCCTGCAGAAGACCAAGCACCGCTCCATCATCCCGCGTATGGGTGCGTTCGCCCGGGGCATTGTGAAGGCTTTCCCCGTTCTTCTGGCGATCCTCGCTCTGCTCATCTGGCCCGCGTGGAACGGATACCGGCAAACCAGCAATGAAGTCTATTACGATATGGCCGACTGCCTGCCCAGGGATATCGACTTTGTGATCGCCAACAGCAGACTGCGGGAGGAATTCGACGTTTCCACTACTCACATGGCGCTAGTGGACGCGAAGCTGCCCCAGAAGGATGTGGCCGCCATGATCGACGAAATGGAAAAGGTGGACGGCATCCAGTACGTGCTGGGACTGGAAACCCTGCTGGGCGACAGCGTGCCCAAGGAAATGCTGCCCCCATCGGTGACCGGCCTGCTGCAGAGCGACCGCTGGGAGCTGCTTTTGATGAATTCCGAATACCATGTGGCCAGCGACGCCGTGGGCAGGCAGGTGGACGCGCTGAACGCCATCCTGAAGAAATATGACCCCAGCGGCATGCTGATCGGCGAAGCGCCCTGCACCAAGGATATGGTGGAGATCACCGATCACGATTTCCAGGTGGTCAGCCTGGTTTCCATCGCGGCCATCTTCGTGATCATCCTGCTGGTGGAAAAAAGCGTGTCGCTGCCCTTCCTCTTGGTATCCGTCATTGAACTGGCCATCTTCATCAACCTGGGCATCCCGCATTATATGGGCCAGTCGCTGCCCTTCATCGCGCCTATCATCATCAGCACCATCCAGCTGGGCGCCACGGTGGACTACGCCATCCTGATGACCACGCGCTACAAAGAAGAGCGCACGTCGGGCAAGAGCAAAAAGGACGCCGTGACCGCCGCCCTGACCGCTTCCACGCCTTCCATCATCGTAAGCTCCATGGGGCTGTTCGCCGCTACCTTCGGCGTGGCCGCGTATTCCCGGATCGACATCGTGCGGTCCATGTGCATCCTCCTGTCGCGGGGCGCTTTGATCAGCATGGTATGCGTGCTGCTGTTCCTGCCTGCGCTGCTGATGCTGTGCGACGGCCTCATCCGGCATACCACCCTGGGCATGAAAACAAAATCATAAAGGAGAGATCGGATATGAAACGGAATCTGAAACGCAGCCTGTGCGTGCTGATGGTGATGCTGCTGACCATGAGCGCCGCAACGGCGCTGGCTGAAGATGAAAAAGAAACGGTGTACGTCCTGGCGGACGCCCAGGGCCAGCCCCGGCGGGTGATCGTGAACGGAAGCGACCGCGACGAAGCCCTGCCTTTCACCGTCAGCTTCCGTTACGAGCTGGACGGCCAGGAAATCGCGCCCGCCGATCTGGCCGGCAAGAGCGGCCGTCTGGTGATCCGGATCGACTACGCCAGCGCCCTGACGGGGATGGCCGAGGTCAAGGGCGAGCAGGTCGAAATGCCCATCCCGCTGCTCGCGGCCACGGTGCTGCCGCTGGGCAGGGATGTGTATGCCAATGTGGAAGTGACGAACGGCAAGGTGATCGACATCGGCCGGATCAGCGCTGCGGTATGCTTCGGCCTGCCCGGGCTCGGCGAAGCCATGAACGCGGGAGGCTATGAGGATCTGAAGGGGACATTCACCCTCCCCGCAAGCGCGGAAATCAGCGCGGATGTGACCAACTTCAGGAGCGAGGGCGCATATACCGTGGTCACGGGTATTCCCGCAGGCATGGCGGACGCCGGGCTTCCCTTCAGCCTGGATCTGGACAGCGTCAGCGGTCAGCTGAAGGACGCCATGGCGCAGCTGACCTCCGGCGCGGATCAGCTGGCTGACGGAACGGGCAAGCTGCAGGCGGGCGCCAGCAAGCTGGCCTTGGGCACGGTGATGCTTGCCGCCGGCGCGGATGCGCTCAATACCGGCGCCTCTTCTCTCTCCGAAGGGCTGCAGGCGCTGAACGAAAACAGCGCCGCCCTGACCGCCGGCGCGGATCAGATGACCGCAGCCATTCTGGAAACGGTCAACGCGACGCTGTCCGCGTCCGCGGACGCTTTCGCCGCGGCAGGCGTTGAAATGATCCCGCTGACACTGGAAAACTACAATGAAGAAATCGACAGACTGGAAACCGCTCTGCTGACCGCAGCGCAGGTCGGCGATTCCGCCCGGACAGACGCGGCGCCTTCCGAAGAAGCGGCGGAAGATGTCCATCAGGCGGGGACGCAGAGCGAAGCGTACGAGAAACTGGAAACCCTCCGGGCTCAGCTGGCGGGCGTTCAGGCGTTCTGCGATGGCCTCGCCCAGTACACCGCGGGGGTGGACCAGGCCGCCCAGGGCGCGAAGAAAGTCGCCGATGGCGCCGGTCAAGTGAATTCCGGCGTGAAAACCGTCAATTCCGGGATGGGCGAACTTGCTGCCGGCGCAGTTCAGTTGAACGCCGGCATGGGGCAGCTGAAAACCGGCCTGACGGCCTTCGATCAGCAGGCTGTGCAAAAGCTGACCGGATACCTGGATGGCGACGTGCGGGAAATCCTGGATCGGGCGAAGGCAGTCCTGAGCCTGCATTATGACGGCTATCTGAACGATTCGGCGGCGGCTACGCTGTTCATCATTCGGACGGAAGGCATTTGATTCGCCTGGCAGATAATACTGAATTCTGTTTAGAAGGAAATATCTTTTCGGCCCTTTTTCGCCCTGGCTGCGCTTCATTCCGGTCAACGCAGCGCTGCTATGCCTCTCTCCACTCATCTTTGCCAGAACAAAAAATGGCTCGAAAATCTTAGCTCCTTTTCATCAGAGTTTCGTATAAGCGAAAACAACGATCAGAAGTTCCGTCAGGCAAGGCGGAAGGACCGGGGAGGATATCCCGCGGCTCTTCCGCCTTGATTTGTTTCCGGCCGGTCCGTTCAGAGAAAAAATGAAGGGCCGTAGGATGCTTTGTCCGCGTGCCTGCGGGCTGTCTGTAATACTATTCTCAAATAAAATCGGCAAGGAAGATAGATGAAGTTACAATGTCATCCCGACCGAAGCGAAGCGGAGCGGAGGGATCTGGAAACTGGGTAATATGCTGCTGGGAGTAATCTGTTTCTCAAAGATCCCTCGACTTCGTTCCGCTCTCGCTCCACTCCGCTCGGGATGACAGGAGCGTTTTACTCTTTTACTTGCTATTTTAATTTGAGTATAGTATAAGCTATACTTTCCGTTCTTTTGATATTGACATATGTCATTAAAAGGCGTATCATGATTATCAGCAGATGTCGGAAAGGAGATGCTTATGCCAAGGCCCGTCAGATGCCGCAGAATAGCGCAGATGCCCGTTTACCGCAGTTTCTCGCCGGATGATACGGCAGCCGATGAGACCGTCAGGATGACGGTGGATGAATTTGAAGCGCTGAGGCTTTTGGACGACGAAGGGCTCACGCAGGAAGCCTGCGCCATCCGGATGCGCATTGCCCGGACAACGGTCACGGCGATCTACGACAGCGCGCGCAGGAAGGTTGCGAACGCGCTCGTTCACGGAAAGCGGCTGCTGATCACAGGTGGATGCTGCGAATATGAACCGGTTGAAATCCATCAGGAAATCATGGAGAAAGGAAGCAGAACGATGAGAATCGCAATTCCCTACGAAAACGGAGAGGTTTTCCAGCATTTCGGCCATACCGTACAGTT
The DNA here is from genome assembly GCA_017524615.1 of Clostridia bacterium. Taxonomy (GTDB): domain Bacteria; phylum Bacillota; class Clostridia; order Christensenellales; family Aristaeellaceae; genus RUG563. The sequence continues at coordinate 31,736 of JAFXVJ010000005.1, read as the reverse complement.
CAAGCTGTACGATGTTGCAGACGGAAGGATTGCCGACGAACAGATTGTAGATACCAACGGAAGCGGGCATGGCGCGTTGGCCGGTTTCCTCCGGGCGGCCAAGGCCGACGCGCTGATCTGCGGCGGTATCGGAATGGGCGCCCAGATGGCGCTGACCGACGCGGGGATCAGGCTCTATGCCGGTGTGCAGGGAGATGCGGATGCGGCGGCGAAGGCGCTCGCGGAAGGAACGCTGGAATATGATCCGGACGCCCGCTGCGATCATCATCACGAACACCCCGAAGGCGCGTGCGGCCATCATCATGAGGGCGGGCACAAACCCGGTGATGAAGACTGCGAACGCAGCCGCCGCGCGGGCGAATGCCGCCGCGGCAGCGACGGGTGCGGCCACGGCCCATGCCAAAGGGATTGACAGATGAACATATTGCTGGATCTATTCCTGACATTTGCGAAAATCGGGCTGTTCACCTTCGGCGGCGGATATGCCATGATTTCGCTGATAGAAAACGCCTGCGTGGAAAAGAAACGCTGGATCACCCACGATGAGATGATGGACGTCACGGTGATTGCGGAATCCACGCCCGGCCCCATCGCCATCAATTGCGCGACCTTCGTCGGTTACAGGAAAAAGGGGCTGGCCGGAGCGACCGCGGCGACGGTCGGCATGGTGCTCCCCTCTTTCTGTATCATTTTCCTGATCTCCATGTTCCTGGATCATTTCCTGGAAATCGCATGGATCGCCCATGCGTTTATGGGGATCAAGATTGCCGTCGGCATTCTGATTCTCGACGCGGCGATCAAAATGATCAGGAAAATGCAAAAGAAGCCGGTCACGATGGCCATCATGGCCTGCTCCTTCGCTGCGATGCTGCTCATCGACATGTTTGCGGCGCATATTTCTTCTGTCACACTGATGCTGATCGCGGCGGCCGTCAGCCTTGTCATCTTCCTGTGTGAGCGGAATAGGGGGAAGGCGGGTGCGGACAAATGATCTGCCTGGATTTGTTTCTCGGCTTTCTGAAGGTGGGGCTGTTTGCGTTTGGCGGGGCGTATGGAGCAATCCCGCTGATCCGGGATGTGGTCATGTCCTATGGCTGGCTCGGGGATGACATGCTGACGTACATGATCGCGGTCAGCGAAAGCACGCCCGGGCCCATCATGGTGAATCTGGCGACCTATGTGGGAAGCTCACAGGCAGGGCTCTTGGGTGCGCTGATCGCAACAACGGCGGTGGTGCTGCCCTCTTTCATCATCATCCCGCTCATCATGGCGCTGCTGAAAAGGCTGCTGAAAAATCCGTACGTGCAGGCTGTTCTGCGAGGAATGAAGCCGTGCATCGTTGGGATCATTCTCGCAACGGGCGTTTACATGATCGTTCAGCACAGCGTGGGGAATATCGGCGCGTTTTCGGAAAACACTGCCGCGATTCTGCTGACAGGTGTTCTTGCGGCGATCTACTTCGGCTCAGGAAAGGTGCTGAAAAAGGGGATTTCGCCCATCGGACTGATTGGAATTTCCGCCGCAGCCGGGATCCTCGTATACGGCATCAAATAATACCGCATATAACGGAAGCGCGCGTGTTATGGAGCTGCCGCAACAGGATACGGAAAATAAAACTATTCTTCCAAAATCTTAGATCTTTGGGCGTCAATCCATCCCAAATCTGTTAAGATTATAAAACACAAATCGCAAAGAGATAGATAAGAAGAGGAGGACGAGGCAGGGGCCTACGCGGCCCCTGTACCCCGCGCCAGGGGATGATCCCCTGGACCCACTCCTCGCAAAGCTGCTTGATCGATAAACCCAAGGAATCGTCGCGTGTTACGCTGGGATTGCGAATGTTTGACGCTTCTGGCCCAATGAAAGCCGGGGGATCATCCTCAGAGAAAAACGAGCTTTTCCCTGTGGATGATTCCCCGGCTTTCCCCGGATGCAATGCATCCGGGATGGCCGCTTTCAGCGGCCGGGCCAGAAGCTATACGATGACCACCGCCGTTATAGCGCCCTTTCTGGTTCTCTTTCGGGCTCCGAAAGAGAACACCCCGTCGTCCCTTATCTTAGAACTCGAATCGTATAACGGGGAAAAGAGGCTGTCCCCAAACGCATTATTCCGAATAAAGATGGCACGGGATCCCACCCATCCGGTTGGGATCCCGTGCCAAATTTTATCGACTTTTCCGGTCAATTCGTAAATACTTCCTTTATCAGGGGGAGTATTCCGTTTGTTATTCGCTTTTGCAGGGATGGCGGAGCATGGCGCCGCTCCCACCAGGCGGCAATCCGCCCAGATGCCGGCTCATTGCACCGAATCAGGATTCGCCACGGCCCAGAAGGCGGGCTTGGGACGGCGTGCCGCGTCGAACAGCAGGGGATAATCGCCGGCGCGCCAGCTCTGGCTGTCGGCGATGCCCCACACCTGTACGGCCTCGAATTGGTCGCTGTGGGCCAGGGCCATGCGCATGATGGCAGCATACATCTGGGCTTGCTTGGCGAGGCTGTTCTCGCCGGTATCCGGCACGCCGATATCCATTTCGCTGATGCGCAGCCGCAGGCCCAGGGCCGCCACCCGGTCCACGGCGGCGGAGATCTGCGCCAGGGAGGGGAAAGAAAGGCTGTGGTGCATCTGGAAGCCATAGCCGTCGATATTGCCCTCGGGAATCAGGCTTTCCAGCAGCTTCACGATGCCGTTCAGCTTGCCGGTCATGGCGGTGTTGTAATCGTTGTAATAGAGCAGGGTGCCTTCCGGCGCGTATTTCCGGGCGTATTCAAAGGCCCGGGCCACGAAATCATCGCCCACCGTCTTCATCCAGTTGGAATTGCGCAGCCGGTTGGTGCCATCGTCGATGGCCTCATTGACCACGTCCCAGGACACCACCACGCCGGGATAATTTTCCTCCAGGCCGGAAAACACCGCGTGGATATAGTTTTCCATCCGCGCCAGCATCACTTCCCGGGACACCAGAGGCCGGGCGGGATCATAGCCCTCGTGGAAGAACGCTTCGGGGGTCTGGCCGTGCCACACCAGCACATGGCCGTGGATCTTCACCCCGTTGTCCCGGGCGAAATTCAGCAGCGGACGGGCTGCGTCGAAGTGCACGGCCACGGCAGTTTCGTCCTCCGTGGCCAGACGGCGGCTGGCGGCCACATCCAATACAGCGTCGGGCTTCAGCTCGTTTTCGGGGGTCAGGATGCTGAACTGGGACAGGCAAAATTCCATGGTCGCGGCGTTGGTGGCCTGCATACGGTTCACACAGGCGCCGAAATCAAAGGAATCGGCGTAAATCTCCTTCAGGGAGGGCAGCGGCTCCTCCTCTTCCACGGCGCCCGGGATGCCGTCCGGCGCTTCCACCTTGAAATCCCGCATGGCGAAATCCAATTCCGGGGCGTTGGTGGTTTCCACGTAGAGCACGAACCGGTCATAGGTGCCGGCGGTATAGGCGCCCGTCAGGGTGACCCATTCATTTCGGGCGGCGGTGCCCCGGGCCAGGTTTTCATAGCTTTCCACTCCGCCCGCGGTGTGGGCTACGGAGATCATGAAATCCGCGCTGTCCGTCTGCTCCTGGCGCACCTGCACGCTGAGCAGGTATCGGGCGCCCGGCACCAGATCGAAATCCCGTCCGGGAGAATTCCAATTGCTCTGGCGGCCTACGATGAGCAGGCAGCCGTCCTGCACATCCACCGAGGCGCTGCCCATCGAGCGGGCATACCAGCCGTCGGCCCCCTCCGAAAAATCAGACAGGTACACAACGGTGTCCCCCTCCGCCGCGCCCAGCGCGCAGCTCAGCATCAGCAAGACAGCCAAAACCAGCGCGATCCCTTTCCGCATGATGATCCATCCTTTCTCTTGATTGATGATGACGGGCCCGACGGCCCGTTGATGCACGGGTTTATACGATCCTTTCCCCGGCGCAGAATTTGGCCTGGGGATTGCCCGAACCGCGGTAGACGTACCGCTCCAGCCGCTCCAGGGGCGAAAACTCCCGCGTGCTGTTCAGCCCCGCTTCCGACAGCACGACGGCATCGAACTGATACCCCGGCTCAAACAGGCCGACCTTGCCAAAGAACCGGCCGCCGCCAGCCGTGGCCATGTACAGGGTATCCGCCACGGTCAGGGGCTTTTCCAGCTGACTCACGTACCGCCAATAGATTTTGCTGTTCTGGATGGCGGCCATCATCACGGCGAACAGGTTCAGGGTATGGCCGCCGGATACGTCGCTGCCCAGGCCGATGCGCCAGCCGCGCCGCAGGTAACGCGCCGCCGGGGCGATGCCGGCGATGACATTTTCGTTGCTGGTGGGGCAGTGGGCGATCATGACGCCGTTCTGCTTCATCAGGGCGCATTCCGCCTCGCCGGAATAGATGCAGTGGGCCATCACCGTGGGGCAGTCCCCGCCGAACAGCCCCCACCGGGCGTAAGCCTCGCCGTAAAAACGGGTGTCGGGGCAGAGGCTGCGCACCCAGGCGATTTCATCCCGGTTTTCGGACAGGTGGCTCTGCATGGGCACGTTTCTCTCCCGGGCGATTCGGCCCAGGGCGGCCATGTAGTCATCCGTCACGCTGGGAATGAACCGGGGCGTCAGGATGGGCCGGACCCGGGAAAAGCCCATCGCGTCGCACGCATCCAGCCAGCGCTCCGTTTCTCGCACCCCTTCCTCTGTAGACGGTTCCCGGTAGGTGTCGGGGCAGTTGCGATTCATGGCCAGCTTTCCCACATAGCCCCGCAGCCCCGCTTCCTCCATCTGCCGCATCAGGATCAGCGTGGCGTCGGTATGCAGGGAAGCGAAGATACAGGCCCGGGTGGTGGCGCTGGCCTTCAGGTCGCGCACAAACAGGGCATATTGCCGCTCGGCGTAGGCGGGGTCTGCGAAGCGGCTTTCCTCGGGATAGGCATAGTCCCGCAGCCACTGGATCAATTCCACGTCCATGGCCGTGCCGCAGTAGGCGTATTGGGCGGCGTGCAGGTGGAGATCGGTGAAGCCGGGCAGGATCAATTGATCCCCAAAATCCAGGATGGGCGTTTGGCTGCCCTCCGGGGCGTCCGTGCGGAAAGCGGCCAGGCAGTCCCCTTCCACCAGCGCCCAGCCCCGCCGGGCGCGGATCTGACCGATCTCGGGCGTATCCAGAAACAACCCCTTCACATAGTACGGCATGATCGTATTCCCTCGGTGCTCTTTGAAAGTCCGTATCTGTTCAGCGGCGGCCCCCGAATCAGGGCCGCCGCCCCGCTCCCGTCCTGCAAAACAGACCATAAATCCGCCGGCACATCTCCTGCCGGTTTTCCGGCGCGCCGGACGCTTTCCTCGGCGTCGGTTTCCTTTCCGGGAAACAGGTGGGGGAGTGGCCGCGTATCTGCAGGCAGGCTTGTCTGTATGCTATTATGACATAAATCCGGCCGGATGACAAGCGCCTTTCTTCCGGAAGCGCTTAACGCCTGCGGCCGGGCTGGGGAAAAACGGAAGATGCAGCGAAAGCCGGCGGGCCGCGCTCTTTGCGCGCATGTCCGGATATCCAAAAATGTTAAAATTCCGTTAATAAGATGAAAATTGACAGAAAATGATAGCCAAACGACGCAAGAAATGATATACTATTCTGGCATGTATGTACCCTCGAATAAAGGCTGGCCCCGTACTGCTGTACGGCGCGTGCCGGAGAAAAACGGGACAGCCATAGAAGAAAGAGGTAAAGCACCCATGAAAAAGGTCTTATCCGTGTGCCTGATGATCCTGCTGCTCATTGGCTGCCTGACGGTTTCTCCCGCCATGGCTGAGGACAGCGCGATCACCAATTCTGTGGACATCGTGGTTCTGGTGGACATGAGCAAATCCATGGACACCTCCAAGAGCCTGAACAACAAAACGGGCAGCGACCCCAACGGTTACCGGCTGGACGCCATGGAAATGCTGACGGCCATGTGCGACGTCAACGGCTCCCGGGTGCTGTATGTGCCTTTCGGCGGCACCGTGCTGACCGGCAAGGACGCCAGAAGGGACAAGCTGAAGGCGGACACCGGCTTCCAGGACATCAGCAGCCTGAATAACCGCAAGGATTATATCACCCGGATCGAAGCGGATAAAACCTTTGTGACGCAGGACCGGGACAACCTGGAAACGGATACGGACTATGGCGAGGCGCTGCGCTACGCCGTGGAAAAAATCAGCAACCGCAGCGCGAACGATCACAATCAGCCCATGATCGTGCTGCTGACGGACGGCGCCAATTATTTCAGCCAGACGACGCAGCAGCAGAACAGGACCACCCGCTTCGGCTACACCTGGAACGCCGCCGCCAAGGAATGGGAACGGAACGCCAATCCCGGCTATACCGCCGCTTCCGCCGACGCCCTGGCCGATGCGGCCACCCAGGCCTGCGTGCAGCTGGGCATCCCCGTCTATACGGTGTACCTGAAGGATGACAGGGCCACAGGCCAGGAACAGGTGAACCAGGAGAAGGCCAGCGCCGCACTGGCAAAGATTTCGCAGGCCACCGGCGGCACGACCATCGTGGTGCCCTCCTCCAGCGCGGATGAGCTGCCCTCCTACTTCGGCCAGATTTTCGCGGACCGCATCGGCGGCAGCATGCAGCGCAATCTGCCCATCCGGCGGGATGCCAACGGCAATTCGTATGTGAACATCCCCATCCTGAACAAATCCATTCAGGAAATCAACATCCTGCTGCCCATGCGGTATGTGGACCGGAATTCCATCCAGCTCACCGACGGCAACGGCAGAACCGTCAATGTGAACAGCCGTCAGGATGTGAGCGTGCTCTACGGCGCGGAAAATTCGCCCTTCCGCCTGTTCAAAATCACCAATCCCCAGTCCCTGGGCATCTGGACGCTGAAGTTCAAGCTCAGCAGCGGCGCCGCACTGAACACCAAGGTGTCCCTGGGTGTGGTATTCAATTACAACCTGTCCCTGCGCGCCCGGATCGGCAAGGAAGCCGCCGGCATGAGCACCGCGGACACCCTGCGGATGAGCAAAAACGATACCCTGTTTGTGGAAGCTCTGTTCACCGACAACCGCACCGAGCAGCTCACCGATGATTTGGCGCTGTACCAGAAGATGGAAGATCTGAGCCTCCCTGCCAACACTGCCGAGGACTGGTGGGTCATCAAGGCCACCTGCTCGATTTACCGGGAGAATTCCGATGTTCCCGTCAGCCAGCGCCTCACCAACACGGACATCCCCTCGGACGGGACGCGGTTCTATGCGGAGATTCCCATGGGCCTGGAGGCGGGCAATTACCGGCTGGAAATCAAGGTGGAGGGCGCCGGCCTGTCCCGTCTGGAGACCAGACGCCTGGAACTGACCAATTCCGCCCCTGTGGCCAACTCGCTGAGCGAAACCTATTATGTGGATTATGTGGACAACGCCAATCTGCAGCCCGGCGCGCAGAGGGGCCCCAATATCAAGATCCAGCTGGATGGCCTTCTGGACGACGAGGATAACGACAGGCTGACCCTTACCTTGGTTCCTCCTGCCGGCGACGCCGATTTCAACACCGCCTTGCTGGTGAATCCGAGGATCACCGAAGACGGAACGAACCATTATTTCGAGGCCACCATCGCCGGTCGCCCGGGCAGCTACCAGTTCGGCGAATACCGCCAGCAGATCCACGTGTCCGACAATCAGGGCGGAGACGCGGATATGGAACTGACTTTCCATGTGCAGTCCGGCATCGAAACCGCCAAAGCGGGGGAATTCGCTTCCTATCTGCTGTCCGACGGCTCCAACCAGAAAAAACAGCTGGAGGCGGAGGGCACCGAATCCAGCGTGGGCAAGAAAGTGAATATCACCCAGTATGTGGAATACTCCCGTCCCAATGACAGCGACGCCACTGTGCGGCTGCAGGATTTCGATATCCAGCTGGTTTTAACCAACGAGCAGGGCGCCATGATGCCCAGCGGCCAGCCCCTGCCCCTGGCCATGGACGGCACCGCCCAGAAGGTGTCCTTTGCCACTCCCCAGAACGAGGGCACGTGGACCGGCACCTGGACGGTTTCCTACCTGGGCCAGGAAATCAAGAGCTACAGCTATGCTGTGAAGATCGAGAATCAGAAGCCGCAGATCGCGGACAAACTGGGCACGGAAGTGGAAAAGCAGGTCGCGTTCAACGAGCTGCCCTCCTTCCTGGGCTTCCTGAACGCGGTGGAAGGCAATACGCCCGAAGAGGAACTGAAAATCGATTTGACCCGGGTGTTCTCCGACGAGGATGACGAGCCCGCCTTCTCCGTCCGGATCAATGACGGCGTGCATGCTGATGAGGCTGCCGCGCGGCCCGAAGTGAAGGACGGCCGGTACCTGATCATCACGCCCCAGGCCGAGGGCGACGTCAGCTTCACCGTCACCGCCGAGGACGCCGACCACGCCTCTGTGGCCCGCACCTATAAGATCCACGTGAAGGACCTGACAAAGATGTGGGTCATCCGGGGCCTGATCGCGCTGGCCGCGCTGATCGCGCTGATCGTGCTGATCCTGATCGTGCACCAGATCCGCAAGCCGGTGTTCAAGCAGGTGCGCCTGGGCGTGCGCGAGGGCACATCCCTCTATGACAGCCTGGAGTACGATCTGCCGCCCACCAAGAAGGCCTGGCCCATGAGCTATGTGGTGGATTCTACCACGGCCAGCAAATTCAGCATTCCCGACGTAACGCTGCAGAATCTGATGATGGAGCCCACCCGTTCCCAGGACGGCACCATCAAGGTGTCCAACCGCAAGCCGGTGGGCACGGTGCAGATCACCCTGGAAGGCAACCCCGTGGGCAAGCACGCGGTGCGCTGGTCGCCCGGCCAGGCGCTGGAAATGCGGGCCACGCCCAATGCGGTGGAGTTCCTGCACATCGTGCTCAGTTACGGCGACAACACCGCTGATTACGCCCAGTCCTCCTCCGCCAGCGACGCTTTCGATTTTGGCGGCACCCCCGAATTTTCCGGCAACTTCGGCGTGCCCGACGGCTTCGATGTCACCTCGGCCAGCAATTACGGCGCTGCGACCGGCGGAGGCTTCGGCGCTTCCTCCGGCAGCGATTTCGGCGGCTCTTCCGCCGGCGGATCGGACAGCTTCGACTTTGGCTCGTCTTCCAATTCCTCCGATTCCGATTTCTGATGAGTTTTTCGTGCCGGCGCGGCTGGCGTCCGCGCCGGTTTCCCCGTGCTTGGGCCCGGTAAGGGCATAATCGCAATACAAAACAAAATAAAGAAAGGAACGATTCCAGATGCCAGAAGACTACAACGAGAATCTTGCCCGTGAGATTCAGGAAGAAGAGCAGCTTGATATTTCCATCGAGCGCGTGGAAAAAATCCCCTCTCCGCTCCTCGTCATCGGCTTGGGCGGTACAGGCGCCAGCATCGTGCACACCATCAAGAAGACCTTCGCGCAGCGTTTTGAATTGCCCCGGGACGAAAAGGGCAACCTGATCCCCATCCCCCGTCAAACGGCTTACCTGGAAATCGATACCGATCATAAATCCAAGGGCTCCCTGGCGGACGATGAATACGTGGATATCAGCGTCGAGGGCATTGACGCCATCCTGGATCCCAAGAAGCGTGATTACAACCTGCAGGACTATGAGCGCCAATGGGTGAATAAGCAGCTCAACGCTTCCTCAAGCGGTATGGGCGCGGGCACGTATCGCCAGTCCGCCCGTTTCCAGCTCTCCCGGAAGTATGCCAAGGTAGAGGGGGCCATCCAGACGGCCCTGACCAAGGTGACCAGGGTGTCCCATGGCAACACCGGCATGCAGGGCCGGGTCGAAATCGTGATTGCCACCGGCATCTGCGGCGGCACCGGATCGGGCACCTTCCTGGATGTGCCCCAGATTGTGCGCAAGTGCATGGAGGAGGGCAGCCTGGCGGGCCAGGATTACCGCATCACCGGTTACATCGTCATGCCCGACGTGTCCCTGTCCGTGCCCAGCATCCAGAATGATCCAGCGCTCACCCGCCAGCTGAGCATGAATGGCTACGCCGCGCTGAAGGAACTGGATTTCTGGCAGAACATCGCCGCGCATGAAACCCCCTTCACCGCTAACCTGAATGGCACCAAGATCGTCTGGAAACGCGCGCCTTACGACGCATGCGTGCTCATGAGCAGCAAGACGGTGGACGGCACCCTGTTCAACAAGGGCGCGGACGTGGTGCAGAACACCATCGCCGAAAACCTGCTGCACTATCTGGCCAACGAGGCGCCTTCCGCCAGCAGCAACGGCCAGGCCACCTATACCTATATCTCCCATGAAAACAACCTGGTGGCTGCCGTCAATAACATGAAAAAGCGGCTGCCCCTGTATTACGGCTACCGGGCCATCGGCGCCTACACCAAGCGCATCCCCAAGAAAAAGGTGCTGTATTATGAGGGCTCCCTGCTGTTCAACACCTTCATGCCCATGAAGGATGACCACGGCAATCTGGTGCCCAATACCGAACTGCTCATGGACGGCAACACCCTGAAGCGGGCGCAGCAGATCGTGGGCGACGTGGGCGCGCTGCACAACAATTTCCGCACGCAGATCACCCTGCCCGGCTTCTGCCGCACGCCCTCCAACGACAAACCCCATCTGGACGCCATGCGCAATATGCAGGTGCGGCCCCACGACCAGGTTGACATCAAGCCCAGCCTGTGGCAGAGCACCGTGGTGCGTCCCGCCGCCCGCAAGACGGCCGACGCGTATCTGGACGCCGCCTGGGGACGGTTCTGCTCCTTCGCCAAGTGGGTGATCACCAATCCCAAGTTCGGCCCCTTCACCCTGCTGGAATACATGACCAGCCCCTCCGCCAGCATCATGAAGGAACTGGATGCCCAGCTGGTGAGCTGGAACGCCTATGCCGCGCGGTTCAATTCCGACCTGCATAACCGCTATGAAGCCTGTGTCACCTCCTGGAACGATTTCTTCAAGCCCCCGCTGCTGGGCGCCAAGGCGGCCATTGAAAAGTATCTGGGCGCGCTGAACGATTACTACGCCTCTGTGGTTAAGATTGCTTTCATGGAGGAGCATGCCCGGGCCCTGAGCCTGCTGGTGCAGCGCATCCGCGAGTATGTGGATCGTGCCCTGAAGCCCATGTGCGAAGATCTGGCGCAGCTCAGCGACGATTTCGGCGCGCAGGACGCGGTGGATTCCAAGCTGGAGAGCGATCTGTTCGCGCTGGATACGGTGCAGAAGCAGATCGATACCGATTTCAACGATAAGAACGAGGAAAACAAGGTCACGCTGGAATTCCTCAGCGCCGTGTGCGACGAATCCTTCAAGAACGCTCCTTCCGTGGATGCTCATTCCACCGGCCTGGTGTTCACCTATGGGCTCCGCCGCCGGGTGAACCTGCTGGACACCCTGAAGAACGAATTGGATGTGTGCTTCCATGAAATCAACGGCCAAAGCCTGGATTCCATCATGGAGCAGGCCGTGGGCAACGCCGTGGCGGCCCAGAACAAGTATATGGACGAGCTGGGCGCGTCCGTGATCGATTCTTCTCGCCCCATGTTCAGCCAGGATGCCGCCGTGGCCAATGAAGAATGCATCAAATACAACTATCTGTCCATTCCCCAGGACAGCAAAAAGTTCATCCAGCATTATCAGAACAAGACGGGCATCGATTCCAAGGAAAGCTCCCTGCAGGATCACGTGTACTGCGTCACCAGCTGGGATGGCCTGCCCCTGTATCGCTACGGCCTGATCGGCAAGCTGGAGGAAGTGTATTGCGACAGCCTGCAGCAGAGCAACGTTTGCATGGGCGCTCACTTGGTGTGGGACGGCGATCTGGACAGCAACTACATCACCAACTGGACCAAGCTGCCCGCGCCCGCGCCTTACTACTTCTTCAAGGCCCACGGAACCCCCTTCAGTGAGAAGCAGTATGCCGAGGTCCATGCCCTTACCGAACGGGCCATCGACGCCGGCATGCTGGAGGTGGACACCTCCAACCCCGTGCCGGTGTATCACGTGCATGCCTTCTATGCCGACGCGCAGCGCGAGGTGGTGCTGCCCGGCAGGAACATCGCCGAGAAAGCCAGCGCGATCATGGCGCTGACCCGCAATCCCGCCACCGGCAGCAGCTACACCCCTGACGACAAGCTGAAGATGCTGCGCGAGCTGCTTGCCTCCGCCACCCGGGAAACCATCCAGCCCGGCCAGCGGCCGGATTGCCTGGCCACCTATATGGGCCTGCAGAACGAGCCTGTGGATCCCACCGATCCCGATATCCGCGTGGACGCGATGAAGCTGAGCAAGGCCCAGGAGAACTACAAGAAGCTGTCGCGCGAACTGGCCAGCGTGGTGGTGTCCGCGCGGCCCAGGCTGGCCCTCACCCTGAGCCAGCAGGTGGATGGCTTCGAGGCGGCGCAGAAGATCATCACCTCCATCGAAGGCCAGGCCAATGTGTGGCAGCCCCGCATCGAATACGCGGAAACCTTCGGCAAGATGTTCATCCACAGCCTGATCCAGCCCTCCATGGCCGGCGGCTTCTACCGCAACGACATGGGCGAAAAGACCCAGATGATCCAGGGCGATCCCAGCGAGGATATTGCCGCCCTGCATCCCATGATCAAGCTGCCCGCTTACCTGGCTGACGTGGGCCCGCAGAATGAAATGCGGCGGTATCTGGAATTCATGATGGATCAGAAGGAAAATGAAATCGCCGAAAAGGAAAAGACCGACGAGCTGACCAAGGAAGACGTGCAGAAGCTGTTGGATCGCGTGGATGCCCTGGATGAATTCGTGACCGACGCCATGAAGCAGGAAAAGTCCGAATTGGTCAAGATGGGCGCCGACACCGCCACCATCAACAAGTGCATCGCCCTGCTCAAGAACCTGCAGGATCTGTGCTCGACCCGGAAAAAGATGTATAAGATGGCCATGCCCATCTGATGGCATGGACCGCTTGCCGCCGTCCGGCGCGCTTTTCGCGCGCCGGACGGCACTTGAAAAACGGATGATACGGGATTGCCGTCAGCTTCCCTTTTGCGAAAGCACTGGCGGCAGGATCCGGCCAAGGAGTATTCTTCATGCCGATTGCGATTGATCAGGCCACCGTTATTTTTCTGTATGGACGGGATGCCTGCGATAATTTTGAGAACATTCTGGGATACTGGCATCAGGCCATCATGGACAGCGACTGGAAAAATGTGTTCTTTGTGCGCATCGCCCAGGAGCAGCATCTGGGCAAGCTGAAGAATGTCAGCCGGGAATTTTTTGAATTGATCCATGACCGCTGCATCAACATCCCCTGCGATGAGCAGGGCTTGTTCGGTTTTTCCAACGATACCCTTATCGAGATCCGCAAAATGCTGGTGAATGGCAAGCGGCTGTATATCCAGATGGTGATCAGCAACCTGGGAGAAAAATATGTCAGCACCCAGGCTCCGGTGCAGGTGGCCTCTTATATCCAGAATTCCCTGGGCATCGGCGGACTGAACTGTATCTACTATCTTCTGGTTCACAGCGATTACGACGCGCGCATCGCCCAGCGGGCGCTGGCAGAGGAAGCGCTGAAGGAAAACATGGGGCGGTCCTGCTTTTATCTGCTGGGCACCAAGGCGCAGAGCGGCGGCGTGGTGGAGGATTATGAAATCTGGCGCGCCCTGGCTTATGAACTGCTGATTTGCGTGAATAAAAAGCAGCGCGCTCACGACGCGGGCTGTTTGTATTCCCTGGGCTACACCAGCTTGAACGCCAACGGCAGCGAGCTGCAGCGGCTGCGCAGAAATCAGCTCAGGGACGTGGTGTTCGGCCTGTGCCGGGCGCCCATGAGCCATAAGATGGCCTGGCAGATCCTGATGCCGCAGGCCCCGGAGCAGGGGGCCAAAGCCTACGGCTCGCCGGATGTGTTTGAAAAAAACAGCATTCAATTCGCGCTGAAATCCTGGCTGCGCTATGAAGCGGACCGGGCCATGGTGCGTCTGGACGCGCAGCAGAAGGAAAATTTCCGCATACTTTCCGATTTGAAGCAGACGGCGGACACCAGCCGCGTCAAGGAAGCGGTGAAGTGCCTGTATCAGTATAACTTTTATTCCGGCGGGCGCACCGTGATGTTTCAAACGGTGACCCGGGCGGTCCGCGCCGGCTTTGCCCGGCTGCTCAATCAGCCCAACGCCAGCCAGTTTCCCATTGACCTGATGGATAATATCATCCGGGCGCTGGATGACCTCTCCCGGGAGGCGATCCAGCCCAGCAGCACCCCCTTCCCGGCCCGCCAGCTTTTGCAGCGGAAGGACGATTATCTGGCCAAGTGCTGCGACGTGGCGGATGGGGATGAGCGGAACAATTATTGCGCCCTGCTGGCGCGTCAGGCGGCGGAGGTGCTCAAGCGCCAGTTTGCCAGCCTGAAGGACGCCGTCAGCCGCATGGTGCGCCCCGAAAACCTGGATCATTATTCCCGCACCCTGGACCGGGAAATGGAATCCCACGTCCTGGCCGAGCTGAAGGGAAAATATAAAAAATATATGGAAAATATCCGCACCACCCGCATTCAGAAAACCTGGCTGTTCGACAGCGAGTGGGTGCGTCAGTATGCGCCGTTTTATTCTCCCGAGGGCCAGCTGCTGACCGATAAGCTGAACCAAATGATCAGCGACGGGGAAAAGGAACTGCGCAAGAATCTGGATCCCGGCTTCAGCGGCACCTTCATCGACACCCTGCGCCATGAACTGGATACCATGCAGGATATGGAGCAGTTCCTGAATCACTACATGAGCCAGCCGCAGCGCATGCATTTCTACATCCATGACAGCGGTGGGATCGCTGAAACCCGGTATTTTGTGGATGACGGCCTGGAATCCACCTCCTGGATGGAGGAGCACAAGGACGAATCCTACAAGGTAAACAACGACAATATCGAAAAGATCTGCTGGTACCGGTTGGATAAAACAGCCCGGGAATACCTGGCGGATGAAAGCCGGGAAAACGAGGTGTTCGGCACCTATGAGCCGCTGGTGTTTTCGGGCGGCATGGGCGCGCCCCTGGCCGGCCCCGATGGCCTGGGCCTGGAATTTGAGGACCGGCAGGAAGGGGAAAGCTCCTTCGCGCAAATGGCGGAGCAGGTGCCCACGGCCGAGCCCCAGGAGGAGAATCCCCGGCATATCCGTTTGTTTGAACGGGAGAAGCGGTTCTACCTGTCCTTTGTTTGGGAAAAGGATTTGTCCGGCGTGGTGGTCAAGATCGGCAACGGCACCTGCATGTGCGACGCCAAGGAATACAATATCAAGAACGCTGTGGATGTGACGCAGCTGGTGCAGCAGGGCGAAAACCACGTGGTGCTCTTCCGGTCCAACGGCTCGGTGTATGGGGAGCAGCGCGTGTGCGGCAGGCAGAACGAGATCCGCTATGCGTTCCTGCCCAGGGCCAACGGCT
This sequence comes from Clostridia bacterium, assembly GCA_017524615.1. Taxonomy (GTDB): domain Bacteria; phylum Bacillota; class Clostridia; order Christensenellales; family Aristaeellaceae; genus RUG563. The sequence goes on along the minus strand of JAFXVJ010000005.1, from coordinate 16,397 downwards.
ATACGCTGAAAATCAAGGGCATTTCACCGGGCAACAGGCAGCTGGTGGTGCGGGAAGTGATTGGCAACACGCCATTTTATTATCCGGTGCGCAACAGCCAGAACACGCCCGACAGAAGCTACGACGGATTGCGGCTGAAGGGAACGGAAAAGGTCCTGGAAACCGCCCCGGGAGAAAAATTCCCCATCGTGTACACAAAAGAGGATCCGGCCATATACTGATGCGCATTGCAACCGACCCCACAATCAATCCATCAAAAGAAGCGAGGGAAAAACATGGGAGATTATATTTGCCCCTACTGCGGCGGCCTGATTACGGCGGAAGACGTGCTGTTTGTTGATGAAAGCTATGAAGCGGTTTATGAGGATCCCATCCGGTTCAATTTCCTCAGCAGCTGCTGCAAGGAATGGCCCTTCGATGACGAAAGCCGTTTCCGCGGGCTGTATTTCCGCGCCACGCCGGATCGGGTGATGGTGCGGGACAGCAACAATTTCCCCATTGAGCTGCGCATCCTGCCCTCCGAAGGCCAGACCCCGTCGGAGCTGCTGGGCATGCCCCGCATGGATGAGGAAAACAAAAAACCCCTGAACACCGGCTTCACCCGCAAGATCTCCACCCGCGTGTGCCCTCATTGCCATTGCCGCCTGCCCGGCAACTTTGGCATCATCCCCACCATCTACGTCACCATGCTGGGCGGCCGCGCCGCCGGCAAAACGGCGTACCTGATTTCTTTGGTGCACCGGCTCAATTCCCAACTGACCGCCCTGAACCTGGGCACCGCCACCCTGCTGGATGAAAGCCGCGTGTACTATAACTTCCACAACGAGTATTATTTGCAGCATAAGGGCGTCACCATGCCTACCCCCAAGGAAGAGCTGCTTTTCCCCTTTATCTTTGAATACAGCTACCTGAACGGCAGGGAGCCCCGGAGCTGCTTCGTGGCCATTTACGATATTGCCGGTGAGGGCACATCCTCTACCGACTATCTGCTGAACCACCACGGCATGCAGGTGGCCAGCACCGTGCTGCTGATGCTGGACCCCAACCAGCTCAACAAGGGCCTGTATGACACCAGCGTGCGCCTCAAATACGGCGAATCCACCGCCGACCGCATGGACGGCGCTGATATTCACGACAACTGCAACGTGGATATCAGCACCTTCCTGTCCCGCTCCGTTTTGTCCAACCGGGCGCACGGCGTGCTGCAGAACGTGCGGCATTTGATCGCCGTCACCACCAAAATCGACCAGCCCATGACCTGCCGGAAGGAACTGTTCGGCGGCAACTGCATCCTGCGCAACGATATCGGCACCGCCCACAAGGGCCGGATCAACACCGAGGTGCTGCGCCGCCTGCGGGAGGATCTGCAAACCTTCTACCGCAGCGAGGGCCAGGGCATCGACATCATCGACACCATCACCACCGTGTTCCGCTCCGCAAACAACAACCCCTTGACCGTGGACCTGCTGGCCGTGAGCACTTGGACGCGGGATATGTCCACCGAGGAACTGCGGTTTGAGAATAAGTACGAAGAAACCGGCGCCAAGCATCGGGTCGTGGAGCCCTTCCTGCTGATCCTGGCCCGCTCGGGCATCATCCCTGTGGATACGGATCCCAGCCAGAATCTGTCCCCCAGGGCCATTCAGATCCAGCAGGATATCGAACGGATGAAGAGGGAAGTGGCCACCATGCAGGAGGAAGTCAATGGCGGCCGCCTGGGCGGGTTCGCCCTGCGCAGAAAACAGCGGCAGATCGACGGCGCCCAGCGGAACATTGAGAGGCGGGAGGATGAGCTGAAAAAGGAGATTCAGCGGAGTCAAAAGCAGCAGAGAAAATAATGATGGGAAGCAAGGAGTGAGGAAACCATGAAAGCATTGCACCGTCTGGTGGGCAACACCCCCAAACGCGGCTTTGGCGCAGGTCTGTTCAGCCCGGGCTTCCCCGGCGGATTCAGCATATTGGCGAATACGGATATCCGCCTGCCCATGACCAATGTGCCGGGTGAAAGGATCGCGTCTCCGGCGGGCGGCCCGGTGGAGGCCTATCGCGCTTTTGAGGTGCAGCCGCTGCGCTACGGCCTGGTGGCCGCGTTTCAATCGGTCAAAATCAATATTGAAGGAAGCCGTCCCAGCAGCTATACCAACACGGTCATCCCTTCCGGAGATGAGGTAAAGGAAAACGTCACCGCCGGCCCGGGCATCCAGGCCATTCTTCGCTTTAACGGCTTTATTTCCAACGACGCGTTTCTGAACCTGAGCCGCAACGCCCTGGACGTGACGGATTGGACCTGCGTGGATGAGGCGGTGCTGGATCGCTATACCCTGCCCGCAGGCGTGACGCCGGAAAAGCACCGGGCCTTTTTGAATCACTATTGGCGGGCGGCCACGGTGCAGCGCTTTGGCCCCTGGGATGCCCGCACGGGCCAGTGCGTGTACGAGCAGCACCCCCTGATGCGGGAGTATCTGCCCCTGCGCTATACCGTGGTGCTGTGTCTGGGGCCCGATGGCCGCTGCGATCATATCATCGACGCGGCGCGGGGCTTCCTGTGGAAATACGTGCTGGGCATGCTGCCCGGAGCGGTCTCCAATATCGCCTCCATGAGCGCAGCGGTGCCTGCCCGGTTCATTTCTTCGATTTACCGCAACACCGCCCTGGCCATCGTGTACCCGGAGCAGAACGACAACATCAAGTTCGACTTCCGCAGCGGCGCAGCCCTGGAAATCAGTCCCGCTGAGGATCGGTTCATGCAGAAGATCCTGCGCGGAGAGAAGCCCGCCTTCCTCGCGGACATGGTGCGGCGCTACTGTGAGCTGACCGGCGTCACCGATGAAAGCGACATTTCTTTCCTGGCGGATTACGATGTGGCCTGGCAGCTGGAGCAGCTGGAAAGCAGCGACCTTCCCCTGCGGGAGCGGATCAAGAGCTGGTTCGCCGTGAACCAGTATCTGGAGGACCGCCACGGCCTGTCCCGCCAGCAGATCCACCAGGTGCTGGCCGCCGTGGATCGGGACGTGCTGACCCGCATGTCCGCCGAGAGCGGTGAAATGAAGGCCGCCCTGGCGCCCCAGGAGGATGACCGCCACAACCGGGTGACCGATCTGCTGCTGACCTTCCTGTGGCGTCAGGCCCTCAGCGCGGATGACGATCAATTCCGCCACATCCAGGCGCTTTTGACCTCCTATCATACACCGCAGGCCGAGCATTTCTTCAGTGAGAATCTGCTGGCCGCCGCCATGGACGGAGACATGCAGGAGGAGCGCGCGGCCGGGCTGGTCAGCGACATCCTGAAAACCAATTACGGGACGGAGCAGCCCTTCAGCGCCCGCCAGATCAGCCTGATGAGCTCTGAAGGCTTTATCCGCCTGTGCCAAGGCCATCCCAGGGTGCGCAAGGTATTTTGCGATTTCCTGGAGGACGAAAGCCGGCGCAATCCGCAGAACATGCTGTCCACCCTGCCCCTGACGGTGCAATTGCTGCCGCGGGATGAATTGATGCAGCGGCTCTTTGCGTACCTGCGCCAGACGCAGGTGCAGCAGCTGCCCGCTCTTTCCCTGTGCGGCGGCATCCGCATGGGCATGGCGGGGCTGGACGGCGCGTCCCCGGCCCGGGCCGCCTATGCCGAATATATGACGGACTGCTTCAGCAGCCACCTGACAGAGCTGGATCGGGTGTGCGCCATGGCGGTCGCCATCGACGCGGATATGACCCAGGGCCTGGTGGCTATGCTGCAGTTGGCAGCGGAGAAACGGACGCTGCTTTCTCCGGAACAGGCCGCCCTTTTGCTGGGGGAGGACCGGCGGAAAAACCTGTACGCCCTGTGCGATCAAAAGCAGCCGGCAGCCCAGGCTTTCCGGGCCTATCTCACCGGCATGACGCTGAATGCCGACAACTGGGAGCAAGACCGCAGCCTGTGGATGCTGCGTCTGCGCAACGCCGGAGGGGCCTGCCTGCGGGATACCGACACAGAAGCCAATGTGCGCAACTGGATCGAAGAGCTTTTCATCCAGTACGTGGCGGAACGCGGCAAGCGGCTGATGGCCGTTCCCAGCGACGATGTTTTTTCAAAGCTGGAAAGCCTGGCCGGCGTGGACGGCAAAAACAAGCGGGAGCCTGCCTTTGAGCGGCTGTCGCCTCTGCTGCTGAGCATGTATGAGACCGTCCTGGCCCAGGGCGATGACGCCATGCGCATGCAGGCCGCCCGGCAGGTCCGTACGCTGCTGCCCGGGATCACCAGCACCCTGGGCTACCCCAACATCATCCAGCTGGAATTGCATGCCACCTGCGAAAAACTCAAGGAAAACTGGAAAACCAACACGTACTGGCGGGGGCTGTATCTGCTGGACAGCGATCTGCGCCGCTCTCAGCTGGATTGGAAGCAGCTGCTGAACCGGGATGTGATGCAGGCGGGGGCGAGCCGTCTGGATCAGGATCTGGCGCCCCTGTCCACCTATCCGGAATTCCGGGAAAAGTACAACGAATATAAAAACAATCCCAAGAATGAATTCCCGCCCCGGAACGGGGATCTCTCCTTCGCTCAATTGTGCTTTGAGCGCATGCAGGCCCACTTTGTGGATCGGTTCGACAGCCAGGTGGCGCAGAGCGGGGATATCGGGGAATTGCAGCACTTGCAGGAGTATTCTGAAAAAACCATGCTTACCGCGGCCCTCACCAACGATACCGCGGGCGGGCGCTGCATCCGGGCCGTGCGCAATGTGCAGAATGCCCTCAATTCCCTGGCCGATCAGGAAGATATCGGCACGATGCTGCAAAAGGCCATGAAATGCGCCCAGACCCTGACCAGCGATAAGCTGCCGCGGACAGAATGCTATCATCGGGCCCTGAACCTGCTGAATAAGCATTTTCTGGAAACCAGGCGGGAGGAACTGGCCCGCCGGGCCTTCCATACCCGTTTGTCCATCGGACTTGTGTGCAACATTTCTCCGGAAAACCGCTCCATCCGCTGGCGGGACGTGATCGCTCAGCTGTGCCCCGGCTACCAGGGCATGATGCGTTCGCCTTTTTCCACGGCGGACTTTTCCCTGTTCCAAACCATCCGCTATATGTTCTTCACCCTGTCCAACCAGGTGGACGATATGGGGCAGCCCAGCCTGAAATGGGCACGGAGCCTGGCCAACTTCCTGAATAATGATGAGGAATTCGCCGCCTATTCCGCCAAGGTGCGCAAGGACAAAAAAGCGCTGCGCCAATTCCTGCCCTACCTGCTGGAGCCCGTCAACGACACCCAGGAGGCCCAGGCGCTGAAAATGTGGCTGAGCACGGACGCAAAATGATTTTCGGCGTCCGTTCAGCCGGAGCCTGAGCAGATATGCGGGATATACGGGGGTGCATCCTTGATAATTCCCCGCAGGCGCGTTTCGCCCTGCTTCGCGATTCCATGACGGAACAGTTGCGGTTTTTATTGTAATAAACAGAAAGAGGGACGATGGATCATGAGGAGAACCTCACCGAATATCGTGGCGGCCATTCTGGCCGGTCTGTGGCTGATTATTTTTCTGGCGCTTCCGCTGTTTGCGATTTCGCCTGTGGGCGTGGGGACGTTTGTCACGCTGGGCGTGAACGGCGTGGACGCCATCGGCGCGTCCGGCCTGGTGCTGCTGATGCTGATTCCGGGGCTGCTGATGCTGGTATCTTCCCTGCTGTGGGAAAAGGAAGTGGGCCTGATCATTTCCGGCATTTCCTTTGTCGCCACGCTGGTGTTCCTGCTGGCCTGCGGCAGCGGCATTTGCTTTGCCCGCCTGGACCAGGGGCTGGGCCTGGGGCTGTCCGGCTTTAGCTCTTCCCTGGGAAAAGCCGCGGAAAGGTACAGCCTGTATCGCGTGCTGTGGGGCGCGGGCGGTATTCTGTGCCTGATTCTCAGCGCGGGTGTATTCGTGGCGGAGCTGCTGCTGGGCGACCGTTCGGGCAGAGGAAAAACGATCCAGCCGACCAACGATTTTGAATTCTGATGCCCGGCGCGCCAAAGGAGGATCCTGTATGAACAATCGAATGCTGCGGCTGCTGAAAAAAGGCCTGACGTGCCTGACGGTCCTGTGCCTGCTGGTTGGTTCGGTGGGGGTGGGTGAGTCTGCCCACGTGCAGCCCGCAGAAAGAAAGACGCTGTTCATCGGCTTTAACGCGGGCAATCACGCGAGCGACGCCGGAATCCAGGCTTATCATGAACAGGCTGCGGCATTGATGAAGCTGCTGCTGATGCTGGAGTCGCCGGGCACGCCCGCTGTGAACGTTCATTATTTTGCGGGTGGAACGGCGGATCTGGACAGCAGCGTGACGAGCCCCGGCTCCGTGTCCCGGTTCAGCTGGCAGAGCGTGAAACTGCTGGATGCGCTGGGAGACAGGGAGTATGCCTCCAGAACGGGCAAACCCGGCTGGGATTTGCTGAATTTCTTGCGCGCCCGGGTGGATGATGTTTCCGCGGCCTCGGAGCAGGGCAAAGTGACGCTGTACTGGTTTGACCGGTTTGCCGCGCCGAATATGTCCTCCGGCGGGCCCCAGGTGGCTCAGTATGCCCGGCAGCTGAACGCCATTCTGGCCCGGGAAAACGTAGAACTGTATATTGCCTTCGCTTCGGACAGCGACGGACGCCTGGAGGCGTTTCAGACGCAGGTGATCAACAGCCTGACGGGCCATGCGCGGGTGCATGTTTTCACCTATGGCGACCGGACCCTGGAGGATGGCCTGCGCCAGCTGAACGATCGGGACTTTGGCGCATTGTATATCCGTGAACTGGATCGGGTGTATGCCGCCCGGTCCGTCCAGCTGCCGGAGACCAGCGCGGACAGCGGCTCTTCCGGGGAAGCGGACGCTGCGGAAACAGCTGACCGACAGGCGGACGATCCCCGCGTCCGGGAAGTTACGTATGATTATGTGCCGGTCAGCGGCAGCATGGTGATGCTGCTGATCAGCGGCGCCAAGGAAATAACCAACGTACAGCTGACGGCAGAGGAAGACAAGCCCTTCGGATCTCCCCTGACAATCCGCCGGGGCGGGGAGGCTTTTGTGTTCCTGACCGATCAGATTCCCGACAATATCTTTCATGTGCGGATCACCTCCGCGGAACCCGACGACAGCGTGAAAGCGTCGGCCTTCCTGCTGCCCGCCTGGCGGGCTGCGGTGCAGGTGGCGGAGGCGAGCGGCGGGGCGCCCCTGACCCTTACCCGGGATGCCCAGGCCATGACGCTGACGGCCGGAATCCCCGGCCTGCCCCAGGAAAACATCAGCATCCGGCTGATCGCGTGGTACACCGCTGTGGCGGACCGCCAATACCCGGGTTACATGGATTTCCTGGCACAGGCCGCGGAAGAAACGGCCGATGCTTTCCTGGCGGGGGATGATTCCGGAGCGGCAGAAGCGGGGGGCCTTGCCGAAGAAAGTGATCCGGCCGACGAAAACGAATTCACCGTGGAGGAGACGGAGCCGGCGGACGCGCCGACGGAAACCGATGCCGGGGAAATCAGCCCGACAGGCGAAAATGAACCCACCGCAGACGAAAACGCCGCGGCGGCATTGACCGACGCGGCGGGGGAGACGGCTGCCGGCGCCGGGGAGGAACTGATGGCGGATGCCGGCGAACAGGCCGTTCAGCAGGAATCTGCCACCGATGCGGACGCGCCGGAGGACACCGCCGGGGTCCAGCCCCGGACGGTGGTTCTGCCCCTTGAGGAAAGCGCGGGGCCGAATGCGCCTGCGCAGCCGGTTCCGGAATCTCACGCGGCATATGCGGAGCATTCCGACCAGCCCGTGAACACGCGGATCACGGTGCAGCCGGAGAGCGTGGAAATCTCCGGCGCGTCGGAAAACGGCGATGTCTCCTGGATCGTCACGGTGCCCCCGCTGGAAATCGGCCAGGGCCAAATGGAGTTCGCGCTGGTGCTGAACGATCCGGAAAAATCCATCCTGAAGAACGGCGCCGGCACCACCCTGGCGAAAACGGCCCCGGTGGCATTTACGGTGGAAAACCGCGGGCCGGAAGCCCGGCTGGAAGCCGCCGAATACCGCGTGTACGGCCAGGTGCCGGGCATGGACGATCAGCCCCTGCGGCTGAACCTGGACAGCCTGTTTACCGAAGCTGATCCAGACCAGACGCTGCTGTATTACCTGTATGTGGATGGGGTCAATTATCTGCGGGCGAAGGGCTTCTCCGTGGAGGGCAGCGAACTGCTCATTGCTCCCGCGGAGGCCGGTACCCAGGATACTGTCACGGTACGGGCCTATGATCCCTGCGGGGCCAGCGCGGAAATCCGCATCACAGCGCACAGCATTTCTTTTCAGGATAGCCTGGAGAGCATGCGATTTGGCCGGCCGCAGCAGGCGGAAACCCGGGTGGGCGAGGAAACCAGACTGACCTGGAGCATGCCGGGCGCGCTGACATCCGATTACCGCACGGCGCAGGGCAGCATCCCCCAGGAGAACGCCGCGGCGCCGCAGTATCCCCAATTGCCGGATCTGGCGCAGGCGCTGCAAGTGATCAGCCAGCTGGATCGGGTCACCTTCGATCCCTTCCGCTGGGAGGGCGATCAGCTGACGCTGAGCGCCACGGTGGCGGCCAGCAAGGCCAGCGTGGATGTGGCCGTGCAGCCCCAGGTGAGCTGGACCAACGGCCAGATCATGCAATGGCCGCTGAACAACCTGTTTATTGGCTCCGATGTGACTGTCAGCACGGTGAACACCGCCCCCTACATCCGGGATGCGGTGGAAAAAACCAGCGCGGTGACGGGATATGTCAAGGATGTGCCCATCCTGATTCCCCAGGCGCCTCTGGCCGTTCCCGTGAACGGGGCGGAGGAATTCACCCTGGCTTCGCTGTTCGGTGATCGGGAGACGGATAACAGCGGCCTGTATTATCTCATTCTCACCAATCATCCCGATGTGGAGCTGCTGCTGAACGGCGCGGTGCTGCCCACGGCGGAAACGGAAGACGCGGAGGGCGGTGCGCTCCAGCCCCGCTCCATGACCGATGCCGCGGAAAACGACGCCGCCGGCGGGAACCGGGAGGCGGATCCGGCAGCCACAGAAGAAATCCCCGATCTGCCCTTGTCTGTTTCATGGCCTGATATAGAGGGCCGGCAGGATTGGCGGAGCTGGATGCTGTCCGGACGGAACTGCGACGACGTCCTGGCCCTGCGGATCATCCAGGCCGGCAGCGCGGATATCGAGATTTACGCTTGGGATGAGGCGGAGCTGTCCGAGCCGGTAGCGCTCCACGTGCAGGCCGATTCCTATTTCCGCCATATCCTCACGCTGGGCGGCATCATATTGGCTGTGCTGGCCGCGCTGTTCTGCATAGCGGAAATCATCTATCAGCGCAGCAGGCCCACCTTCCGTCAGGTGGTGATGGACATTAACCACAGGCCCTTCACCAGCATCCGTGGCCAGTTGGAATTGAAATATTACGGCAAAAAGAGTGTAAATTTCATGACCATCATGGCGGCTGCCGGCATGCCGCCGGTGGAATCCCTCAGCAGTGAGCTGCTGAGCAATATCGAATTGAAGCCGCTGCGAAAGGATTGTTTCCGCATCGTGCTCAACGGCGACGCGGAAAAGCGGGTGCGCATTGATTTTGACGGCGTAAAGCCGGATAAAAACAATACGTTCTCTCTGCATCAGCAGGTGTCCATCCTGTCATCGGAGCGGGATGAAGGCATCATGATCTGCCTGACCAAGCAGCAATGAGACCGTTATGCAGTGCCCTCTTGTACAAGGGGCGCTGTATAACAGTATAAAAATACAGATCAACGATGGCACAAAGGAAGGGGTATTCCCATGCAAGGCGGCTTTGATTCGTGGAATGGGCAAGCGGGGTTTCCCGGCGCTCAGCAGGATGGATTTGGGTTCGGCTCCCCTCAGGCATATCAGCCCGCGGTGCAGCCGGGCAGCGGCGGATGGCACTGGCTGCTGACGCTGGTGGCCATTTTGATCGTGGGGCTGCTTTCCTTTGGCATGGCGTTTTTGACCCGCAATGTGGAGGAGCGCCCCGTATGGATGATGGGCCTGATTTTCATGGTGCCCACCGCCGCGCTGATGCTGGCGGCTATGATGGTGGAAGGAGCCACCTCCGCCATGACGCCGGGTTCCAGCCGTGGGCCGCAGATCCGCATGGCCGTGATCGCGACTGTGGCCACCTTCCTGGTGGGCGTGATCTGCGATTTGATTTATTTGCAGGGCTTCAAAAAAGACTTGCCGCCCGCACAATCCCAGGTTTCCGCCTATGAGGTGACAGACCGGCTGATTTTCGTGGCGGATCCCACGGCTTCCATGCAGGGCAGCGCCCAAACCCAGGCGGTGAACGTGGTGAAGAGCCTGCTGGATCAGGCTGATCCCGCGTGGAAGGCGGGCATGGTGTCGGTGTCGGCGTCTTCCTCGAAAAAGGTGGACCTGCAGGCCCTGAATGACCATCAGAAGGATCAGCTGATCCAATTGATTTCCCAAACGCCGGGCCAGGGCAGGATGTATTATCATGCGGCGGTTCAAGCGGCGCTGGATATGGCCGAGGCCGCGGGGATTCCTTCCATGGGCCACACTCGGGTGGTGCTGCTCACCGACGGCAGCCACGTATGGAGCAAAAATGACGGACAGGATCTGACGGCCCGGTGCCTGAAGGATAACGTCATTCTTTCCTGCGTGCAGCTGGGCGGCAGCCTGGATGCCACGCTGGAAGCGCTTATCGCGCAAACAGGCGGCAGCGTCGTGACCGCGCAGCAGGCAGCCAGCCTGCTCAACGGGATGAGCATGACCCTGTATGACGAACAGGTGAAAGCCGCGGAGATCCCGCTGAATGAAAAGCTGTCCCAGGATCTGGTGCGCAACAGCGATACCTCGGCAAAAATCATCACGTTCGTGATGCTGCTGCTGGAAGGCCTGTCCCTGGGCGTGTGCCTGTCTCTGATGCTCAGCGTGCGGGGCCAGTTCCGGGCGCAGTATATCATTTCGCCCTTGATGGGCGTAATAGCCTTTGTGCTGCTGAAGCTGATTTGGAGCTTTGAAGCCGACCCGGGCGCGTGGTGGGTGAAAGAAGGCCTGTCCTTCTCCCTGCTGGGCGTGGTAATGATGCTGCGCAATCACAGCAGCCGCACGGCGTATCCGGCCCCAAGCGGCATGGGCAGCGCGCCGCAGGGCTTTGGCGGCAATGGATTCTCAGAATTTTGAGGAAGCAGCGCAGCACGGCTCTCCGCTGGATTGAAAACAGCAGGAAATGAAAACCCATAGGATAAGGAGATGCACATACGATGAAATGCGGCGTTTGCGGCCAGCAGTGCCCGGATTATGCCTCGGTTTGTCCTTCCTGCGGCAGTTCCCTGGGAAATGGGGGCTTTTCCGGCGCGGCGGATGGCTTTTCCGGCGCAGCGGATCCTTTTGGAGGCGGCGCGCCCAATTCCTTTGACGGCGGTCAGCCCGCGAACATGGGGATGGACTCCTTTGGCGCGCCCGCGCCTGCCCCACAGCCCAGCCGCAAGCGTTCCTCCCCGCTGCCGCTGATCCTGGCCGCCGTGGCGCTTGCCTTGGCCGCTGCCGTTTATTTTGTGTTTTTCAATCATAAAACGGTGACCGGCGGGGCCCAGACGCTGGGCTTTTCCGCGCCGTCAGGCTATCCGGAGCAGATCGGCCGGGGCCGCTGGCTGCTGACCAACGAGCTGCTGGTGACGGGCGATCCCGGGTGCACCCAGGCTGAGATGGAAAAGCTGCTGGCGGATCTGGACGGCGCGGTGGTGGGCTACTTCCCGCTGATCAATCAGTATCAGGTGCGGTTCAACACCCAGGACCGGGCGGCGCTGGATGCGCTGAAAGCGCGGCTGTCGGGCCAGGCGGGCATTCAGCGGATCGATTACAACATTCTGCTTGATTTGTCCCCCGTGGAAGCCATGGGACAGCCTGACGCAGTCCCCGCCCAGGCCGGCGCTGTCGGCCTCATCGCCGGGGCAGCCCCGGAAACGGCGGCAAACCAGCGGTTTTTCCTGCCCTCCCATTCTTTTTTGACGGAGGAGGATTGGGCGACGTTCGCGCAAAACAGCCAGCAGGCCCAGGCCCTGATGCAGCAGGGCGCGGATGCGGCGGCCCGCCTGGGCGCGCCGGACGGCGTGCTGCTTGCGGGCGGCCTGTACTTTGAAACCGATGAGCGCGGCGCCCTGAGCTTCCGGAGCACCACCGGCGCTCTGCGCTGGCAGCTGGCCAGCCTGGTGCAGGCCGGCGCCCCGGTGATCGATTTCGCCTTGGCGGCAGCCCCTTCGCTGACGGACGAGTGGGTGAACCAGGAGGCGGAGCTGTGGGATTTGACCCTGACCGCGCTGGAAAGGACCGCGCCCGCGTTCCTGATCTGCAAAACGGAGGCAGCCGCGTCCGAGGAGGAAGCGGATTACCTGGCCCGTATCCTGCGTGCTTCCGAGCGCGGCAGAGCTCATACCCTGTTCATGGGGCTCTGCGGCACGGACGCCCTGGACGTGCAGGATGCTACGGGCGCCGGTTTGACGGTGTATGATGCGCCTGAAGCGGCGGACCGGGCGGAAGCATGCGCTCCCAGCCTGGAAATCGCGGCCCTTTACGCAGTCCAGGCCGTGAAGGACGGCGGGGATGTGAAGGCCCGCTTGCTGTCCGGGACAGACGGGGTGGCGGTGAACGCCAAGGGCACGGTGCTGCCCGTCATCGGGAACCGCGCCGCGTCTGTGGATTGCGCCGGTCTGGCGGTGGTGACGGTGAGCGCGGTGGACAGCGTAACGGGCCGTCCCATTCCGGGCGCCCGGATCAAGGCGTCTGGCGGCGCATCTGCGGAGTGGACCGCCGCCCGGGGCACGGGCGGGATCCTGGTAAACAAAGGGCGGATCAAGCTGGACGCCAGCGCAGATGGCTACGGAGCCGCCCGATCCCAGCAAGTGACGGTATCGGGGCCTCAGACGGCGGAACTGACCCTGAACAAAAACAATGCGACCACCGGATCTGTCAAGGGAAGCATCACCGATGCGAGCGGCAATCGGGTGCAGCGGGTGACGGTGACCGTCAAGGAGACCGGCACCAACATCGTGTATCCTGCCCGGGAAATCCCGCTGGATTATTCCCTGACCCTGTATCCTGGCACCTATGATATGACCTTGACGGCCCCGAACCGCACCCCCGTCACCATCTATGGTGTGGCGGTGACCGCGGGCCGGGAACTGCAGAACCCGCCCATCACCCTGAGCGAACCCTCCGATCTGCCCGGCAAGGCGGAAGGCACCATCAAGGACGCCCTGACCGGCGCGGTCCTGGAAGGGGCCAGGCTGGATTTCTATCCCGGCGCGGACGCTGCCAAGGCGGGATCGCCCGTGGCTTCCGTCACAAGCGGCGGCAATGGCACGTATTCCGTGTCTCTGCTCTGCGGCGCGTATACTGCCTACGTTTCCAAAGACGGTTACAAAACCGGCAAAATGGTGGCTTTCTCGGTGGGTGAAAAAACCACGGGGAATCAGAATTGCTCCATCACCCCCAACCTGCCGGAAGGCCAGGTGCGCATCGTGCTGGAATGGGGCGCTTCGCCTTCTGATCTGGATTCTCACCTGGTCAATAAAACCCAGAACATTCATATTTTTTTCCCGGATGACACCAAGAAGGCCGTTGTGCAGGGACGCGAGGTGGCCAATCTGGACGTTGACGACACCTCAAGCTACGGGCCGGAGACGACGACCATCCTTAAGCAGCTGCCCGGCAAGTACACCTTCTATGTGCACGATTATACCAATAAAGACGTCAGGCAGAACGCCAAATACATGGCCCGCTCCGGCGCGACGGTAACGGTGTATGTGGGCGATCAGGATCCCATTGTGTTCCGCGTGCCTGACCGGGAGGGCACCCTGTGGGAGGTATTCAGCCTGGAAAACGGCGTGATCACACCGGGCGGCGCGTTTACGTATGAAAGCGACCCCAGGAGCGTCGGCCGATGATTCAGGCCCGGAACGGCACGGCGTTTCCGCTTATTCCGGCGGAAGGGCCGTGCCGCTTTTCTGTTGAACGCATGCATGGACGGAAAGAAAAAAGTATGTTATAATAGCTTCAACCGCTGAATAACACATGGAAAGGAAGCACGGCCATGGCAAAAGGTGAAACCAGAGAAAACGCGCTGCGCAAATGGTTCGGGGAAAGAAGATTCGTGCGTCTGATGCTGCTGGCCGCGCTGCTGACGCTGGGCGTGATCCACTTTGAATGGATGGTCAGCGCCGTCTTTTTCGTGTGGAGCGTGGCCCGGCCGCTGATCGTGGGCGCGGCCATCGCATATATTTTGGAAATCGTGGTGAAGCTGCTGGAAAAGATCATGCTTCCCCACGCGAAGCAGCCCTGGGTGAACCGCAGCAGGCGGTGGGTGTGCATCGTGCTGGCCGTGGTGCTGATTCTGTTTTTGCTGATCCTGATTATCTCCATCGTCATCCCCGGCCTGACGGATGCGTTTACCCTGCTGGCAAAGGAATTGCCCTCTTATGTGGAGGAGGCCAGGAACTGGGCGCTGGACGTTTTCAAGGACGTGCCGACCGTGAAGGAATACATTGAAAAGGTGCAACTGGATGATTGGGACAAGATCCAGAACAGCATCATTAACTGGGCCCTGAACGGCATCGCCGGCGAAGGCGGTGTGGAGGGCGTGCTGGGCGGCATTGTGAGCAATATTGCGCCGCTGATCGGCGCGGTGACCAGCCGTTTGGCGAACTTCCTGATTTCTCTCATGTTCGCCTTCTTCCTCCTGGGCAGCAAGGATTCCCTGCATAATCAGTTCCACCGGGTGCTGCAAGCCGTGCTGATGCCCCGGAAACGGGATATTCTCCAGCACATTCTGGAAACCGCCAATCACTGCTTTTCCGGTTTCATCATCGGCGCCATCTCCAACGCCCTGTTCATGGGCGTGTTCACCTGGCTGGGCATGCGCATCTTCGGCATGCCCTATGCCCTGATGGTGGGCGTGGTCAGCGGCGTCACCTCCGTGGTGCCCATCATCGGCGGCTATATCGGCGCGGCGGCGGGCACCTTCCTGGTGTTCACGGCCAATCCGGGGATGGCGCTGTGGTTCCTGCTGTTTATCGTGATTTTGCAGACCGTGGACGGCAACCTGGTGTCTCCCCGGCTGGTGGGTTCCTCTGTGGGCATCCCCAGCTTGTGGGTGCTGGCGGCGGTGTCCGTGGGCGGCGGTATCGGCGGTATCGCGGGCATGGTGATGGCCGTGCCTTTGACGGCCACCCTGTATATGCTGATCCGGGAATGGGTGAACAAGAGGAATGCATTGCAGAAAACGGCGACGATCGACGAAAAAGAGGCGGAGGCATGATTTGCCGCAGGGCGGGCATACTGCCTGCCGGAAGCTTGTGATCAAAGGAGCGATGGATCTTGTATTTTGATTGGACGGTGCTGCTGGCTATTCCGGGCCTGCTGCTGGGCCTGTGGGCCCAGGCAAAGGTCAAAAGGGCATACGCGAAATACAGCCAGATCAACACGCAGCGGGGGATCCCCGCCCAGGAATTGGTGCGGATGCTGCTGGAGCGGCAGGGGGTGACCGGCCTGACCATTCAGCCTGTGGCCGGGCAGATGACCGATCATTACGACCCCCGGAAAGATACGCTGGCCCTGTCTCAGGGGGTCTATGGCTCCGCCAGCGTGGCCGCGGTGGGCGTCGCTGCCCACGAGGCGGGCCATGCCCTGCAGAAATACGATCATTATCCGTATCTGTCCTTGCGCACCTTCATCGTGCCGGCGGTCAATCTGGGCTCCTTCGCCGCGTGGCCGATTTTTCTGGCGGGCATATTCTTTTCCTGGGATCCGCTGATGTACGTCGGTATCGGGCTGTTTGGCCTGGTGGTGCTGTTTTCGCTGATCACCCTGCCGGTGGAGTTTGACGCCAGCCGCCGGGCCAAAGCCATGCTGGTGGACAGCGGATATTTCACGCAGGAGGAATTGTCCGGCGTGCAAAGCGTGCTCACCGCCGCGGCGCTGACCTATGTGGCCTCGTTTGTCAGCGTGCTGCTGCAATTGCTGCGCTTGCTGCTCATCGCCCAGCGCAGAAGGAGATAATGAAATCTCATACGATTCTTCTTCATAAAATCTTACATCCTTGGGCGTCTTTTACGTTCTGGCAGTGCGTCGCTCCGGTCAACGCAGCGCTGCTGCGCCTCCCTTCGTTCCGCTTTGTCAGAACAAAAAATCCATCCCAAATCTGTTAAGATTTTTAGGATCCAAATTGGCAAGGATGAAAAAAGAGCAAAGGGACGACGGGGG
The DNA here is from genome assembly GCA_017524615.1 of Clostridia bacterium. Classification (GTDB taxonomy): domain Bacteria; phylum Bacillota; class Clostridia; order Christensenellales; family Aristaeellaceae; genus RUG563. Next base: position 158 of record JAFXVJ010000005.1, on the reverse strand, counting down.
TGTTCTCTTTCGGAGCCCGAAAGAGAACCAGAAAGGGCGCTATAACGGCGGTGGTCATCGTATAGCTTCTGGCCCGGCCGCTGAAAGCGGCCAACCCGGATGCAAAGCATCCAGGGAAAGCCGGGGAACCATCCCCATGGAAAAGCTCGCTTTTCCCT
>JAFXVJ010000053.1 GCA_017524615.1 Clostridia bacterium | reverse complement strand
GATGATCACCGCCGTTATAACGCCCTTTCTGCTTCTCTTTCGGGCTAAAGAGAATACCCCGTCGTCCCTTTGCTCTTTTTTCATCCTTGCCAATCTGGATCTTAAATCTTAACAGATTTGGGATGGATTCTTTGTTCTGGCAAAGCAGAACGAAGGAAGGCGCAGCAGCACTGCGTTGACCGCAGTGACACACTGCCAGAACGTAAAAGGCGCTCAAAGATGTAAGACTTTAGAAGAAGAATCATACTAATTGAGCGCTGACAGCAAGAAGGATCACTCTGTCCGAAGCGCCACCACCGGATCCTTTTTGGCTGCCAGGCGGGAGGGGATCAGGCCGGCGATCAAGGTGAGCGCCATGGAAATGAGCACCAGCAGGAAAGCGGCTCCAACGGGCAGTCCGGCGATGTTGGATAGGCCGGCCATGGACTTGAGGATCACATTCACCAGGCATACCAGCACCAGGGTGACCAGAATGCCGATCACGCCGGCCGAAAAGCCCACAATGAGGGTTTCGGCGTTGAACACCCGGGAAATATCCCGCTTGGAGGCGCCGATGGCGCGCAGGATGCCGATTTCCTTGGTGCGCTCCAGCACGCTGATGTAGGTGATGATGCCGATCATGATGGAGGACACCACCAGAGAGATGGCCACAAAGGCGATGAGCACATAGCTGATGGCATTGATGATGGTGGTGACAGAGCTCATCAGCAGCCCCACATAATCCGTATAGTGGATCACATCTTCTTCGTTCACACTTTCGTTATAGGCTTTGATCAGGTCAATGATTTTTTCCTTGGAATAGAAATCCTTGGGATAGATGTAAATAGAGGCGGGGCGGTCAATGGTGCTGACGCCCAGGGTGGCCAGGTTCTCTTCAATCGTCATTCCGGACAGGCCGGGCATGAAGGTGCTCATCAGGCTTTTGACCTGCTCCTTGGGCAGGCTGTTGAGCTGTTCCTTGGGCAGCATGCTGATCATGAATCGCTGCTCCAGGGTGAGCTGGAAGGCGCTGGCGTATTTATCGATGAAATCGCTGAAATCCATCTGATCCAGGTCGTTCATCATTTCTTCCGATCCCTTGCCGAAAGGCTGGCCGGTGAATATATCGATATCGGGGTTGGCCAGCTGGGCCTGCACGATTTCACTGCTGTTGACCTTTTCCAGCAGATACGCCATCAATTCGTTCCGGTAGCCCACGCCACTGCTGATGGAAGAGGCGATCACGCCCTCGGCGGGCCGCAGAATGCCCACCACCTTGATCTCCATGGCGTTTTCCAGCTTCTGCAAAAGATACTCCTGGCTGCTGCGCCGATCCATCCATTGGTCGCCCTGCTTCTCATAAAAATCGGTATTGATCATCAGCTTAAAGCGCAGGGCCAGCAATTCGTCGTAAGTGAACTCCATGTCTTCGCTTTCAATGGGCACGCCCAGCATCAGCTGCTCAAACTGGCCCGCCAGTTCCCCCTGGTCCTTGATGCCCAGGGTGTAGAGCACATAATCGCTCAGCTCGTTGTGCCGGTCCACGATCAGCACCACTTCATCCATGGCCTGGGGCATGCGGCCCGCGAGCACATCATACTGCGTTTTGAGAAGCTCGTCATTGTCCAGCAGCGGCTGGAACGCGTTCATCCGACGGTTGGTTACGTTCATCATGGTGCTGCTCAGGCCGGTGGTCATGGTGGGCTGCATCAGGGCCATCATGCCCGTAGCCTCCAGGGTGGTGGAGGGGTTCACCTGCACGGGATTGCCCTTTTCGTCGATCCGGTACAGGGTCAGGGGCGTATTGTATTCATATTGGATGCCGGACACCAGTTTGTCGATGCCTGTTTCCCCGCTGTCCAGGTATTTTTTGAAGGCAGCCAGGTTGTTTTCCGTCACCTCGCTCATCATGGAGCTCATCAGGTTGGTCATGCGGCTGCCGGAATAGATTTTTCCGTCTTCATGCTCCTGGGCGTCCGCGGATACTCCGGTCAGGGCGGAAAGCATGCCGGTCATGTCCACCGACCGTTCCTCAATTTCCAGCGGATAGGAGGACAGGGTATCCTCCTGCACCCGGTTGATATACCGGTTGGCGCCGGAGGCCATGGACAGAATCAGCGCGATGCCGATGATGCCGATGGAGCCGGCAAACGCGGTGAGCAGGGTGCGGCCTTTTTTGGTCAGCAGATTATTCAGAGACAGGAGCAGGGCGGTCATAAAGCTCATGGAGGGCTTCTTCTGCCGGTCCGCGTCTCCAGCCGCGGTTTCTTCCTCCGCGCAGGGGTCGGAATCGCTGACCACCTTCCCGTCCAGCAGCCGGATGATCCGGGTGGCGTAGGTATCGGCCAGCTCCGGGTTATGGGTGACCATGATCACCAGCTTATCCCGGGCGATGTCCTTCAGGATTTCCATCACCTGCACGCTGGTTTCGCTGTCCAGGGCGCCGGTGGGCTCGTCCGCCAGCAGGATATCGGGATCGTTGACCAGGGCCCGGGCGATAGCCACCCGCTGCATCTGGCCGCCGCTCAATTGGTTGGGCTTCTTTTTCATCTGGTCTCCCAGCCCCACCTTTTCCAGGGCTTCCCGGGCCCGGCGGCGGCGCTCCTCCCGGCTGACGCCGCTGAGGGTGAGGGCCAATTCCACGTTGGACAGCACCGTCTGATGCGGGATCAGGTTATAGCTCTGGAACACAAAGCCGATGGAGTGGTTGCGGTAGGCGTCCCAATCACTGTCCCGGAATTGCTTGGTGGAGCGCCCATTAACGATCAGGTCGCCCCGGGTATACTGATCCAATCCGCCGATGATGTTGAGCAGGGTGGTTTTCCCGCAGCCGGAGGGGCCCAGGATAGCGGCGAATTCACAGGCCCTGAACTGCAGGTCGATTCCCCGCAGGGCCTCCACTTTGGTATCTCCGGTCTGATAATCCTTCTCGATGCTCCTGAGAGTCAGCATAATATGCTCCTTTCGCCCCGATTCCCGCATGATAAAATACAGATTCAGTTTAGCAAACAATTGTAAACAAACTGTGAACAAATTCGTTCACGGCAGAGACATCCGCGCTGCATGGCCGCAGAGCAATGCGCGCGCTGCTGTATTATTCGCTTTCCCCTTGAATTTCCCTTCTGCATTTTGTATAATACCCGCAAAGAACCGTCACAGGCTCTCCGGCGCGCCCCTTCCGGATCCCGCTTTTCCCGCCGACGGCGGCCCTCGGACGGAATTCATTATGAAACGGAGCGGACATCATGATTTATTACGTGAACGCAAAAGCCTCCCGGGATGGAAACGGCAGCCGGGAAATGCCCTTCCGCCGCATCAATGACGCGGCAAAAATCGCCGTGGCCGGAGACGAAATCGTCGTGGCCCCCGGCGTATACCGTGAATATGTGAATCCGCAGCGTGCCGGCACGGAGGAAAACCGCATCGTCTACCGCAGCGAGGTGCTCCGGGGCGCGGTGATCACCGGCGCGGAGGAGCTGACCGGCTGGCAGCCCTATCAGGGCAGCGTGTGGGTGAACCGGGTGAACAACGGCGTGTTCGGCAGCTACAACCCCTATACCACGATGGTGTGCGGCGACTGGTACTTCGCGCCCACCGTGCGCCACACCGGCGCGGTGTTTCTGAACGACCGGATGATGTATGAAACCGTCAGCCTGGAGGAATGCCTGGCCGGTCAGCCCGATCCCTGCGCCTGGAACCAGGAGGAAGCGAAATACCTGTGGTACACCGAGCAGGACGGGGATGAAACGGTGCTCTACGCCAATTTCCAGGGGAAAAACCCCAACGAGGAAAACGTGGAGATTTCCGTGCGGCGCAATTGCTTCCTGCCGGATCGCACAGGCATCGGCTATATCACCGTCAGCGGCTTCAGAATCGACAAGGCGGCCACCACCTGGGCGCCTCCCGCCGCTTATCAGGACGGCATGATCGGCCCGCACTGGAGCCGGGGTTGGATCATTGAGGACTGCGAAGTCAGCAACAGCCGCTGCTGCGGCATTTCCCTGGGCAAGTACCGCGACGAAGAAAACGACATGTATTTTTACACCAGGCACGTCAAATCCCCCACCCAGATGGAGCGGGACGCGGTGTGCCGGGGGCAGTATCACGGCTGGCTGAAGGAAAAGGTGGGCGGCCACATCATCCGCCGGTGCGAGGTGCACCACTGCGAGCAGACCGGCATCGTGGGCCGGATGGGCGGCGTGTTTTCCACCATCGAGGACTGCCACATTCACCACATCTGCAATTCCCAGCAGCTGGGCGGCGCGGAAACGGCGGGCATCAAGCTGCACGCCGCCATCGATGTCACCATCCGCCGCAATCACATCCATCACTGCATCATGGGCGTGTGGTGCGACTGGCAGGCCCAGGGCGCGCGCATTTCCCAGAACCTGATGCACGACAATACGCCCCCCGCCGGCCGTCCCCATGCCCGGGGCGCCATGTTCTCCACCGACGTATTCATTGAAGTGGGACACGGCCCCACCCTGATCGACAACAACCTGCTTTTGTCTCCCGTGTCCGTCACCATCCCCAGCGAAGGCATCGCCGTGGTGCACAACCTGGTGCTGGGCTCCTTCTCCCTCATCAATTCCGGGGTGGACAGCGTGGTCAACGGCCAGCGGGAGCCCCGCTATACGCCGTATCATATCCGCCACCGCACCGAAGTGGCCGGCTTCATGACCATCCTGCACGGGGACGACCGGATCTATAACAACATTTTCATTCAGCATTACCCCGTCACCGACAAAAAGAGAAAGCCCACCGACGCGGCCTACGAGGTCTGCGGCACCGCGCCCTTTGATATTTTCCCCACCTATGAGGAATGGATTTCCCATTTCATGATGGATCGCGAGCCCGATATGGGCGCGCTGGCCCCCTATCACTTCGGGCATCTGCCCGTGTGGGTGGACGGCAACGCCTACTTTGCCGGGGCCACGGTATGCAAGCATGAAACCCATAACCTGGTGAACAAACGGGCGCGTCCCCGGGTGACATGGGAAGAAAAGGACGGCCAGGTGATCCTGACCACCAACGTGTATGACTATCTGAAGGATTTCACCGACGGCATCGTCACCAGCGACACCCTGGGCCGGGCTTTCGAGCCGGAGCAGCGGTTTGAGAACCCCGACGGATCGGCCATCGTGTTCGATGGGGATTATCTGGGAGCGCACCGGGGCGTCAGCGCGCTGCCCGGGCCTTTCGCAGAGGCGGCTGTCGAAATCACCGTGTGGTAACGCTTCTCCCATTTCACCGAAAGGAGCATGCTTATGCTGATCCAAGACGTTTCTTTCCCCCTCCGGGACGGCCGCACAGCCCTGCTGCGCAGCCCCCTGCCCGAGGATGTGCCCGGCACGCTGGAATACCTGGTGAAAAGCGCCGGGGAAACGGAATTCATCGTCCGCTATCCCGAGGAGTGCGGAAAATATACCCCGGAGGGCGAATTGGCGCTGTTTGAACGCAAAAACGCATCTCCCAACGAAGCCATGATCGTGTGCCTGGTGGACGGGAAGATCGCGGGCAACTGCGAAATCGTGTTTTATAACCAGATCAAATACCGTCACCGGGCCACGGTGGCCATCGCCCTGCTCAGGGAATACTGGAATCTGGGCATCGGCACCCGCATGTTTCAGGAATTGATCCGCATCGCGCAGGAGCGGGAAGGCCTGCTGCAAATGGAGCTGGACTTTTCCGAGGGAAACAGCCGGGCGCGGGCGCTGTACGAAAAAATGGGGTTCCGTATCACCGGCGTGAAACCCGACGCCCTGCGCCTCAAGGACGGCACCCTGCGCAACGAATACATGATGGTGCGGAAAATGCACCCGGAGAAGGAAGCATGACAGAAGAAACGGGCATGGAGCGTTCCGTGGATGAACGGGATTTCGCGCTATTGCAGGCCGATCCCTGTACCTTTGAAGTGCTTGCCCGGATCCTGCGGGGAAAATGCAAATGGGTGCTGACCGATCATAAGCAGCTGATCCTTTGCCATTCCGCCGCGCTTTATCCCGTGTGGGTGTGGACGCCGGACGGCGCGGCAAAGGAAACCTTGGAGCGCGCCTGGTCCCTGCTGATGAAGCATCGTCCGCTGGATCAGGGGTTCCGCTGGAACATGAAATATGAATTGGCGGAATACTGCATTGCACGGGCAAAGGCGCAGGGCATCCCGGCCGGCGTCGCCATAAACCTGCTGGCCTACGACTGTCCTGCGCCCCGCGAACCGGACCGGACCGCGGACGGAAGCCTTTTCGTCTGTACGGAGCGGGACGCGCGGGAAGTGGCGGGGATGCTCCGCCGGTTTTTCGACGGCGTGGACGATAAGGCGCCGGAGGAATCGGTGCTGATGGAAAACGCGGCGGCGTACATTGCGCGACGCGGCTTTTTCCTGTGGAAAAACGAGGCGGGAGAGACCGTGGCCTGCTGCTCCGTAAAGAAGAATGGCATGCTGGCTTCCATCAGCAGCGTATACACCCTTCCCGCGTTCCGGCGGCGGCATTACGCTGAAAGCCTGGTGTACCGGGTTACTTCCGCCCTGCGGGAGCAAGGCTTCCTGCCCGTATTGTACACCGACGCGGATTATATCGCGTCCAACGCCTGCTATGAAAAAATCGGCTATGTCCGCCGGGGCAGACTGTGCACGGTCGCATGCTTGACGTAAACAGGGAGGAAAACACGATGCTGTCCTTTGAAAACGATTATTCCGAAGGGGCCCATCCGGCCCTTTTAAGGGCCTTGGCCGAAACCAGCCCGATCCAGCAGCCCGGCTATGGGGAGGACGCGTTCTGCCAAAGCGCCAAAGAAAAAATCCGGGCGGCATGCGAAAGCCTGGATGCGGATGTGTTCTTTTTGGTGGGCGGCACCCAGGCCAACCAGGTGATCATCGACGCGCTTCTCTCCGGCGTGGAGGGCGTGGTATCCGCCGTCACCGGCCATGTGAACTGCCATGAGGCCGGGGCCATCGAATACACCGGCCACAAGGTGATCCCGCTGCCCCAGTATGCGGGGAAAATGCGGGCGGCGGACCTGGACGCCCTGCTGCGGGATTTTTACGCCGATCCCAGCCACAGCCACATGGCATACCCCGGCGCGGTGTATATTTCCCATCCCACCGAGTACGGAACCCTGTACACGCTGGATGAACTGAAAGCGCTGCGGGCCGTGTGCGACGCATGGAAGCTTCCCCTGTTTCTGGATGGGGCGCGGCTGGGTTACGGCCTGATGAGCGATGGCTCCGATGTGACATTGCCGGATATCGCCCGGCTGTGCGACGTATTCTACATCGGCGGCACCAAGGTGGGCGCCCTGTGCGGCGAAGCGGTGGTGTTTCCCCGCCATGGCGCGCCGGCGCGCTTTGATACCCATATCAAGCAGCACGGGGCCATGCTGGCCAAGGGCCGGCTGCTGGGGGTGCAGTTCAACGCGCTGTTCACCGACGGTCTGTATTTCTCCATCAGCCGTCATGCCATCGAAATGGCCGGCGTGCTCAAGCGCGGCCTTCTGGAACGCGGCTGCCGCTTTTTCCTGGATTCTCCCACCAATCAGCAGTTCGTGATCCTGGACAACGGGTTCATGGAGCGGCTGGCAGCTGAAGCGCGCTTTTCCTTCTGGGGCCCGTATGACGCTTCCCATTCCGTGGTGCGCCTCGCCACCAGCTGGGCCACCGCGGAGGCGCAGGTGCGGGCGTTCTTGGACATCTGGGATCGCCTGGCCTGATTCCTTTTCCCGCCAAACGGCCGTGCCTGTACGGTCCGCATACAGCATCCGGCCCTCCGGGGTATACACCTGCGCTGACCATCGCGAAAGGGACACAGGCTTTCCGCCTGCGCCAGCATGCCGGAAAATACAGCCAGCGTCAGCAATCCCCACATCATCCTTTTGATCATGCGCTTTTCCTCCCGGCTTTTATGTCCTCGCTCATAAAGGCACAAAAAAGGGCTTCCTTGTTTCATCAGGAAGCCCTTTCCGGGAGGATTTATTTTTGTGCCCGGCGCTGCACCGTATTATAGATCCACAGCAGCAGGCACGCGCCCGCCACGGCGATGAGCAGGCTGTACAGGTTAAAGCCGTCCACGCCGCCCAGGCCCAGCAGCGAAGCCGCAAAGCCGCCCACCGCCGCGCCCAGAATGCCGATCACGATGTTTCCAAGCCACCCGCGCCTTTCGCCCATCAGCAGCCCGGCCAGCCATCCGGCCAGCGCGCCCAGCAGGATCCAAAGCAGAATGTTCATGCTGCATTCCTCCTTTCCTCCGAACTATCATATGCAGAAAGAGCCGAATTGAAACAAAAAGTTTTGGGCGTGCCGGAGCCGCGAAGAACAGCGGGAGAAGAGGCAAAAAGAGACAAATTTTCATGGCCGCGGGGCTTGCATTTGCCTTTCATCAGGCATACAATATGGAATTGCGCGCAAGCGCGAAATATGCAGAAAAAGGGAGCGATACAATGCAGGTTTTCGTTTTCGTGCTGAATCGGACCGAGCATTTGGAGAATTTGCTGCAGGAATTTGCTTCGCACGGCCTGAAAGGGGCCACCGTGCTAGACAGCAAGGGCATGGCCCGCATCCTGCACAGTGAAGAAGAAATGCCGGTTTTCTATGGCCTGCGCGCCATTCTGGAGCCGGAACGCCGCAGCAGCAAAACCATCTTCTGCGTGCTGGAGGATGACCAGGTTGCCATCGCACGGAAAATCGTCAATGACGTGACCGGCGGGCTGGACCGCCCGGACTCCGGCATCATGTTTGCCATGCCGCTGACTTTTGTGGAAGGACTGGTAAAAAAGAAATGAACACACTGTTGGTGATCGGAATGGCCATGGCCGCGGGTCTGCTGGTCAGCCGCGCCGCCCGGGCCGTCAAGCTGCCCAATGTGACGGCGTTCCTGGTGGCGGGCCTGATCATCGGCCCCAGCGTAGGCGGTCTGATCAATAAGGAACAGGCCGCTTCCATGCGCGTCATCTCCGACGCCGCCCTGGGCTTCATCGCTTACGCCATCGGCGGCGAATTCAAATTGAGCTACCTGAAAAAAATCGGCAAAGCGCCCATCACCATCACCGTATTCCAGGGCCTGGCCACCGCGGTCTGCGTGGACGCGGGTCTGCTCCTGCTGGGGCTGGCCTTCCCTTCCCTTGGCATCACCGTGCCCATGGCGCTGCTGCTGGGCGCTATTGCCCTGGCCACAGCCCCGGCCGCCACGCTGATGGTGGTGCGTCAGTACAAAGCCCACGGCCCCGTGACCCAGATGCTGCTGCCCGTGGTGGCCATGGACGATGCCCTGGGCCTGATGGTGTACAGCATTTCCGCCTCCGTGGCGGAGGGCATGCTGGGCGGGGAAATGACCGTGCAGAGCATGGTGGTCACCCCCCTGATCGACATCTTCGGCAGCATCGCTCTGGGCGCCGCGCTGGGCGCTGTGCTGGCCTTCGGCGCCCGCTTCTTCGCCAGCCGGGGCAATAAGCTGGCGCTGTCCATTGCCATGGTGCTGGCGGGCGTGGGCCTGTGCAGCATGTGGAATCTGTCCTCCCTGCTGGTGTGCATGATGATCGGCGCGGTGATGGTGAATATGAGCCAGCAGCGCGAGGTGCTGATGGAGCAGTGCGATCGGTTCACCCCGCCCCTGTTCCTGCTGTTCTTCGTGCTGTCCGGCGCGGATCTGGATTTATCCGTGCTGCCCCAGGTGGGCCTGATCGGCGTGCTGTATCTGGCGCTGCGTTTCATGGGCAAATGGGGCGGCACCATGCTGGGCGCTGTGTGCGTGCATGCGGATGATAACATCAAAAAATACCTGGGCCTCACGCTGCTTCCCCAGGCAGGTGTGGCCATCGGTATGGCTTCCCTGGTCGCCGCCCGTTTTCCCACCCTGGGCGCGCAGATCAACACCATCGTGCTGGCCGGCGTGCTGGTGTTTGAATTGATCGGCCCCATCATTACCAAACTGGCCTTGACCAAGGCGGGAGAAATCGCCCCGTAATGCTGTGCTCCTCTCTTCCGGGACGGAAAATGCCCTGAGCCCGCATCCATCCGCACAGAAACCCGCGCAGAAATTTCCGGTTTTCTTTTGACAAGCTTTTCCGGGTGATGTATACTATTTATTGATGGTGTACAGGCAGACATGGGAATAAACGCACTGTCCGCCGGCTTCACCCCATTCAAAAGCGCTGATAAGCATGAAGGAGGAGCCCGGGATGAACGAAACACTGAAAATCCTGCAAAAAATCGGCATTGTGCCGGTGGTGGTGCTCAATGACGCCAAGGACGCCCTGCCCCTGGCCGAGAGACTGGTGAAGGGCGGGCTGCCCTGCGCGGAGGTCACCTTCCGCACCGCCGCGGCGGAGGAAAGCATCCGGGCGATGGTCAAGGCCTATCCGGATATGATCATCGGTGCGGGCACGGTGCTGACCTGTGAACAGGCGGACCGGGCCATCGACGCCGGCGCCAGGTTTATCGTCAGCCCCGGCTTCAATCCCAAGGTGACCGGGCATGTGCTGAAAAAAGGCGTGCCCATGACCCCGGGCGTGTGTACCCCCACCGAAATCGAAGCGGCGCTGCAATTCGATCTGGACGTGCTGAAATTCTTCCCGGCCGAGCCTTCCGGCGGCCTCAAAATGATCAAGGCCCTGGCCGCGCCCTATGTGGGCCTCAAATTCATGCCCACCGGCGGCATCAGCGCCGCCAACGTGCGGGATTATCTGGCGTACGACCGCATCGTGGCCTGCGGCGGCAGCTGGATGGTGAGCGGCAATCTGGTCAAGGAAGGAAAATTTGACGAAATCGAAGCGCTGGTTCGCGAAGCGGCAGATATCGTGAAAGAAATCAGGGGGTAAGAAAAAATGGCAGTGAAAGTCGTAACCTTCGGAGAAATCATGCTGCGTCTGAAGAGCCCCGGTTATGAGCGGCTGATGCAGTCTCCCGTTCTGGAAGCCACCTTCGGCGGCGGCGAGGCCAACGTCAGCGTGTCCCTGGCCAATTATGGGCTGGACACTGCGTTTGTCACCGTGCTGCCCGACAATGACATCGGCAGGGCCTGCGTGCGGGAACTGCGGGGATTTGGGGTGGACGTGAGCCATATCGTGTATAAGCCCGGCCGCATGGGCATCTATTATCTGGAGACCGGCGCGGTGCAGCGCCCCAGCAAAGTGATTTACGACCGGGCGGGCAGCGCCATCGCAGAGGCCACCCCGGCGGATATCGACTGGGAAAAAGTGTTTGATGGCGCCACCTGGTTCCACATCACCGGCATCACTCCCGCCATTTCCCAGGGCGCGGCGGATCTTTCCCTGGCCGCTGTGAAGGCCGCCAAGAAGCTGGGGCTGCATGTGAGCTGCGACCTCAACTACCGCAAGAACCTGTGGAAGTACGGCAAAACCGCCGATCAGGTGATGCGGGAGCTGGTGCGGTATGTGGACACCGTCATCGCCAACGAGGAGGACTTCCAGAAGGCGCTGCTGCTCAAGGCTGAATCCGCCGGCAGCGTGGAGGGAGGCGAACTGAACCTGGACAGCTACAAGGCCATCGCCAGGCTGGCCATGGATACTTATCCCAATATCAGGCGCGTGGCCATCACCCTGCGGGAAAGCAAGAGCGCCAACCACAATGACTGGAGCGCCTGCCTGTACAACGGCAAGGATTTCTTCGTGTCCCGCAAGTACAGGATCACCGATATCGTGGACCGCGTGGGCGGCGGCGACAGCTTCGGCGGCGGATTGATCTACGGCCTGAACGTCTATGGCGATGAAAAGCAGGCGCTGGAATTCGCCGTGGCGGCCTCCTGCCTCAAGCATACCATTCCCGGCGACTACAACCGCATGAGCGTCAGCGAGGTCGAGAGCCTGATGAAAGGCTCCGGCTCCGGCCGCGTGCAGCGATAATCAATCCGAGAAAAAACGGAGGGGTTCCCCCGGAAAAATGGGCTTGCTCATTTTCCGGGAGAACCCTCCGTTTTTCTGTGCGCTTCAAAAGGTCCCTTACCCAAAGTATTTTCCGGCGCTGCGGAACAGGCCCATATCATAATTTCCGGGAACATTCCGGTACAGCCCCGCGCCCACGCGTTCGCTGTGGCCCATCTTGCCCAGCACCCGGCCGTCGGGAGACAGGATGCCTTCAATGGCGGCCACGGAACCGTTCGGATTAAACAGGATATCATCGGCGGGCATACCGTTCAGATCCACATATTGGGTGGCCACCTGCCCCTTTGCGATCAGATCCCTCAAAACGTCGTCGCTGCACAGGAACCGGCCCTCGCCGTGGCTGATGGGCACGGTGTACACGTCCCCCACCTTCGTTTCCATGAGCCAGGGGGAATTGCTGCTCGCCACCCGGGTGCGCACCAGGCGGGATTGGTGGCGGCCAATGGTGTTGTAGGTCAGGGTCGGCGCGGTTTCACTGGGCGCAGTGATCCGGCCGTAAGGCACCAGGCCCAGCTTGATCAGCGCCTGGAACCCGTTGCAGATGCCCAGCATCAGCCCGTCCCGATGATCCAGCAGATCATGGATACCGTCGGCAACAGCTGCGCTGCGGAAGAAAGCGGTGATGAATTTGCCGGAGCCGTCCGGCTCGTCGCCGCCGGAGAAACCGCCGGGGATGAACACGATCTGGGCGTTTTTGAGGGCTTTCGCGAAGCGCTCCACGGAATCGCTGACGCCCTGGGCGGTCAGGTTGTTCAGCACCAGGATCTGGCCCTTCAGGCCGGCGGCTTCCACGGCCTTCATGGAATCATATTCGCAGTTGGTACCCGGAAACACGGGGATCAGCACCCGGGGCACGGCAACGGCAGCCTTCGGCTTTCTCACCGGTTTGCCTGCCGCGCTGATCATGGGGATTTCCTGCCGCGCGGATACCCGGGTCGGATATACGCCTTCCAGCCTGCCTTCATAGAGGGCGCGAAGCTCTTCCAGGGAAACGGATTCCGAGTTCCGGGTGAACAGGCCGTCCTCCGTGGTGCGGCCCAGGAGGAAGCCCTCCTCCGCCTCTGATTGCAGCTCCAGAATAAACGCGCCGTACTGCTTGCGCATGAGCATTTCCAGAGAGACGCCGCTGCCAAACGCAAACCCGAGCCCGTTGCCCAAGGCCATTTTCAGGATCCCTTCGGAAACACCGCCGCATTCGACGGCCCAGGCGGAAAGCGCTTCGCCGCTGCGAAGCAGGGCATGCACCCGGGCGAGCAGCGCCCGGAAGCTCTCTTTATCCGGCAGGCCGTTTTTGTCGTATTCCGGGGCCAGAAGCACGGTTTTGTGCCCCGCGCCCTTAAATTCGGGGGAATGCACGGAATGGATATCTGCGGTGGTGACGGCGAAGGACACCAGGGTAGGGGGCACGTCCAGATGCTCGAAGGTGCCGCTCATGGAATCCTTGCCGCCGATGGCGGCGCAGCCCAGATCCCACTGGGCCTGCAGCGCGCCCAACAAGGCGGCCAGGGGCTTGCCCCAGCGGTCCGGCTGGCCCAGGGGCTTTTCAAAATACTCCTGGAAGGTGAGATAAACATCGTTCAGATCAGCGCCGGTCGCTGTCAACTTGGCGATGGATTGGGCCACCGCCAGGTAGGCTCCGCGGTATGGGCTGGCAGCGGTTGTGTAGGGATCATAGCCCCAGGCCATGAACGAAACGGTGTCGGTATCCCCCGTTTCCCGGGAGATTTTGTGCACCATGGCCTGCGTGGGGGTCAGCTGGTATTTGCCGCCGAAGGGCATCAGCACCGTGCCCGCGCCGATGGTGGAATCAAAACGCTCGGAAAGGCCCCGCTGGGAGCAGGTGTTCAGATCCCCCGCCGCTGTTTTCATGCAGTCCGCGAAGGATCCGGAGATCCTGCGGTCATCGCAGACCGGCGGCGCCACGTGGGCCGCGGCTTCCTTGGGCGCGCCGTTGGAATTGAGGAATTCCCGGGAAATATCCACAATGATTTTGTCTCGCCAGGTCATGACCAGGCGGGGATCGGCCTGCACACGCGCCACGATGGTGGCTTCCAGGTTTTCCGCATCGGCCAGCGCGATGAATTTCTCCGCGTCTTCCGGGGCCACGACGACCGCCATGCGCTCCTGGGATTCTGAAATGGCCAGCTCCGTGCCGTCCAGGCCCTCGTATTTCTTGGGCACCTTATCCAGATGGATGATCAGCCCGTCCGCCAGTTCGCCGATGGCGACGCTGACGCCGCCCGCGCCGAAATCGTTGCACCGCTTGATCAGGCGGGAGGCGGCAGGATTGCGGAACAGGCGCTGCAGCTTCCGTTCCTCCGGCGCGTTGCCTTTTTGCACTTCCGCGCCGCAGGTATCGATGGACTGCACCGTGTGGGCCTTGCTGGATCCGGTGGCCCCGCCGCAGCCGTCGCGGCCCGTGCGCCCGCCCAGCAGGATGACGATGTCCCCGGGCGCGGGCGCTTCCCGCCGCACGTTTTCCTGGGGCGCGGCGGCGATCACCGCGCCGATCTCCATCCGCTTGGCGGCATAGCCGGGGTGATAGATTTCATGCACCTCGCCCGTGGCCAGGCCGATCTGGTTGCCGTAGGAGGAATAGCCCGCCGCGGCGGTGGTGACGATCTTCCGCTGCGGCAGCTTGCCGGGCAGGGTTTCGCGCAGCGGCACGGTGGGGTCGGCGGCCCCGGTGACGCGCATGGCGGCGTATACATAGGCCCGCCCGGACAGGGGATCGCGGATGGCGCCGCCGATGCAGGTGGCCGCGCCGCCGAAGGGTTCGATTTCCGTGGGATGGTTGTGGGTTTCGTTTTTGAACAGCAGCAGCCATTTTTCGGGGCCGTTTTCCGTCTGCACATCGATTTTCACTGTGCAGGCGTTGATTTCATCGCTTTCATCCAGCTTGGACAGCAGCCCCTGTTTTTTCAGGTATTTTGCCCCGATGGTGGCCATATCCATCAGCGTGACGGGCTTTTGGATCTTCAGCTCTTCCCGGACCTGCAAATAGCGCGCATAGGTCTTTTCCGCCGCGGGATCGTCGAAGGAAACATTCGTCAGATGGGTCAGGAAGGTCGTGTGGCGGCAATGATCGCTCCAGTAGGTGTCCAGCATGCGGATTTCGGTCAGGGTGGGGCAGCGCTTTTCGGATGCAAAATAATCCTGACAGAATTTCAGGTCGTCCTGATCCATGGCCAGGCTGTACTTTTTCACAAACTCCGCCAGGCCCCGGGCATCCAGGTCCAGAAAGCCCGTCATTGTTTCCACCATGGGCGGCTGTTCGTAGGCGATTTTCAGCGTATCGAAGGGGGCCAGGGACGCTTCCCGGCTTTCCACGGGATTGATGACGTATTTCTTGATCCTTTCCACGTCCGCGTCCTCAAGCGGGCCGCTGAGCAGATAGACCTTGGCGCTGTGCACCAGGGGCCGCTCTCCCCGGGAAATCAATTGGATGCACTGGCTGGCGCTGTCCGCCCGCTGGTCAAACTGGCCCGGAAGATATTCCACGGCGAACACCCGGGCATCCCGGACGGTGGGCATGCAGTCGGTCACAAGGTCCAATTGCGGCTCGGCAAACACCGTGGTTTTCAGGGTTTCAAACAGGCTTTCGTCAATGCCTTCCACGTCGTAGCGGTTCAGTAGCCGCACGTTTTCCAGATTCGTGATGCCAAGCAGAAATGTCAAATCGGATTTCAGCGCCTGCGCCTCATGATCCAATCCGGGCTTTTTTTCCACATACACGCGGTAAACCATGGTCAGGCCTCCTTGCTGAGCGCGCGCCGTCCGATATCCCGGCGGTAATACGCGTTTTCAAAATGGGTTTTTTCCACGGCGCCGTAGGCTTTCCGCACGGCTTCCTTCAGCGTGGCCGCCGTGGCCGTGATGCCCAGCACCCGGCCGCCGTTTGTGATCAGCGCATCTTTCTCCCCCAGTTTCGCCCCGGCCACATACGTGGTGATTTCCTCTGTGTCGGGGATCAGCGAAATGGGAAACCCTTTTTCGTAATGCTGCGGATAGCCCTTGCTGGCCATCACCACGCAGCAGGCGGCGCCATCGGAAAACTCCACCGGGCAGTCCGCCATCGTTTCATTGCGGACGGCCATCATGACCGTCAGCAGATCGCTTTTGAGCAGCGGCAGCACCACCTGCGTCTCCGGGTCGCCGAAGCGGCAGTTGTATTCGATCACCTTGGGCCCGTCCTTCGTCACCATCAGGCCGAAATACAGGCAGCCCTTGAAGGGGCAGCCTTCCTGCGCCATGGCGCGGACGGTGGGCAGGAAGATTTCCTTCATGCACCGGTCGGCCACTTCCTGGGTGTAATAGGGGTTGGGGGCAATCGTGCCCATGCCGCCGGTGTTCAGGCCCTGGTCGCCGTCCAGGGCGCGCTTGTGATCCATCGAAGAAACCATGGGCTTGACGGTTTTCCCGTCGGTGAAGGCCAGCACGGAAACCTCCGGCCCCTCCAGGAATTCTTCAATGACCACCCGGGTGCCGCTGTCGCCGAACACCTTGGCTTCCATCATGTCGGCAATGGCCTTTTCCGCCTCTTCCCGGGTCTGCGCGATGATGACGCCCTTGCCCAGGGCCAGGCCGTCAGCCTTGATGACGGTGGGCAGCGGCGCGGTTTTCACATATTCCCGGGCGGCGTCGGCGCTGTCGAATACGCGGCATTTTGCCGTGGGGATGCCGTACTTTTCCATCAGCTTCTTGGCGAACACCTTGCTGCTTTCGATCCGGGCGGCGGCCTTCGTGGGCCCGAAGCAGGGCACGCCGGCGGCCTCCAATTCATCCACCGCGCCCAGGGCCAGGGGATCGTCCGGGGCGACCACGGCGAAATCGACGTTTTTCAGCACCGCGAAATCCACGATTTCGCCGATCTCCTTGGCACCGATGGGGATGCACTTGGCGTCCCGGGCGATGCCGCCGTTGCCGGGCAGGGCGTAAATGGTTTCCACCTGCGGATTCTTTTTCAGGCTTTTGATCAGGGCGTGCTCCCGCCCGCCGGAACCGACCACCAGGATGTTCATGGAGAAACCTCCTTGTATCGTTGATTTTGCAGGGAAAGGGTTTTTTCCGGAAATAAAGCCGCATTCCCCGCGGCCTTATCCTGGATGGGATTTCATTGTTTCTTTGGGGACAGGCACGGTGCCAATGCTTCCAGAACAGGCGCGAGATAGGCTTTATCGGTCCAGTCGCAATTGCTGTCGCCCGCTTCCATCAGGGCTTTTTCCAAGGGCTCATAATCCTCCGGCTTCTTTTTCGCCACGGCTTTTCGCAGCATTCTGCAAAGACTCTTATCAAAAAAGCTCAGGGCATCCATATTCCAGGCGCCCCTGCAATAAAAGCACGGCACGTCGGCCAGAGCATCTTTCATATTGCGATCAACGATCAGCCGAATGGCGGCATCTTCATAGGGAGACATGCCGTCACAGAAAACGATCACCTTTTTCCCCTGAAGCTGATCCATATGCTTCCTGAGGAAAGAAAGGCCGGCGATTCCGGAAGCATAGACCCCGCCGCCCAGAAGGACGGCGTCATATTGCTTCACATCTTCGATCTTTGCCTTTTTGACCTCGACGCAGTCAAACCCGGTTTCCTCGGCCAGCCAATCGGCATATCCCTGGTCGCGCCATATTTGGATGTGTAGAGAATGATTCCCTTCATACTGCCTCCACAGAATACCGTCCATATCCTGAAGGACTATTCCCGCTTTTCCGAAAAACGGAATGGGAGAAGCCTCCTTCGGATCGCTTGTTACGGGCAGCGCAGGCCGTCCTTTTCCCTCCGGTACACCCGCATCCCCTTGCCGTAGGGATCGTCTTCCGCTCCCCATTCTTCCCGAACAAACGCGTACCCGCACTTTTCAAGCACCCGGCAGGAAGCGTCGTTTCCATGCATGACGCGGCCGTAAAGAACATTTACCCCCAGGGCCGAAAAAGCAAACTCCGTGATCGCCTTCAATGCCTCGGCCGCATACCCGTTCCCTCTGGATGCCCGAGAAATGATAAAACCGATTTCGACCTCTTCCGGTTTCCCTTCCACTTCGTTGAGGCCGGCGTCGCCAATCAATTCTCCCGTTTCCTTCGATTCGACCGCCAGCACATACGGCAGCTCCCGGCGGTCCACACAGCCGGCAAAAAACTGAACTGCCTCCCGCGCTTCCCCGACATCCCGGTAGCTTTCATTGGGAAACCACCTTTGCACTTCCGCGTCCAGGTGGTTTTCGTAAAGACGCGGCGCGTCATCCGCAGCAAATTTCCGGATGATCAGCCGCTTCGTTTCCAAAATGCAATTCATATGCCGTTCATTCAATCCGCCTTTCCCGGAAGAGGGGCTGAGGGAAACTGCTCTTTCGCTTCCAAAGAGCGGTTCCCCTCAGAAAAGCATCAATGATGGAACAGGCGCATGCCCGTGAAGGCCATCACCATGCCGAAGCGGTCGCAGGTTTCAATCACCTGGTCGTCCCGGATGGAGCCGCCGGGCTGGGCCACGTAGGAGACGCCGGAGCGGCGGGCGCGCTCGATGTTGTCGCCGAAGGGGAAGAAAGCGTCGCTGCCCAGAGACACGCCGGTGATGGCGTCCAGATAGGCGCGCTTTTCCTCGCGGGTGAAGGGGGCGGGCCTTTCCGTAAAGAACTTCTGCCAGTTGCCCTCGCCCAGCACGTCCTCGTCCTGATCGGACAGGTACACGTCGATTACGTTGTCCCGGTCCGCCCGGCCCAGGGTGGGCAGGAAGGGCAGATTCAATACTTTTTCGCTCTGGCGCAGGTGCCACTTATCGGCCTTGTCGCCCGCCAGGCGGGTGCAGTGGATGCGGCTCTGCTGCCCCGCGCCCACACCGATGGCCTGGCCGTCGTAAGCGTAGCAGACGGAATTGGACTGGGTGTATTTGAGGGTGATCAGGGAAATGATCAAGTCCCGCACGGCCTCGGGGGGCAGATCCTTTTTCGCGGTGGGGATGTTCCGCAGAAGGGCCTCGTTGATTTCAAAATTGTTCCGGCCCTGCTGGAAGGTGACGCCGAACACATCCTTGGTTTCGATGGGATCTGGCACGTAAGCGGGGTCGATTTTCACGATGTTGTAATTGCCCTTGCGCTTGGATTTGAGGATCTCCAGGGCTTCATCGGTGTAGCCGGGCGCGATGATGCCGTCCGAAACCTCCCGCTTGATGATGCGGGCGGTGGTTTCGTCGCACACGTCGGAAAGGGCGATCCAATCGCCGAAGGAACTCATGCGGTCGGTGCCCCGGGCGCGGGCGTAGGCGCAGGCCAAGGGAGAATCGTTGACGCCGGGGATATCGTCCACAAAGCACGCTTTCATCAACTTGTCGCTGAGGGGCAGGCCCACAGCCGCGCAGGTGGGCGACACATGTTTGAAAGACGCGGCGGCAGGCAGGCCCAGCGCCGCCTTCAATTCCTTCACCAGCTGCCAGGAATTCAGCGCGTCCAGAAAATTGATGTAGCCGGGGCGTCCGGACAGGATTTCAAAGGGCAGGTCGCTGCCGTCCTTCATGTAGACCTTCGCGGGCTTTTGGTTGGGGTTGCAGCCGTATTTCAATTCAAATTCCTTCATGGCGCCGTGTCCTCCTTACTGGTGCTTGTTGACGATGCGGGTGTCGGCCTTGCCCGTTTTCAGGTCGATGTACCGGACGAACAGAGAAATCTTGTTGTTCCCGTTCAGGTTCTGCCACAGGCAGTCGGTATACGCGTCGATGCTGTCCAGGATGTCCACCTGCTCAGGTTCCCCTTCAAAAGAAGGCAGGGGATTGCCATCGCCCACATAGGTGTGGATGAAGTGGCCCAAGCCGGGCACGGGCGCCAGGTCGAAGGTGAAGCGGTTGCATTTGGTGCCCTGGCCGTCGGCGCACTTGAGGATGCTCATCTGATACCAATAGCAGCCGTCAAAGTGCATCAGGGCGCTGATCCGGGGGGTATAATTGGGCTTATCCGGCTCAAAGCCCCGGGTGCGCAGCGCGTTTTCAAAGCTGTCGCCCTTTTTGAGGAAATCCCTGATGGTGTCGGTCTGATCCCCGTTGGTGACGATCAGGGCGTCCTTCACGTCGCGCACCGGCGCATAAATGATGAGGGAGGGATCCTCCACCTTGCTTTCGTCATAGGGATAGATCATCACGTCCTCGCCCTCGGCGCGGAAGACGCGGTTGCGGCTGTTTTCACTGCGGCCCATAATGAAATAGGCGGCCACGGCTTTGCTGCCGTCCGGGCTCAGGCCCACGATGATGCCCCGGCCGGGATAGGCGTTGGCAGAGAGGAGGGAAGCGATGGATTGCTTTTGCATGGCGTGGAATCCCCTTTCTTTATCGGTTGTTCAATATTTCCTGGGCGGCCATCTCCGCTGCCCGGGGCAGGAGGATCCATTCCGCCTGCTCCATAACGCGCCTTTGCAGGGTTTCCGGCGTATCGCCGGGCAGCACGTCCACGGCTTTCTGGAGGATGATTTCTCCCCCGTCCGCAATTTCGTTCACATAATGCACGGTGGCGCCGGTCACCTTGACGCCCCTTTGCAGCGCAGCCTCATGAACGCGCAGGCCATAATATCCCTTGCCTCCGAAGGCGGGCAGGAGGGCGGGATGCACATTCAGGATGCGGCGGGGATAGCGCTTCACAAAATCCTCGCTTAAAATGCTCATAAACCCCGCCAGGATGATCATGTCCGCCCGGCAGGCGTTCAGCGCGTCCAGAATGCCCTGTTCAAACGCCGCCTGCGTGCTGCCCTTGCGCTGCACCACATGGGTTGGAATGCCGGCGTTCTGCGCCCTGGTGAGGGCATAGGCATCCGGCCGGGAGGCAATGACCGCCGCAAATTCCACGTGGGGCAGCTCCCCTGCCTGTTTCGCGTTGATCAGCGCCTGCAGGTTGGTGCCTCCGCCGGACACCAGTACGGCGCATCGCACCGTATTCATTCCAGCACGACCCCCTCGTCGCCGGGGACGACCTGGCCCAGCACATAGCTGCCCGGGCACAGCGACAGGATCTTCAGCGCGTTGTCCGGCTCAGCGGTGAGCACCATGCCCACGCCCATGTTGAAGGTATTGTACATGTCGCGTTCCGGAATGCCGCCCTTTTCCTGCAAATAGCGGAAAATATCCGGGGTGCGGATGCTGCTTTTCGCGATCCGGGCGCTGACGCCCTCCGGCAGGCTGCGGGGAATGTTTTCATAAAAGCCGCCGCCGGTGATGTGGGCCGCCGATTTGATCAGCCGCTTTTCGATCAGGGGCAGAAGATCCCGGACATAGATCCTCGTGGGCGCCAGCAGGGTTTCCCCCAGGGTGCTGCCGCCGAAGGGCCGGTCCAGATCCTCGTCCGCGATGATCCTGCGGATCAGGGAAAAGCCGTTGGAGTGCGGGCCCGTGGAGGGCAGGGCGATCAGGGCGTCGCCGGGGCGCACCAAGCTCTTGTCCAGAATGTTCTTTTTATCCACCGCACCGACGCAGAAGCCCGCCAAGTCATACTCATCCTCGGGATAGAAGCCGGGCATTTCCGCCGTTTCCCCGCCAATCAGCGCGGCGCCGGATTGCACGCAGCCCTCGCACACGCCGGACACGATGGCGGCGATTTTTTCCGGCACGTTCTTTCCGCAGGCGATGTAATCCAGGAAAAACAGGGGCTTGGCCCCGCAGACGATCACATCGTTGACGCACATGGCCACGCAGTCGATGCCCACCGTGTCATGCCGGTTCATTTGGAAGGCCAGCTTCAGCTTGGTGCCCACGCCGTCGGTGCCGCTCACCAGCACCGGCTGCTCCATGCCCTTCACGTCCAATTCAAACAGCCCGCCAAAGCCGCCCACGCCGCCCAGGGCGCCGGGCGTCAGCGTGCGGGCAATGTGGCTTTTCATCAGCTCCACGGCCCTGTAGCCCGCGGTGATATCCACGCCGGAGGCCTTGTAGGATTCGGAATAGCTTTTCATTCTTCGGGCCGCCTTTCGCTCTTTTTGTATTCAAACCGGGATTTGGCCGTGCGCCCCGGCACCGGGGTGGGATATTTGCCGGAGAAGCAGGCGTCGCAGTAGCCGCCGCAATGGTTGCCGTCCGCCAGCAGGTGCACATCAGCCAGATCCAGATAGCCCAGGGAATCCACGCCGATGATGTCGGCGATTTCGGACACCGTGTGGTGGCAGGCGATCAGATGGTCCCGGGAATCAATGTCCGTGCCGTAATAGCAGGGATTCAGAAACGGCGGCGCGGTGACCCGGAAATGCACCTGGGTGGCTCCGGCATCCCGGAGCAGGCCCACGATGCGCTTGCTGGTGGTGCCCCGCACGATGCTGTCGTCGATCAGCACCACCCGCTTGCCCCGCACCACGGAGGCGATGGGATTCAGCTTGATGCGCACCTTGTCCTCCCGGGATTTTTGCCCAGGGGAAATGAAAGTGCGGCCGATATAGCGGTTTTTGATGAACCCTACGCCGTAGGGAATGCCGCTCTGCCGGGCATAGCCGATGGCGGCGTCCAGGCCGGAATCCGGCACGCCGATCACGATATCCGCCTGGGCAGGCTGCTTGAGGGCCAGGAACGCCCCCGCCCGCACCCGGGCCTCGTGCACGCTGGCGCCGTCCACCACGGAATCGGGACGGGCGAAATAAATGTATTCAAACACGCACAGACTGGGCTGGACCTTTCCGCAGTGCTCCCGGATGGAGCGCACCCGTCCCCGCTCAAACACCACGATCTCCCCGGGATCCACGTCCCGCACCAGGGTGGCGCCCACCGCGTCCAGGGCGCAGGATTCGCTGGCCACGATGAAGCCGCCATCCGGCCGCATGCCGAAGCACAGGGGCCGGAAGCCGTTGGGATCCCGGGCAGCAATCAGTTTGCTGGGGCTCATCACCACCAGGGAGTAGGCGCCCTTGATCCGGTTCATGGCACGGCAAAGGGCCTCCTCAATGGAGGGGGCCGTCAAGCGTTCCTTGGTGATGATGTAGGAAATCACCTCGGTATCCGAGGTGGTGTGGAAGATGGAGCCGTTATTTTCCAGTTCGTCCCGCAATTCATAGGAATTGATCAGATTGCCGTTATGGCACAGCGCCATGGGGCCCTTCACATGGTTCACCACGATGGGCTGGGCGTTGGCCCGGTTGGTGTTGCCGGTGGTGCCGTAGCGCACATGGCCCAGCGCCATATCTCCCTGGCCCAGCTTTTCCATTTCCTCGCTGGTGAACACGTCGTTCACCAGGCCCGTATCCTTGTGCGCGGTAAACAGACCGTCATCATTGACCACGATACCGCAGCTTTCCTGGCCCCGGTGCTGCAGGGCGAACAGGCCGTAATACACCGTGGAAGCCACATCGCACCGCTCCGGCGCCAGCACCCCGAACACGCCGCATTCTTCTCGCAATTGACTCATATCATTCTCCCAGCAGACGGCGCAGGATCTCCTGATACGCGTCCTCCACGCCCCCCAGGTCCCGGCGGAACCGGTCCTTATCCAGTTTTTCATGGGTCTTGATGTCCCAGAAACGGCAGGTATCCGGGGATATCTCATCAGCCAGCACGATCTGGCCGTCCGCCGTTTTGCCGAATTCCAGCTTGAAATCCACCAGTTCGATGCCCGCTTCCTTCAGGTATTCGGTCAGCACCTCGTTGACCTTGAAGGAATAGGATGCGATCAGGTCCATTTCCTCCTCGGTGGCCCATTCCATGGCCAGGATGTGGTATTCATTCACCATGGGGTCGCCCAGATCGTCGTTTTTATAGCAGTATTCCAGCACGGTGCGCTTCATTTTCACGCCCTCCGGCAGGCCCAGCCGCTTGCTCAGGCTGCCCGCGGCGATGTTGCGCACAATCACTTCCAGCGGCACGATGCGCACCTTTTTTACAACCGTTTCCCGATCGTTCAGTTCCTCCACATAGTGGGTGGGCACGCCGTTTTTCTCCAGCAGCCGCATCAGATGGTTGGTCACGCGGTTGTTGATGGCGCCCTTCCCCAGGATGGTGCCCTTTTTCAGGCCGTTAAAGGCAGTGGCGTCGTCCTTATAGGATACGATGCAATAGTTGGGATCGTTGGTGGCGAACACCTTCTTGGCTTTTCCTTCGTACAGCTGAGCGGTCTTTTCCATCATTCAGCGCCTCCTTCTGTATGCTGTTTTATCCGTTAAATTTTTGGGCGATCATCCTGTCCTTTTCCAGCACCTTCCCGCTGGCCTCCCGGCGCAGGGCGGCCAGTTTTTCCGCCAGCGCGGGATCGGACACCGCCAGGATCTGGGCGGCCAGCAAGGCGGCGTTCTGGGCGCCGTCAATGGCCACGGTGGCCACCGGAATGCCGGAGGGCATCTGCACGGTGGACAAAAGCGCGTCCAGCCCATCCAGGGTGGAGGATTTGATGGGAATGCCGATCACCGGCAGCACCGTATTGGCCGCGATGGCGCCCGCCAGGTGAGCGGCCTTGCCCGCGGCGGCAATCAGCGCGCCAAAGCCGTTTTCCGCGGCGTTCAGCGCAAAGTCCCGGGCCTCCGCCGGCGTACGGTGCGCTGAAAAAACATGCATTTCAAAGGGAACCTCTAGGCTGCGCAGGGTATCCGCCGCCTTTTCCAACACCGGCAAATCGCTGTCGCTGCCCATGATGATGCCGACCTTTTTCATCTTGCTTTTCACGGCTCCTTTCCCGGGAAACATCGGCCAGCCGGCCGAATCAAACGCATTTTGTTCTGACGCTCGGCGCGCGCCCATCCGGGGCCCGCCGATGCAGAAAGCTGCGCTTGCCTCGTTATTATATCATGGGAAAATGCCCGGCGCAAGATAAATTCTGAATTATTATTCCTTTATGAAGATAAATGTTCGGATTTTTTAATATTTTTATTGCAAATTCTGTTTCTCATCCCGCCGGATAGATAGAACGGTTTGAAAAATACGAACAATCTGCAATTGAGCAAACTGCCAATTATCGCCCTGATTTTCCATTCTTCCCCTCAGGATGCGGTCTTTTCCAGCATAGGCCGGCGCGGGATGCGCAGCATATTGAGGAAAGCGTTAAAAAAACGGGGGATGAACCATGAAAAGAAAAATCGGCTGGGCACGGAGAAGCGTCGGGGCGCTGATCGCCCTGATCACATCCTGGATGATTTTTTCGCCCACCGCCCAGGCCCTGCGCGCCCTGCCCGGCACCTATCGGCTGGCAGTAGGCCAGCAATACGCGCTGAATATGGGGGTGGCAGTGCTCAGCAGCCAGGATGAGCGGCTGAGCGCGGACAACAACGTGCTGTCCGCCCGGGAAACGGCGGAAACCGAGGTGACGGTCAACCTGTTCGGCCTGTTTCCCATTGGCCGCATGCGGGTCCAGGCCCGGGAGGAGACCCGGCTGATCCCCGGCGGCGCGGCGGTGGGCGTGGCGCTGGCCACCCGGGGGGTGCTGGTGGTGGGTGTGTCCGACGTATCCGGCCATAGCCCGGCCCAGCGGGCAGGCCTGCGGGCAGGAGATGTGATCGAATCGGTCAACGGCGAAGCCCTCGCCGACAGCGCTCACCTCACGGCACTGGTGTCCGCTTCCCAGGGGAAGCCCCTGCGCATGAGCTTTCGCCGGGACGGCGCCGCCCGCAGCGTGACCCTGATCCCCGCGCTGGACGGCGCTTCGGGCCAATACCGCATCGGCGCGTGGGTGCGGGACAGCACCGCCGGAGTAGGCACCCTGTCCTATTATCAGCCATCCGACGGCACCTACGGCGCTCTGGGCCACGCCATCAGCGACGGCGACACGGGCCGTATCCTGCCGATCCGGGAAGGATCTCTGATGGATGCGGACATCGTGGATATCAAGCGGGGTCAGCGGGGCGTCCCCGGCGAGCTGCGCGGCACCTTTCTGAAGAAGCAGATAACGCTGGGCGACATCCGGGAAAACACCCCGCTGGGCATCTACGGCGTCCTGGATGCGCCTTATGAGAACCCCCTCTTCCCCGACGGCCTGCCCGTGGGTTATCAGGAAAGCGTGGCCATCGGGCCGGCCACCATCCTGTCCACCGTGGATGGGGAGGGGATCAAGGCGTATCAGGTGGAAATCATCCAGGCCACCCGCCAATCGGCCCCCGCGCAGAAGAGCATGATCCTGCGGGTGACCGATCCCGAATTATTGGCCAAAACGGGCGGCATCGTTCAGGGCATGTCCGGCAGCCCGATCCTGCAAAACGGACGGATCATCGGCGCTGTGACCCACGTGTTCGTGGATGATCCCACCCAGGGCTACGGCGTATACATCGAATGGATGCTGCAAACGGCCCAGGCCATGGAGGATGCGGCCTGAGCGATATGGCGTCATTCAAAACCGGATATATTTCGCTGGGAGAGGCTTTTGCCTCTCCCCTTTTTCACGAAAACCGCCTCTTGGAAAACGGAACGGGATATGCTATACTGGTTTTCAGAAGAAACACATCGCAAAACCGGCGTTCATACGTCCATCCGTCCTGACAGAATCAGCACATAAGAGGAGCAGCAAAATGAACACTCTGGATTTATCCGGCGCATGGCTGTGCGAAATCCCCGGGCAGCAGGCCCCGATCCGTATCCCCGGCACCCTGGACGAAAGCGGCATCGGCCGACCGGACGACCCTGCCCGTCAGTGGAAGGCCGACGAAGTGCGGCGCATCGGCTTTTGGCGGCCCGGGGATCCCATTGTCACCCGGCTGACCCGCAAGGTATGCTATGAAGGGCCCGCCCGCATTTCCCATACCGTCGCCTGGGATCCGCCCCCCGGAATGCGTGTTTTCGCGGAGGTGGAGCGGGCGCGGCAGCTGCGATTGCTGGTCAACGGCCGGGAAGCGCCGCTGTACCGGCCCGGCAGCGTCAGCACGCCCTGGGTATTTGAGGTGACGGAATTAATGACGGGCCGGGACGAATTCACATGGATTTCGGATAACAGCTATCCCGGCTGGCCCCGGAACGAAATCGTCTATTCCTCCGCGGCCTCCGACGAAACCCAGACCAACTGGAACGGCCTGCTGGGCTACGTGCGGCTGCGGATCGAGCAAAGCGCTTTCGTTTCCGCCGTCCGCGTTTATCCGGACGGAAACAGCATCGACGTGCAGATCGAAATGGACGTGCCGGACGGCTGGACCGGAAGCGTATGCCTGCGCTGCGATGCGCTCGACGGCGGAGAAACGGCCGTCGCGGAGGCCCGGACATACGCCCCCGGGAAAAGGAAAATCGTATATCCCGGGCTCCCGCTCCGGGAAGATTTGAAAAAATGGGACATAGAGGAAGGAAACCTGTATACGCTGTCCGTCCGGTGCGAGGGCATGGAAGAAAAAACCGTGTCCTTCGGTGTGCGTGATTTTGAGGCGCAGCACGGCAGGCTGACGCTGAACGGCCGGCGCATTTTCCTGCGGAGCGAGGCCAACTGCGCCGTGTTTCCCGAAACCGGCTATCCCCCCATGGATGTGGCAGGATGGACGGCGGCCCTGGAAAGCTACCGCGCCTACGGCGTCAACTGCATGCGCTTCCACAGCCACTGTCCCCCGGAGGCGGCCTTCACTGCCGCGGATCGGATGGGCATGCTGATGCAGCCGGAATTATCTCACTGGGATCCGGAGCATGCCTTCGCTTCCCCGGAGGCGCGGGACTATTACCGCACGGAGCTGGAGCAGATCCTGCTGTGCCTGAGCAATCACCCTTCTTTCGTGATGCTCACCTTCGGCAATGAATTGCAAGCGGACGCGGCGGGACACGCATATATGGACGAATTGCTTTCCCTGGCCCGCCGTCTGGATCCCACGCGCCTGTTTGCCAACGGCTCCAATCCCCATTACGGCGGCCTCGGGCCTGATCCCGCCAGCGATTTTTACACCTCCACCGATTGCCCGGGCCACCATTTGCGGGCCACCTCCGCGGCGTTCCGGGGCTGGCTGAACCGGCAATACCCCGACTGGCGGGTGAATTATGACGAGGGCATGCGCGCCATTCGGGAAAAGACCGATCAGCCTGTATTCTCCTTCGAAGTAGGGCAGTATGAGGTGCTGCCTGATTTCGGGGAAATCAGCGATTTTCAGGGCGTTACCAGGCCGGACAACCTGGCCTTTGTGCAGAAAAAGGTGCGAAAGGCCGGCATGGACGCCGACTGGCGGCGTCGGGTGGAGGCCACAGGGGAGCTGGCCCTGCTGTGCTATCGGGCAGAGGTGGAAGCCGCCCTGCGCACCAGGGATTTCAGCGGCATATCCCTGCTGGGGCTGCAGGATTTTCCCGGCCAGGGGACCGCGCTGGTGGGCATGATGAACGCGCATCTGCGCCCCAAGCCCTATGACTTTGCCCGGCCGGAACGATTCCGCGCCTTTTTCCGGGATGTGCTTCCCCTGGCTCTGCTGCCCAAATTCACCTATACCTGCGGGGAAAAGGCCGAAATCCCCCTGCGCATGGCCAATTACGGAAAAGCCGCGCTGTCCGGCCGGCCAGGCTGGACGCTGACAGGCGAGGGGGTATCCCTGTCCGGCGGGTTGCCCGCCGTGGCGGCACAGCCCGGCGGGATGACGGAGCTGGGCACGCTCTCCCTGGCCATGCCGATGCTGGCCCGGCCGGCCAGGCTGACCTTGACCTGTGCCCTGGGCAGCGCGGAAAACAGCTATTCCCTGTGGGTATATCCGGATGAGCCGGCGGTTTGCCCCGATACGGTTCATGAATGCCGGACCCTGGACGACAAGGCGCTGAGCATGCTGGCGGAAGGCGGACGGGTGCTGCTGGCGCCCGACGCGGATGAAGCGCTGCCCCATTCCATCCCCACCCAGTTCAGCACGGATTTCTGGTCGGTGTGCACCTTCCCGGAGCAGGCCGGCAGCATGGGCATGCTGATCGACGCGCAGCACCCGCTGTTCCGCCTTTTCCCCACCGACAGCCACACCGATTGGCAATGGTGGCCCATGGCGGTGCAACGCGCCCTGATCCTGCCGGATCCTCTGCCAAACCCCATCATTGCGGAAATGGATTCCTATGCCTTCATGCGCCCCATGGCCAAGCTGTTTGAATGCCGGTGCGGCGGCGGACGGCTGATGGTGTCCTCCATGGGGCTGCACAGCCTGTGCATGTACCCCGAGGCCCGGGCCTTGCTCCGCGCTGTCTATGCTTATATGGCGTCGGATGCATTCCGGCCGCAGCAGGAGTTGTCCCCGGAATGGATACGGCGTTTGCTGGGGCACGTCTGAGGCCGGGATGCGGTCTCTGGCCATCCGGTACAAACGAAGAATCTTCCGGCCGCTTCTTTCGCGGTCTTTCGCGGCTGCTGCCGGGATTCCCGCGCAGGAAGGTTGACAGGGGATTTTGCGGCGACTATAATAGGAATGAAGGAATCATTGGATACGAATGGCATAACAAAAAAAAGAATAATCCACCGGAGCAAAATTCATTTCGGCCCATACCATCAAAAAATCATTGAAAGGGGAGCCAGCGTATGCCGGAGCATGAGCATGTGTATATTCTCGGCCACAAGAACCCCGATACAGATTCCATCTGTTCCGCCATTGCCTATGCGGATATCCGCAACAGAACATCGAAGGGGGACCGCTTCGTTCCCCGGCGGGCAGGGCAGATCAACGAGGAAACGGAGTTCGTGCTGAAACGTTTCGGCTTTTCTCAGCCCGGATATATGCCCAATGTCGGCACGCAGGTAAAGGATATGGACTTCTTCGTCACGCCGCACCTGGAAGCAGCCATGCCTTTGAAACGCGCATGGGATTTGATGAAGGCCCATGGCATCACCACATTGCCGGTCGTGGATGCGGAGGACCATTTGGAAGGGCTGATCACGGTAAACGACATTTCCCAGGTGTTCATGGACACGGAAGACAGCCTGCTCCTCTCCAATGCCCATACGCAGTACCGCTGGATCGCTGAAACCATTCGGGGGACCATCCGGGTGGGGGATGAAAACCTGTATTTTTCCAAAGGCAGGGTGCTGGTCGGCACGGCCAACCCCGATCTTCTGGGCGTGATTCTGGAAGAAGGCGATATGGTCATTCTGGGCGACCGGGAAGGGGACCAGATGGAGGCCGTGAACCGGAATGTCAGCTGCATCGTGGTGGGCCTGAATATGGAGATTTCCGACCGCGTGCTGGCGCTGGCGCGGGAAAAGGGCGTGGTCATCATTTCCTCCGTGCTGGACACCTTCACCATCGCCCGGCTGATCAACCAAAGCATTCCCGTGGGATATGTGATGACCCGGAACCATCTGGTCACTTTTTCCACGGAGGATTTCTCAGACGATATCCAGGACGCCATGAAAAACAGCCGCTATCACGCGTTCCCGGTCATTGATCCCCAAGGGCGCTGCCGGGGCACCATCTCCCGGCAAAACCTGATCGATCCAAAGAAAAAGCAGATCATCCTGGTGGACCATAATGAAAAGGATCAGGCGGCGGATAACGCAGATCAGGCGGACATCCTGGAAATCATCGACCATCATAAGCTTGGAAACCTGGAAACCATGATGCCCATCACCTTCCGCAATCAGCCCGTGGGCTGCACCGGCACCATCATGTACCAGATCTACGGCGAACAGAAGCTGGATATCCCGCCGAATATTGCCGGTCTGCTCTGCTCCGCCATTATTTCAGACACGCTGATGTTCCGTTCGCCCACCTGCACGGTGCACGATAAAATGGCCGCAGGCGCACTGTCGCTGATCGCCGGGGTGGATATTGCCCAGCTGGCCAAGGAAATGTTCCGCGCCGGCAGCAACCTGGGCGGCAAAACGCCGGACCAGATTTTCTACCAGGACTACAAGAAATTCACGGTGGAAGAGGACGTGGTCTTCGGCGTCGGCCAGATCAGCTCCATGGACGAAGACGACCTGAGCCTGATCCGTGAAAAGCTGACGCCGGTGCTGAAAGCTGAAAGCGAAAAGCAGCAGGTGCCGAAGGTGTACTTCATGCTGACCAATATCCTGAAAGAATCCACCGAACTGATCTATTACGGCGAAAACAGCGAACAGTTGATTTCCGTTGCTTTCCACACGAAGCCCGAGAACGGCGCTTTCTTCCTGCCGGGCATTGTTTCCAGAAAAAAACAGCTGATCCCCGCGGTGATAAAGGCGGCTCAGCTGATCAAAAATTCGGATTTCTCCGCGTAAACAAGCGCCGCCGCATGGCGGGCCACGCGATGGCGCGTCAATCCCCGGTCCGATTCCGCACGCGGAACCCCCTCTCATACGGCTGCGGAGGGACCGAAGAAATTTCCGTCTTTTCAATATGGAGATGCGGCTGGCTTTTCAATTGAATCAGGAATTTCCTCAATTGCGCCGTGCCGCCCTGCGCTTCCAGCAGCACGCTGCCATCCTCCCGGTTTTCGACCCAGCCGGTCAGATACAGCTTGTTCGCAAGGTACATGGCCGTATACCGAAACCCCACGTGCTGCACCCGGCCAAAGCACCGGAGGCGCCATCTTGCCTGTGTTTCGTTCAACGTATTTCTCCTTGAAACAGTCATGCCCGCCCGGAGCCATCCGGGCGGGCAGTTTTTGGCGGGATCACTCAAATGGTGTTTTCATCGCTGAGCAGATCGGCCAGCACTTTTTCTTTGATCTGGGAAACATTGATTTCGCGGATCTTCTGCCGCAGGGGCAGCACCGCGCGGGGCGATACGCTCAGTTCGTCAATGCCGATGGAGAGGAACGTCTCCGTCAGCGCCAGATCGGCCCCCAGTTCGCCGCAGATGCCTACCCACACGCCATTTTTGTGGGCGTTGTCGCACACCATTTTCAGGGCGCGGAGCACCGCCGGGTGATGCGGATTATAGAACCGGCCCAGGTCGGCGTTCTGCCGGTCGCAGGCCAGGGTGTACTGGGTCAGGTCGTTGGTGCCGCAGGAGAAGAAATCCACCACCTTGGCCAGCCGGTCGCTCATGAGCACGGCGGCGGGGGTTTCGATCATGATGCCGATTTCCACGTCGTCAGAGAAGGGAATGCCCTCTTTTGTGAGCTCGGCCTTCACCTGCTCGCACATTTTCCGGGCTTCCTTCACCTCCCACACGCTGGTGACCATGGGGAACATGATGCCCAGCCTGCCGTAAGCGGAAGCGCGGTACAGGGCGCGGAGCTGGGTGTGGAAGATCTCTGGCCGGTTCAGGCAGATGCGCAGGGCGCGGTTGCCCAGGGCGGGGTTCTCTTCGTGCGGCATATTGAAATAGCCGATCTGCTTGTCCGCGCCGATATCCAGGGTGCGGATCACCACTTCCCTGCCGTTCATATCGCTGAGTGCCTTTTTATACGCTTCAAACTGATAATCCTCGGAGGGATAATCGTCGCAGTTGAGATACAGGAATTCGCTGCGGAACAGGCCCACGCCGCCGGCGTCATTGCTGAGCACCGCGGCCACGTCGTCGGGAGAGCCGATGTTGCAGAACACTTTGATGCTTTGGCCGTCCAGGGTGACGTTGGGCTGGCCCTTCAGCTTTTCCAGCAGCTCGCGCTGGCGCTTCTGCTCCTCCATTTTCTTGAGCAGGTGAGCCCGGGTATCGGCGTCGGCCTCCACCACCACGCTGCCGGTGCTGCCGTCGATGATGACCTCGCGGCCCTCGTATTCGGGCTTCAGCTGATTCCCCACGCCGATGATGGCGGGGATGCCCATGGTGCGGGCCAGGATGGCGGTGTGGCTGGAGCCGGAGCCGCCCTCGGTGACGAAGCCCAGGATCTTGCTCTTGTCCAATTGCACCGTTTCACTGGGTGCCAGATCATCCGCCGCCAGGATCACGGGCACGGGGGAATCGATGCCGCCCTGGGCCACGCCCGTGAGCGCGGCGATGATGCGGCCGGACACGTCCTTCACGTCCGCGGACCGGGCCTGGAAATACGGATCGTCCATGGCGGCGAACATGTCGGCGAACTGGGCGGCGGTGTCGGTGACGGCAGCTTCCGCGTTCAATTTGTTTTCCTGAATGGCGGTCTGGATGGCCTCTTCGTATTCCATGTCCTCCGCCATCATCTGATGGGTCTCAAACAGCAGCGCGGCCTCGTCGCCGGCTTCCTCCCGCGCCTTTTCGGCCAGCTCGCCCAGCTGGGCGATGGCCTTTTCCTGGGCCGCCTTGAACCGCGCCCATTCCGCGTCCGGATCCGCCACCTCATAGCGGCGGATGGTGGATTTGGCCCGCTGATAGTAATACAAAGGGCCGATGGCCACGCCGGTGGATACGCCCTTACCCTGAATAGAAATCATGATGGACCCCTCCCGTCTTATTGATAAAGAAAAGAAACGGCTGTCGCACGGGCAGCCGTTTTCACCGGGTGTTTACAGATTGGCTTTAAAGAATGCTTCGATGGCGGCGGCAGCGGCGTCTTCATCCGCGCCTTCGACGGTGACCTTCACGGTGTCGCCCTGCTTGATGCCCATGCCCATGAGCGCCATGAGCTTCAGGGCGTTGACGCTCTTTTCACCCTTGGCCACGGTGACGGTGGATGCATACTTCTTGATTTCCTTGACCAGTACGCCGGCGGGACGGGCATGGATGCCCACGGGATCGGTGATGGTGTACTCGAAAGACTTCATGTTTTTTCCTCCTGATTCTTTATTTCCGTTGATACGGAATGATTCACAATCGTTGCGCGGCTTTCTCCATGCGGCTTTCCCGGAGGGGCCCGGGGAACCGTTCTTTGGCCTTCAAAGAGCGATTCCCCGGAAAACCCCCGTTACTCCGCTCCGCACTCCACGTTTTCCAGGTCCTCGGAATTGGTGAGCAGCACGGCCACGGTGTCGCTGTAGCCGGCGGCCTTGATCTTGGCCCGGTCGAAGATGATGATGGGCTGGCCGGCCTTCACTTCGTCGCCCTCCTTCACCAGGCAGGTGAAGCCGTCGCCCTTCATGTTCACGGTGTCCACGCCCACGTGGATCAGCATTTCCATGCCGTTGGATTCAATGCCCACGGCGTGCTGGCTTTCGGCCA
This sequence comes from Clostridia bacterium, assembly GCA_017524615.1. GTDB lineage: Bacteria > Bacillota > Clostridia > Christensenellales > Aristaeellaceae > RUG563. Next base: position 9,022 of record JAFXVJ010000053.1, on the reverse strand, counting down.
CGGAAGAAATGGTGCCGTCGAAGGGAGCCACCACCTTATCGTCGCTGGGCTGGATGCCCACGCCGTCGCCCAGCACACCGGAAGCGAAGGTCTCATCCGGGATCTCCTCCCGGGAAATGACGGTGCCCTTCACGGGCTGCAGCACCTGGCCGGCCGCGCAGCGGATCACGCTGACGGTGGGCACTTCGATTTCAGGCGTTTTCAGGGCGGCAGGGGCAGGCCCTTCGGCAGGCACGGCCTCGGGCTTTTCCTCTTTCCAGATGAACCAGGTCAGGGCAAAGGCAATGCTGGAGGCGATGAGCAGCTCAACAATGTACATCACGGTGTTGTTCACCGCGGGGATGCCGGGAATGCCGGTAACGCCGTAGGTGGTGGCGCCGAAGGCCGCCGTTCCGTCAGCGCTCCGCAGGAACGTGGCGAACAGGGAGCCCACCGCGCCGCCGATCATGCCGCAGATGAAGGGCTTCATGAAGCGGAAGTTGATACCGAAGATGGCCGGCTCCGTAATGCCCAAAGATGCGGAGAGAGAAGAGGGCAAGGCCACGGACTTGGTCTTCTGGTTATGCACCTTCAGCGCCACCGCCAAGCAGGCACCGAACTGTGCAAAGTTGGCGGCGGAGGCAATGGGCATCCAGCTGTTGACGCCGGAGGAGGCGATCATGCCGGCCTCGATGACGTTGTACATGTGGTGCAGACCCATGACCACGGTCCAGGGGTAAATGGCACCCATGATGGCGGCGCCGATACCGCCGGTCTTTGTGACCAGCCATTCCGCGCCGCTGAGCACCCAGTTTTCCACCACCGAGAAGATGGGGCCGATGATCAGGAACGCGGCGAAGGCCGTCACCAGCACGGTACACAGCGGGGTCACGAACAGATCGATCATTTCGGGCACGATCTTGTGCAGCTTCTTTTCGATGAAGCACATGAACAGCACGGCCAGGATCACGGGGATCACGTGGCCCTGGTAGCCGCTCTGGGCAATGCCGATGTCGCCGAACAGGTTCCATTTCTGGATCTCAATCCCGTTCTTGCCGATTTTGCGTTCCGGATCCGTGTCAGAGTTGATATGATCCCACACGCTGTAGGAAAGGCTGATGGTTTCATTCTCGCGTTTGACGGTGGCAAGGTTATTCAGCAGCGCGGGCGCGATCTTGCCGTCCGCCTCGGTTCCGTCAAAGGTGTCCAGCATCAGCAGATAAGCATCGCATCCGCCGCCGGGCAGACCGGCTTTTTCTTCTTCCGTGAGGCCGTCCACATATACCTGTTTCCCGTTTACTTCTATTTTGAGCTTGTCTGCGTTCAGCGCATCCTGAACATATTCGATGGGGATCGGTTCGTTGAATTTCAGCGCCACCTCCTTGATGCTGCCGGCGTTCCAGGCGTTGAGCAGGGCGGGGTGCACCAGCATCAGGCCGATGACGGCGCCCAGGAAAACGTTGCCGCCAAACACCCGGGCGGCGGAAATGGCCACCAGCACGGGCAGCAGGGCGAAGGCGGTATTGGCCACCAGATCCAGGAAGGCAAACCAGCCGGTGTTCTGGAAGCTGGGCGCAAATTTCGGAATGGCTTCCACCAGGCCCATCATCAGGCCGGAGGCCACGATGGCGGGCAGAATGGGCACGAAAATATCGCCGGGCGTTTTGAGGATCTTCTTCCACCAGGGCATTTTCGACGCCGCGGCGGCCTTTACGTCGTCCTTCGTGGCGGCAGACGCGCCGGTAACGGCCAGGAATTCATCGTACACCTTGTTGACGGTGCCGGTGCCGATGATGAGCTGCAATTGGCCGTTGCTTTCAAACATGCCCTTGACGCCGTCCACCTCTTCCAGGGCCTTTTTGTTGACCTTGCCGTTGTCCGCGATCACCAGGCGCAGCCGGGTAGCGCAATGGGCCGCGCTGATCACGTTGCCTCCTCCGCCGATGTTGGCGGCGATCTGTTCAGCGCATTTGCGATAGTCCAATGCCATAGGTAGATCATCCTTTCTATTTATGATGCATATCTGCCCTTCCTGGGCGGCAACGGGACAGATCAAACATCTTTTTTCTTATTATACCGTATTTGCACGATTCTGTAAATCTTTATTTTTTCAGATCAGGCCCAGCTTTTCAAACGCCCAGGCCAGGCCGTCCGCCTCCACGGCGGGGCAGACCAGGTCGCTGATTTCTTTCAGCTTGGGGCTGCCGTTGTCCATGCAGACGGAATAGCCCACCGTCTCGATCATTTCCAGATCGTTCATGCTGTCGCCGAAACCGATGGTGTCGCTCACATCCATGCCGTAATGGTCCGCTACGATCCTGACGCCCCGGCCCTTGTCGAACTTCCGGTTGATCAGTTCCCCGTTCAGGCACTGATGGGCCGCCACGTCCTGCACCACGAAATTGTAATCCTTCTCCAGCGCTTCCCTCGCGGGAGCCAACTGATCGGCCGTTTTGCACATGAACACGATTTTGTAGATGGGGCTGCCGTCATATTCGTGCATGGGGCGGATGTTGAGCTGCTCCGCCAGCGCCTTGCGCCAGCGCACCAATTCGCTGTTGCCTTCCCCCGCTTGGGCCAGGAAATCGCCCAGATCCTCGTCGCCCCAGGTAACGTCCCGCGCTTCGATGGTGCGGAACACGCCCTGCTCCTTTAAAAGCCGCATGCCCAGCTCGAACTGCTCCTTCGGCATGGGACAGTCGAACAGGATCTCGTCCCCGGCGAAAACCAGGCCGCCGGCTCCCGCCACCGCGCCCTCAAAGCCCAGGGCCAGCACGGGCGCAAGCATGCCGCGGTTGCGCCCGGTGCACAGGAACACCAGATGCCCGTTGGCCTGGGCTTTGCGGATGGCCCGCATGGCGCTCTCCGGCGGATAGTTGCTCCCGGCCGGCGTCAGAGTGCCGTCGATGTCCAGAAAAATCAGTTTCCGCTTCATTCGATCCCTCCTCAGAATGTATGCAGCAGCCAGCGGAATCCTCCCGCGGGGATCTTCACTGCGCCGGCGTCGCTTTCCGTGCCGTCCATCAGGTCGGTATACATTTTTTCATCCTTGAGCCAGGCTGTCCGGTCCTGATCGCTGAAATTGAACAGCGCCAGCAATTGCTCGCCCCGGTAATAGCGCCCGATGCCCAGCACCTGATCGCTGCCGGTGTCCAGCAGCCAGGTATCCGCCTCCGTATCGAACGCGCGATGCTCGCCGCGCAGGCCTTCCATCCGGCAGATCGCGGAAAACACCTTTCCTTCCGGCGTATTCTTTCGGGTCCGAAGGGCGGCCTTTTTCCAATCCAGATTGCCCCGGTGCAGGTAACGGCTGTCCTCCCGCTTCAGGGGATCGTCATGATAAGCGTTATCGTTTTCCTGGGCGATTTCATCGCCGCTGTACAGAACGGGCACGCCGCTGAGGGTAAACATGAATGCATGGAGCGTTTCATCCATCCGGATGGCCGTTTCCATGGCCGCCTGATCGCCGCTGGCCCGGGCCGCCTCGATACCGCACAGGGATGCCGTGGTGCCGCACAGCCGCGCGTCGCCCAGCCTCGGATCGTCGTTATACAGTTCGCCCCGGGCCGGACTGCCGGCCCATTTCCCGGTCAGGTAATCGTTCAGGTATTTCTTGTGGGGCACTTCCTCCTGGCCAAACTGCCGCAGGAAACCGTAGTCCAGCCCCCAGCCGATGTCGTCGTGGCAGCGCAGGTAATTGAGGAACGTGTATTCCTTGGGCAGGGCGAACACCTGCCCGAGCTGATGGGCCAGCAGCCGCACATCCCTTGTGGCCACGGTGTGCCAGATGGTGGCCATGGTGGTCACATTGTAGAGCAGATGGCATTCCGGCTTTTCCACCGTGCCAAAATAGGGCACCACTTTGCTCGGCTCCATCACCACCTCGCCCAGCAGCAGCGTTCCCGGGCACACGATTTCGCACACCATGCGCATCATGCGCACCAGGGAATGGACCTGGGGGAGGTTCCGGCAGGGCGTGCCCAGGGCCTTCCAGATGTAGGGCACCGCGTCCAGGCGGATAATGTCCACGCCGTGGTTGCACAGGTTCAGCATGTTGTCGGTCATGTCGTTGAACACGGTGGGGTTTGCGTAGTTCAGATCCCACTGATAGGGATAGAAGGTGGTCATCACCACTTTCTGCGCTTCTTCGCACCAGGTAAAGTTGCCCGGCGCGGTGGTGGGGAACACCTGGGGCACCGTCTGCTCATAGGCGTTGGGGATCATCCAGTCGTCATAGAAGAAATACCGGGCCTGATATTCCTTCTCCCCCGCCCGCGCACGGCGCGCCCATTCATGATCCTCGCTGGTATGATTCATCACGAAGTCCAGGCACACGGCGATGCCCTTCTCGTGGCAGTCGTCCGCCAGGGCTTTCAGATCCTCCATGGTGCCCAATTCCGGCTGCACCCTGCGGAAATCGCTGACGGCATAGCCGCCGTCGCTGCGGCCCTTGGGGCTTTCCAGCAGGGGCATGAGATGCAGATAGTTCACGCCGCAGTCGGAGATATAGTCCAGCTTTTTCCGCACGCCTTTCAGATCGCCGGCAAAAGCGTTCACGTACATCAGCATGCCCACCAGATCGTGGCCCTTGTACCAGTCGGGGTATTCCTCCCGGGCGCGGTCCATCATTTTCAGGCTCTCGGGGCGCTGTTCCCAGGCGCGGTACAGCATGTCGGTAAAATACGCATAGGCTTTCTGATCGTTGTGGTACAATTCACAGTACAGCCACTTCAGTTCATTCTCATGCCTGCGGAACCGGGACGCAAATTCAGGCTTCCAGTAATCCTTCATTGGGACAATCCCTCCTGTACTTCATGCAGCGTCGGCATGGCGGGAATCGCGCCGGGACGGCTGGTGGTAATGGATGCGGCCTTGTTGGCGAAGCGCACGCAGGCGCTGATTTCCTCCGCCCGCAGCCCCTCCAGGCCTCCCCGGGCGGCAATGCGGCTGAGGAAGGCGCCGAAGAAAGTATCGCCCGCGCCGTTGGTATCCGCCACTTTCACGGAAAAGCCGGGCACCGTTCCGGTCAGTGCGCCGAAGCGCCACATGGCCCCGTGCGCGCCAAGGGTGACGACCGCAAGCCGGACCCCCAATGCCATCATCTTTTCCAGCGCAGCCGCAGGATCCCGTACCCCGCAGAGCAGCCCGGTTTCCTCATCGCTGATCTTCACGATATCGCACAGCGGCAGCACGGCCCGCATCTGCAGCACGGCGGCATCCTCATGCTCCCACAGCGCGGCACGGTAGTTGGGATCGTACGTGATCAGCGCCCCCGCCCGCTTGGCCGCCTGTACGGTGCTGACGACGGCGTCCCGGCACACAGGATCGGTCAGGCTGACGCTGCCAAAGTGCAGCAGGCCCGTTCCCGCGATCGCCCGGATTGCCTGATCCGCATCAATCATGGTATCGGCGCCCGGCTTACGGTAGAATGAAAAGCTGCGTTCGCCCTTCGCATCCACCGTTACAATGGCCAATGTGGTGTTTGCCCGCTTTGTCACCTGCAGCCCGTCAACAGATACGCCGAAGCGGATCAGGGTATCCCGCAGCAGCCGTCCATAGGCATCATCGCCAACGCAGCCTACAAAGCCGGCTTCTGCGCCCAATTTGGCCGCCGCCACCGCCACATTGGCCGGCGCGCCTCCGGGATTGGCCGCAAAATGCGGAACGCCATTGCTGTCCATATGCGTTTGAGTCATGTCGATCAGGATTTCACCGATGGTTGTAATCTTCACGCCGCCACCTTCTTCTTTGGATTTTAACTCTGTCTGACACCTGTATCTGATTATAGCATGTCCTCACAGAAAACGCAACCGGCCCAGCGCCCGCGTGGGCGCTTCGCGCTGCGCAGGGCTGCAATTCAGCACTCGTTTTAATTTTCTCTTCATTGACGCTCATACTATTCTCAAATAAAATCGGCAAGGAAGACAGACGAAGTTACAATGTCATCCCGACCGAAGCGGAGCGAGAGCGAAGCGGAGTGGAGGGATCTGGAAACTGGGCAATATGCTGCTGGAAGTAATCTGTTTCTCAAAGATTCCTCGACTTCGTTCCGCTCTCGCTCCACTCCGCTCGGGATGACAGGAGCGTGCTGGACGGATATCAAAGTGCCCTGATTCTCACACGCGGACAGCAAAAAAGGGGGCTGTTGCACTAAGCCCCAACAAAAAAACGGAGAAGTTCGAGAGAACAACTCCGTTTTTTCTTGGAGTATAGTGCAATAGGCCCTTCTCTGGCTTTCATTGAGCCAAAAGCCCCAAACATTCGTATTCCCAGCGCAACACGCGACATTTTCTTGGTTCTATCGGTCAAGCAGCTTCGCCAGGAGCGGGTCCATGGGATCGTTCCCTGGCGCGGGGTTCAGGGGCCGCGAAGGCCCCTGCCTCGTCCTCCCGTTCTTTTGTCACCCTTTGCAAATTGTGTTTTAGATGAGAATGAGTATTACGCGGTATGAAAAACCATTTCTTTCTCGCACAGCTTCATCGCTTCCCGCGGGTCAGCCCCGCGGTCCAGCCAGGCGCGGCGCGTGGCGTCGGAAAAAATGACGGGCATGCGGTCATGAATAAAGGCGATTTCCCGCGCGGGTTCGCACGTCAGAACGGAGAAAACGGGCAGCCGCAGCCCTTCCTCATAGCGATAGATCGCCGCCAGATACATCAGCCCCGCCTGTCTGGGACGGATGGCATACCTGATTTTCAGCGCGCTTTTGCTTTTCCCCCGGGGGAGGGCGTCACGCTGGATTTGCAAGGAGGGACCATCCGGGCCCGATCGGGCGTCCCTGACCTCCCATTCAAAGTACCAGGAGCAGGGGATCAGGCAGCGGCGCTCCAGCATGGATGCCCTGAACATCGGCTTTTCCAGCGCCGTTTCGCTTCGGGTATTGATAATCAGTCCCTTCCCGTCGGGCCGATGGAAGCCCCATTGCAGCGGATAGGAACCGATCCCGCCGTTCCTTCCCATCGCGAATGCCGCCACCGTGGCGGAAGGAAACACTTCGCCGCGGGCTATGGCGCTTTCCCCCGTGATGGCCCGCTGACGTTTGGAGGCTTCCTCAATCATCATGGCCAGCAATGCATCCTCGCCCTCTTCGGCGATAAAAAACCGTCCGCACATCGTTTCCACCCCTGTTTTATCATAGCATTTCAAAAAAGAATCCGCAAGAATTCAGATTTCTTCCACGAACCAAAAATCGCGGTCGTGAAAGAGATAGATCATGTTCTCCCCAATGCGGCAGGTATAGCGCATGCCCTGTCCCCCCGCTTTCAGGGCGGGGGCCATGCGAATATCCACCACACGGTCAATGACCGTTTTCTGTCCGTCCTCCGTTTTGAACATCAGCGGAATGATACGCCCGTCGGGCATGAAATCCGCCCGCACCTTCACATATTCCTTATGCTCTTCCGGAAAATCCATGGCTGCTTCCCCCCTTTATCCCGCGAAGAATGGCACGGGATGGATCGTATGGTCTTCCTTGGGTTTCAGCGCCGCAAAAGAGGAATCCATCAAAACGACGCCGCGCTGGACCACATTGTGCCCGTACCTCCGCCGCAGATCGTCAATCGCCTGATCCAGGCGTTCTTTCCTGATGCGTACGGCAGGATCTTCCACAAAAGACAGCTGCATCGGGGCGGACGCGGGAGTAAGATGCGAGCAGGAAATGCCCACGCTCCGCAGCGGAAGATCGGCCGTGAAGCGCTCCATGAAAAGGCGGTAAGCCGTTTCGGCGATTTCCGAGGTAATATCCGTGGGCGCGTCCAGCATGGTTTGACAGCCGGAGGTATACAGCGCTGTCGTGCGCGCGGATATGCTGACGCAGCGGGCGCGAAAGCCGTGTTCCCGCAGCCGCGCCCCTACGCTTTCCGCCAGCAGGTAATACACGCATTTGGCGTCCTCCGCCGTCTGAATGTCGTGGGGCGTGGTGGTGCTGTTGCCAATGGATTTGATGGCCGCCGCGGCGGCAATCGGCATCACGGGGGACAGATCCAGCCCCAGGGCGAACGCCTGCAGGAGCAGGCCGTTTTTGCCCAGCGTCGTTTTCAGCAGCCCGTCATCCGCTCTCGCCAGATCCCCGATGGTGCAGATGTTGAGCCTGGCGAGCTTTTTTGCGGTGGCGGGGCCCACGTACAGCAGATCCCCGGCGGGCAGGGGCCAGATCGTTTCCTGGAAGGTTTCGGGGAAAATGGCCGTGGTGCCGTCTGGCTTTTTGAAGTCGCTGCCCAGCTTGGCAAAAATCTTGTTGTCCGCCACGCCCACGGAAACGGTGATCCCCAATTCGTTCTTCACCCGCTCCCGCAGCTTATCCGCCAGCAGCTTTCCCTGACGGATGCTTTTTACTTCGTCGGATACGTCCAGCCAGTTTTCGTCCAGCCCGAAGGCTTCCACCCGATCGGAGTATTCCTCCCAGATGGCACGCATCATGCGGGAAAAATGCACGTACAGGTCGTAATGCGGCGGCACTGTCACCAGCCCTGCGCAGGTTTGTTTCGCCTGCCAAATGGCTTGCCCTACCCTGACGCCCATGCGCTTTGCGGGATAATTCGCCGTCAGAACAATGCCGTGCCGCGCTTCGGGATCGCCACACACCGCCACGGGCTTCGTGCGGATGGACGGATGATACAGGCATTCCACGGAGGCATAAAAGCAATTGGCGTCCACGTGCAGAATGACCCTGTTCACTGTTTCTCACCTTCACACGATAATAAGAACACATGTTCTTGTTTCGATTTGAATTATATTCGTTTCCGTCCGATTTGTCAATGGGAAATATCGACAGTCATACGATTCGCGTTCTAATACTACTATACTCAAATTAAAATAGCAAGAAAAAAAGTAAAACGCTCCTGTCATCCCGAGCGGAGTGGAGCGAGAGCGGAACGAAGTCGAGGGATCTTTGAGAAACATATTACTTCCAGCAGCATATTGCCCAGTTTCCAGATCCCTCCACGCCGCTTCGCTCTCGCTCCGCTTCGGTCGGGATGACATTGTAACTTCGTCTATCTTCCTTGCCGATTTTATTTGAGAATAGTATAAGATCCAAATTGGCAAG
>JAFXVJ010000052.1 GCA_017524615.1 Clostridia bacterium | reverse complement strand
TTAACTCTGTATCCTATATCACCCATTCTGGCATTCTGGATATCAAATACCGCAATCATGCCTATCATTTTATTGGATCCTTTCAATACAATTCCCCAATCAAAATCAGGAGAAGGTTTTCTTTTTACCCAAGGGCGGGGATCAGGAGCAAACATAAGTTCAGGATTTTTCTCGCTCTTGCTTGCTTTTCTTCCCCAATATGTATAGATTTCATCTCTCCCCAGCCACTCTTTTAAATCAGCCACATCGTTCTCGTTAATCGTACGAATAATCAATCTGTCAGTTTCAAGAATTGGTTTATTTATCTCATAATCTTTTAACATAGTTTCCTCCATCAAATCCCGATTTTAAGGACAGTCTTCGATTCGTCCAGTTCCATCAAATCCAGGAACACCTGTCCGTCCCATGATTCCATTATATTTCTGCAGAACCGGCGGATCACGGAACGGATCGTTGTTTTCCTCGATCAGTAAATCATAATGCGTTTTGATATCCATAGATTTCCGCCTTCCATCCTGACCTCATTCCGGCAGACCGGAAATGAATGCCGCAATCTTCCCTGCGGTCATTTCCGGTGTCTGGTTTTCGGTGTCGATAAACAGCTGATATTTGCCCCGGTTCCGGCCGATCCACTGATTGTATTCGATGTGGGGGCGGATGGCTTCGTCCGTTGTGAAGCCCCGCTCTTTGGGCCGGGCCCGCAGGCGCCGGTCGATGATCTGATCCTTTGCCCACAGCGCGATATAGAAGGTGGCGGTCAGTTCCTCCGGCACGGCGGCTTTCGTGATGTAATCATGGGGTGCCATGCAGGTAACGAAAACCAGGTTCCTTCCGTCGGCAATCCTGAACGCTTCCAGCAGCGTGTCCGCGGCGTACTGTCCTTCCCGTTCGGTGCCGGCATAGTCCCACCAGTTGAGGCCCGTTTCGTCCGAATCGACGCAGGCATACCGGTCCGGGTCCAGCCTTGCCGCCAGCTCGTCCTTCATGGTGGATTTTCCGGCCCCGCAGGTGCCGGTGATGATAAACAGTTTCATTGTCTTTTACCCTCCCTATCTCCGGATCACGGTGCAGTCCTTCACGTATTCCCCGTATCTTTCCAGGAAGTCCTCCTTTTCCGCGTCCTCTGTGATCCAGAGGATGACCCAGGCGTTTTTGATGCCCAGGTTTTCATATGCCTTATGGCGGTGGTTTCCGTCGTTGAGTTCAAATTCACCATCCGCATAGTGAACAATGAGCGGCGGCATATCCGGATCGTTCTGGATACTCTTCTCCAGATCGGCCACCCTGACGGCCCACCAGTCCCTGTCGATCTGATATTTCATCTCCGGTTCCGGCCCCGCGCACCGGTGAAACAGCCGGACGGGGAACAGGGCCGGGCTGAAATAGTACCGGTCGAAGAGCTTCAGACCGTCCGAGAAGGGAATGTTCCGCCCGTCCTCGTTGAGATACAGATGGATCCAGGCGTCCATTTTTCCCGCCTGTCCGTAAGACTGGGCGGAGGACAGCGTTGCGCTGTACTTGAGCATAGCGATCTCCTTTCTTGAATACACGATTCGTTTGATGGAATCGTAGGAGAGCGCATATTGGTCCATAAGCTGCTCGATGCTCACGCCCCGGGTGAAGGCTTCGCGAATGCCCAGGTTCCGCTCCCGGATATACTGCTGATATCCGGATGTTTCACCCCAGGCTTTTTTCTCTTCCCGTGCCGGCACATAGATGGTTTCGCCGGACACGTACCGCTGGATCTGTTTGAGGAGTCCTTCCGGGAAAATCTCCTGCGCGTTCCGATAGGCCATGGTTTCGCCCTCCTTTCAGAAAGGATGATAGGGCATATTCACGGGGAAAGCTATACCGTCTTTGGCTGGAAGTGTTTTTGACACAGCGGATCACAGCTTTTTCACATATGCGACAATCCGACTCGCTTCCTCCAGCGCCTCTCCGTTATGGACAAGCAATGCGCCGAAGGTGTCAAATCCTTTCTCCCAAAGCCCTCCACTCATTCTTCCTGACAGGGGTTGGCCAATGGAGCATCCGCCTTTTCCGCCCGTTTCCAGAACGTCCAATGGATTCCCTTCCCATAGCCGATCTTTTCATAAAACGGATCCCCGCCGCCGGTCATGTGGGTGGCGCCCAGGGCCTTCATCCGATGATAGTGCCGGGAGAGGGCAGCGCCCGCCAGCCCGCGCCTGCGGTGATCCGGATGGGTGCACAGGGGCTCCATGTAGGCCAGCTTGTTTTCCGGCACCCACCACATGCCGGAGAAGCAGACATACTCTCCGTTTTCATCCACGATGATCACGTCGTATTCATGCGTGGAATGAGGCGCAGGAGCGGTCATGGGGCCGATAACGCCCTTATAGGATTTGGCAGGCGTCCAGAAAAAGGAATCATCCTGCCGGTCCCAGCCCTCAAAGGGCCCTTTTTCGCCGTGGCCGAAGCCGTACCAGAAGAGCTTCGCCAACCTGAAGCCGTCCGCGTCTTTCGGATCCACAAAGTGATAGCCTGCGGGCAGCGGATGATCCAATTCGTTCCGGAAGTCAAACTGCCGGTCTTCATATTCTTCCGTCAGGATGAACCCTCGCTTTGCCGCCGCTTCCATCAGGTATTCCTGGCCGTTGAAGAGCACCAGCCGCTGCCTGCCTTCAAAGTTCGGCATGGCGGAAACGGCGTATTCCACCAGTTCATCCGCCAGGAATTCGTATCCCTTCCGGACGCTGAAAAAGATATCCGTCACCGGCGCTTCGTAAAACACGAAGGCAGCCACCCTGTCCCCGTCCAGCCACAGCCGGTCCAGGAAGCTGTAGGACTGATCCATCCAGGAGGATTGCAGGGCGTACTCAAAGAACGGCGCCGCCACGCCGCTGCCGTGCTCCCGGTCATAAATGTCCGTAAGGAAATCCCAGACCAGATTGACGTCCGACAAAAGCTGAAACTGCTTGGTGGTAATGTCCATGATGTCACCGCGCTTTCTTCGATCGATGCTTTCTTCCGTTTCAAATCTGTTTTGCCGCAGGGGCCGTACCGCTCAATTCCTCATACCACCGGACAGCCCGCTCGATCCACCCGGCCATGCACATGCCCGTCCCGTCGGCAAAGCCATGTCCGCTGGAAGGACCGGCTTCCAGCCTGCAGGGAATCCCGTGCCGCTGCAAAGCCCGCTGCAACAGGCGGGAATGCTCCGGGTTGACCAACTCATCCGTTTTTGTCAGGAAAACCGCGCAGGGCGGAAAGCATTCCGCATGGTCTGGGATCTCAAAGGGAGAATGGATCGCGGTTTCGATATCGCATCCGAAAAGCGCAAAGTCGGAACCGTCGTCCTCCCCGTCCGCTTCTTCTTCCCAATCCTGACGGTTCAGTTTCCAGCTCACCGCCGGATACACCGGGAAGACTGCCTGGGGCTTTGGCAGGCCGTGGAAGGCAAAGCCCTTTTCAGGCACATTCCACAGGCACACCAGATAACCGCCCGCTGAAAAACCGCAGGTGATATACCGCTTCCAATCCACGTTGAACGTATCCGCGCCGTCCCTGATCAGCGCGATTGCCCGGGCAAAGTCACCCATCTCCCGCTCCAGCAGATGATCGTCCACCGCCACCTGGTAGGTCAGGACAAACACGTTGTAGCCCAAGCGGTTGAACTGCGCCGCCACCGGCCAGCCCTCCGTCAGGTTCCACACGTTCACAAACCCGCCACCCGGCACCAGCAGAATATAAGGCCTGCTGCCCGCATCCTCCGCCTGGGAAGGCAGCCATACCAGGTTTGCGCCCTTCCTGCCCGCATCTTCTTCGCATTCAGCTTCCGTATACAGCGGATAATACCATTTTCCGCGCTTCGCCGCCCGGAACAGCGTATCAAATCCCGCGGCAAGATCACCGCCAAAGCCGTCCTGCCTGAGCTGCGCCAGGGATTTTTCCCACTTTTCGTCCTTCGACAGATCCATGTTCCGAATGGCGTCCGGCGCAATCTTTTCAATCAGCGGATCGGACAGCAGCTCCCTCAGCGTCTTTCTTTCATCGATCATGGTCTTTCTCTCCTTCATTCGTTTTACTTTTTACTGGCTGCTCAGGCTTCATGGCCGCGCACCTCCGCCCAGAGCTTCCGCAGTTCCGGATCTTTGTCGTGCAGGATATACGCCGCCGCGTCCATGGCTGTTTTCCCGAGCAGATCATGCGCGTTGGTGGTTTCCTTTTCGCGCACGTATTTCACCCGGTTCGCCGCATAATCCGGCGCGGCGTCAAAGGCAAGGGCCAGGGGCAATGCCTTCCTGAGAGAATCTTCCGCCCCTTTCCGGTCGCCGGACTTGTACTGAAAGACCGCCAGGAAGACGTCGAAAACCACGATCATCTTGTCCAGAAAGCCTGGTTCATTGGTCTTTTTCAGTCCTTTTAGGGCGGGAATGATCCAGCGCATCATTTCCATGCCGGATGCGTTGTCGTTCTTCACGTCAAACAGCATCGCATAGCCGATCACGGTTTGAATGAGCGAGCTGATCGTCCGCAGGAATCCATCTTCCAGAAAATCGTTTGCTTCCTCCGGGTCTCCGCCGTGGGAGAGCAGCATGATCCCGATCATATCATCAAAAATCGCGCCGGGGTTATGCGCTTTCAGCAGCTCCAGCGCCTTGTCCGTTTCGCCCAGCATCTCGTGCATCTCCGCCATCATGCCGCAGAGATAGGATTCGTTCAGCCGGGAATCCGTGCACTGAGCCACCAGCAGGCGCGCGTTGTCCAGCAGTTCAATGGCCCGCCGGAGCCAGGGCTCCTTTTTCGTCCCCGCGCCGAAGGTATAGTAAAGGAACGCGCCAGCAAAGACCGCGTCGAAGGAATGCGGGTATTTCCGAATCGCCTTTTCGGCCTCTGTAAGGGCATCGTAATCCCGGCTGCCGCTCGCCTTCCACAGCCGTTCCACCGCGGCGTTCAGCTGGTTGTCCTTGATCCGATAGCCCAGCAGCGCGTCCACGGAAACCTCGAAGAAATCCGCCATCTCCATGATGAGCCGCAATTCGGGCAGCGATGCTCTGGACTCCCACTTATACACCGCGCCGACGGATACCCCCAGCACTTCCGCTAACTGTTCCTGGGTCAGTCCGCGCTGTTTCCGGTAAGCGCGGATGTTTTCCGCAATCCTTGTCTCCATGCCGTCCGCTTCCTTCCTGCTGATAAGAGTATTATAGAACAAAAGCTGGGGACGGTAAAGAGATAAGTGTTATAATTATTCGGGTATTTTCCCATACCAACAGTATGGATTGGCTTGATCCTGTAGAACAATCCAAATTGGCTCATAAAAGAATTTTCATGGCATACAACAAAATGCTCTTGTTTCCGCATATTAATTGTGTCTGATTGTTAATAAGAAGATGCGGACTAAACAGAAAAAAAGCCATCCGATCTGCGGACGCATGATCCACAGCCGGAAGGCTGACTTTTTACCCCCCTGACGATCAGGAGCGCTGCGGAAACAGGTTGCCGTTGATGGAACCGGCCTTCCTGGCAAAGCCCCTGAACAGATAAATGCCGTTTACCGCATTGAAGCCGACGGCGGCAAACACGCTGAAGCGTTCCACGATCCCGAAATACTGCGGGGGGACCGCGCCCTGGCCGATGGCGCCAATCATCATCATCAGGAGCGCGGCGGCCGCCCAGACGCCAATGCCCCGGATTCCGTCCTTTTTGAATCCGGCGACGATCAGACAGACCAGGGAAACGATGGACAAAAGCACCACGGCCGCCGTTACCGCCATGTGCATGATCTCCTGGAAGGAAGCGATTTCCTTTCCGCTGTCCGACAGCGGAAACATCGCATAGCCCACGTTGGAGATCCAGTTCATGACCGTGAACAGGTGCATCCCGATCCGGAAAAGCCGGGACGAAACCTTATTCTCTGATACATAGATGGAAACGCAGGTCGCGCAGACCACGCTGCAAACGCCGTACAGCGCCGCGATCTGATTCCAGAGCACCCTAGACGGCGCGCTTTCGGCAGACAGATCGCTGACGGCCTGCTCCATCCACTTGTATCCCGGAAAAGCGGACGGGGAAATGACCACGGCCAGCGTGTAGGAAAGAAACGCGGCGATCCCGGTCAATCCGAGCCAGTTAATGAGCTTTCTGTTCATGGCAATCTCCTCCGATCTGTATGCAGAACCAACGGACAAAGCCCGTCAGTTCTTGTGTATACCGGCTTTCGCCGCTGCGGACCTGATCCGCTCTCCCGGCGGTGATCCTGTCCATCCGGCAGTCAATCAGCGAATGCACCGTCAAAGCAAAAACCATCGCGGCGGTGTCAATCCCTTCGGTTTTCATTTTCCCGTGCACGGACAGCGCGTAGAAAAGATTCCTGGTTGCCCGGATCATGTGCTCCGTTTCTTCCAGCACGATCTCCGCCGCCAAGGGATGGACGGACCGTTCGGAATAAAGCACCCTGAAAAAGCGCAGCATATCCGGGTCGGTGACCATGCCGTAATAAGCGGACAGAGCTTCTCCCAGGATCTCCTCCAGGCTCTTTGACGCATAAGCATCAGGATCGATCAGCCCGGAAGGGCGGTTCTGCTGCGCTTTTTCCCGCAGAAATCCGTACATGGATTTGATGAGCTCTTCCTTTGACTTGAAATGATTGTACAGCGACGGCGTTTTGATGCCGACCTTCCCGGCGATCCGGGCCATGGAAAGGGATTTCAGCCCGTTCTCGGACGCCACGTCGAGCGCCGCAAGAATAATTTCTTCCTTTCGGTCCATCCTTTCGCCTCCCTCCCTGAGAACTTACTGGTATTAGGCATTATACTAATAAATGTTAGTTTTGTCAAGCAAAAAAAGCCGGACCGGATGGGCCGTTTCATTCCGTTATTTTATACGCTCCATCCCGTTATTTTACAATTCAACTTGACAACAAGATACGATCCGCATATAATAATTTACAGACGGAGATCGTCAATCTCATATTCAACACAAGGAGGCTTTCGTGATGAAAAAGTATCTGGCTATCCTGTTGGCTGCGCTGATGTTGCTCGGCTGCACTTCCTTCGCCGCCGCTGAAGACCGCGTCGGCGCTGACGCCGATTTGATCGCTGCCGCGCAGGCGGAGGGTGAACTGGTCGTTTACGGTTCCTGCGAAGAATCCTACCTGATTGCCGCGTGCAAGCATTTTGAAGAGCTGTATGGCATCAAGGTCAGCTATCAGCGTCTGTCCACCGGCGAGGTGCAAACCAAGATCGCCAACGAAAACGGCAATCCGTCCGCCGACGTGTGGTTCGGCGGCACCAACGATCCTTACAACGAAGCCGCTGCCGACGGCCTGCTGATGGCCTATGAAGCCAAGAACAGCAGCCATCTGCTCAAGGATTATTACCGTGATCCGGACGGCTACTGGTACGGCATCTACCAGGGCATCCTGGGCTTCATGGTCAACAACGAAGAACTGCAGCGCCTGAATCTGGAAGCGCCCCGCACCTGGGACGACCTTCTGAAAGACGAATACAAAGGCCTGATCTGGCTGTCCAACCCCAACACTGCCGGCACCGCCAAGCTGGTGATCAACACCATGGTGCAGATGAAGGGCCATGACGAGGGTCTGGCTTTTCTGGTGGAACTGGACAAGAACATCGCGCAGTATACCAAATCCGGCTCCGGCCCCTCCAAGAAGGTGGGTATCGGCGAATGCGTCATCGCCATCGGCTTCCTGCATGACGGCGTGTATCAGATCCTGCAGGGCTACGATAACATCGGCCTGATCATCCCCGAGGACGGCACCTCCTACGAAATCGGCTCCACCGCTATCTTTGAAGGCGCCGCGCACGTGAACGCCGCCAAGCTGTGGGTGGAATACGCGCTGTCTCCCGAATGCGTGGAGCTGGCTGACGACGCCGGCAGCTATCAGTTCCTGGTGATCGACAATGCCGAAACGCCCGCCGCGCTGGCCGCTTTCCCGGAGCTTGATCCTTCCAAGACCATCGATTACGACTTTGCCGACGCGAAAGCCAACACCAGCAAATATGTGGCGGACTACTTTGACGCGCTGGGCAATGCCGCCGACAGCCGCTTCAAGACCGAGTAAGCACCGATTGATCGCAACTGTTCCAAAGGGGACGAGGCCGAGTGCCCCGTTCCCTTTTTTCTTCAGTCACGAACTATCCACATGCAAGAAAAGGGGGAACCGCCGTGAGCAAACGACAAAGCGCGGCGCTGGACCGGAAAAAATTCTTTGGCGATCCGGTCATGGTCATCACCATTATCGTTCTGAGCATTTTTCTGGCATTGTTCATCCTCTATCCGCTGTCCATGCTGCTGGTGGACAGCGTGCTGATCAAAGGCAACGACCTGTACTCCGTTGCCGATTACGCCGGCAATGCCGATCCCGTATACTATACCGGAGATGGCGCCGTTGCCAGCCAGGATCAGGATCAGATCTTTGCGCTGCTGCGCTCACCCGACGGCAGCCTGCCCGATCAGTACGCGCCGCTGTACCGATCCACCGGCTTTTTTGCCGCCAAGGCGCAGCTCAGGGATACCCGCGGCGGGGCAAAAGTCTACCTGAAGGTGGTCAACAGCCAGGATAAGACGGCTTACGTTGCTCTGGACGAATTGGACAAAGTGGCCAACGTACCGCTGACCTATCTGCCCAATAACCGCTTGATCCGGGATATGACGGGGGTGGATCCGGCGGCCTTGTGCGTCCACATTGACGCCAGCGTCTGGACGCTGGACACCTTTCCGCGCATTTTCAGCGATTACATCTTCAACAACGCCCTGAAGAACACTCTGCTTCTGGGTGCGCTGACAGGCATTTTTTCGCTGCTGATCGGCCTGCTGTTCGCCTATGTGGACGTGTATGTGCATATCCGCAGCCGGTTCAGCAAAAAGCTGTTCGACGTGGTGTCCATGCTGCCGGTGGTTTCGCCGCCGTTCGTGCTGTCGCTGTCGATGATATTACTCTTTGGCCGCGGCGGGCTGATCACCCGCAAGCTGCTGGGCATTTACGACAGCGACGTATACGGCATGTGGGGCATCGTGATCGTGCAGACGCTCACGTTCTTCCCGGTGGTGTACCTCATGCTCAAGGGGCTGCTCAAAAACATCGACCCTTCCATGGAGGAGGCCGCGCGGGACATGGGCGCCAGCCGCTGGAAGGTGTTCATGACGGTCACCCTGCCGCTGATGCTGCCGGGCCTTGGCAATGCGTTCCTGGTCACCTTCATTGAATCCGTGGCCGACTTTGCCAACCCCATGATCATCGGCGGCTCCTACGACACCCTGGCCACCACCATTTACCTGCGCATCACCGGCGGCACGTATGATATCAACGGCGCGTCGGCCATGGCTGTGGTGCTGCTGTTCCTGACGCTGTTCATGTTCATGATCCAGAAGTTCGTGCTGGAAAAGAAAACGGCGGCCACCCTCAGCGGCAAGGCCAGCCGCGCGCGCATGCTGATCGAGGACAAGAGCGTGCGCTACCCGCTGACGGTGCTGTGCATGACGATTTCCCTGTTCGTGGTGCTGATGTACATCGCCGTGCCCTTCGGCGCGCTCTTCAAGCTTTGGGGGCGCGATTACAGCCTGAGCACCCGGTGGTTTGAGCAGATGTTCCACGAAGGCGGGTGGAAGGCGTTCCAGGATTCCTTCCTGCTGTCCATCATCGCGTCGCCCGTGACGGCGCTTTTGTCCATGATCATTTCCTACCTGGTGGTCAAGCGGAAATTCCATGGCAAGGGGCTGATCGAATTCGTGTCCATGCTGGCCATGGCCGTGCCCGGCACGGTGCTGGGCGTGGGCTTCATCCGCGGCTTTTCCGGCGGCATTTTCCGCACCGGCTTCCTGCAAAGCATTTACGGCTCCGGCCTGATCCTGGTGATCGTGTTTGTGGTACGTTCACTGCCGGTGGGCACCCGCAGCGGCATTTCCGCCCTGCGGCAGATCGATAAGTCCATCGAGGAAAGCGCCTACGATATGGGCGCGGGCAGCGGCAAGGTGTTCATGACGGTCACGCTCCCCCTGATCAAGGATTCCTTCTTCAGCGGCCTGGTGACCACGTTCGTTCGCTCCATCACCGCCATCAGCGCCGTAATCCTGCTGGTGACGCCGCGTTTCCTGCTGATCACCTGCCGCATCAACGAATACGCGGAGAAGGGCGAGTTCGGCGTGGCCTGCGCCTATGCCACGATCCTGATCGCCATCACCTACACCGCCATCGTGATCATGAACGTCGTGTTGAAATATTTCGGCACGAGCCGAAACGCCAAACCGAAGAAAGAACGAAAGGCCAGAAAAGGAGTGTCAAGCAATGCCGAATCAGAATAAATCGCCCAAGGGCGTCGTGCTGGATCATATTTCAAAAATATACAAAGATCCGAAAACCGGCAAGGAATTCTATGCTGTGCATGACGTGACGCTGGATATTGCGCCTGGCAGCTTCGTCACGCTGCTGGGCCCCTCCGGCTGCGGAAAAACCACCACGCTGCGCATGATCGCCGGCTTTGAATCGCCGGATGAAGGCGAAATCTACCTGGGCGGCGAACCCATCAACGCCCTGACTCCCAACAAGCGGGACACCGCCATGGTGTTCCAGAGCTATGCGCTGTTCCCGCATTACAACGTGTACGATAACGTGGCGTACGGCCTCAAGCTGCGCGGCGTTCCCAAGGACGAAATCAAGCGCCGCGTCACCGATATCCTGGCGCTGGTGGAATTGTCCGGCATGGAGCAGCGCATGACCAACCAGCTCTCCGGCGGCCAGCAGCAGCGTGTGGCCTTGGCCCGCGCCCTGGTGGTGGAGCCGGGCGTGCTGCTCTTTGACGAACCGCTGTCCAACCTGGACGCCAAGCTGCGCGTGCAGATGCGCACGGAGATCCGCCGCATCCAGCAAACGCTGGGCATCACCGCCATCTACGTGACCCACGATCAGAGCGAGGCCATGTCCATTTCCGATCAGATCATCCTGATGAAAAGCGGCGTGATCGCGCAGATGGGCAGCCCCACGGAGATCTATTATCGGCCCAACAGCGAATTTGTGGCTGATTTCATCGGCGAATGCAATTTCCTTCACGGCACGTCCCTGGGCACTCAGCAGGGAGAAACCAGGGTGCAGCTGCCCGTGGGCACGGTTTCCGTGGCGACGGAAACCGCCTATGACGCGGGTATCCCGTGCGAAATCGTGGTTCGGCCCGAAGCCATCATCATCGGGGACGAGGGCATGCTGCCCTGCAAGGTGGAGCTGAGCTGCTTCATGGGCAGTTATCAGAACTACCACGTGCGCGTAGGCGACACGCTGGTGAAAATCACCGATAACTGCCCGGTGAACAAAAAGATCTTCCAGGTGGGCGATTCGGCCTTCATTTCCTTCGATTCTGCCTGCGCGCATCTGCTGTAAAACGATCCCGGCCGTTTCATGGCCAGCCAAGGGGCTTCCGGCATCTTTTCGGATACCGGAAGCCCATCTTTTTTATTTCCCTTGCAAAATGAAAGGCCGAACCGGATGGTTCGGCGGGCATAATCGCAGTTTTCGGGTTTGTTTTTCATCGGGCAACGAAATCCGCAATACTCTGAATGACCTGGGCGTCCATCCTGTCAGCGCGTGAATAAACCTCAGCGCCTTCTGTTTTCTGCCCTGCGGTGAAGATGTGCGTCAGCCCCGGATAAGAAATCATCTGCCAGTTTTCCTTTGCGCCAAACGCGTCTTTCCAGATGCCGAAGTCCTCCATGGTCGCCTGATAGTCCTCTTCTCCCTGCAGGAGCAGGACCGGCTCGGTGATTTCGTCAGCGGCCTGCAGAATGTCGTAGTTCGCCAGCCACTTCCAGTAAGCGGAGTAAACGCCGGCAACCGTATCGTCCTCCGTCAGCGCATCCAGATCCTGCAATTTGTCCAGTTCCGCAAAAAGCGCGTCCTTTTCCGCCTGCTGCTCGTCGGTGATTTCCGGGAGCAGTGAATACAGGAAATCATACTGTTCCCGCATCAGCACATCCAAAGGCCGGGGTGAAGCGGCCATCATGATAAATCCCTTCGCCTTTGCCGGGGCTTTTTTCAGTTCCCGCGCAACAGCAGGGATCGCGTTCCCACCCAGGCTGTGACCCAGCACATAGATGCTGTCCGGATCGATCCTGTCCTGCTGAGCAAGCAGCTGCACCGCGTTCACGGCATCCTCCAGGTATTCATCCACCAATGTGATCTGCTTGTTTGTCATCAGCTGTATGCCATACACATAGGAGCGCTTGTCAAAGCGATAGACGGCAATCCCTCTTTGTGACAGGCCTTCCGCAAGATCCCGGAACGGCTTCAGATTACCGACCGATTCGTCCTTGTCGCTCGCGCCTGAGCCCTGCAGGAGAACCACCGCCGGGAACGGTCCGTCTCCCTTCGGGATTGTCAGGATTCCGGGCAGTTCGCCGAGCGACGGAACCGGCAGCGCCAATTCAATGCTGTCATACAGACTGGATTCGGCTTTCTCTTCCTTGCCGCCACTGTAAACGCCGGTTTGCAGGCCCGCGATCGTACCGTCCTGAACGAAAAGGATGATATCCAGCTGCATCACGGAAAAAGTACAGGGGATATAAAAAGCTTTCAGGCCCCGCACTTCGCCCGAATACGCGGGCATCACGGTTTCCGGCGCGCCCAGCGCCGCCAGCTGCTTCGCCATGCCGGCCATGCCGCCCATCTGCTTAAGCGCGGCTTCCATCTGAGGAGAGAAGGCCCATACGCCTTCCAGTTCTTCCGGATGTTCCCCCAGGAATACCGCCATGAATTCATCCGCGTCCGCGGCAGTTTCCATTTTCCTGACTTCCTGCTCCGCCAAACTCACTCCGCAGATGGTCAACACCATCATCATGGCCAGCATGGCTGAAATCATCTTCTTCATTTGATCTTTCCTCCCTATCTTTCTGTACGGAAGCCGCGACGGCTGCACTTTGTACAGGCCAGCTTCCGGGTCTTCGGGGTCCTACGGCATCGTTCCGTGCCCCCGTTCAGTGACATCCTACTATATAACGTTACGTCACAAGCAATACATAACGCAAGGTGATTTTTCATTTTATTTGAAAAAATGTGGCAAAATCAGAAAATTGCCACGAAATACTGATCCGTTTGCGTGAAGCCGCGCGGCACCCATATCGCTTGATCCTCTTTGCTCCCATACGCATGAAACGGCATCTGTCCTTTGCCTTGTACCGTTTGCCACAAATTTTCTGCGCTGCCCGTGCGCGGAAAACGTGTTGCGTATTACGGGATGATGAACAGCAATCCCAAAAACATCAGCGCGCCGGCGATGTTTCCCTTTGCCGGCAGCTTTGTGGGGAGCAATGCCAGCATGAATATCAGCGTGTTGAATACGCAGCCCCATTGCGGAACGGCGGTCCTTCCCGTGACGGTCATGAAGAACAGCGTCCCCGTAAATGCCAGCAGCCCGGCATATCCAGCGAACATCGTAACGATGCTCTTTTTTTGCAATCCGAGCACGGCGTCCCGGGCTTCCCTGGTGCGGCCCAGCCGGATATACAGCCATTCGACAGCGCCGCAGAATACATGATGGGTCGTGATCGGGATCAGGAACACAGCCGCTGAGATAAACAGGATGTTCGCCGCGGCGGGGGAGAACTGCTGCATCCAATGGCTCAGTGCAAAATAGCCGAAACTGAACAGCAGGATGGCGAAAGTGCCCATGACAATAGACACCATCGGGTACGATAACGGCATCCCCTCAAACAGCACATGCATCTTTTCCGGATCCCTGATCTCCTTCAGGTTCAGCCTGCCCTTTGGGGAATAGCTCAGCAGGCAGTCGCATATGCCGCAGAGGATGTGGCCGATCACCGCCAGGAGCAAAGCGGTTTTGATCATCGCTGTCCTTTTGCCTCCTGTTCTTTACGGTTTGTTTTTTTCGTAAAACCGGAATATGTCAAAGCCTTTGGCATAGATATAAAAGATGATTGGTATTGCCAAGCAGCTCCCGTTTTTCCGAAAATGCCAGATACCAGTTCACAAACGCCTTGAAATCCTGATCAGTGATATCAAAATCCGCTCGGTCTTCAATAGGCTCCAGAATACCATCCGTTCCGGTAGTAGTAATCCATCGCACAGGCTTTTCCTCAAACAGCTTCTCGAACTCGGTTATATCGTAACCGGTAAACAATTGCTCCTTGAAATGCCGCACGCTGTAATCCTTTGTGAAGTTTTCTTCCATCCCTGCGGCCCAGTTGCCCTGAAGATAATTGGCGTACATGATCCCGTAGACAGAGATAAAAGCGAAGAAGATCATCCCGTTTTTCTTTGTTACCCGGATAGCTTCGTTGATCGCCTTGTGAATATCTTCTTTTTCATACAGATGATAGAGAGGCCCCAGTACGAGCGTCACATCAAAGGACTGATCGGCAAAGCTGCTCAGATCCGTTGCGTCGCCCTGAACCGGCTTTAATTGCTCTATGCCCCTGCTGTTTTTCTGTAAAACCGAGAAATTGCTTTCCACCAATTCCACAGCGGTCACATGGAAGCCTTCCTTCGCCAGCGCGATAGAATACCTGCCGGTCCCTGCGCCAACCTCCAGTAAACTGGAGCCCGGAGCGGCAAAACGGTGGATGTAATGCATGGTTACAGCATATTCAAGCTGTCCATGCCTACTTCTCAGAAGCCGGTTGTCCTCATCGGCTTGATCGTAAAAACTGCTGACAATCTCCGTTCTTGTGCTCATAAACATACTCCTTGCTGAAAGATCCCACTTTGTTTTGAACCCGGCAGCCCGTATTTCTTATACTTGTCCGGCATCATCTGAAACAGCGTCCGGCTGCCGGAATACTGGCGATATACGGCGCTTTTTCCTTTTCTGCCGCTTTCAGTTCTTCCGTTTTTTGCTTTTCATGCTGATAGTTTCTTACTGGATTGCAGGCATATTTCTCCTGTATTATATCCGAAAGCTGTGAAAGAATCAATCTCCAATGCTTTTTTCATCGGGTCAAGCTATGAAATTACGCATGGGCGTTTCCTGCCGATGAAAAACAGTCGAAAGATGGCCTGGATTGCCTGAATATGGCTGTTTCCAGGGCCTGGGAATGCGCGCGCATTGATGGCAGCCGCCGGGCAATCGACGCGGCATTTAAAACCGCGCCCCCGGACGGGGCTGTCCAAACAGGTGCCCAAGACGCGGCGCTTTTGGGAAAAAATTGCATGAATGCGATAAAAATCAAATTCTTTCATCATACTAAATCTGCCAGACTGAACCTGGCGGAACAGGACAGGAAGAAAGGGGGCAGCCCATGGAGGTGGACGTACACGCGGATCAGCGACTGGTGTGTATCTGGCTGACGCATGCCGATGAGGAAAACCTGGCAATGCAGCGTCGGCTGCCGCCGCTGTACAGGCAGTATCAGAAGCAGAAATACAAGGTGGCGGTGTTCCATGCGGGAAACGATGATTTGACGGATTTGACCCGCAGCCTGCTGCTTGACAATCAAAACCGGCTGGAAGCGAACCGTATGCGGGAAGAAAAAGCGAAGCGCACTATGCGGGCAAACTGAAATACAAAAGAAAACAACGGTCTTTTTAGCAAGGTTTTGCATCTTCAGTTTTGAAACAGAACAAGCCCGCCACCCCGTGCGATGGGACGGCGGGCTTGCGTGCCGATTCGGCATCAGTCGGTGATGGACTGCTCATGCCCATCCGGCGCCGGAATCAGAACATGAGCGCATAGGTCTGCTCAATGGTGCTTACTTCAAAGGTGATATCGTATTCATTGAGCTTATTGGCAGCGCCGGAATAGTACTGGTCGAACTGTCCGGCGGTCTCTTCGCTGTATTCCAGCACGACGACCTCGATAGTTTTCAGATGCAGCAGATAGAAGCAGCCCTGGCCCTTTACCAGCAGGGTGCCGGTGGCGCCGACCGCCGCCAGGTTCAGCGCGTTTTGGCCTTGCGTCAGCCGCACATACGCTTTGCCGTCTTCGTACTTCCATTCGCTGATGGTGCTCAGCCCGACGGAACCGTCCGGATTGATGCTCATGATCTGCGCGGTGGACGTTCCCTGCTTTGCCACGTATCCTTCGGCCTTCGCTTCATCGGCGGAGGAAAGCAAAGAGCTTTGCGCCACCAGGACTTTTTCCGCCTCCAGGAGAGCCTCGCCGCTCAGAACAGTCTTTGTGGAAGAAGCGGAAGTATAGGCATCCGGGGTTTCGGCCAACGCGGCAAAGGGGAGAAGCATACACAGCGCAATGATGACAGCAAGCATTTTTTTCATAGGAGGATACCCCTTTCTTTTTTTCTTTATTATATCATACCAACGGGCATTCGTCCAGACCTGATTGACGCAGATGCAGTTTTCTGCAGCCAATTTTCCGGCGCGATCAGAGCAGCCGCACCGGCTTTTCAGTATGATTGCTGTCAGGATTTTTCGTAAAAATGGGCCGGAATGACGGAAAAAACAAAGGGTTCTCCTGATGGGCAGGCTGGAAGATACCACAATATAATGTTTTCGGAAAACAAAACGATTCGGCGGCACGCCGCGCATATGCAGCGGATGCGGAGAGCCGGAAAAAACAGGGAGGGAATTCACCATGAAAAGAACAGCAGCGATGTTTCTGGCACTTACCCTTGCGCTCGTATCCGTCGGCGCGTTTGCGGATACGCTGACCATCCAGCCGGGAACGCCGATCAACGCCACGTCGGATATCTTCCAATCGGTGTTTGGCGTCATCGCAAACGCGGCGGGTATACCTTTACCTGGGAGGAAGCGCCCGTTTCCAGGGAAGGCTATGGTTTACGCGGTTTATCTTGCGGACAGCGGGGAGATGAACGGCGACAGGACGGATGAGCTGAACAAAGAGGCGCAGCAGACCATGCAGTTCATGGCAGAATGCCTGAGTGACGCCCAGAAGTTCCAGGATGGCGCGGCCATGACGTTCACTGTTCTGGATCATCCCGCAGACTGTGAAATCAGCGGGGTCGCAACGCCTCAGGAGGGCACTTTGAATATCCGGATCGTCGTCGCCGGCCAGGACAGCGTGCTGGGAAGCGATCAATAATACTATTCTCAATCTAAAATCTTATCATCTTTGGGTGTCTTTTCCGCCCTGGCGTTGCTTCATTCCGGTCAACGTAGCGCTGCTACACCTCCCTCCATTCAGCTTAGCCAGGGCGAAAAACTCATCCCAAATCTGATAATCTTTTATACTGAGAATAGTATAAAATTGCCGGCCAGAAAGCCGGCCCTTTTTTTCTGCGCGGTTTTCAGAAAAACACTGCGCCTGCCAAATCTTCCCGCATCTGGCTTTCGCATAAATCCTCCTGCCATGGAAAACCTATTGCTGAAAACGGTCAAGGAGGCGCAAAGCATTGCGAGCGACGGGAATCGTAAGAAGAATAGACGAGCTGGGGCGCGTGGTGATCCCCAAAGAAATCAGAAGAACGCTGCGGATCCGCGAGGGTGACCCGCTTGAAATCTACACGGATCGGGATGGGGAAGTGATTCTCAAGAAGTATTCGCCCATCGGGGAGATGTCATCCTTTGCCAAGGACTACACGGAATCGCTGTTCCGGTCGCTGGGACACATCGCCTGCATCGTGGACCGGGATCAGGTAGTGGCGGCCAGCGGGGTGAGCAAGAAGGAATTGTGGGATAAGCCCATCAGCCCCGATCTGGAAAGCGCCATTCAGGCGCGGCAAACGGTGACCTCCAATCGCACGGGCGGCGGGAAAATCGTGCCCGTCACCAACGAGGAGGATATGTCCGGCTACACGGCGCAGGTCGTGTCGCCCATCATCGCGGACGGCGAGGCCATCGGCGCGGTGCTGCTTCTGTCCCGGGAGCAGGGGGCCCGCATGGGGGACACGGAAATCAAGGTGGCGGAAACCGCCGCCGGGATCGTGGGCCGGCAGATGGAACAGTAAATCACGGAAAAAAAGACAGCTGTTGAACAATTCATCAACAGCTGTCAGACAAATCCATAAACGCCAGTGATGTATCGAGGGGACCGCGCCCTTCGATGCATCCCAGGAGTGATTCTTCAATAATTGAACGGGCGGCGCGATGCCGCCCGTTTTTGATGCGGGTGTCGATCAATCCCCGCCGGTTACCTGCGTCAGCAGGTATTTGCCCCAGGCCAGCACCTCCCGGGTGTGGTTCTTCACCCAGAATTCCGGCTTGCAGGGGCTGCCGATGCCGTCGGCGTCCAGCCCCAGGGTGCCTGCAATGGATAAAGCACGGGGCAGATGATAATCGCTGGTGACGATGGTGACCCTCGCGGTGCCTTCGGGCAGCAGGGCCTGTGCGTTTTTCAGGTTTTGCAGGGTATTGGTGGAGACGGTTTCCGCCACCACCTGGCTTTCCGGCACGCCCTGGGCAATGAGCCAGGCGCGCATGATATCGCCCTCCGGCGCGGGTTCGTTGGCGCCCTGCGCGCCGCAGACGATGATCAGCCGGGGATCGTTCCGCCAGGCGTCCAGAGCGGCGGTCAGGCGCAGTTCCAGCTGCGGGCTGGGGGCGCCGTCCGGATACACCTGGCAGCCCAGCACGATGATGGCCTGGCTGTCCGCCCGCAATTGCGGGGGATGGGCCTCGGCGTAGCACAGCGTGCCCAGCGCCAAGCCGAAAAACAAAATGCCCAGCAGCGCGAATAGAATAATCATACGCATAACAGTTCTCCAGACGGATTTTTTCGGATGGGATGCCATGGCGCGCTCCTTTATCTGTTGGTTTTGCGGACGGGCAGCGTGCGTTGGGGCCTGTCCGCGGCCAGGGGCTCCTGGCTGCCCGCGGCGTTTTCCCCGCCGCAGGGCAGATAGCCGCCCCGGGAAAAGCTGTAGATTTCAGCGCCTGACACGATGATGTGATCGTACAGGCGGATGCCCATGCCCTGGAGCAGGGAATACAAGTCCTGGGTGATGCGCACGTCCTCCTGGGAGGGCCGGGAGGAGCCGCTGGGGTGGTTGTGGGTGATCACGGCGCCTGTGGCGTTTTGCCGGATCAGTTCCTGCACGATCATCCGGGAATTGACAGGCACCTCCGACGGCGTGCCGGAGAACAGCAGTTTGGTGGATTTCAGTTTCAGCTGAGCGTCCAGACTCAGCAAATAGAATTTTTCCGCGGTGGCGCCCAGAAACAGGGAACGGCAGTAGGCAGTCAATTCCTCATACGTGCCGATTTTCTTCCGGGGCCGGCTTTTTTCGCGCTCATAAGCCCGGAACAGGGGCACCAGCATGGAAATCAGCGTGGCGGCGGAGGCGCCCACCCCGGCCACCTGCTCCAATTCCTCCGGGCTTGCCTCCAACACCCCGTGCAGCGAGCCGAAGTGTTCTATCAGCCGATGCGCGATGGGATTGGTATTGACCCGGGGGATGGCGTAGGTGAGCAGCAATTCCAGCATCTCATGAGGCTCGAAGCCATCCAGTCCCTCCTGAAGATACCGCGCGCGCAGCCGTTCCCGATGCCCCGCATGGTTCCCTTGATCCATGGGCGAGCGCCCCCTTGCTGTTGTTTTACAAAGAAATTGTACCATTCTTCCTGAAAAAATGCAAGAAAAGAGAAGCTCCGGCCGTTATTTCTTGGGGGCCGGCCGGGGCGGCCCTCTGAAAAGATTTCGTTAAAGCTTTGTAAAGAAACCGAAAAAAACTGCAAAAAGGGGATTTCAAGCGGCGGAAAACTGTAGTATAATAACCGTGAAAACCGTACGAAAGTGAGGGTGGTGCGGCTTGACTGGTTTCTGGGATCAGATACAGACCTTTTTTTGGAACATCATTCATCGGCCTACATGGGTTGATTATATTGATATTGCTATTTTGGCTTTTTTGATTTATCAGTTGGTGGTGCTCACCCGGCAAACCCGGGCTATTCAGGTGCTCAAGGGCCTGGCGGTCATCATCGTGGCCAGCTATATCAGCGAATTGGCCGGTCTGACGGCGCTGAACTGGCTGCTCAGGAGTATTTTGAACAACGGCGTGATCGTGCTGCTGATCCTGTTCCAGCCGGAACTGCGCCGCGCGCTGGAGCAGATCGGCCGCAGCGCGAAGCTGGAACGTTCTTCTCTGCGGGGCGAAAGCGAAAGGATCGTGGATGAAATCACCCAGTGCCTGCTGCGGCTGTCCCGCCGGCGGGTGGGCGCGCTGATCGTATTCGAGCAGCGCACGGGCCTCAAGGACATCACGGAGCGCAGCGGTACCGAGCTGGACGCCGCTATTTCGGCGCCGCTGCTGGAGAATATTTTCGAGCCCAACACGCCCCTGCATGACGGGGCCGTGATCATCCGGGGCCAGCGGATCGTGTCCGCCGCCTGCGTGCTCACCTTGAGCGAGAACAGCTCTATCAGCCGCGATTTGGGCACCCGCCATCGCGCAGCCCTGGGAGTCAGCGAAAACACCGATGCCCTGGTGCTCGTTGTCAGTGAGGAAACGGGCATCATATCCATGGCCAGGGAAGGCAAGCTGACCCGCCATCTGGACGCCGAGGGCATCCGGAAGCTGCTCAGAGAAATATACCATGAGGATCATTCCCGTATCTGGCGCTGGGCCCATCGGACCCGCCCCGCAGCCCGGAAAGGAGGAGACGGCAATGATGAACCGTGATGCCGGCCGCGCCCTTCCGGAACAGAACGGCGGGGAAACCACACCCAGAGAGAGCCTTGGCAAGCGGATGTTAGGCGGCCTGATCCACAACTGGGGCTGGAAAATTCTGAGCCTGGTGCTGGCGGTGTGCCTGTGGGGCGTATTGATTTCCCAGGATAACGCGCTGCCCCGGGATAAGGTGATTCCCGATGTGCGCATCTCCGTCACCAATGCCGCGGTGCTGCGCAGCAACGGGCTGATAGTGGTATCTGGCTTGGAGGACCTGGAAACGGTCAGCATCCGGGCCCGGGTGCCCCAGCGCAATTATCCGTCGGCTTCCGCCAGCAATTATACCGCCCGCTTGGACCTGGGCCAGATCCAGGAACCGGGCATTCAGACCTTGAGCCTGACCGCCGCCGCCACCAACGCCAGCCAATACGGCACCGTGCTGGAGGTGCTGGCGCCGGAGGTGACGCTGGAGGTGGAGGAGTACGTGACCCAGCGCCGGGTGCCGGTGGAGGTGCGCCAGGAGGGTGAGCCGCCGGAGGGATGCTATCCTGGCGAGATCCAGCGCACGGCGGATTATGTGGATATCAGCGGGCCCAAGTCGGTCGTGGAGGCCGCGGTCCGCTGCGTGGTGGTATACGATCGCAGCGGCCTGAACCCCAATAACAGTCCCAACGCGGTCAATCTGCCCTTCGTCTTTGAGGACAGCCAAGGCAATTCCCTGGACAGCGGAAAGCTGACGGTCACCGTATCCGGGCAGTCCGCCACCATCCAGCGCATTGGCATCACCCAAGAGGTGTACCATATGGCCCAGGTGCCGGTGGACGTTTCCCAGGCTTTGGTGGGCCAGCCGGCGGAGGGCTACGCGGTGAGCAGCGTGCGCATCGTGCCCGAAAGCGTTACCCTCGCGGGCAGCGAAAGCGCCGTTGCGCCCTATCGGACGGAAGAAGCGGCCATCTATCCGGTGGAACAGATCAGCCTGAGCGGCGCGGCGCAGACCGTGACCGGCTATGTGGGCCTGAGCGTGCCGGAGAATATGGATTTTATCAGCGCCAATTCTGCCCTGATCATCGTGACGATCCTGCCGCAATCCTTTGTGAATTCTGCTGCTGAAGGCGGCACGGAGAATACGCCATGAGTTCGATCAATTCATTTGCTGATTCCCTGTTCAGGTTCCTGTTCGGCTGGGCCAGGGGACTGCTTCAGCGCATTTGGGACGCCGCTTTTTCCGGGGGCTTCAGCGGGTTTTTTACCTGGCTGGGGGATCATTGGCTGTTGGTCACGCTGCTGCTGTGCCTGATTGGCACGGTGGTGGATTTCGCGGTGTGGATGATCCGCTGGAGGCCCTATCTGGTGTGGCGCACCAAGCTGCGGCGGGTGCTGCGTTTCCTGGGAGGACGAGGCGAAGAAAGCACGAATCCCCGGCAGTTTGCCCGGGGTTACCGGGGCGCGGTGGCCTTGGATATGTCCCAGATGGGGTATATGCCGCCTCCCCCGGAGGAAAAGCTGACCGAAGAGGAATGGAAATCGCCCACCGGGCGATGGCAGCGCAGCCAGGGCATGGAACCTGCGGATCAGACGCCTGCTGCGCCGGCGGCTCCGTCCCCTGTGGTGACCGCGCCGCCTATGGGCACGCCGCCCTTCACGGGCGCGAGGCAGCCCGCTCCGACACAGCCAATGGCCGCGCCGGCGCCCGCTGCGCAGATGGCTCCCGCCATGCCGGCCGTTGTGCCTGCCGGATATCAGCAGGCTGCCCCTGGCTATTCGTCTGCCGGGTACCAGCCCGCGACGATGCCTCAGCAGGCGCAGTCTGCGCCCTATGCCCCCGCCGCGGCACCCCAGCAGGAGGATTCCGGACGTATGCGCCGTTTCACGCCGGCAGCGGATTATGAATTGCCGCCTATCGAGCCCTCCCGCCCCAATTCGGCCTACACCACCGATCTGCCCTCCGCGCGACGGAAACGGCGCAGCGATAAGTATGACCGGAGGCGGGCCACCTGGCGGCAGCGCCTGGCCAATGCAACGGAGGAGGAAGAGGGCATGCTGGACGGCCTTCCGCCGGTGGTGGATCGCCAGCAGGCATTCCATGAGCCGGTGTATCCGCAGCAGCAGCCTGACGGATATGCCCCCTGGCCCAACGGACAGCAATCGAATGGAAACATGAACGTATGATGAAACAGTGCTTGCCGGAAGGATTTATCGGGCAGCTTTTGCCCCTGCTGGGGCCTGCGCTGCCCGATTTTTTGCATAGCTATGATCTGCCGCCCACGCGGGGGATTCGCATGCGTCCGGGCATCCCGCCGTCCGGGACGGGGGAGCCCGTCCCGTGGGCGGAGAATGGGTATTATCTGCCGCTGGATTCCGGGGCGGGCGCGTCGCCCCTCCATGAGGCGGGGGCGTATTACATTCAGGAACCCAGCGCCATGGTCCCCGCCGCCGCCCTGAAGCCGGAGCCGGGGGACAGGGTGCTGGACCTGTGCGCTGCGCCGGGCGGGAAAAGCACCCAGCTGGCCGCGTACATGGAGGGCCGGGGCGTGATCGTTTGCAACGAGCCGGTGCCCGCCCGGGCCCAGGTGCTGTCCCGGAACATCGAGCGGATGGGCGTAATAAACGCCGTGGTCACCTGCGCCCTGCCGGAGGAGCTGTCGCCCCGCTGGCCGGGGTATTTTGATAAGATCCTGGTGGACGCTCCCTGCTCCGGGGAGGGCATGCTCCGCCGGCATCCGGAAACCCGGGCGGAATGGAACGCCGCGGCCCCGGCGGGCTGCGCCCAGCGGCAGGAAAGGATCCTGGAGCATGCGTCGGCCATGCTGCGCCCCGGCGGTCTTATCGCTTACAGCACCTGCACATTCAACGCCCTGGAAAACGAGGGCGTGATCCAGGGCTTTTTGCACCGGCATCCGGAATTCTCCCTGGTCCCCTTTGCCTTGCCCGGATTGCCGGCCAGCGATGGGATGCTGCGGCTGTGGCCTCATGAGATTCAGGGAGAAGGGCATTTCGCGGCGCTGCTGCGGAAAGCGGAGGATTCGGGCCGGCCGACGGAGAAAAAACGGATAACGGAAAAGCGGGAGGGCCTGCCTCTTCTTCCGAAACCCGAAGCGGCCTTGGCCGACGGATTCCTGCGGGAGCACATCGCAGATCCCGTGCGGCCCAATGCCGTTTTTTCCGGGCATGCGGTCCAGACGCCCGATGAAATGCCGCCTTTGTCCGGGGTGCGGGTACTGCGGGTCGGCCTTGAGGTGGGCCAGATCCGGGGGAAGATTTTTGCGCCCGATCATGCGCTGGCCCTGGCCTGCCGTTCCCTCCTTAGCGTGCCGGTATCGGAGGATCAGGCGCGGGCGTACCAGGCTGGCCAGGTGCTGCCGATGGACGAAGAGCTGCGGGGATTCTGCACGCCTGTCCTGGACGGCATGCAGCTGGGCTGGGGGAAAATATCCCAGGGCCAGATGAAAAACCATTACCCCAAGGGGCTGCGGCGGCCGTAAGCCTTGGGCGGCGGGAGGAATGCGCCGTGGATTTTGATGCGTTTCAGCGGGACATCCTGGAAAACGGCTGGCGGGTATTCGGCGCGGAAGTCTATGAGAACGGCAGGCTGACGCATGCGTTCGGGGATACGAACCAAACCCGCCATCCCATTTATTCCATCACCAAGTCCGTCACCTCCCTGGCGGTGGGCATAGCCCGGGACGAGGGGAAGATCGGCCTGGAGGCCAATATCCTGCGCTGCCTGCCCGGCCGGGCGGCGGAAAAAATGACGGGAGCCCAGCGGGACAGGTATCGGACCATCACCCTCCGCCGCCTGCTGACCATGTCGGTATCGGGCTATCCGTTCCGCCCGGAGGGGGAAAACTGGCTGGTTTTTTCTCTGGCCGTCCCGCTGGCGGATCCGGAAACGCCCCGGTTTGAATACAGCAACATTCCCGCTTATCTTGTGAGCGCCGCGGCGGCCTGCGCCGTGGGGGAAGATCTGAAGGAATACCTGAATCGGAAGCTGTTCCGTCCCCTGGGCATCCAGGACCCGCCCTGTCAGTACAGTCCCGAAGGGTATTTCTACGGCGCGACGGGGATCGAACTGACCGTCCATGAATTGAGCCGCCTGGGGCTGCTGATCCTGAACGGCGGGGTATACGAAGGGAAACGGATCGTATCGGAAGAATACGTCCGGGAAATGACCGCCGTGCAGCAGATGACCCGGGAAGGCGGCTACGGCTATTTCCTGTGGAAATACCGGGATGGATGCAGCATGAACGGCAAGTGGGGCCAGAAATGCTATGTCCTGCCGGGGGAAAACAGGGTGATCGCCTTCCTGGCCCACATGGAGGACGGCTCCGACCCCGTCCGGGAAAGCATGGAAAGGCGTCTGCTGGACAAAAAAGCGTAAAAAACCCGCAAAAGATGGCCGGGAGAGCGGAAAAAAACATTGACAAAGGCCCCCAAAACAAGGTATAATATCTTTCGGTCACGATTGGAGTGATGTGCTTGCTGCTGGACATTTCCCGCGCTTTGCGCGCACCGGGGGAGGAAATCCCCTTCCTGCATCGTGATGCCATCCCGCCGCAGGAGATCTTCGGCGAAACGGTGACGTTCGACGATGTGCTCCTGACCGGACACTTTGCCGCCGCAGACGAAAGCCTGCGCATCTGGGGAACGCTGACCTGCACGGCCCACGGCCATTGCGCCGGGTGCCTGCAGCCGGTGGATTACCCGGTGGAGGTTCCCTTTGATGAAATCTTCACCCGGCAGACCCGCTTCACCCAGGCGGAGGAGGTTCCCGGCGAGGAGGAAAGATGGATGTATGAGGGCTCCAAAGTGGAGCTGTCGCATCTGTCCATGACCCTGGCGGTATTGGAGCTGCCCATTCGCTTTGAATGCAGCCCCCATTGCCCGGCCCTGTCCGGACTGCCGTCGGCGGAGGATACCCAAGAAACGCATGCTTGCCAGAAGGACATGCCCGACCAGCATCCTTTTTCGGCATTGCAGCAATTGCTGACAAAGGATCAGGAGGTGTAATTATGGCTCTGCCCAAAGGAAAAGTATCGAAGGCCCGCGGCCGTTCCCGCCGTGCCAATTGGAAGCTGGAGGCCCCCGCGATCGTGGAGTGCTCTCAGTGCCACCAAATGAAGCTGGCGCATCGGGTATGCAAGAATTGCGGCTATTACGATGGCAAGCAGGTCATCGTGATGGACGAAGAAAAGAAGAACGCGTAATAAGCGCGTGACATGAAACGAGGGGAGGGCCGGCGCTCTGCCCTGTGTTTCATACAAAGGTGTCCAAAGAACGGGAGGAGTACGCTGAAGCTCCCCAAAAGAGAGACGGCTCATCGGCTGAAAGGCTGTCGGGGAAAGCGAAGCGGAAGGTCGCCCGGGAGGACGGCGGATGAACGACAGCGTAGTTCGCCTGGGTTCGCCCATTACAGCGGAAAGAGGCGGCAAAAGCGATTTTGCCGTGAAGCAAGGTGGTACCACGGGCCGATCCGTCCTTCGGGAGGGATGGCCCGTGTTTTTTACCGTCGGTTCAGGTCCGCGACGGATTTCTGGTATGATCCGGTTCGACTGCCCATGGCTGTGGCATACAACGCCCTGCCCCTGAACGCGGTCAGGACATATAGAGAAAACGGACCGGACATGCCCCACGAGATCCATCAACAAAGAATTTGAAGCCAGGATCCGAACGGAAAAAATGGTCGGCAAACGCAGCAGGAAGAATCAGCGCTTCCTGGAAAAACAGCAAGGAGGGAAAGGCCGTGCCTGAAAACTTCAACATGGAAAAGACCTATAATCCCCAGGCCATCGAGGGGGAAACCTACGAAAAATGGGAAAAATCCGGCGCCTTCGCACCGAAGATCGATCGCAGCAAAAAGCCCTTCACCATCGTGATGCCGCCGCCCAACGTGACGGGACAGCTGCACATGGGCCATGCCATGGACTGCACCCTGCAGGACGCTCTGATCCGTTATCACCGCATGAAGGGCGATCCCACCCTGTGGCTGCCGGGCACCGATCACGCCGCCAT
This sequence comes from Clostridia bacterium, assembly GCA_017524615.1. Lineage (GTDB taxonomy): Bacteria > Bacillota > Clostridia > Christensenellales > Aristaeellaceae > RUG563. The sequence goes on along the minus strand of JAFXVJ010000052.1, from coordinate 17,532 downwards.
TGCCACCGAGGTGAGGGTGGTGGACAAGCTGCGCAAGGAAGGCATCACCAAGGAAATGCTGGGCCGGGAAAAATTCCTGGAGCATTGCTGGGCCTGGAAGAAAGAATACGGCGGACGCATCACCCAGCAGCTTCGCCGAATGGGCTCCTCCTGCGATTGGAGCCGGGAGCGGTTCACCATGGATGAGGGCTGTTCGCGCGCGGTGCGGGAGGTGTTCGTGCGGCTGTACGATAAGGGCCTGATCTATCAGGGCAACCGTTTGGTGAACTGGTGCCCCTGCTGCAACACCGCCCTGTCTGACGCCGAGGTGGAATACGAGGAAAAGGATGGAAACTTCTGGCATATCCTGTATCCCGTGAAGGAAACGGGGGAAATGCTGGAGTTGGCCACCACCCGCCCCGAAACCATGCTGGGCGACACCGCCGTGGCCATTAACCCCGCCGATCCCCGCTATGCGCACCTGCACGGCTGTCATGCGGTGCTGCCCCTGATCAACAAGGAAATCCCCATCGTGTGCGATGAGCATGCCGACATGGAAAAGGGCACCGGTGTGGTGAAGATCACCCCTGCTCACGATCCCAACGACTATGAGGTGGGCCAGCGCCATCACCTGCCCATCGTGCGGGTGTTCACCTACGATGGCCGCATGACCGGCGAAGGGGACCTGGTGGAGGAGGAGGACAACACCTCCGTGCTGAACTGCGGCAAGTACGCCGGCATGACCACGCTGGATGCCCGGAAGGCCATCGTGGAGGATCTGACCGCCCTGGGCCTGCTCAAATCCGTCGAGCCCCTCAAGCATGAGGTGGGCACCTGCTACCGCTGCCATACCGTCATCGAGCCCATGATCAGCAAGCAGTGGTTCGTGAAAATGGAGCCCCTGGCCAAGCCTGCCATCGCCGCGGTGAAGAATGGGGAAACCCGGTTCGTGCCCGATCGGTTTGCCAAAACCTACTATAACTGGATGGAAAATATCCGGGATTGGTGCATCAGCCGCAAGCTGTGGTGGGGCCATCGCATCCCCGCCTGGTACTGCGACGACTGCGGAGAAACCATCGTCAGCCGTCAGGATCCAACGGTGTGCCCCAAGTGCGGCGGTCGGCATCTGCGTCAGGATGAGCACGTGCTGGACACCTGGTTCTCTTCCGCCCTGTGGCCCTTCTCCACGCTGGGCTGGCCGGATGATACCGAGGATTTGCAGTATTTCTATCCCACCTCCACGCTGGTCACCGGTTATGACATCATTTTCTTCTGGGTGGCCCGCATGATCTTTTCCGGCATTGAAAACATGGGTCAGACGCCCTTTGATACCGTCGTCATCCATGGGCTGGTGCGGGATGCGCTGGGAAGAAAGATGAGCAAATCCCTGGGCAACGGTGTGGATCCCCTGGAAGTGATCGACCAGTACGGCGCCGACGCCCTGCGCTTCTCCCTGGTGATGGGCATTTCTCCCGGAAACGACACCCGCTATTCCACAGAAAAGGTGGAAATGGCCCGGAACTTCGCCAACAAGGTGTGGAATGCCAGCCGATTCGTTTTGATGAATCTGGACGGGCAGGAAACGCTGGACGGAAAGGAACTGACCTTGCCGGATCAGTGGATTCTTTCCAAATACAACGATGCGGTGCGCCAAATCAGCAAAAACATGGAAGAGGCCGAATACGGCCTGGCTGCCCAGAAGATTTACGATTTCACCTGGAGCGAATTCTGCGACTGGTACATCGAACTGGCTAAGGGCGGCCTGCTGGGCGAGGATCCCCGGCGGAAGGCGGCTGTGCGCGCTGTGCTGCAAACGGTGCTGTCCGGCCTGCTGCGGTTGCTGCATCCCTTTATGCCCTTCCTGACGGAAGAAGTGTACAAGAACCTGCCGGGCAATGAGGATGCCTCCTGCATGCTGGCGGCTTGGCCCCAGGTGCTGCCTGACTACGATTTCCCCGCCGACAGCGCCCGGATGGAGGGCGTGATGGATATGATCCGCGCCATCCGCAATCTGCGGTCGGGCATGAATGTGCAGCCTTCCCATAAGGCGCGGCTGATGGTACGTCCCGCTGCCGGCTGGCAGAATGCCTTTGCGGGCACGGAGGTGTATTTTGCCCGCCTGGCCAGTGTCAGCCAACTGGAAATGCTGGAAAAGAACGCGGAAATCAAGGAAAAAACCGTCAGCGCCGTGTGCACCGCGGGTGAATTCTTCATTCCCCTGGGCGAACTGGTGGACTTTGAAAAGGAACGGGCGCGGCTCAATAAGGAACGTCAGAATCTGATGGGCGAAATCGCCCGGGCGGAAGGCAAGCTGAGCAATCCCGGCTTCGTCAGCAAGGCGCCCGCCAATCTGGTGGCCGCCGAACGGGAAAAACTGGAGAAGAACAAGGAAATGCTGGCTGCGCTGGACGCGCGTATTGCTGAATTAGCCTAAGGGACGTTTTAATCCCATGCAGGGTGCCGACCGACACCCTGCCATCGATAGCCGGTTCATGCGTATGCATTGCAAAAACCAGATCTTTACGGAAAGCCAGGGAAGAAGAAACGGCCGATCATGTCCTCCGGAGCAAGAGCGGAACGGAGTCGAAAGATCGGTATGCCGATTGAGCGGTTCACACACAGATCCCTCGACTGTGCTTCGTCTCCGGGCTTCGCTTTGCTCGGGATGACGCCGAAGGATATTCGTTTCCCTGACAATCCGTGAAGAACCAAAAACCAAGCCCCCGATGCCTGTCCGTTCGGACGGCATGGGGGCTTGCTTGATGTTTTTTTGAATACGCGGCGTTATTGCTTTGCCCGGGCGGCGGCTTTCGCGCGCTGTTCGTGGCTCAGTTCCCGCTTGCGCATGCGCAGGGATTTGGGGGTGATCTCCAGCAATTCGTCGTCGTCGATGAATTCCAGGCACTCTTCCAGCGTCAGCGGATGGATGGACACCAGGCGCAGGCTGTCCTCCGAGGCGGAGGCGTTGCGCATGTTGGTCACATGCTTGGCCTTGCAAACGTTCACCACGATATCGCCGGGGCGGCTGGATTCGCCGCAGATCATGCCGCCGTATACCTGCACCTGGCTGCCCACAAACAGGGTGCCGCGATCCTGCACGTTGAACAGGGCGTATTGCGTGGTTTCGCCCGTTTCATAGCACACCAGCGCGCCCACGTTCCGGTGGGGGATATCGCCCTTGTAATCCTCGTAATGATCGAACACGGCGCTCATGATGCCCTCGCCCCGGGTGTCGGTCATGAATTCGCTGCGGTAGCCGAACAGGCCCCGGGACGGCACCAGGAATTCCAGGCGCACCCGGTCGCTGCCGCCCATGGATTCCAGGGTGCCCCGGCGGCGGCCGATCTTTTCGATCACCGCGCCGGCATACGCCTGGGGCACGTCGGCCACCATGCGCTCGATGGGCTCCTGCCTGCGGCCGTCCACGAAATGATAGATGACCTCGGGCTTGCTCACCTGGAATTCATACCCTTCCCGCCGCATGGTTTCGATCAGGATGGACAGGTGCAGTTCGCCCCGGCCCCATACCTCGAATTGATCCGGCGTTTCGCCGTCCTTGACCCGCAGGCTCACATCCGTTTCGATTTCCCGGTACAGGCGGGCGCGAAGGTGACGGGATGTGACATACTGGCCCTCCCGTCCGGCAAAGGGAGAATCGTTGACGGAGAAGGTCATGGTGACGGTGGGCTCGGTGATAGCGACGAAGGGAAGGGCTTCGGGAACGGCGGGATCGCACACCGTATCGCCGATCGAAATATCGGCAAGGCCGGTGAGCGCCACGATGTCGCCCATGCTGACGGTCTCCGCGCCCACGCGCTTGAGGCCGTCATACAGCGAAAGACCCGTCAGACGCCACGGAGCGGACACCTGTTCGCTCTGGGCGTTGCACCGCACCACCATCATATTGTCCCTGAGGGTGCCCCGGTTGATGCGGCCGATGCCGATGCGGCCCACGTAATCGTTGTAGTCGATGGTGGAAATCAGCACCTGCGCCGGGCCGTCCGGATCGCCTTCGGGCGCGGGGATATATTTCATGATGGTGTCAAACAGGGGCCTTAGATCGGTGCCGGGCTGGCCAAGATCCAGCGTGGCGGTCCCCTGCCGGGCGGAAGCGTAGATGATGGGCCGGTCCAGGGTTTCCGGATCGGCATCCAATTCGATCAAAAGATCCACCAGCTCGTCTACCACTTCTTCGCAGCGGGCGTCCGGCCGGTCCACCTTGTTGACCACCAGCAGCACGGGCAGCTTCAGGCCCAGTGCTTTTTGCAGCACGAACCGGGTCTGGGGCATGGGCCCCTCGAAGCTGTCCACCAGCAGCAGCACGCCGTCCACCATTTTCAGCACCCGTTCCACCTCGCCGCCGAAGTCGGCGTGGCCGGGGGTGTCCACAATGTTGATTTTCGCGTTGCCGTAATGTACGGCGGTATTTTTGGCCAGAATGGTAATGCCCCGCTCGCGCTCCAGGTCGTTGGAGTCCATCACGCGCTCGGCCACCTGCTGGTTTTGGCGGAACACGCCGCCTTGACGCAACATTTGATCCACCAGCGTGGTCTTGCCGTGATCCACGTGGGCGATGATAGCGATATTGCGGATATCATTGCGAATCATGTGTGTTTACTCCCTCCAGTTGGCTGAAAAACCAACGCTTCATTGTATATCTGAACCGATCCGTTTGTCAACCGTTGCGGAGGGAAAAATTAAAGGGTATGAGATGGAAAAAGTGAAAGGACGCGGTGAAAAAGCAATCGGGACATCATGGCAAAAACCGGGGCCGTCAATGACGGATGCCCGGTCTGAGCCGCATGCGCCTTTGCGGCGGCAGGATGGAAAACAGCGCCGTCGGCGTCCGCTTGGGGCAGTCCGGCTGCCGCTCCGGTTTGGCGGGACCTTCCTGCTGAATGGGCTTCATGTGCATCGCCTCCTGGCGGTTAGCATGGGAAATTGCGCGCAAATTCATGCGTGGATTTGAAGAAAAATCCGAATTTTTTTGCATTTCAGACCTTTCGATCCTTGCGGGAACGGCTTTTTTATGCTATGATACAAGTAGAGAAGTGTGATATGGGTTTTGTTTCGTTACCGAAGCGAGCGCGAGGGGGGAAACGCCATGCTGAATATGCATATTTTCCTGGTGGGAATGGCGGGCGCTGGAAAAACAAGCCTGGGCCGTCGCTTGGCGCAAAATCTGAATTGGAATTTTGTGGATACCGATCAGCGGGTGTGCGAGCTGATGGGCATGACGGTCAATGAGATTTTCGCCTCCTTCGGGGAACCGCTGTTCCGCAACGCGGAAACGGGCGTGCTGATCGAATTGGTGGGCCAGCCTCCGTGCGTGGTCAGCACGGGCGGGGAACTGTGCACCTTTTCGGAGAACGTGACCATCATGAAAAACCACGGCATCATCATCCATATCGACCGGCCCCTGGATCAGATCCTGTCCGATATCAAAACCGACCGGCGGCCGCTGCTGGCCGGCGGCTCCCATGAGGATGTGATCGACCAGTACAACCGCTGCATCGGCCATTACCGGGCGGCGGCAGACTATCGGCTGGACAACTCCAAGGGCTTCATCGTCGGGGCAAAAAACCTGACCGATCTGGTGGAGAGCATCCAGTAAACCCGGAGAACAGAGGAAAAACAATCATCCCCTTGACCGCGAACAAGCGGGTGTGATATGCTGAATACGCAAACAGGCAATGAGGAGGATGCTTTGCATGCGGACTGTACGGGCGGCTTACGAATATTATGATCGCTTTACCGGCTTGTCCGGCAAGGCATGCCGCCGCATGTAAAGTTTTTGATCTGAGGTCAGGGGCTTTGCGGTACATGCCACCGCAAAGCCTTTTTTATCTGATGACTGGGAACGAACGGGAGGATGACAAGCGATGATCATTCTGCTTAAGCAAAACGCCGATGAAAAACAAGTGGAAAACCTGAGGGGCTGGCTCAAATCCATGGGCTTTGATATTCACACCTCGGTCGGCGCCACACAGACCATTATGGGCCTGATCGGTGATACCAGCCGCCTGGACATTGATGTGATCAAGTCCCTGGAGATCGTGGAAAACGTGCAGCGGGTGCAGGAGCCTTACAAGAACGCCAACCGCAAATTCCATGCCGACGACACGGTGGTGCAGATCGCGCCCGGTGTGGCAATAGGCGGGGGCCATTTTGAAATCATTGCCGGGCCCTGCTCCGTGGAATCGGAGAAGCAGATCGTGTATGTGGCCAAGCGCGTGAAGGCAGCGGGCGCCAAGCTGCTGCGGGGCGGCGCGTTCAAGCCCCGCACCTCGCCCTACGCCTTCCAGGGCCTGCATGAAGAAGGGATCCGATTGCTGCTGCTGGCGAAAAAGGAAACGGGGCTGCCCGTCGTGACGGAGATCATGGATGTGAACCACCTGCCGCTGTTCGAGGAGGTGGACGTGATTCAGGTGGGCGCCCGGAACATGCAGAATTTTGAGCTGCTCAAAGAATTGGGCCAGATCCGCAAGCCCATCCTCCTGAAGCGCGGCCTGGCCAACACCATCCAGGAGTGGCTGATGAGCGCGGAATACATCATGGCCGGTGGCAATAACAATGTAATCCTGTGCGAGCGGGGCATCCGCACCTATGAAACCGCCACCCGCAACACGCTGGATTTGTCCGCCGTGCCGGTGCTGCATCGGCTGACCCATCTGCCCGTCATCGTAGATCCCAGCCACGCCACGGGCTATTCCTATCTGGTCAAGCCCATGGCCGTCGCCGCCGCCGCCGCCGGGGCGGACGGCCTGATGATCGAGGTGCACAACGATCCGCCCCACGCCCTCTCCGACGGCGCGCAGAGCCTGACGCCCGACGCCTTTGACGACGTGGCGAAATGCGTATTCGCCATCCGACCCTATGCGTGCAGGTAAGTCCGGAAAAGAGCCGAAACAAGCGCTTTTGCCCCCGGAAGCGGCAATGGAGGAAGAAAAATGGAAGATTGTGTTTTTTGCAGGATCGCCGCGGGCGAAATCCCCGGCCTGAAGGTCTATGAGGATGAGGAAACGGTCTCCATCATGGACATTGCAAAAGACGTGGACGGGCATATCCTGGTCCTGCCCAAATGGCATTGCAAAAACATCCTGGACTGCGCTCCGGACGTCCTGGACGCCGTCATGCGCACCGTGCAGCTGGTTTCCCGGCACTTAACGGAAAAATGCGGCTACTCCGGGGTCAATCTGCTCAACGCCAGCGATGAAAGCGCAGGCCAGTCCGTTCCCCATTTCCATATCCACGTCATTCCAAGAAAGCCCAGCGACGGGATCGACGCCTGGCCGCGCTTTGAAGGCGCGAAAAAGGAAATCCGTGAAGTCTATGAGCAAGTGAGAATCCGCGAGCTCGGATGAAAGGAGGAGTATCTCCATGGTTTTCGGCATCGTGGGTCTGGGGCTGATCGGCGGGTCCCTGGCCCGGAGCATCAAATTCCATTCGGACAATACCGTGTACGGGACGGATCTCAGCGAAACGGCGCTGCTGCAGGCCAAAATGGTGAAGGCCATTGACGGGGAATTGACCGATGAAATCCTGGAGAGCTGCGATGTGGTGTTGATCGCCCTGTATCCCCAGGCAGCGGTGGAATGGGCGCTGGCCCGCAAGGATCGGTTCATGCCCGGCGCGCTGGTGATCGACTGCTGCGGGGTGAAGCGGTACGTATGCGACCGGCTGTTTCCCGCGTTTCAGGGCACGGCCTTCACCTTTATAGGCGGCCATCCCATGGCGGGCCGGGAGCGCAGCGGCTTTTCCTTCGCCCAGGACGATTTGTTTGAAAACGCCTCCATGATCCTGGCCCCCGCCCCCGGAACGGATATCGAAACCATCCGGCGGGCCAAGGAAATCTTCCTGTCCATCGGCTTTGGCCGGGTGCGGTTCACCACGCCCCGGGAGCACGACGAAATGATCGCCTTCACTTCCCAACTGGCCCACGTGGTATCCAGCGCTTATGTGAAAACGCCCCTGGCAACCCAACATAAGGGCTTTTCCGCAGGCAGCTTTCGGGATATGACGAGGGTGGCCCGGCTGAATGAAACCATGTGGACAGAATTGTTTCTGGAAAACGACGATTTGCTTCTGGATCAGATCCAGCACCTGATCGACCGGCTGACGGAATATCGGGACGCCTTGCGGGATCGGGACGAAGCGCGGCTGCGGCAATTGCTCAGGGAAGGCCGGGAGATCAAGGAAGCGCTGGAGGATTGACCATGGAACGGGTACATATCAAAGCGTCCGGGGAATATGATGTGCTGATCGGCCCGGGGCTGCTGGCCCGGGTGGGCGAAATGGCCGCTCGGGCGGTGAAGCCCTGCAAAGCCGCCGTGATCACCGATGACACCGTGGCGGGGCTGTACGGAAATGCGGTACAGCACAGCCTGCGGGCGGCGGGCTTTTCCCCCTGCCTGTGGGCCTTTCCCCATGGCGAACAGCACAAAACCATGGATACCCTGGCCCAGGCGCTGGAATGGCTGTGCGCCATGGAGATTTCCCGGTCCGATTTGGTGGTGGCCCTGGGGGGCGGCGTGCCGGGGGATTTGGCGGGCTTTGCCGCGGCGGTGTTTGGGCGCGGGATGCGTTTTGTGCAGGTCCCCACCACCCTGCTGGCGGCGGTGGATTCCTCCGTGGGCGGCAAAACGGCCGTTGATCTCCGGGGCGGCAAAAACATGGCGGGTGCCTTTCACCAGCCGGAAATGGTGATTTGCGATACGGACGTGATGGCAGCCCTGCCCGACGAGCTGATCCGGGACGGTTCCGCAGAAATGCTGAAATACGGCATCCTGGATGATCCGGCGCTGTTTGAGGCGATGCGGTCCGGCGCGTGGAAAAACGAAATGGAAAAGACCATCGCCCGCTGCGTGGCCATCAAGCGGGATTATGTGATGGCAGACGAACGGGACATGGGCAGACGGCAATTCCTGAACCTGGGCCATACCTTCGGCCACGCGGTGGAGAAGTGCTCCGGCTTTGTCCTGACCCACGGCCAGGGCGTGGCCATCGGTCTGGTGATGGCGGCCCGGGCGGCGGGGATGGATGCAGTCGGGATTGAAAGCGCCTGCGCGGCCTGCGGCCTGCCGGTGACGTCCCCCTATCCGGCGGACAGGCTGGCTTCGGCGGCGCTGCACGATAAAAAACGGCGGGGCGGAAAAATCACCCTGGTGCTGCCGGAGGCAATTGGAAAATGCCGGCTGCAAACGATCGATATCAAGGAGCTGCCCGGGTATTTTGCCAGGGGAACGGGAGAAACACCATGAATGTGACGGTTTATCCATCTCGCATCCGGGGAACGGTACAGGCTCCGCCCTCCAAGTCCCACGTGCATCGGCTGCTGATCGCCGCCGCCCTGTGCTGCGGGGGCGTGCATACGCACATCCATTGCCCGGGGGAAAACGAGGATATCGCCGCCACCGTCCGCTGCCTTTCCGCGTTGAATACAGAGATCTTCAAAGAACGCGATTGGCTCCATGTCGGCCGGGACGGCCCCATGCACTTTTTTCAGCCCCGCGGGATATTGGATTGCGGGGAAAGCGGCTCCACCCTGCGGTTCCTGCTGCCCCTGTGCGCCGCGAAGCCGCTGGATCATCCCGCGAAGCACGCCGTTATTCTGACCGGTTCGGGCCGCCTGCCCAGCCGTCCCAACGGCCCCCTTTTGGACGTGCTGCGCGCTCATGGAGCCCAGATTCAGGGGGAATTCCTGCCCCTCACGGCAGAGGGCGGCCTGTCGGCCGGGGATTTTGCCCTGCCGGGGAACGTGAGCAGCCAGTATTTTTCCGGCCTGCTCTTCGCCCTGCCGCTTTTGAGCGGGGACAGCACCCTGCGGTATACCGCCCCCCTGGAATCCATGCCCTATGTGGATTTGACCCTTTCCGTACTGCGGCAGTTCGGCCTTCGGGTGGAGCCGATGGAAAACGGATGGCGCGTGCCGGGCGGCCAGACGTATCATTCTCCCGGCACGGTGGAAGCGGAAGGAGATTGGAGCGCCGCCGCCTTTTGGCTGGGAGCCAACAGGCTGGGGAGCGCGGTGTCGGTGACGGGCCTGAACGGGCATTCCTGCCAGGGGGACAAGGCCATCGAAAAGCTGCTGGATCAAATCGGCGGGGAGATCGATGTGGCCGACACGCCGGACCTGATGCCCATTCTGGCCGCTGCCGCGGCGGCTGTTCTGGGAAAAACCACGCGCATTACCGGGGCCGCGCGCCTGCGGCTCAAGGAATCGGACCGGCTGGCCGCTATGGCGGAGGCCATCCGCGCCCTGGGCGGAGAAACGGAGGAAAAACCGGACGGGCTGATCATCCACGGGAAAAGGCTGAACGCCGGCACGGTGGATGGAAAGGGCGACCATCGGGTGGTGATGAGCGCCGCCATCGCCGCCACTGCCTGCTCCGGACCGGTGACGATTCTGGGTGCGGAAGCGGTGAACAAATCCTATCCCGGATTCTGGAAAGACTTTGAAGCGTTGGGAGGACAGACCCATGCCTGATTTCACCGTGGGGGACAAGCTCCGCGTGACCCTGTTCGGCCAGTCCCACGGCCCGGCGGTGGGCTGCGTGATCGAGGGGTATCCGGCCGGCCGGTCTGTGGACTGGGAGCGGGTGCGGGCGTTCATGGCGCGTCGGGCGCCGGGACAAAACGCCTGGAGCACCCGGCGGAAGGAAACGGACGGTTTTGAAACCCTGAGCGGACTGAGCAAGGACGGCTTCACCTGCGGCGCGCCGCTGACCTTCCTGATCCGGAACACCGACGCCCATTCCGGGGATTATCCCGATCTGACCCGTACGCCGCGTCCCGGCCATGCCGATTTCGCGGCGGATTTCAAATATGGCGGCGCATGGGACTGCCGTGGCGGGGGCCATTTTTCCGCCCGGCTCACAGCCGCCCTGTGCTTGGCCGGCGCGCTGTGCGTCCAGGAATTGGAGCGGTATGGCATCCGCGTCGCCGCCCACATTGCGAGGGTGGGGGACATCCTGGACGACGTGCCGGATCCCGTTCATCCGCATCTGCCTTTTTACGCGGACGGCGCGTTCCCGGTGATCAACGCGGACCAGGGCGAAAAAATGAAGCGGGAAATTGACGCCGCGCGTCAGGCGGGGGACAGCGTGGACGGCGCGGTGCGCTGCTTCGTGCTGGGGCTCAAGCCGGGCCAGGTGGGCGGGCCCTATTTCGGCGGACTGGAAGGAAAGCTGGCCCAGGCGCTGTTCGGCATTCCCGCGGTGAAGGGCGTTCAATTTGGGGACACGCAGCCCCGGGGCAGCCTGAACAACGACCCCTACCGCCTGGAAAACGGTCTGCCCACCGCAGCCACCAATCACTGCGGTGGCATCCTGGGGGGCATATCCAACGGCATGCCGGTGTATTTCACCGTTTCCCTGAAGCCCACTCCTTCCATTTCTCAGCCGCAGCAGACGGTGGATTTGGAAACAATGGAGGAGACCACGCTGCTTCTCCGGGGCCGTCACGATCCCTGTGTGGTGCCCCGGGCGGTGCCCGTGACAGAGGCGGTCACGGCCCTGGCGCTGACCGATTTGATTGTATAAGGAGCGTAAGCCATGGATATGGATTTGAACGGGATCCGGAGTCAATTGGATCAAATTGACGATCAGCTGATCCAATTATTTACCCGGCGCATGCGCCTGGTGGCGGATGTTGCCGCATACAAAAAGCAGAACGGCGTGCCCATTCTGGATACGGGACGGGAGCGGCAGATCATGAACCGGGTGACCCTGGCAGCGGGGGAGGATATGGAGCGCTATGCCAAGCTGCTGTATCAGACGCTGTTCAACGTCAGCCGCGCCTATCAGGCAGAGCGGCTTCAGGTCCCCTCTGCGCTGGCTGAAGAGCTGGAGCGGGCGGCCCGGAATGTGCGTCCCCAAATGCCCCGGCGTGCCCTGGTGGCCTGCCAGGGCACGGAGGGGGCTTATTCCCAGAAGATCTGCGATCAAATGTTTGAATTTGCCGATATTCTGTACATGAACACCTTTAACGACGTATTCAGCGCCGTGGAAAAAGGCATGTGCCCCTACGGCGTGCTGCCCATTGAAAACAGCACGGCCGGATCGGTGACCCAGGTGTATGATTTGATGGAGAAGCATCACTTCCACATCGTCAAGGCTGCCCGCCAGCGGATTGAGCACAGGCTGCTGGCTCTGCCCGGCGCGAAGATCCAGGAAATCCGGGAAGTGGTGTCGCACGAACAGGCGCTGCGCCAATGCGGCGCGTTCCTGGCGGCACATCCGCAAATCAAGGCGACTCCCATGGAAAACACCGCCGTGTCGGCGGCTTGGGTGGCAAAGTCCGGCCGCAGGGATCTGGCAGCCATTGCGTCCCGGGAATGTGAGCAGCTTTACGGCCTGGAATCCCTCTCCGATGCGGTCAGCGATATCAGCAGCAATTCCACCCGGTTCATCTGCATCGCCAAGGATCTGGAGGTGTATGCGGGGGCCAACAAGATTTCTCTCATGCTCAGCGCCGCCCATCGGCCTGGATCGCTGTACCGGCTGCTGAGCCATATTTCCGTGATGGATCTGAACCTGACCAAACTGGAAAGCCGCCCCATTCCCGGCAAGGATTTTGAATTCCGCTTCTTTTTCGATATTGAAGCGTCCATTCTGGATCCTAATGTGCGGGCGCTGATCGGCCAGCTGAAAAACGAATCGGATCAGTTCGTTTTTCTGGGCAATTATGAGGAAATGCGATGATGGAATTTGGGCTCATCGGGGAAAAGCTGGGCCACAGCTTTTCCCCACAGATCCACCGGTGCTTCGGGGACTATGATTATCGGCTTTGCCCTCTTTCCCGGCAGGATATGGAAGCGCTGGTGCGCTCCCGGCAGTTCCGGGGCCTGAACGTGACCATCCCCTATAAGCAGGCGGTGCTGCCCCTGTGCGATGAAATATCCGATACCGCACGGGCGGTGGGCAGCGCCAACACCCTGGTCATGCGGGACGGCAGGCTGACGGCTTATAACACCGACCTGTCCGGCTTTTTGCTCATGCTGGACCGGGCGGGCATCGCCCTTGCCGGGAAAAAGGCGGTTATTCTGGGCAGCGGCGGCACCTCCCTCACTGCCCAGGCCGCCTGTCGGGCGAGGCAGGCGAGGGAAGCGGTGGTGGTGTCGCGGCATGGACAGGTGACTTATGACGATCTGTATGCGCGCCACACCGATGCAGACGTGCTCATCAATGCGACGCCGGTGGGCATGTACCCAAACAATCTGGCGTCGCCGGTGGATTTGGGCCGCTTTTCGCGCCTCTCCGGCGTGGCGGATGTGATTTATAACCCCGCCCGCACGGCGCTGCTGATGGACGCAGAGGAAAGAGGCATTCCCTGCGCGGGCGGCTTGTGGATGCTGGCGGCCCAGGGGTGGTACGCCGCCCGGCTGTTTCTGGGCCGGGATATCCCGGAGGACCGATTGGCCCTGGCGTATCGCGCGGTGCGGCGGCAAACGCTGAACTTGGTGCTGGTGGGCATGCCTGGCAGCGGAAAATCCACCCTGGGACGGTTGGCAGCGGAGCGGCTGGGCAGACAATTCGTGGATCTGGACGCGGAGATCGAGAAAACCCAGGGCCCCATCCCGGCGATATTTGCCCGGCAGGGGGAGGCGGCTTTCCGGGATATGGAAAGCCAGACCGTCCGCCGGTTTGGACGGGAGAGCGCGCTGGTGATCGCCACCGGGGGCGGGGCCGTGCTGCGGAAGGAAAATGTGCGGGCGCTGCGGCAAAACGCCGTGGTGGCGTGGATCCGCCGTCCTGCGGAGCAATTGAACATGGAAGGCCGCCCGCTGTCCGCCGACAGGGAAGCGCTGCTGCGCATGGAGCAGCAGCGGACGCCCCTGTACCGCGCAGCGGCGGACTTTGACGTGCAGAACGACGCGGCGCCTCAGCAGGCGCTGGAACGGATACTGGAGGGATTCGATGCGTGTGCTTGTGATGAACGGGCCCAATCTGAACATGTTGGGCATTCGTGAAAAGCATCTGTACGGAAATCAGACCTATGAGGATTTGACGGCTTATATCCGGGAGCGGGCCACGGCGCTGGGGATCGACGTGGAAATCTTCCAGAGCAACCATGAAGGCGCGCTGGTGGACAGAATACAGCAGGCCTACGGCCAGGCGGACGGCATTATCATCAATCCCGCCGCTTATACCCACACCTCCGTGGCCATCCTGGACGCGCTGAAGGCCGTCAGCCTGCCCGCCGCCGAGGTGCACTTGACCGATATTTCCCAAAGGGAGCCTTTTCGGCAGGTGAGCTATGCCGGTATGGCCTGCCAGGCGCATTTCATTGGGATGGGCTTTGAGGGCTACGGCAAGGCGCTGGAATGGATGGCGGGCCAGAAGACATGATGCGGACATGCGCTCCGCCGGGGGAAAAGAAATGGATTATCTGCATCGCTACGCTTCGCCCCTGGGCCCGATGCTGCTTGGCAGCGACGGAAACGCCCTGGTGGGCCTGTGGTTTGAGGGGCAAAAGAATTATGCCGCAGGGCTGAATCCAGAACGTAAAGAGGCGCCTTTGCCTGTTTTTGACCTGGCGGATCGGTGGCTGGATGAATATTTCATCGGCAGGATGCCGGAATGCACGCCGCCGCTGCGCCCCAGAGGCACGCTGTTTTGCCAGGGCGTGTGGCGTGCGCTGCTGAGGATTCCCTGGGGGCAGACCGTTTCCTACGGAATTCTGGCCGCGCAATTGCGCACTTCGCCCCGGGCGGTGGGCGCGGCGGTGGGGCGCAACCCCATCTCTGTCATCATTCCCTGCCATCGGGTGATTGGGACGGACGGAAGCCTGACGGGCTATGCGGGGGGCATAGACAGAAAAGCCGCGCTGCTGGCATTGGAGCAGCGCGGCGATGTATGTGTGATGAAGGAACCGCCAAATGGGCGCTCCATCACTGTCCGTTAAAGAAATCCTTTACTTTATTGAGGAATCCCCGGCGATTCTCATATTCCTTGCCAGTGGAGGCATCCTCAAACTGGCGAAGCAGATCCTTTTGCTTGTCGTTCAGTCGGCGGGGGATCTCCACGCGGATATGCAGGATCATATCGCCCCGGTAGGTGCTGCGCAATTGCTGCACGCCCTGACCTTTGATGCGGAATTCGGCATCGCTTTGGGTGCCTTCGGGGATGTGGAAGGTGGTTTTGCCGCCGCCCAGGGTGGGCACTTCGATGTCCGCGCCCAGGGCCGCCTGGGTAAAGGAGATGGGCATATCCAGATGCAGGTTGATGCCATCCCGGCGGAACAGCTTATGAGGCTTGACGGTGATGTTGATGAACAGGTCGCCGTTGGGCCCGCCGTTGCGTCCCGGTTCGCCCTGGCCGTTCATCACGATGGTCTGGCCGTTGTCGATCCCGGCGGGCACCTTCACGGAGGCGGTGCGCTTCCGCCGCAGCCGGCCCGTGCCGCCGCAGGCGGCGCACTTATCGGCAATCACCTTGCCGGTGCCGCCGCAGGTGGAGCAGGTGCGCACAGTCACCATGAAGCCGCCCTGCATGCGCACCTGGCCGGTGCCCTTGCAAACGGGGCACTGCTTGGGCTGGGTGCCGGGCTTGGCGCCGGTGCCGTGGCAGGTGTCGCAGGCTTCGTTGCGGATGAACTCAAAGGATTTTTCGCAGCCGAAGGCGGCCTCCTCAAAGGTGATGCGCAGGTCATACCGCAGATCGTTGCCCTGCTGAGGCGCGTTGCTGCGCCGGGCGCTGCCGCCCATGCCGCCGCCAAAGAGCTGGTCGAAAATATCGCCCATGCCGCCAAAACCGCCGAAATCAAAGCCGCCCATCCCGCCGGCGCCGCCGCCGAAGCCACCCATGTTGGGCCCGTCCATGCCGAACTGGTCATACCGGGCGCGCTTTTCCGGGTCGGAAAGCACCTCATTGGCTTCATTCAGCTCCTTGAACCGCTCCTCGGCCTGCTTGTCGTTGGGGTGCAGGTCCGGGTGGCATTCCTTGGCCAATTTCCGGTAGGCTTTTTTGATGTCGTCGGCGGAGGCGTTCTTGGGAACGCCCAGCACCTCGTAGTAATCTCTCTTCGTTGCCATTGTTTCCTCAACTCACAATTATCTTTATCTGGGGAGAACCGCTCTTTGCTGCCCAAAGAACGGTTTCCCCCAGGCCCCCTTCCGAGAAAGGCATAAGGGGAAAGGAATGATTACTCTTTCCAGCAGCTGCCCCATGATACGAAAGGAAAAGATAGCAGGTTTCATTTCATTCATTACCACAGAACCCAATACCGATGGATCGCAGCAAGATTGCCTTCTCCGTCAAAGACGACATACACGTTGTTAATCGATAATCCCACAGTATAAGGCTCGTCCGTGCCCTCCTCCAGCAACCGGGCGGTCAATTCCCGGGCGGTGTGAACATCGGGCAGCGCGTTTCTGGTTTTCTCGTCAATATAATCCAGGCACAGCAGAGAATCCTGTACCGGACATTCGATCATGCCAAGAGAAATCCAAACGCAGTCGTCTTCATCCGCCATCATCGTATAATTGCCGTCACGCTCCTGGAACATCATGATATCCCAACCATTGAAAAAGACCGTACTACACCACTCGTCGTCATAGTTAATCGATTCGATCAGGACTTCCTGCCCGTTCGTGTAGATACTGTCGCCTTCCTTCAGCGCCGCCACCTCTTCCCCGGAGAAACGTTCGGGTGCAATCAGTTCCACCTTCAAGGTGTTGGTTTCTTCGTTGTAACCCAGGATGCGGGCGTAGGAGGCCGTCTTTTCCAGATGCTCCGGGTTGATTTCCGTGGCCAGGGCGGTGATGGTGTCGGCAGAGGCGGCGGAGCACAGGAGCAGGGAGAGAGTCAGCGCAAGGGCAATGATTGCCGGCAGCTTTTTCATGTTCATTCCTCCGTTGTAGCGTGTTTCACGACACCTCATCCGGCGCTGCGCGCCACCTTCCCCTCCAGGGGAAGGCTTTTCATTTGGCTTTCTTGGAAAAGGGTCTGGGGAAAACCATTCTTTGGCCTCCAAAGAATGGTTTTCCCCAGAAAAATCGTCTCGTTACTGCACGGAGCCGTCGGCGTTGAAGGAGCCGTCGTCGTTCTGGGTGCCGGCCTGGGGCCCCTGGTTCATGTCGGGGCCGGGCTGGCCGCCCTGCTGCTGGTAGAGCTTGCCGAAAATGGCGTACACCTTCTGGGTCAGGGCGTCCATGGCGGACTTGATTTCGTTGGCGTTGTTGCCCTCGCGCACCTTCTTGAAGGAGGCGATTTCGTTTTCCACGGTGGCCTTGTCTTCCGCGGACAGCTTATCGCCGTTTTCCTTCAGCTGCTTTTCCATTTCGTAGATCAGGCTGTCGGCGCGGTTCAGGGTTTCGATTTCTTCCTTCTTCTGCTTGTCGGCCTCGGCGAACTGCTCGGCTTCCTTCACGCGGGCCTGGATCTCTTCCTCGGTCATGTTGGTGGAAGCGGTGATGGTCACCTTCTGCTCGTTGCCGGTGCCCAGGTCCTTGGCGGAGACGTTCACGATGCCGTTGCGGTCGATGTTGAAGGTCACTTCGATCTGGGGCACGCCGCGGGGCGCGGCGGGAATGCCGGTCAGCTGGAAGCGGCC
>JAFXVJ010000051.1 GCA_017524615.1 Clostridia bacterium | reverse complement strand
TCACCGCCTTGGGCTATCAAAGCTGCTGGTACGAGGGGCATATCACGGATACGGACCGCATCGGCGACAAGATGGCGCGTATCTTGGGCGTGCCCGAAGGGTACGAGCTTGTCTGCTTCCTGCCTGTGGGCATTGGCGAAGAGGAACCGAAACCGCCCCGGAAAAAGGCGTTTTCGGAACGGGCCTGGTTCAACGCGTTTTCAGGCGGCGCCGCGCTTTGACAACACCGCCGTTCATCCGTCAAAAAGCTGTCGTTCAGGGATCATAGAGGATGCTGGGGCCGCGGAGGCTCCAGCGTTTTCTTCTCCGTGTTTTTTGTTTTTGACTCTTGTCCAAGGAATTTTTTTACTGTATAATAACGAGGCGGCCGGCCCGAAGGGGCGGTTGCGCGTCTCGGCGGGCCCCGCAGGGCAGCACGCCGAGCGTTATGGTATAATAACGAGCGAACCGGCCCGAAGGGACGGTTGCGCGTCTCGGCGGGCCCCGCAGGGCAGCACGCCGAGCGTTATGGTATAACTAAGATTGCGAATGGCCTCCTGGCCGTTCTTTTCCGCATTCAGTCCATACGGGCATTGCGCCTTTTTCTTTTTTCTCGGGAGGGATCAAGTGTGAAGCATTCTCTGCGAACGAAAACTGTTCTTCTGATCGTTATGATCGCTTTTATTCTCAGCGCGGTTTCCACGGTGGTGAGCACGCAGGTCATCCGCCGCCTGATTGACACAACCTATCAGCAAAGAGCCACGGACGTATCTGAAACGATCGCCGCTGTTCTGGACGTGGAAAAAGCCGCGTGGCTGAAAAACGAGGTCATGGCGATCTTTCACGCGACAGACGAAAAAGTGACCAGCGACGAATGGGGCACGCCGGAATTCGACGCCTATATCGGGCTTTATTCCCATCTTGAGCAATCGGAGGAGTTCGCTTTTTTGCGCCGGCAGCTGCGCAGCATTCAGGACGTCAACGACGTTGACTGTGTGTACCTGGCCACCATCGACATCCCGACGGACCTGGCCACCATCGACATCCCGACGGACCTGGCCACCATCGACATCCCGACGGTATCCTTCATTTATCTCGTTGACGCCGCGTATGAGGAAGAATGCCCGCCCGGCTGCATTGATCCGCTGTACGAAGAAAACAAGGAACTGCTCACCGATCCCTCCATCGGGTTTCTCCCCTACATCACAAACACGGAGGCCTACGGCTGGCTGGTCACCGCGGGCGTGCCGGTGTACGGCGCGGATGGAGACATCATCTGCTACGCCATGGTGGACGTTTCCATGGACCATATCCGGGCGCAGCAAGCGCAGTTCACGCTGATCTATTGCTTGATCCTGGTCGCCCTCACCATCGTGATCAGCCTGCTTTCCATTTGGGCGGTCAATCGGACGATCATCCATCCCATCAATCTGCTGAGCAGCGCCGCCGCCCATTACAGCGCGCGGCAGGAAGATAACAGCGAATTGGATCACCTGCCCATCAAATCGAAAGACGAGATCCAATCCCTGTATTCTTCCCTTTTGAAGATGGTGCAGAATACCCGCAGCTATATCAACAGCCTGAAGGAGACCAAACAGGAGCTGACCAAAACCAGGATCGAAGCGGATGAAATGAACGAGCTGGCCCACAAGGACGCGCTGACGGGCGTGGGAAGCAAGCTGGCTTATGACCAGCAAAAGCTCAAGCTGACGGAGGAAATGCGGCAGGGAACCGCCCGTTACGGCATCGTGATGGTCGACATGAACGACCTGAAACGGATGAACGACACCTACGGCCACGAACGGGGAAACGACGCCATCCGGAAAACCTGTTCCCTGATCTGCGATGTGTTCGCCCATTCTCCGGTTTATCGCTTTGGCGGCGACGAATTCGTTGTGGTCGTCAAGGGACGGGATTACGACAATATCGAGGAACTGATCCAGAAATTCCATGAAGCGGTCCGGGCGTCCGGCGGCCAGCCTTGGGAAAAGGTAAACGCGGCGGTCGGCTACGCGCTGTACAATGGGGAAGATACGGTAGACGATGTTTTCCGCAGCGCGGACCATCTCATGTACGAACAGAAGAAGGAAATGAAAGCGGGAAGGACCAGATGAATACCTTCTGAAAACGATTTGATGAAACGGAGGAAACGCCATGGACAAGCATTTCGAGCCCACCTTCCAATCCCTGCGCCAGTATTCCGCGCCCGACTGGTTCCGAGACGCGAAATTCGGCATCTGGAGCCATTGGGGCCCCCAAAGCGTGCCCATGTTCGGGGACTGGTACGCTCGGAACATCTACATCGAGGGCACGCCCCAGTACGAATACCATGTGCGGCACTACGGCCACCCCTCCAAATTCGGGTATAAGGACATCTGCGCCCTGTGGAAAGCGGAGAACTTCGAAAACATGCTGCTGGCCGTCACCGCCTTGGGCTATCAAAGCTGCTGGTACGAGGGGCATATCACGGATACGGACCGCATCGGCGACAAGATGGCGCGTATCTTGGGCGTGCCCGAAGGGTACGAGCTTGTCTGCTTCCTGCCTGTGGGCATTGGCGAAG
>JAFXVJ010000004.1 GCA_017524615.1 Clostridia bacterium | reverse complement strand
GCCTCATCCTGTTTCGGGGGATGGTCGGCGTCTTTCCCTTCGGGAACCGCCGACATGGCCAACCGCGCTCCGCGCCGGTTGCCTCATCCTGTTTCGGGGGATGGCCGGCGTCTTTCCCTTCGGGAGCCGCCGACACGGCCAACCGCGCTCCGCGCCGGTCGCCTCATCCTGTTTCGGGGGATGGCCGGCGTCTTTCCCTTCGGGAGCCGCCGACACGGCCAACCGCGCTCCGCGCCGGCTGTCTTATCCACACCCGGCATGTCGGAAAGTGAAGCGACGAAAGAAGCTGATCCAAAGAACGGTCATGCTTGAACGTGCTCAGGCCTTCTCTCCCGCCTCCTGCGCTTTCCGCCGTCCGTTACTTCAGCACCACCAGCACGTCGCCGGAATTCACCGACGCGCCCTTGCTGACGCTGACCTGCGCCACGGTGCCGTCCTGAGGCGCCAGGATCTCGTTTTCCATCTTCATGGCTTCCAGGATCAGCAGGACATCGCCCTTCTTGACGGACGCGCCCTGGGTGGCCTTCACGTCCAGAATGGTGCCGGGCATGGGGGCCTTCACCTGCACGCCGCCGGCGACCGGGGCGGGCTTGGCGGCCGCAGGAGCAGCCGCCTTCGGAGCAGCCGGAGCGGCCTTGGGCGCAGCGGCCACGGCGGGCGCGGCGCTCTGGCCCGCGGCCACTTCTTCTACTTCCACTTCATAAGCAACACCATTGACGGTGATATTGAATTTACGCATGATGTCTTTCCTCCTCTTATCATAGCCGCCCCCGGCGGGGCAGGCTGAGACCTTCGTCGCGGTATTCTTTGCGTCCTCTCCACGAGATGGGATCCATCCCTGGGAACGCTTTCGGAAGCGGCTTTACAGCCTGCTGAAAATCTGTTCGTCCCGGGCGGCACGGGCGCGGGCGGTGCTGCTCTGGGCGCGGCGGATACGGCGTACCACAAAGCCGTTCCCGCTGCCTTCGCCTTCCCAGATCACGACGATCGCAGCGGCAATCGCCGCCATCACGCCGGCGTCCTCCGCCGGCTCCTCGGCAGGCGCTTCTTCCACAGCGGCAGGCGCCGCCTCCGCCGGGGCCTTGGTTTCGGCCTGCTTCTTCTTGCGGCCGGTGACGCTGGTCATGGCATAGATGCAGGCGATCAGGATCACCAGCCCGCAGAACACCACCAGCATGCCGATGATCATGGTGGACAGGCTCAGCGTTAATCTTTCCATACGCTGCGCCTCCTTACAGCGGCAGATTGCCGTGCTTCTTGGGCAGGTTCACATCATGCTTGGCAGCCAGCAGTTCCAGCGCAGCGATGATATATTTGCGGGTCTCCCGGGGCTCGATCACATCGTCCACGATGCCGGCCCGGGCCGCCGCCAGCGCGCCGCAGGAAGCAGCATATTTTTCTTCCAGTTCTTCCCGGCTCTCCCCCGCGTTCAGCTGATCCCCCGCCAGCGTCTGCACCGCGGCTTCTCTGGTCAGCGGAGAAATCATGGCCGTGGGCCAGGCATAGCTGATATCGGCGATGGATTTGCCGCCCATGGCCACATAGGCCGCGCCCACGGCGTCGCCGGTAATGACGGCGATCTTCGGCGCGGTAGCCTCCGCGTAAGCATAAATCAGATCCGCCGCGCCCCGCAGCAGCGCCCCCTGATGGGCGGACAGCGGAACGGCCATGCCGTCGGTGTTCACCAGGGACAGCACGGGGATCTGGTAGCAGTCGCACAGGCGCACAAAGCGGGCGGCCTTGCGGCTTTCCTGGGAGGCCAGACGGCCATCGTTGACCGCGTGATCGTTGGCGACCAGGCCCACCGTGCGTCCGCCGATGCGGCACAGCGCGGTACGGATGGCGGTGCCATAGCCCTTATACAGTTCGATCAGCCGGCCCCCGTCAGCCAGCTCCTGCATCAGCGCGGTGACCGATTCCGGATCCTCCACCGTCAGCAGCCGGTTCAGGTCGTCCCCTTCGGCGAGGGGGGCGTCTTCCATGTTGCAGGCGGGCAGCAGGTCGATCAGCGAAGCGATCAGGGCAGAGGCCTCTTCTTCATTCTCAGCGGTCAGCGCCGCAGCGCCCTGCTGATCCATGGCTTCCGCGCCAAAAAGCTGCTGCTCCGTCTTGATCCGGCCTTTATCACTGTTCATCACCTGCGCGGTATGCAGGGCGATGGCGCCGTTCTTCCTGACCTGGATGTTAAAATCGGCCAGCTGGGTCAGCATGGCGGCCAGACCCCGGCAGGGGCCCATCACGCAGCTGATCAGGGGGCACACGCCGGACAGGCGCGCCATGGCGTTCATGATTTCGGCGTATGCGGGCAGAGCTTCCATGCCCTCGCTGAGCTTCACGCCCTCGCTGTCCATGAGCGCCACCACCGGCGCGCCGGTCACGCGGGCCATACGCAGCACCTTCAGAATCTTGGCCGCCTGCTCCTTCGTCATGGCGCCGCCCGCGGAGGTGAAATCCTGGGCAAAGCAATACACCGGCTGGCCGTTGACCGTGCCGCAGCCGGCCACCGCGTTGCCATCCCGGCGCAGTGCGTCCGTTTCCACGAAGCTGCCGGCGTCAAAGAGCTTGGCAACCCGTTCCCGGGCCGTGCAATTGCCTCCGGCGTGCTGTTTGGCGATGCGTTCCGCGTCGCCCTGCAGGATGGCCGCCTTTTCCCTGGCCAAGGCCTGCAGCTTTTCAGACATTTCCATTCCCTGTTCCCCCATTTCCTGATGGTTTGGTGATGAAGGTTTCGGAACATATACCATGTATACCATGGCCTTCCTGTTTCCGTTCCGCGCGGGATGGGTCCCGCGGGCCGAAAAAAGAAAGCCTCATCCTAACCCAAATTTTCTCTATTCACCGAAAAATCCCTTTTTCCTGCCGGCAATTCATGAAAATTTTGCTTTTTTCGTCATGGAAATGTAATGAAGAAAATCATTGCGCAAGTGGGATAAAAATGGTAAAATATTGCGTTGTATAGATGAGAATACCACAGATGCATCCGTCTCATTCAGAAAGGAGCGTTTCCCCATGAAAAAGCGTCTTCTGTGCGCGGCGCTGGCCCTGATCCTGATGCTCCCCCTGACGCCCGGCGCATTGGCTGTATCCAGCCTGGATGTGTATGCGACGGGCAGCTTCAACCAAAGCTATCCCGTATATTCCGGCCCCGGCCTCAACTACTACCGCGCCAACAACGGCAAAGCCACCTACGGCGGCGGCGCAGCGCGGATCTTCGGCGTGGACGGGGATTGGCTGATGATGGGCTACCAGCTCAGCAACGGCGATTACCGCATTGGCTATATTGAAAAGGACGCCCTGAACCACCTGAATTATGTCAACGGCGTCATCAACGGCCGCCTGGTTTTTTCCAACATCACGGCTTATGCCAATGACGACAGCTGCTACGTCACCGATGACCCCATCATCAACTGCAAGGATTTCTACAAGGTCCCCAGAGGCCAATCCTTTACCGTGCTGGGCACCCTGGGCGAAAACTTCACCTACGTGGAAGTGCTCAACGGCAATATCCTCATGCGCGGGTTCATCTGGAACGGCCACATCCGCTACAATCCCGGGGAAGGCCCCGCGATCCCCAGTCCCGTGATTGAGGAGCCCCTCATCCTGCAGCCTACCGCCGCGCCGGTGACGTATCCCCCGGCCACCTATCCCCCGGTCACCTATCCCCCGGCCACGTATCCCCCCGCCACTTACCGGCCTGTGACCTACCCGCCCACCTATCCCCCCGTCACTTACCGGCCGGTCACGTATCCCCCCACCTATCCCCCTGTTACCGCCGCGCCCACCTATCCCGCCTATGTGCCCAACACCTTCTACCACGACACCACGAAAGGCAGCTGGCTGCCCAGCTACCAGCGCATCACCATCCAGGGGAACTGGCCCGTGTACTCCGGCCCCGGCGAATACTACTACCGGGGAGCCAATGGCCGTGCCCTCATGGGCGGCGGCACCTGCGTGCTGTTCGGCATTGAAAACAACTGGGCGCTCATCGGCTATGGGCTCACCAACGGCGGCTTCCGCATTGGCTACGTCAGCATTTCCGCGCTGCCCATGCAGGGCCTGCGCATCCCCTATCTGGATCTGGTATACTCCACCAAGCAATTGGTGTCTCCTGCCAATCTGACCGACGATATCCTGCGCACCATGCCCACCGTGGTCACCCTGCCCGCCGGTACCTATGTGCTGTTCCTGGGCTATATCTACGAATCCTATACCACCTGGGCGTATGTGGAGGTGCTGGCGAACAACACCATCATGCGCGGCTTTGTGCCTGCCTACGCCGTGGGCATGTAACCGCTCGCTGCTTTCAGCCGCCGGGGCGCCGCCTCGGCGGTTTTTTCCGGCCAGGCGGCCAATCACCGCCGGGCTCGGGAAACTGACCGCCGGAAAGGAGGACTGTGCCATGAACGATCCCAAAAAAGAAGAAAAAGAGCAGGCCTGGGCTGATCAGATCCCCGATCCCGAGGACCAGCCGGACGAATACGAGCAGACCTACCGCGACGGCTCCGCCGCGCACGAATGCTGGAATCAGGACGGAGACGGCGTATGAGCCCCGCGCGGAAGCCGTCCCTCCCCCAGGATCCGATGACCGCGCTGCAAAAGATGATCGATCAGTCCCGCCGGATCGTTTTTTTCGGCGGGGCGGGAGTATCCACCGCCAGCGGCATTCCGGATTTCCGTTCCCGGGACGGACTGTATCAGCAGGCGTTCGGCGGCCTGACCCCGGAAATGATCCTGAGCAAATCGTTTTTTTACCTGCATCCGGAAATGTTTTTCGATTTTTACCGCACCCGCATGGTGTATCCCGACGCCCGGCCCAATGCTGCCCACCGGCGGCTGTACCTGTGGGAAAAGGAGGACCGGCTGCGCGGGATCGTCACCCAGAATATCGACGGCTTGCACAAGCGCGCCGGAAACCGGCGGGTATATGAGCTGCACGGCAGCATCTTCGAAAACTTTTGCCTGGACTGTGGCGCAGTCTACCCGCTGGACAAGATCATCCGCTCTTCCGGCATTCCCCGCTGCGACCGGTGCGGCGGGGTCGTCAAGCCCTCGGTGACACTGTACGGTGAGGCGCCGGACAAATACGTCTGCATCGGCGCGTGCCGGGAAATCTCCAACGCTGACACCCTGATCGTGGCGGGCACATCGCTGTCGGTGGAGCCCGCCGCCTCCTTTCTTTCATATTTCAGCGGCGAGCGCCTGGTGGTGATCAATCGGGAGCCCACCTCCGCCGACCGCAGGGCGACCCTGGTGCTGCGGGCCGACGTGGACCAGGTGATGGCGAAGCTGTCCCCGCCGCTGGACCCATAGCCCTTCCTCCCCCCGCGGCTGCCGGAACAGCCAGCACATCCAGCGGTTCTCCGCCCTGATAGACCCTTTCCCCTGTCAGGCAAAAAACAGCGCCCTGCCAGGGATCCACGATCAGCGGCGTTCCCCGGCCGGCGTTCATCTTGGCCGGGTAGGGGCAGGGCAGGCGGAAAGCCGCTCTGCCGTCGCCGCGTACCGCCGTCACCCCGCCATGGCAGCCCACCAGGCACCGTCCGCTTTCCAGGGGACACAGCGCGCAGGGCACCCAAGGCGCGGCGAACCATTCCTCTGCCACACCCCGCGGACTGATACGCATCAGCCGGGCGGACAGTTCCCCGTCCCCCACCGCGCACAGCGCCGCCATGCCCCGGGGTAGGAAACACACATCCACCGCCGTGCCCGGCACGCGATGCCGCCCCACCGGGCGCAGGCATCCGTCCAGCTGCAGGATTTCTCCCGCCGCCCCGCCGGCCACCGCCAGGCAGTTGCCCCGGGGGCTCGCCCGGAGCGCACGGGGATAATTGCCCGCCGGGGCGCAGAAGCGCGCCTCCCCCGTGTCCGCGGAGAAGGCCGTCACGCTGTCCGCGTCCGCGGACAGGGCATACACGCTGTCCCCCATGGCTGCCAGGGCGCACACTTCCGGCGGCACGGCAAAATCAAACAGCGGCTCTGCCGTTTCCCGGTCATAGCACACGCAGCGCTTTTCTCCCGCGCAGAATATCTTCCCCGCCGCCGCGCACAGCGCCCTTCCCGGCGCGCCTACCCGGCGGTATATTCCGTGCTGTCCCCGCATCAGGCCCCTTTCCCCGTCCGCCACCCAGATTTGCATGCCCCTCGCCCCCTCTTTTTCATGTTATGCGCCAGAAAATAGCGGGTTCGCGGCCATTCCGCTCTTGCGGAAACGGGAAAAAACAGGTATAATATGCAGGACAGGTATAACAGGACAGGTATAATGAGAAAGCAATGAAACCGCATATGATATAGGGAAGGAGTAATGAAAAATGAACTATCGGGAAGAGTATCTGCGCTGGCTGGAGATTTTTGCCGACGATGAAGAAACCGTTCAGGAATTGCGTTCCATCGCGGATGACGAAAAAGAAATCGAGGATCGGTTCTATACGGAGCTGGCCTTTGGCACGGCGGGCCTGCGGGGCGTGCTGGGCATGGGCACCAACCGGATGAATAAATATAACGTGCGCCGGGCCACCAGAGGCCTGGCCCAATACCTGATCGCTCAGGGCGTGCAGGATCAGGGCGTGGCCATCGCCTATGACAGCCGCATCAAAAGCGACGTGTTCGCGCGGGAAACGGCGCTGACCCTGGCCGCCGCCGGCGTGAAAGCCTATCTGTTCGACGCGCTGCGTCCCGTCCCCGTGCTTTCCTACACCGTGCGCCACCTGGGCTGCGCCGCCGGCGTGGTGATCACCGCCAGCCACAATCCGCCGCAGTACAACGGCTACAAGGTCTATGCTTCCGACGGCGCGCAATTGGGCCCCGAAGCGGCCGACGCCGTGACGGGCTATATCCGTGCGCTGAATTATACCGACTGTGTGCCCATGGACGAAGCGGAGGCTCGGGAAAAAGGCCTGCTGACCATCATCGGCAACAAGGAAGTGGACGACGATTACATCGCCATGATCAAAACCCTGGCCCAGCGCCCCGAACTGCTGGCTGCCCGGGGCAAGGACCTGAACATCGTGTATACCCCCCTCCACGGCTCGGGCAACGTGCCGGTGCAGCGGCTGCTGAAGGAATTGGGCGTGCATTACACCGTGGTGCCCGAGCAGGAAAAGCCCGACGGCCGTTTCCCCACCGTGAAAGCCCCCAACCCCGAGGATCCCAACGCCTTCACCCTGGCCATCCCCCTGGCGGAAAAGGTGGGCGCCACCGTGGTGTTCGGCACCGACCCGGACTGCGACCGGCTGGGCGCCGCCGTGCAGGACGGCCAGGGCGTGTTCCACACCCTGACCGGCAACCAGATCGCCTGCCTGATGCTGTCCCATATCCTGAAGAGCAAAAAGGACAATGGCACCCTGCCCGCAAACGGCGCGGCGGTAAAATCCGTGGTCAGCACGGAATTGGCCCGGGCCATCTGCCGGGATTACGGCGTGACGCTGTACGAGGTGCTCACCGGCTTCAAATTCATCGGCGAAAAGATCCAGCAGTTTGAGGAAACCGGCAGCCATCAATTCCTGTTCGGCTTTGAGGAATCCTTCGGCTATCTGAGCGGCACCCAGGTGCGGGACAAGGACGGCGTCAACGCCTCCCTGCTGCTGTGCGAAGCGGTATGCGCCGCCGCCGAACGGGGCGAAACGCTGTATGACACCCTGCAAAAGATCTATCAGAAGTATGGGTATTACAAGGAAATCAACGTCTCCGTTACCCTGCCCGGCAAGGACGGCGTGGCCAAGATCGCCGGCATCATGAGCCACCTGCGCGAAAATCCCCCCCGGGAAATCGCCGGGCTGAAGGTGCTGGCCGTGCGGGACTTTGCCAGGGGTGTGCGCCTGGCAGACGGGCTGGAAACCGCGCTGGACTTCCCCAAATCCAACGTGCTTTACTATGAATTGGAAAACAATAACTGGATCTGCGTGCGGCCCAGCGGCACCGAGCCCAAAATCAAGCTGTATGTGGCCTCCAAGGCAGACAGCCAGGAGAAGGTGGACGCGCTGAATGCCGACATGGCCGATGCCGCCAAGAAACTGATGCAGATCTGACCCCCACGCAAGAGGCGCGGCTCAGAAAGGAAGGGACTCCCATGAACAGTGAACAGCCATTTCCGCGGACGGACGGGCCGGATACGCAGCCCGATCCTTTTGACACATTGGTTCCCGGCGCAGTCCAAAGCCTGACAGTTCCTGATGTCCCCCCGGCGGAAGCGGCACAGGACGCGGCAGCGGAAGCTGTCGCTGCCCTTCCTCACATGCCGGAGCCTGTAAAGGAATTCATTTCCGATGCTGCCGCACCGGCAGCGGAAGCAATACAGAACACGGAAAACGTCAGCCAGGCCCTTCAGGATACCGCGGCCGCTTTTCAGCAGGATGCCGCGGCGGCTGGCCAGGCGGTGCAGGACGCCGCATCCGGCGCTGCGCAGGAAGCGGTGAACGCGCTGGATCAAGGGGCGCAGGCGATCGGATTTTCCTTTGATCCCGCGCGTGCCGAGCCTCACCAGGACGCGCCTATCCCGCAGGATGCGCCGCAAGCGGCGCCGCAAACGCCCACAAACGACGGCTGGGAGGTCATTGCCGGAGCGGAGGACGATGCTGTGGCGGCCGTTGAAAAGGTGTTCAGCCAAGCCCGGAATGTTCAGCCGCCTCAGGCTGATCCCGTCTTTCAGCCGCCTGTTCCGCCGGTGCCGCAGCCTCAGCAGGCCCCGCCCAGGCCGGCCAATGCCCAGCCGCAGCGTCCGCCGCAGGGCATGCCCCCCTTCGGTCAGCCGCAGATCCCGCAGAATATGTCTCCCTACGGGCAGCCACCCCAGCGGAATATGAACACGCCCCCTTACGGCCAGCCGCCGCAGGGCATGCCCCCCTATGGACAGCCCCCTCAGCGGAATATGCCGCCCCGCGAGCAAAACCGCTATCCGCAGCAGAATATGAACATGCCGCCGTACGCCCAGCAGCAGCCGCAAGGCATGCCGCCTTATGGGCAGCCCCCTCAGCGGAATATGCCGCCCCGCGAGCAAAACCGCTATCCGCAGCAGAATATGAACATGCCGCCGTACGCCCAGCAGCAGCCGCAGAGCATGCCCCCCTATGGGCAGCCTCCCCAGCGGAATATGCCGCCCCGTGAGCAAAATCGCTATCCGCAGCAGAACATGAACATGCCCCCGTACGCCCAGCAGCAGCCCCAGGGCATGCCGCCTCAAGGGCCGCAGCAGCAGCAGATGCCCCAGCGAAGCTCGCCGCCCTACGGCCAGCCCGGCCCCGATCCCCGGGGGAATCCCAATCGGCAGCCCGCCTATGGCATGACCCCGCCGGGATACCCGCCCATGCAGCGGCAGAGCGGCCCCCGTGATGCCGGTCTGCGCCCCACCCGGTCCCCCGGCGCCATCGTTTGCGCGTTCCTGTTCCTGGCGTTCCTGGCCGCTGCCCTGATTTTCAAGACCATGGCCGTGGAATCCAATTCCCTGACCGAATACTTCAACATGAATCTGTTCAACCGCAATTGGCTGATTTTCGATTGGGTGATGGGCATGGGCGCTGCCCTGCTGATGATCATCGGCCTGTTCGTGCACCGGCGTCCCTTCATTTTCGGCATTGGCGTGATTTTCCTGGCTGGCTTTGTGCTCGATAATTGGGGCAATTTCGGGCCTGATCTGTTCTCCTCTGAACTGCTTCGCTCCGCCAACCTGACCACGCAGGAAATCCAGGATCTGAAAAACGGCCAGCTTTACCTGCATATCTACTGCGCCGCGGTCGTTGCGCTGCCGCTGCTGCTGTGCGCTTTGCACTATCTGGTGGGCGGGCGCGGGCTGCCCAACGGCCTGAAAACCGGCATGGCCATCGTCAGCCTGGTTTTCTCCCTTCTGTTTGCCCTTCTCTTCCTGTTTGTGTGGATCGCAGCCTCCGATTCGGCCACCCGCGGATTTGATCTTCTGCGGAACTTCATCATCAGTTCCGCCTGCCTGTTCGGGGCCGTGATCATGGGCCACAGTGCCATTCTGGCCTTCAGCCCGTATAAACGCCGCCGGATGCGGTAAACGCGGATACAACGACGATCAGGGGCCTGCTCTTTGGCGTTCCAAGAGCAGGCCCTGTTTTTGCAGTTGGGGGATCGTGCGATCCGCCGGCGCGCCGGGGATGGTAAGCTCCGATTCTTCACGGAAAGAAACCCCGCCCGCACCTATCCCGCGTATCTGTTCAGCCCCCGAGCGGGCAAATACTTTTTATGGAAATTTTCTTCTTGACAATCATTCTCCCATGGCCTATAATAACGTCCGTGGTTTTTATGCGCCATTAGCTCAGTTGGTAGAGCACCTGACTCTTAATCAGGGTGTCCCGGGTTCGAGTCCCTGATGGCGCATGAGGAAATGCCCGGAGCTGCGAAAGCCCCGGGCATTTTTGCATGGTCGCAAATCGTACTAATTCTCATCTAATACTATGCTCAAATTAAAATAGCAAGTAAAAAGTTAAACACTCCTGTCATCCCGAGCGGAGTGGAGCGAGAGCGGAACGAAGTCGAGGGATCTTTGAGAAACGGATTACTTCCAGCAGCATATTGCCCATTTTCCAGAT
>JAFXVJ010000050.1 GCA_017524615.1 Clostridia bacterium | reverse complement strand
GTAGATGAAGGTGATTTCCGGCGGGTTCGCCCCATTGGCGTCCACCGTCACGTTCACCGCGCTGTCGCTGATGAGTTCCCAGTCCTCGCCGTTCACCGCTGCGTCGGGATACACGGTATTTTCACCGGGATTCACCGTCTGATAGGTGTCCGCGGCGATTGGCGCATAGTTATCATCCACATAGTGGACCGTCACCGTGGCGGGCCGGGCTGCCCGCTGATATGTGAAAGTGACTTCCGCGGGATTCGCCCCGTTGGCGTCCACATACACATCATAGGAGCCGGAACCGGTCAGCTGATAATCGTCGGGGTTGATGTATACAGCGGGATACACCGTATTATTGCCCGGATTGACGGTCTGGACGGTGTCCTCCGCAATGGCCGTGCCCAGATCATCCACATAGTGAATGACCACCGTCGCGGGCATCACGGGATGACGGTACGTAAAGGTGATTTCGGCGGGATTCGCCCCATTGGCGTCCACATACACATCATAGGAGGCGGCACCCGTCATTTCGTATTCTTCAGGGCTGAAGGTCACATCGGGGTATACCGTATTGTAGCCCGGGTTCAAGGTCTGGTAAGTATCCGGAGCGATTGGCTGATAGTATTCATTCACATAATGAACGGTCACCGTGGCGGGCCGGGCCACGCGCATATACGTGAACGTGACTTCAGCGGGATTGGCCCCGTTGGCATCCACATACACTTCCGCGCTGGTGGCGCCGAACAGCGTGTAATCCCCGGAGTTGATGGGCGCATCGGGATACACCGTATTGTAGCCGGGGTTCACCGTTTGATAGGTATCTTCGGCGATAGGCGTCCAGTTTTCATCCACATAATGGATGGTCACCGTGGCGGGCTGCGCCGGGATCTCGGTGGGGAGGGGTTCCTCGGTGGGCGTGGGGGCATAGGGATCCGCCGGCAGCTCCTGGAAAGAAATATACAGGAAATACAGGCCGGTCATATCCCCATTGGCGTTGAAAGCCATGATCTGGATCGGCTCAATAAAAAACAGGTTGTCCCCCGCATCCTTCACGAACTGCAGCGCCGTATCACTGCCCGGCTCAAAGAAAGCATAGTTGCCGGTCATATCCTGAATCTGCAGTGTCAGCCCCTCCAGCGGCGCATCCGGCGGCAGCGTCAGCCAATAACGGTTGGCAAAACCGTCGTAGGGAATGGCCACGGCCGGATCGCTGATCTGCGTGCCCTGCCAGCCTTCCCATTGCACCGTGATCGTCAGATCCTGCGGCGGCAGCGCGGCGGCCAGACCGGCCAGGGGCAGCAGCAGCAGGAACAGGGCGATCAGCAGCGCCATGCCGCGGCGGGAGAGGATACCAATACCTTTCATACAAACGATGCCTCCTTCGGAATCCATCGGAAGAATACGGTTTATTTCAATTGTATTACAGTTTTTTGACAATGTCAATGATCTGGCCCGACAATTCCGCCTGTTTTCCAGATATTCCTGCAAATTCAGCAGGATTTGGGCCCCCGGATGTGGAATAGAATGAAGGTTCATTTTATCACGACGGAGGAATGGCCATGCGAATGGACGATGAATTGCGGGAAACCCTCCTGAGCAGCGAGGAAATATATCCCGGGAAAATCATCCGGGTGGAAAAGTGGCAGGTGTCCCTGCCCAACGGGGCCACAGCGCTTCGGGAAATCGTGCGTCATAACGGCGCCGCAGCCATTGTGCCGGTGGACGCGGAGGGCAATGTCACCCTGGTGCGTCAGCATCGGGTGGCCGTCAACCGCTTCACCTGGGAGATTCCCGCCGGCAAGCTGGACTCCCCCACCGAGGACCCCTTTCACGCCGCTCAGCGGGAACTGGAGGAAGAAACGGGGCTGCAGGCGGAAAACTGGCAGCTGCTCAATCAAATCGACACCACCCCCGGGTTCTGCACGGAACGGATCGCCATTTATCTGGCCACGGGGCTGAGCCAGCATCCCGCCCATCCCGATGCGGATGAATTCCTGCGGCTGACAAAAATGCCGCTCAGCGAAGCAGTGAACCTGTGCATGACCGGCGAATTCCACGATTCCAAAACGGTCATCGGCCTGCTTATGGCCCAGCGGGCGCTGGAAGCCCGGGATCAGGCCGCGCTGGGGTCCGCTGCATCCATACAACGAATGAAAGCCCAGCCTTCTTCCCAAAGCGGAAAATAATCCGCACAGCAAGGAGCGCCTATGAAGAAAGAGAAGCATGTGGGATACTATGTGGTCATGGCGGCGCTGATCGTCCTGCTGCTGCTGGGCGTGGCGATGCTGGTCATGGGCCTGAATCTGGGCGGCGATCGGCTGATTCTGCCCGGGAAAACCGCCATCTGAAAAACAGCGCGGAAAAGAGATGCGCGTATGCAATTGTTCCAGGGAATGTTGTTCGACTCCCCCACGATCGAAACGGACCGGCTGATCCTGCGCCCCCTGCGGATGCGGGACGACCGGGATATGTTTTCCTACGCCCGGGATCCGGAGGTGAGCCGCCACGTGCTGTGGGAGGCCCACCGGACCATCCGGGATACCCGGCGCTTCCTGCGCGCCGCCATCCGGCAGTACCGCAAGGGGTTTCCCGGCTCCTTCGCCATCGAATGGAAGGCGTCCGGCCGCATGATCGGCACCGTAGGCTTTATGTGGATCCATGCCGAATACAAAAGCGCCGAGGTGGGCTACAGCCTGAGCCGTGACTATTGGAACCGCGGCGTAATGACCGAAGCCCTCCGCGCCGTGGTGGCCTATGGCTTCGACACCCTGCATCTCAACCGGATCGAGGCCCAGTACGAATGCGACAACCCCGCCTCCGGCAGGGTGATGGAGCACATTGGCATGCGCTACGAGGGCACATTGCGCCAGCGGCTGTGGAACAAAGGAAAATTTGTGGATGTAAAGCTCTGCGCCATCCTGCGGGATGACCCGCGGCCCTGACCGCGCGGCAGAGCGGCAACGAAAAGAAAGGAAGGATCAAGCAAATGTTTCAGTACCGTACCAAGGGCACCTGCTCCACGCAAATCGACCTGGAAATCCAGGATGGCGTGATCACCGCCTGCCAGATCCACAACGGCTGCCGCGGCAACACCCAGGGCTTGGCCAAAATGGTGATCGGCCGGAACGCCGATGAGGTAAAGGACCTGCTGCGGGGCATTCCCTGCCGGGGCGGCACCTCCTGCCCGGATCAATTGTCCCGCGCCATCGAAGCCTATCAGGCTCAGCAAGCATAAAAGGAGAGAACGAAGATGTCAAACAAAAAGCAACAGGACCGGAACAAGCTCATGGTGCGCGTGCTCTGCATCGTGCTGGCCGTCGTGCTCATCGCCTCCACGCTGATGGCCGCCCTGGGCGTTTTCGGCTGACCGGAAATCCCCCGTGCGATATGACGCCGACGGTCCGCGCCGGCGTCTTTTTTGCTGCCGTGGAGGGGAGCGGCGGGCAGCGCGAAAGAAAAACGTCGGGGAACCGCGCGTCATCAGAATAAATCCATCCTTTTCCTGCGCATCCTGACAGGGAAAGAAGGAATGGGCTGATGGCATGGATCCTGGCGGCGCTGTATTGCCTGAGCATCACACCCCTGCGGCTGGGCGCGGATCTATCGCTGCAGCCCTCCCTGCCCCGGGCCGCCTGGGGCCTGCTGATCTGGGGGCTGCGGATTGGCGGACGGGCGGAATGGCGGCCGGATGCCGCTGGCAGGGGGGATCCTGCGGCAGCCCTGACGGAATGGCTGCTGCGGCGGCAAAGAAAGCGCGGCAGGAGGACCCCGCGAATGAAACGGCTGCGGGCCATCCTGCTGGCCCGCCCCACCCGCCGCCTGCTGCAAAAAAGCATCCGGGTGCGGCAGCTGACCGTCACCCTGCAGATCGGCGGCGACGCGGCCCGGGCGGCGCTACTCACCGGTGTGGTGCGGGCCGCCGCGCCTCTGCTGCCAAGGGCGCGCATCCGGTGCCGGCCGGCCTTTGGCGGAAAAAGCGCGCTGCATGCCCGGTGCATAGTTGAAACCCGATTGGGCACGCTAATGGCGGCAGGCCTGCTGGGATGGCTGAGCTGTCTTTGGTCAGGCCGGAAGGAGGAACAAGCATGGAACATCCCATCGGGCACCTGATGCAGACCACCCTGGAAAACATCAAAGACATGGTGGATGTGAATACCGTCATCGGCGAACCCATCCCCACCGGCAGCGGCGCCACGGTGATCCCCGTATCCAAGGTCAGTTTCGGCTTTGTATCGGGCGGCGGAGAATATGACCCGCCCCAGACGCCCACCGCCGATATCCCCTTTGCCGGGGGCAGCGGCGCGGGCGTGTCGGTGCAGCCGGTGAGCTTTTTGGTGGTAAACAGCGAAGGCGTCAAGGTGCTGCCCGCCCAGCACATCACCGCCTGGGAGCGGGCCATCGGCAGCGCTCCGCAGCTGATGGAGGAAATCAAGGCGCTCCTCTCCTCCCGCAAGGATCCGGCGCAGCAGGATGGGCCCACGGCATGAAAAGAATCGCAGCGGGGCTTTTCTTTGCGGCCATTCTCCTGTATAATGGTGTCGCGGCGGCGGAAACGGCGGCCCGCTCCGCCATCCTGATCGAAGCAAAGACCGGGCGGGTACTCTATGAGCAGAACGCCCATGAGCCGCTGCCCATGGCCTCCACCACCAAGATCATGACGGCGCTGATCGCGCTGGAAAACGGGGACTCGGACGACCCGGTGACCGCCGGACCCAACGCTTACGGGGTCCCCGGCACCAGCATATACCTGTCCCCGGGCGAAACGCTGACGCTGGAGCAAATGCTGTACGGCCTGATGCTGGCCAGCGGCAACGACGCCGCTGTGGCTGTGGCGGAGCACATCGGCGGCACAGTGGAGGAATTCTGCCGGATGATGACGGCGCGCGCGCAGGAAATCGGCTGCGAAAACACCGTGTTCGTTACGCCCCACGGGCTGCCGGCGGTGGGCCATCACACCACGGCGTGGGATCTGGCCCGGATCGCGCAGACCGCCATGCGAAACCCGCAGTTCCGGCAAATCGTGTCCACCCAGCGGGTGTCCCTGCCCTGGGCCGGCCACGATTATGATCGGGTGCTGACCAACAAAAACAAGCTGCTGTCTGCCTATCCCGGGGCGCTGGGCATCAAAACGGGCTACACCAAGGCCGCGGGCCGGTGCCTGGTATTCGCGGCGGAACGGGAGGGGCTCACCCTCATCGGCGTGGTGCTGAATTGTCCCGACTGGTTCAATCAGGCTTCTTCCCTGCTGGATCAGGGCTTTGCGGAGTGGCAGATGGTGACGGTCCTGAATCAGGGCGAAACCGTGCGGGACATTCCCGTCACAGACGGCGACGCGGCCAGCGTGCGGGTCGTGGCATCCGCGGACGTGGCCGCGCCGGTGCGGCTGGATGCCTGGCCGGATCTCATCATCGACCTGCCCGCCTCCCTGCCGGCGGCCATCGAACAGGGCCGGCAGGTGGGCACCGCATCCCTGACAGACGGTGGGCAAGTGCTCGTCACCGTGCCGCTGGTGACCGCGGACGACGTGCCGGAAAGCACCTTTCGCTCCCATCTCCGACGGATCCTTGCCGCCTGGCCCATCGGCGTTCCCGCCCCCTGAGGACGCCGTATCCTGGGCGCTGTATCTCTGGGCCGGGGCGGGGCTGGCGACCTGGATCGCCGCCTGGCGCCGGGCATAGCGATTTTTCTATACGGAGGAAGCAGTATGCGTTTACAAAAATACATGGCGGAATGCGGTGTGGCCAGCCGAAGGAAAGCGGAGGAAATGATTGCCGCAGGCCAGGTGACCGTCAACGGCGTCACCGTGACCGAAATGGGCACACAGGTGGAGGAAGGCGACCAGGTGCTGGTCAACGGCCAACGGATCCGCCCCGAGACAGAAAAGAAATATGTGCTCTATCACAAGCCCGCCGGGGAAGTGACCACCGTCAGCGACCCGGAGGGCCGCCCCTGCGTTTTGGATCATTTCCGGGATTATCCCGTGCGGCTGTACCCCGTAGGGCGGCTGGACTACGACAGCGAGGGGCTGCTGCTGCTGACCAACGACGGGACGCTGACCGAGCGCCTGCTGCATCCTTCCCACCAGGTGGACAAAACCTATCTGGTGCGGGTGACGGGCAAGGTGTCTCTGGATACG
Organism: Clostridia bacterium; assembly: GCA_017524615.1. Classification (GTDB taxonomy): domain Bacteria; phylum Bacillota; class Clostridia; order Christensenellales; family Aristaeellaceae; genus RUG563. Next base: position 83,011 of record JAFXVJ010000050.1, on the reverse strand, counting down.
GTGCGGCTGCTGCGCCAGGGCGTGCTGCTGGACGATCACAAAACCGCCCCGGCCAAAGTGCGGATCATCAAGGAGGAAACCTTCGCCACCGTGGTGCTGGTGACCATCCATGAAGGCCGCAACCGTCAGGTGCGCCGTATGTTCGAGGAAGCGGGGCACAAAGTGCTGCAATTGCGGCGGGTCAAATTCGGCCCCCTGGAATTGGGCCCCCTGCCCCGGGGCCAGTGGCGGGAACTGACGGCGGAGGAAATCAGAAAGCTGATGGCGTACCAATGACGGAAGATTTCATGGAGAATCAGGCCGCGCCCTATGAACTGAGATCGGCCCGTTATCTGGCCGCCGATGTGCTGCGCCGGGCGGTGCGGCCCGGCGCCACGGTCATCGACGCCACCATGGGCAACGGTCACGACACCCTGTTCCTGTGCCGGCTGGTGGGGCCGACGGGCCGTGTTTACGCCTTTGATGTGCAGGCCCGCGCCGTGGAAAACACCCAAAAACGCCTGCTGGAAGCAGGCGTGATGGAGCGGGCGGCCCTGTATTGCCTGGGCCATGAGCGCATGGCGGAGCGGGTGGCCGGGCCGGTGGACGCGGCCGTGTTCAACCTGGGCTGGCTGCCCGGCGGGGATCACAGCGTCACCACCCGTTGGGGCACCACCCGCCAGGCAGTGGAAACCGCCCTGGCGCTGCTCCGGCCCCTGGGCGTGCTGGTGATCTGCGCCTATCCCGGTCACGCGGAGGGCGACCGGGAACGGCATGCCCTGAAAGACATGCTGTCCGCCCTGCCGCCCCAAAGCTTCAACGTGCTGCATCAGGCCTTCCTCAACGCCGGCCCCGGCGCGCCGGAATGCTTCGTGATTCAAAAGCAGCGAAGCGCCGCGCCCTGATGCTGTCCAACAGAAAACCGGATGCGTCTGCCGGATGCCGGGTCCGGCGTTTTTTATTGTCCGGATCAGTCCCATGCGTCCGGATCGGGCAGCGCTTCCTCTTCGCTGAGCAGCAGCAGGCTGCCGTCCATGCCGCTTTGGAACAAATACCAGCATTCCGCTTCGCCGCTTTCATTCAGGCAGCGCACACGCAGGTCGGGAAGCACATCGGAGAACCAGCAGAAAATTTCCAGGTGGTCTGCGGGGGTCAGGATGTTTGCCGCATACAGCGGTTCCGCGCCGGCGACGGAAAAGGTATCGTCATCCCAGTCCAGTTTTTCCAGCACAAAGCCGGTCACATTCGCCCGGGGCGTCAGCACAAGGGGCTCCGCGTCCTCATCCACCACCACCGGCGTGAAGCGCATGCCTGCCGCCCCGCCCGAGAAAAAGTCCAGCCGGAAGGAACCAGCCTCCGCGGGCTGGGGCTGGAATTCCAGCGTTTCCAGCATGCACTCGAAGATGCCGCGCCAGTCCTCCTGATCCTCCGCGGGGAAACGAATGTCAAACACGTACTCAAACCCGGCCGGGAACGCCTCCATGCTCACCGGGGACTCCAGCCGGATTTCTTCCACCATTTCCTCTCCATCCGGAGACAGATACAGCGCTGTCCGCATTTCCATGGGCACGTACATCTCAAAGTCAGGCTCATCCATTTCCATCGGTCGGTATCCCCGGTCCTCCCAGTCGGAATCGTCCGGATCATCCGCCTGGCGGCACCGCATGCTTGCCGCGCCATCCTCTTCCAGCGGCACAAACAGTTCCGCGTCCAATCCCGTTTCCGCAGAAGGAACGCAGCGCACTTCCAGCAGGAAATCGGGATAGAGCATCGTATATCCCATTTCGCTTTCATACAGCGCCCAATCATCCACATCCGCCGCGGCGGACACGCACCCCGTCAACAGCATAGCCGCCAGCAGCAAAACAAAGAAACGCTTCATCGCTTTCATCCCCTTTCTGCCGCTATTATACGCGCTTTTTCCCCTTCCTGACAACCTTTGAATTGTAACACTTTCTCCTGGCCGCGGGTGGATCCCGAAACATGCGTTCCAGTTGGCGTCCGCAAAAGGGCCCATGCGCCTTACGCTTCTCTGATACTCATCATACGGTCCGGTCTGTCGCGCCTAAAAATCTCCAATTTGGCGACTTAAGGTTCTTGCCATTTGGCAGAGGATGGTGTATCATATCCCCGGGAGGTGTCGCTGTGGCAGATTATGCATTTGGAAACCGTCTCTGTCGCCTGCGGACGGAGGCAGGGCTGTCCCAGGCGCAATTGGGAGAAAAGCTGGGCGTGACCAACAAGGCCATCTCCAAATGGGAAAATGGCCAGACGCAGCCCGGGCTGGACGCCATCCGAAAGCTGTCGGAAGCCCTTGGCGTCACGGCGGACGCGCTGCTGGCGTCCGATGAGCTGCCCCAGAAAATCACAAGGATCGTGATCACGGGGGGCCCCTGCGCGGGAAAAACCACGGCCATGAGCTGGATTCAAAACGCTTTCAGCCGCATGGGCTATATGGTGCTGTTTGTGGATGAAACGGCCACCCAGCTGATTTCCGGCGGCGCGGCGCCCTGGCTGTCGGCCAGCAACCGGGATTTTCAGTGGCGTCTGATACAATTGCAGCTGGACAAGGAGCGGGCCTTCGCCGAAATCGCCGCCACCATGAAGGCTGATAAGGTGTTGATCGTATGCGACCGGGCCGCGCTGGACAACCGCGCGTACATGACCGACGCCGAATTCCGCTATGTGCTCCGGCAGCTGAACACCGATGAAGTGACCCTGCGGGATCAGTACGACGCCGTGTTTCACCTGGTGACGGCGGCCAAGGGCGCCGAGGCATTCTACACCCTGAGTAACAACGCCGCCCGCACCGAAACGCCGGAACAGGCCATCGCCCTGGATGACAGGATCATCGCCGCCTGGACAGGGCATCCGCATCTAAGGCTCATCGACAACTCCAGCGATTTTGATGAAAAAATGCGGCGGCTCATCGCCGAGATCCTTTCCTTCCTGGGAGAGCCCAATCCCCTGGAGATCGAACGCAAATTCCTGATCGCGCTTCCCGACCTGAAGGCGCTGGAGAAACTGCCTCATTGCCGCCGGGTGGACATCGTGCAGACCTACCTGATCTGCGAGGGGGACGACGAGGAGGTGCGCATCCGTCAGCGGGGCGTCGACGGGCATTATATCTACTTCAAAACCCGCAAGCGCCACGTCGGCGGCAACAAACGGGTGGAGGTGGAGGAACGGCTGACCCAGGATGAATACCTGTCCCTGCTCACCCAGGCCGATCCGGCTTACCGCCCCATCCGCAAGCAGCGCTGGTGCCTGAGCGAAAACGGGCTGTACTACGAAATCGACATTTACCCCGAATGGACGGATCAGGCGCTGATGGAAGTGGAATTGCGGGATGAGCACCAGAAAATCACCCTGCCCGAGGGCATCCGGGTGATCCGGGAAGTCACGGGCGAGGAAGCCTACTCCAACCATTTCCTGGCGCAAATCAAAAAGGCGGATTGACCGCCGTCAGAAAGGAAGCAAATCTGATGAATCAGCATATCAAGCTGTCCCCCAAGGTGGCGGCGGCCCTCCGGGAGGGGCGGCCCGTGATCGCCCTGGAAAGCACCATCATATCCCACGGCATGCCCTATCCGCAGAATGTGGAAACGGCGCTGAAATGCGAGGCTGCCGCCCGGGAATGCGGGGCGGAGCCCGCCACCATCGCCGTCATCGGCGGCAGGCTGTGCGCCGGGCTGACGGAGGAGGAAATCGACTATCTGGGCCGGGAAGGCCAGAAGGTCACCAAGGCCAGCCGCCGGGATCTGCCCATCTTAGTGGCCAAAGGCGCCGACGGCGCCACCACCGTGGCCGCTACCATGATCATCGCCGCCCTGGCCGGCATCAGGATCTTCGCCACCGGCGGCATCGGCGGCGTGCACCGCGGCGCGGAAACCACCATGGATATCTCCGCCGATCTGGAAGAGCTGGCCCACACCCCCGTGGCCGTCATCTGCGCCGGGGCCAAATCCATCCTGGATCTTGGCCTGACGCTGGAATACCTGGAAACCAAGGGGGTGCCCGTGCTGGGTTATCAGACCCAGGAACTGCCCGCCTTTTATACCCCCCACAGCGGTTTTTCCGTAGATTATCGCGTCGATTCGCCGGAGGAAATCGCTTCCTTCATCCGGGCGCAGCGGGAAATGGATTATCCCGGCGGCATGCTGATCACCAATCCCATCCCCGAGCAATATGCCATGCCCGCCGATGAAATCAACGCCGCCATCAGCCAGGCCCTGAAAGAAGCGGACGAGCAGGGGGTGAAGGGCAAAAAAATAACCCCCTTCCTGCTGGCGCGGGTGTGCGAATTGACGGGCGGCGAAAGCCTGGCCTCCAATATTCAATTGGTGCTGAACAACGTGCGCCTGGCCTCCCGCATCGCGGTGGCGCTGGCGAGGTAAAGCGCATGGGGCGGGGAACGCCGCGGCTTCCCCGCCCCGCGCGTCTTTCCGACAGAAAAGGAGACGAAATGGGCGATCAGTTTCTCACCGTCATGGCCGTGCTGGATGATGACGCCCAGCGGATCATGACAAACTGGCAAAGCCGCATTTTGGCCGCCGGTCTCAGGGGCACTCAAACCATGGGCATTCCCTTTCACATATCCCTGGGCAGCTATCCCCCGAGCCGGGAGGCGGAATTGATCGCGCTGATCCGGAAAACGGCGGCGGCTCACGGCGCGTTTCCCGTCGATCTGACGGCGCTTGGGGACTTCAATGACCGGGTGCTGTTTGCCCGGCCGGATGATTCCGCGCCGCTGGCCGCTCTCCGCGCGGTTTTCAATCACGATTACCCCCATCGCTTTCCCTGGTCGCCCCATGCCACGCTGTTTTGCGGGCAGGAGGACGAAGTGAGGCAGGCCAGGAGCATCCTCTCTCCCCTGTTTGCGCCGTTTCGCGCCCGGGTCACAGCCCTGGAAATGGGCCGGTTTTTCCCGGCTCACTTCGTGTGCAGGCAGGCGCTGACCGGGAATGAAGGCCCGCACCCAGAAGCATCGTTCAATTGAAACCCATACAAGGCAGGGACTGCGCATGAACACCAAGCAATGGAAAGCCAAAATCTACGACATTATCACCAAGGATGACGGGGACAACCGGGCCAGCCGCGTTTTCGATCTGATTATCATGGCCTTGATTTTAGGCAGCATCGCCGCCATCGTGCTGGAGTCCTTCGATTCCCTGTCGGAAAAATACGGCACGGTATTCCGCGTGTTTGAAATCGTCACGGTGGCTGTGTTTACAGTGGAATACCTGCTGCGCATCTGGACGGCGGACCTGCTCTATCCGCAGGAAAAGCACCCCCGGCTGAAATATATCTTTTCCTTCATGGCGCTGATGGATCTGCTGGCCATCCTGCCCTTTTATTTGCCCTTCATATCCGCGGATCTGCGCTATCTGCGCATGGTGCGCCTGTTCCGCATGTTCCGTCTGTTCCGGGTGTTCAAGCTGGGCCGGTACGTGGACGCGCTGCAAACGGTGGTCGCCGTGATCCGGCAGTCCGCCTCCCGGCTGATCATTTCCATGGCCCTGTGCTTTTTCGTGATGCTCTTTTCCGCCATCATCATGTACACCGTGGAAAACCCTGTGCAGCCCGAACAATTCCCCAACGTGGTGGCCTCCCTGTGGTGGGCCATCTGCACCCTGACCACGGTGGGCTACGGCGACGTGTACCCCATCACGGCGGTGGGCCGCTTTTTCGCCGCGATCATCAGTCTTGTGGGCATCGGCATCATCGCCATCCCCACCGGCATCATTGCCGCGGGCTTTTCATCCGCCATTTCCAGCAAGGGAGCGGAGGGCGATGACGCGCACCGGTCCTACTGCCCTTACTGCGGCCACAAAATCAGGTGACGCCTGCATCCGTTCAGAAACGGGAACTGTCAGGGACGCCCTTCCCGGCGCATGGCCGTTCCTGTCCATAGCAGGCTCACGGGAGCCCGTTTTCCACATCCTCCTCCGTCCACACGGGAATGCCGCGCGACAGAAGCAGGGCGGCGGTGACGCCGTTTCCCGGGGTCAGTTCGCCGGCAAAGGAACCGTTATAGATCCATCCCTTCCCGCAGGAGGGGCTTCGGGCCTTGAGCACCGCGCCGGAGCAATGCAGCAAATCATACAGACGCAGCGTTTCCGCTGCGCCTTTTTGATAGGAGGCGGTCACATCCGTCCCCCTGCAGTTGATCACGCGCTCCCCCCGGATCTCCGCCGGAGGACGGGGCGTAGGCAGCCCGCCCAGCTGCTCCGGGCATACGGGCACGATTTCGTGCTCGTCCGACAGCCGCAGGACCGCTTCATTCTGCCTGCTTTGCCCGTCGTACCGGCAGCACGCTCCCAGCAGACAGGCGCTGACCAGCAGCCTCACGCGATTTCCAGCGCGATTTCCATCATCTGGGTGAAGGTTTCGCGCACCTCCTGGGGAGTCAGGCATTCACCGGTAAAGACGTTATCGGAAATGGTCAGCAGCGCCAGGGCGTTCTTGCCCGCGCGGGCGGCATTGAGGTACAGGGCGTAGGCTTCCATTTCCACGCACAGCACGCCCATATCCTTGAGGATCTGCGCGGGCTTCACGTCGCTCTGATCATAGAAGGTATCGGTGGAATATACGGGGCCCACGGGCATTTCCACGCCCATTCTCCGGGCGGCAGCCACCGCCTTTTCCAGCAGATCAAAAGAGCAGCACGGGCCCAGATTGCCCTTGAAGCCGAACTGCGCCCCAAAATTGGAATTGCTGTAGGTGCTCATGCCCGCCACCACGCTGCGCAGGCGCAGCTTGGGCGAGATCATCCCGCCGGAGCCGACACGGATGATGTTTTCCACATCGTACTGGGTGAACAGCTCCCAGGAATAAATGCCGATGGAAGGCATGCCCATGCCGCTGGCCATGACGGATACTTTCTTTCCCTTGTATTCGCCGGTATAGCCCTGAATGCCGCGTACGTTGTTGACCAGCACGGCGTTGTTCAGATAGGTGTCCGCGATGAATTTGGCCCGCAGCGGATCGCCGGGCATGAGTACGGTGGGGGCGAAATCCCCCTTTTGAGCGCTGATATGCAGGGTAGGCATGGCGAATCCTCCTTCTGTCTGTTGTTTCACGTGCGTCTGCTGCATGTATTATAACCGATAAGCATCCGATGCGCAAGGAATCAGAAAAACTCATCCAGCAGGATATAGTAGCGCAGCCTGTCCCAGTCCGGCCGGATGCCCAAGGCGTCGAACAGCGCTTCCGGGCGAAAGCCGGGAATGACGCGGCCAAAGAAGCCATCGGTATTATGCTTCAGGCTGCGGTAGCACAGCGACAGATCCCGCCATCTGTCGGCCTTGCCGGCGTCCCCCAGGTCGATGAAGCCGCTGACGCGGTTCCCGTCGAAAAGAATGTTGGGCAGGCAGCAGTCCCCGTGCGAAAAAGCGGGCTCCAGAGGCGGCTTGTTGCTTTCCAGCCAGGAAAGCAGCGCTTCCGGGCTTGCAAATCCGCCGGAGCCGAAGGTTTCCGGCTCGCAGCGGGAAAAGTCCACCAGCCCGTTCTCCAGGCTGTACCGGGCGTGGGCCAGTTCCTCCTCCAGGGAGCGGCTCACGGGGCAATCCATCAGATCCACCTGCCACAGCATGTGAATGGCTTCTGAAAGCAGCGTGAGCAGCAGGCCGGGCCGGTTCAGGTATTCCGGATCGCAGGCCATTTTGCCCGGGATGCGGGTCATGAGCAGGTATTCCATCCCCCTATCCTGTTCAAAACGGATCACGCGCGGGGCGGGCAGCCTGCCCTCCAGTCAGCGCATGATTTGCACCATGTTGTTGGTCAGGGGGCTGATCTTTCCGGTTTTCAGCACCGTTTCCGGGAAGATGAACACCTGCGCGCCGGACATGCCCGTTTCGCTGACGGTATAGGGCAGTCCCTCGATTTCGGATCGGATGCCCGGGGGCAGCAGCGCAAAATCCATCATCTCGCCCCCGTGGAGCCGATGCCGCCCCGGTCCGGCGCGGACAGGAACGCCACCGGTTCGATCGAAACATCCGCCATTTTTTTCACGATCCGAAACTGGCAGATGCGGTCGCCCTTCTCAATATGGGTATCCCGCAGGGCCACGGCGGAAAAATACCACAGGTCCCTGTCCCCGCAGTAGCTTTCGTCGATCACGCCCACGGAGTTGGTCATCAGGATGCCCCACCTTTTGAACGTGGAGGACCGCGGCGCCACATGGGCCTCGTAGCCCTCCGGCAGCTTCATGGACACGCCCAGGGAAATCAGCCGGTACTCCCCCGCCCGCATATCCACCTCTTCCGCCGCCCGCAGGTCGATCCAATCCCCCTGAGGCAGCTTTTCCAGGGGTGGGATGTCGGCGTGATAGCGCACCTGAATGACCAGAGGTTGCCGCTCCTGCATTGCGATCAGCCTTTCATAAGCGTTTTTGATTGCCCGGACGTTCTCTTCCGGCGTTCTTTCCGCGTTCAGCCGCAGGATGGGGCAGGACAGAGGCGCCAGGCTTTCCTCCACCATGTCCTTCGTGCCGCCGCGATCCGGCTTTCCGAATGAGGGAATCCTTTCATTCCTCCGAAATCTCGTCCAGGGTCATGGCGAAGCCGGGCACGCACTGGCTGATGAAATCCTGCACCTCATCCAATTCCACCTGATCCAGCCATTTTTTTACCGATTTCCGGGCGGATTCAAATTCCTGGTTGCCGGATTTTCGTTCCTCCAGGCACTTGATGTAGGCGCAGATCCGGTCCGCGGCTTTGACGATCTTCCATTCATCGGTGGATTCGTCGTGAGAAATGAGGGGCGTATAATACGCCCGCAGATCGGGGGGCAGCATGGAAATCAGCTTTTGGGCGGCGATGTCCTCCAGCTTGTTGTATTCCGTTTTGATGGCGGGGTTATGGTGCTTGATGGGGGTGGGCAGATCGCCGGTGATCACCTCGCTGGCATCATGATACATGGCCAGGGCCATGATATACTCCGCGTTGTACTGGCGGTGATAGCGCACGTTGCCCATCACGGCGATGGCATGGGCGATCATGGCGGTCTGCAGGGCGTGCTCCATATCGTTTTCCGGCATGGTGTTGCGCATCAGTCCCCACCGCTGGATCAGCTTCATGCGGTTGATGTAGGCGAAAAAATGATGTTCCATGACTGTATTCTCCTTGACATAAATCTCATGTATGCTATAATATGATTCGTGCATCCGCTGGGGGCGCCGCGAAAAGCGGCTGAGAGGAACCCTTGGAACCTGTGTAGATCATCCTACCGAAGGGAAGCGGCACGCGGGCATACAGCCGGCGTTCACACCGTTTCCCACGGGCGCAAGCCTGTGGGTTTTTGTTTGACGGATGTAACAAATGAAAAACGGAGGGAAAAATCCATGTCTTTGTTTCTCAGAACCGCCCTGGCGGAGGACAAGTCCGCCTGGAGTGAAGAACTGGTGGAAAAATTCGGTGAAATGAAAGGCACCACCTTTATTGCCATTGGCGTGATCGTAGTATTGGCGATCATTCTTCTGGACATTGCCAAATCATCGAAAAAGTGGACGGCCAAGACGGTCGCCTACGCGGCGCTGTCCATTGCCCTGTCCTTCGTGCTCAGCTGCTTCAGGCTGTACCGGATGCCCACCGGCGGCTCCGTTACCCCCGGCAGCATGCTGCCGCTGATGGTGTTTTCCGCCGCCTTCGGCGTCGGCCCCGGCATGGCCGCCGGATTGGTGTATGGCCTGCTTCAATATTTGCAGGGCGGCTGGTGGCTGAATACCTGGCAGTTCATTCTGGATTACCTGCTGGCCTTCGCCGCGCTGGGGCTGGCCGGCATTGCCCACAACAAGAGCGATAAATGGCTGTACATCGGCATTCCCGTGGCGGCGCTGGGACGGGCCACATGCGCCATCCTGGCGGGGCTGATGTGGGCGGCGGACACCCTGGCCCGGGGAAAGGTCCTGAAAATCGGCTCCACCGTATATGATTCTTCTCTGCTGTATTCTATGCTGTACAACGGCGCGTATCTGATCCCCGACACCATCATCTGCCTGCTGCTGGCGCTGTTGATTGCCAAACCGGTGATGAAGGTTCTGAAAGCGAAATGATCCTTTCCCGCGGCGAATGAGGCTGACGCACAGTCAGCCTTTTATTATTCGCCCCTTTCCGCGGCGATTTCGGGGCTTTCCTCCAGCACCCGATACATTTCCGCCGCGTTTTCCTTGCGCACGACCTCCTGGATGGAGGTGATTTCATACCGGCCCAGGCGATTGCCGAAGCGGATCTCCATAATGTCCCCTTCCTTCACCTCGGCCCCGGCCTTGGCCACCTTCCCATTGATGGTCACCCGGCCGCCGTCGCAGGCCTCCTTGGCCACGGTGCGCCGCTTGATGATGCGGGACACCTTCAAATACTTATCCAAACGCAAAACGGTATCCTCCCTGACGATCCGAAAAAAGAAAGCCGCGCCACACGGCACGGCTGAAGCTGAGCGCAATTACTTGATGGCGTCCTTGAGGGCTTTGCCGACCTTGAAGGAAGCAGCCTTGGTGGCTTCGATCTTGATTTCTTCGCCGGTGCGGGGATTGCGGGCGATGCGGGCGGGGCGCGCCTTGCTTTCAAAGGTGCCAAAGCCGACCAGCTGCACTTTATCGCCGGCCTTCAGGGCATCGGTGACCACATCCACAAAAGCGCTCAGCGCCTTTTCGGCGTCCTTCTTGGACAGTTCAGCCTTCTGGGCCAGCGCGACGATCAATTCAGACTTGTTCATTGAAAATAACCTCCATCATTTTGTGTGGTACAAGCCCCGGGAATCATTCCCGAGGGCCTTGTTTGCTTCCTTTCCAGTATACATCCATTTCGGATAATGTCAAGCCCTGAAAACATTTTCCAGCCTGCAAAATCGCATTTTCCATGGCGCAGAAGCGGGAGATGAACTTCTCCGTGGCCCGGTGGAGGGCGCCTTCCGGGTCCACCCCGGCCAGCCGGGCCGCGTGCACGCACGCGAACAGCAGATCGCCCACCTCCATTTCCAGGTTTTCCCGGCTGTCACCCGGCAATTCAGCCGCCACCTCATCCGCTTCTTCGTGCACCTTTCTCAGGGCGTCCCGGGCATCCGGCCATTCAAAGCCCACATCCGCCGCCTTTTTCTGCACCTTGGCTGCCCGCACCATGGGCGGCAGCCCCTGAGACACGTCCCGCAGGGCCTCCGACTGGGTGGTGAAGCCCCGTTCCTCCTTCTTGACCTTTTCCCAGTTGCGCAGCACATCCTCCGCGGTGTCGCAATGATCGCCGCCGAAAATGTGCCGGTGCCGGGCAATCATCTTCCGGCAGATATCCGTGGTGATGTCCGAAAGCTCAAAGGTACCGTATTGCTGGGCGATGTTGGCCTGGAACACCACCTGCAGCAGCACGTCGCCCAATTCGTCGGCCACATGGTCCCAGTCGCCCTCCTCAATGGCGGCGGCGGTCTCGTACGCCTCCTCGATCAAGTATTTGCGCAGGGATTCGTGGGTCTGTTCCCTGTCCCAGGGGCAGCCGTTTTCTCCCCGCAGGATGGCCATCACCCGCACCAGATCGTAAAAATCGAAGCGTTTCCGTTCCGTCAGCTTCACCGGCGGCAGCAGCGCCGCGCAGGTGTGGTCGTATCGGGGCTGGCGGTCCAGATCGCACAGGCGGAGGATCTCATACCGCCGCGCGCCGCCCTCCGCCGGCGGGAAAAACCACACCGGCTGATCGGGATCGTACCACTGCAGCAATTGCAGCTTGCACTCCCCCACCAGCATCCTGGAATCGCATTCCAGGATCAGCAGCGGGTTCTGGATGGCCGTCACCTCCAGGCCGCTGGCGGTCTGGATCTCGATCCGCTCCTGCCGCGGCGCGGCGGCCAGCAGCGGCGCGGACAGGGGCACCCCGGGCACCACCGTGACCTCCGCCTTTGTCCGCAGAGCGGCCACCGTTTCATCGGCGGAAGCGTCGAAAACGGCATAGCAAACGGGCTGCTCCGCCGCCGCCCGCAGCAGCCGTTCCGCCGCCCGGGTCTTCAGTTCTTCGAAATCCTCACAGGTTTCGTGCAGATCATCCAACGTTTCATAGGTTACCCCTATTTCCGTCAAATAATCCGCCGCGTCGCAGGAAATCCGGGTGCGCAGGATCACCTTTTCCGCTTTTTTCAGCGTTTCCACCGCCCCCAGCGTCAGGTATTCCCGCGGACCCGGGCCAAGGGAAATCACCGTGATGGCATTCATCCGTTTTTCCTCCCACGCTTTGCAGACAGCCTCTGCCGTATTCTTCCCAGCGAACCGGGCAGATCCTCCCAGTCGATCGCGCCCAGGGCAAAAGCCGCCCATACATACACAGCCGCCCCCACCGCCACGCACAGCAAAATGCCGGCGGTCAGCCTGAACCCGTTCAGCGCCCCGGGATTCCCAAAAACCCCATTCCACAGCAGATTCACGATGCCGCCCATCAGCCCGGCCGCCAGCAGGGGCTTCACCACGACATCCCCGAATTGGAAGCGGTAGCCGGTGTACTTGCTGACAAAATACAGGTTGGGGATCATGCTGGCGGTGTAGCAGAGCAGCGACGCCCACGGCGCGCCGTGAATATTCACGCCCGGAATGCGGACCAGCGTATAGTTCAGGGCGATTTTCAGCCCCACGCCCAACACCAGGGTATACATGGGGATGCGCTGCCTGCCAGCGCCCTGCAGAATGCCGCTGGTGGCCTGCACGACGGTAAAGAGGATGATGGTCAATGAAGAAATCTGCAGCAGTTCCGCAGCCACGTCCAGTTGCGCCGCGGTGTAGCTCCCCCGATAGCAAAGATACAGGATGGGCTGGGCCAGCAGGCTCATGCCCACCGAGCAGGGAAAGCCGATCACCGCCGCCATGCGCAGCCCGATGCCCGTTTCCCGCTGTACGTATTCCCTCTCCCCCCGGGCCATGCCCGAGGCGATATCCGGCACCAGATTTGTGCTCATGGCCATGGCGACCGCGGTGGGCACGTTGATCAGCGTCAGTACCGGGCCGGCATACGCGCCATAGCAGATCAGGGCGTCCTCTGCGGCCATGCCGGCGCTTTCCATGAGCTGGGTCAGCATGATGCTGTCGATGAAACCGGCCAGGGGCACAATGCAGGCGCCCAGGGTGATGGGAATGGCCACCCGGACCAGCCGCTGCCCGATGATCCTGTCGGACAGCAGCTGGCAGTCCGGACGCTGGGGAATCGTGTCGGTCAGCGTCCGATCCGCCCGCCGATGCTGGAAGAGCATATAGAGCAGGGCGGCTCCCTCCGCAATGGTGGAGCCAAGCAGCGCCCCCGCCGCCCCCAGGGCAACGCTGTGGCGCATGCCCACATACGCCAGGGGAAGGGCGATAAATACCCTGCCGATCTGTTCCGTCAATTGAGATATCGCCGTGGGCACCATGTTGCGCTGGCCCTGCAGAAAGCCCCGGTAAGCGCTCATGACGCACACGAAAAACAGGCTGGGCGCGATGGCCATATAGCCGGCGCGGGTATCCATCGTTCCCTGCCAGAGGGCCAGGCGGCCGGAAAACACCAGCATCAGCACCATGGTCAGCAGTCCCAGAACCAGCAGCATCTGCATAGCGATTTTGAATATGCGCCGGGCGTTCCGGGGGTCCTGCAGGGTCACATAGTGGGCTACCATGCGGGAAATGGCCACAGGCAGGCCTGCCGAGGAAACGGTGAGCAGGAGATTATAGGCGGGATAGACCTTGTGGTATATCCCCATCCCCGCCGGTCCGATCAGATGGGCCAGCGGGATGCGGTACAATACCCCCACCACCTTGCAGATGATCCCCGCCACCCCCAGGATGGATACGCCGCCCACCAGGCTTTTTTGCTTATTGGTCATACTGACTCCTTGAGAAAACGTTTCTTGTTCCGGTTTTTCCGAGTGTCCCGAGGTTCACAGCCCGTTGACAAACCGCACCGTCCGCCGTTTGATTTCGATCGCCTCGATGCGCTGGCTGAGGGTGGGATGGGAATACTCCAGCTTTACCAGCAGGGGATCGGGCGCCAGATCGGCAAAGTTCTCCTTCGCCAGCTTTTTCAGCGCGCTCACCAGCGCGCCGCCATACCCTTCCAGCACGGCCTGCTCGTCCGCCCGGTATTCCGCCCGGCGGGATACCCAGCCGGCCAGCAAATCGAACAGCGGCGACAGCAGCGCCAATTCCACGCTCATGATCAGAATCAGGGCAAAGCCGTAATTGACCGTTCCGAAGCCAAAGGGCGTGAAAAACTCCGTATACCGCAGCGTCAGCCAGGCCAGCGCCGCCAGGATCAGCATCCGAACCGCGTTCAGGCCCTGGTTCTTCAGCGTGTCCTTATGCAGCCCATGGCCCATCTCATGGGCAAACACCGCGCAGATTTCATCCGGCGTCATGGCGTTCACCAGGGTGTCGTAAAGCACGATGGTTTTCATTTTGCCAAAGCCGGTAAAGTAAGCGTTGGATTTGGTGGAGCGGCGGGAAGCGTCCATCACCTGAATGGCCCGGACGCGGTAGCCGTGCTTTTCCAACAGGGCCGTCAGCCTGTTCCTCAGTTCGCCCTCCTCCAGCGGCGTGAATTTATTGAAGATCTTGCTGAAAACGGGATACAGGAAGGTGATACCCAGCATCAGCGCCATCATGGCGGCGGCGAACACGGCGATCATCCAATCGCCCAGCGCCTGATGGATCCACATCAGCAGCGAGCCGATCACCACCATGATCGTCAGGTCGATGATCAGTTCCTTCCCCTGATCGATCCAGAAGGTTTTTTTCGTGGAGCGGTTGAAGCCGTACTTTTCCTCGATGCCCATGGTATCGTAATAGGTGAACGGCAGCGTAATGAATCCCGCCAGGGTGCTGAGCAGCAGCACAGCGAACATCTGCATGAACGGGGTATCCCTGAACAGGCCGGCGAAGGCCGCGTAGGCGTTGAACGCCATCAGGCAGATTTCCGCCGCGAACGCCACGATGGCGGAAAACAGGCCCAGGCGGCATTTTTCCGCGTGATAGGCCCGCCACTTTTTGTAGGTTTCCCCGTCATACACATCCGATACGTTTTTCGGGATTTCGTTTCCGGCGCTTCGCCACTGCAGATACTTCAGAAACAGCTGATACAGGAATACCAGCGTCATCACGACGAGCACAAACAGCTTCCAATCCATCGCTCTTTCCCTTTCTTTTGTTCATTCTTCCGCTGTCATATTCTGCCCCGGCTGAACGGATGCCTTCCGCTTATCACAAACGCCTTCCCCACCTGGAGAAGGCGCATGCAGAGACAGATCCGCTGGGCGGCGCTTCACGTGGCCGGTGCTGGGCTCCCGATGGTGGTTCGCGCAAATGCGGCGCGCTCCCGCTGCGTATTATTCCCCGGTTTCTCCCCCGGTCCCTTCCGGATCGGCAGGAACGCTTTCCAGCGCGTCCGTATCGTTTTCTTCTTCCGCCTCTTCTTCCTTTTCCGCTCTTGCCACACCCACAATGCGGCTGCCTTCTGCCACCCGCATCAGCCGGACGCCCTGGGTGGCGCGGCCGCACACGCGGATATCCTCCACCGGCGTGCGGATGATGGTGCCGTCGTCGGTAATGAGCAGAATATCCTCCTCCGGATGCACCATCAGCTGCGCCACCAGATCGCCGGTCTTTTCGGTGAGGGTCATGGCAATGATGCCCTTGCCGTTGCGGCCGGTTTCCCGGTACGCTTCCGGATCGGTGCGCTTGCCGTAGCCGTTTTCGGCGATGGAGAGCACATGGCAGTCTTCCTCAATGACGCACAGGTCGGTCACCCGGTCGCCGTCGTCCAGTTTCATGCTCTTCACCCCGTGGCTCACCCGGCCCATGGCCCGCACATGCCGCTCGGCGAAGCGGATGGCCTTGCCCTTCCTGGTGCCCAGCAGCAATTCTTCCCCGTCGTGGCACATTTCCACCCCGATCAATTCATCGCCCTCATTGAGCACGATGGCGATCAGGCCGGTTTTTCGCAGATTCTGGAATTCGCTGAGGGCCGTCTTTTTGATCAGGCCGTCCCGGGTGGCCATGATAAGATACCGGCCCTCCGCCATTTCGGGCATGGGGATCATGGTGGTCACCTTTTCGCCGCCAGAGAGCTGCAGCAGGTTCACGATGGCGGTGCCCCGGGCGGTGCGTCCCGCTTCTGGGATCTGATAACAGGTCAGGGTGTACACCCGGCCCTTGTTGGTAAAGAACAGGATGGGCTCGTGGGAATTGACGATGCGGATGTTTTCGGCGTAATCGTCCTCCCGGGTGGTCATGGCGCTCACGCCCTTGCCGCCCCGGCCCTGAGCGCGGTAGGTGGATTTGCTCAGCCGCTTCACATAGCCGAAATGGGTCAGCGTGACCACCATATCGTCCACGGCGATGAGATCCGCGATGTCGATTTCACCCTCGATCATGGAAATCTCCGTGCGGCGTTTATCGGCGTATTTATTCTTGATCTCGGTCAGTTCATCCTTGATCACGCCCAGCAGCTTCTGCTTATCCGCCAGCAGGGACTGCAGGTAGGCGATGGTCTTTTCCAGCTCCTGATACTCCTCCAGCAGCTTGTCCCTCTCCAGGCCGGTCAGGCGCGCCAGACGCATATCCAGGATGGCCTGGGCCTGTTTGTCGGAGAATTCAAAGCGCTCCATCAATTGCTGCTTGGCGGTGGGCGTGTCCGGACTTTGCCGGATCAGCTGCACGATCTCGTCGATGTGATCCAGCGCTTTGAGCAGGCCCTCCAAAATGTGGGCCCGGGCCAGGGACTTATCCAGGTCATATCTGGTGCGCCGGGTGATCACGTCCTCCTGATGCAGGATGTAATAATACAGGGCGTCCCGCAGGGACAGCACCTTGGGCTCTCCGTTGACCAGCGCCAGCATGATGACGCCGAAGGTCTCCTGGAGGGAGGTGTGCTTGTAAAGGTAATTCAGCACCACCTGCGCCTGCACGTCGCGCTTGAGCTCGATCACGATGCGCATGCCGTTGCGGTCGCTTTCATCGCGGATATCGCTGATGCCCTCCAGCCGCTTTTCGTGCACCAGCTCGGCGATTTTTTCCACCAGCCGGGCCTTGTTGACGGCGTAGGGGATCTCGGTGACGATGATGCGGTCCCGGCCGTTGGACATGCTTTCGATTTCCGTTTTGGCCCGGGTGACGATGCGGCCGCGGCCGGTGTGATACGCTTCCCGGATGCCGCTGCGGCCCAGGATGATGCCGCCGGTGGGGAAATCGGGGCCCTGGATGTGCTCCATGAGGTCGTCCAAGGTGGCGTCCGGATTGTCGATCAGGCAGATGCAGCCGTCGATCACCTCGCCTAAGTTGTGCGGCGGGATGTTCGTCGCCATGCCCACGGCGATGCCGCTGGCGCCGTTGACCAGCAGGTTGGGAAAGCGGCTGGGCAGCACCGCGGGCTGCATCAGGGTTTCATCGAAGTTGGGGTAAAAATCCACCGTGTCCTTGTCGATGTCCTGCAGCATGGCGGTGCAGATCTTGCTCATGCGGGCTTCCGTGTAACGCATGGCGGCCGCGCCGTCGCCGTCCACGGAGCCGAAATTGCCCTGGCCCTCCACCAGCATGTAGCGCATGTTGAAATCCTGGGCCAGGCGCACCATGGCGTCATACACGCTGCTGTCCCCGTGGGGATGGAATTTGCCCAGCACGTCGCCCACCAGGCGGGCGGATTTGCGGTAAGGCTTGTCCGGCGTCATGCCCAGTTCGTTCATGTCGTAGAGGATGCGCCGGTGCACGGGCTTTAAGCCGTCCCGCACGTCCGGCAGCGCCCGGTCCACGATGACGCTCATGGCGTAGCTGATGAAGCTCTGCCGCATTTCATGCTCTAAATCCGTGGGGATCAGGCGGTCTTTGATGTCGCTCATGGGATTACGTCCTTTCTTGGGGATTGGCAGGGGGAAAGCCTTTGAGGCAAAAGCCTCCCCCTCGCGCTCCCTCTGAAAACCGATTCAGGAAGAAGCAATTCAGGGAAAGCGGGCTGCATGCCCGTGGAACGCTATTCGATGGGGATGCTCAATTCATCGGCAGCACGGGAGGAGATAAACCGGGCGTTGACGATCACCGTGCCGTTTACCGTGGGAAAAAACGTGACCAAATAGGCGTACAGCCCGCCGTACTGCATGACCGCGAAGCAGGGGCCGTCCAGCTCCTCCGGGCAAATATACGCATCGCAGAGCTCCAGCGCCGAGGAAAGCGACAGGACTTCCGCCCCATCGATGGTCGCCAGCTGCGCTCCACAGGCGTTATAAAACCGAAGGCGTACATAATACGCCAGCGCTGGCGACAGATCAGCGTCGTCCAGCATGTTCAGCAAGCGATTGGCAGTGCCGTCCGCAATCAATCGGTCCGCGCGCACGATGGTCACGTCCACAGGCTGGGTAAAATCCTGCATGCGGAGCAGCTTCAGCGTTTCGCCCGCTTCCTCAAAGGGAATGGACAGGCCCACGTATCCGTCGCTGTGCAGGGCTTCGTTGAACAGCCAGGCCAGCTCCATGCTCCGTTCATACAGGGAGGTATACAGAGGATCATCCTCCGTGAGCCGGACCGGCGATGTGTCCGCCAGGGCGGAAGGAAGAAGGAGCAGGACGCACAAAAGGGCACAAACGATTCGTCTCATGGTTAAACTCCTTTTCAATGGATTGCCGCTGATTGTTTTCGTTTTTCAGGCATCAACTGCGGCGCGCCCTTCTGCCAGTCGGGTTTCGGGTGCCCCCTGTACAGCCTGATCCCGGAGCGGAACGAAATGATATTGTATGCGGGTAAACTACCGGTAAAATCGATTCGCGGATCCGCGCAAGTATCTTTTTGCCAGCCAACAAACGGTGTCATCCCGACCGGAGGGAAGCGCCAGCGGAACGGAGCGGAGGGATCTGAACGATCAGGCTGCTTTACCCTCCGATTTCTGTTAAGGAAATCTCTTCCCATTCAGGATTCACAGTTTCGACCAGCTGGTTCTTCTTTGCTCTGGACCAGTTTTTTAGTTGCTTTTCTCTGGCAATCGCCGCATACACATCGTCGTATTCCTCATAATACACCAGTTTGTGAATCCTGTACCGTTTTGTGAAGCCCTCCTTCGCATCGCTTTTATGCTCTGCAACGCGGCGTGCCAAATCGTTTGTGATGCCAATATACATGGCGTTGCCGTTATAGCTGGTCATGATGTAGACGAAGAAAACATTGTTTCGCATTGTTTTAACCCGTACTGGCCTGTAATGCCATGCCAGATCCCTCGACTCCGTTCCGCTCTCGCTCCGCTTCGCTCGGGATGACAGCGGAGGCGGCCGTCCTCAAACGCTTTTTCCGTCTACGTGGCTTCCTCTTTTTCCTCGTATGCCTCTCCCGGATGGCGGTCTGGGGAAAAACCGCGCGGTCAGCAATTCGACTTCAGGCGCATGGCGCGAGGTGCGGCAAGAGATCGAAAGAAGTGGCGCGGGCAAGCGGCGAAGCCGTCGCAGGCCGTACGGAGCGATGTCAAAGAGCTGTTCCCCCGGCTTCGTTCCGCCCCTTAGAAATCCAGTACCGCCAATTCGCTGTTCTGCTCGATAAATTCCCGGCGGGGCTCCACCTTGTCGCCCATCAGGAGGGAAATGATCTCGTCGGCGGCCATGGCGTCCTCCATGGTGACCTTCATCATGGTGCGGGTTTCGGGGTTCATGGTGGTGGTCCAGAGCTGCTCGCTGCTCATTTCGCCCAGGCCTTTGTAGCGCTGGATCTCGGCCTTGGTATCCCGGCCCAGCTGATCCAGCAGCTGCTGCAGTTCCTTATCGTCATACACGTAATGCTCCTGCTTGCCTTTCGTCACCTTGTACAGCGGCGGCATGGCGATGTACACGAACCCGTTTTCGATCAGGGGCCGCATGTAGCGGTAGAAGAAGGTGAGCATCAGGATGCGGATGTGGGCGCCGTCCACGTCGGCATCGGTCATGCACACGATGCGGTGGTAGCGCAGTTTGTCCATGTTGAATTCGTTGCCCACGCCGCAGCCGAAGGCGGTGATCATGTTTTTGATTTCCTGGTTGATCAGGATCTTGTCCAGCCGCGCTTTTTCCACGTTCAGGATCTTGCCGCGCAGGGGCAGGATGGCCTGATAATGCCGGTCGCGCCCCGTTTTGGCGCTGCCGCCGGCGCTGTCGCCCTCCACGATGAAGATTTCGCACTTGGCGGGGTCCCGTTCGGTGCAGTCGGCCAGCTTGCCGGGGAGGGAGGCGGATTCCAGCACCGTCTTGCGCCGGGTCAGATCCCGGGCTTTGCGGGCGGCTTCCCGGGCCCGCGCGGCGCCCAGGCAGCGCTCCAGGATGATTTTGGCCTCGCCCGGATGCTCCTCCAGGAAGGTGGTCAGCCCCTCGGTGACCAGGCTGTCCACGATGGGCCGCACCTCGCTGTTCCCCAGCTTGGATTTGGTCTGGCCCTCGAACTGGGGCTCATGCATCTTCACGGAGATGACCGCGGCCAGGGATTCCCGGGTGTCCTCGCCCTTCAGATTGGCGTCGGCGTCCTTCAAAATCTTGTACCGCCGGCCGTAATCGTTGATGGCGCGGGTCAGGGCGGATTGGAAGCCCATCAGGTGGGTGCCGCCCTCGGGGGTGTGGATGTTGTTGGCGAAAGCGTAAATGTTTTCATTGTAGCTGTCGTTGTACTGCATGGCCACTTCCACAGATACGCCGTTTTTCAGCCCCTCCATGTAAATGGGCTCGGGGAACAGCACCTCTTTGTTTTTGTTCAGGTATTTCACAAACTCCCGGATGCCGCCTTCGTAATGGAAGGTGCGCTCCACGGGCTCCTCTGGCCGCTCGTCCCGAAGAATGATTTTGATGCCTTTGTTGAGAAATGCCATTTCCCGGATGCGAGCCTTGAGCACGTCAAAGGAAAACTCGATCCCGGGGTCAAACACGCCCCCGGGGTTTTCGTCGGACCGGACATCCGGCCAGAACTGCACCGTGGTGCCCGTCTCCTCCGTTTCGCCGATCACCCGCAGATCGTATTCGATCTTGCCGATGTTGTATTCCTGCTCATACACCTTGCCGTCCTGGCGCACCTCCACCCGCATATGGCGGGAAAGGGCGTTCACCACGGACGCGCCTACGCCATGCAGCCCGCCGGACACCTTGTATCCCTCGCCGCCGAACTTTCCGCCCGCGTGCAGCACCGTCAGGCACACTTCCACGGCCGGGCGGCCCATCTTGGGATGGATGCCCACGGGAAAGCCGCGGCCGTTGTCCTTCACCCGGCAGGAGCCATCCTTGCACAGGGTGACCAAAATCTCCGTGCAAAAGCCGGCCAGCGCCTCATCGATGGCGTTGTCCACAATTTCATATACGCAGTGATGCAGCCCCCGGGCATCAGTGGAGCCGATATACATGCCGGGGCGTTTCCGCACCGCCTCCAGGCCTTCCAGCACCTGGATCTGCGTTTCGTCATAATGGGCGGAGCCGTGCAGTTCCGCGTCCTGATTTTCCAAATCCGCCGCCATAATTCCCTCCTGTTTCGCGTGGGTTTATCCGCAGATCGCCAACCCATCGGCAATCAATTTATTATACCACATTCGCAGGCATTTTGGAAGGGTTTCTTCATAATAAATGTAAAAAGTTTTTTGTATAATCTGGGCATGAAAAAACGCCCGGAGATTCCGGGCGTACGGGCTGTCGGCCAAGCAAGGGGGATGACCTCGGGCTTGATGAGAGCCTTCCGGGGATCCTCAGCGCGTCGGCCTCATTTTTCCCATTTTTATCATCCGCACAGCGCAGACGCCAATTCCTCCATGTCCCGGAAACGCCAGGCCGCTTCGTAATCTGGATAGAAGTTATCCGGGTCAAACAAGGCGCAGGCCATGCCGGCGTTTTTTCCGGCGTCCAGGTCGATATCCCGGTCGCCAATCATTACGCAGTCGGCCCGGTCCAGGCCATGCTTGCCGATCAGATGATTCAGCGCGTCCGGGGCGGGCTTGCTGGGAAAGCCGTCCAGGGCGGTCACCCGGTCGGCAAACAGCCGTTCGATCCCATCGTAGCGGATCCATTGGAGCGCGCTGTCCCCCCGATGGGTATACAGATAATTGCTTCCGCCGCCTTCCGCGACCCTTTGCAGCGCCTCCACGGCGCCGGGATAGGGACGTATGGATTCCGGGCCTTCCTGCCCGCTGAACGCGTGATATTGGGCCAGGAAGTCCTCCCGGGCGATGCCCAGGGGAGCGGCGAACGCAAGATAGCTGGCATGCAGGGAACGCTTGGCCGCGGCATACACCGCGTCAAAATCGGCCGCAGCCCCCAGGGCGTGAAGCGCGTTCACGGTGGCCCGGGTGATGCGGCCGTAGGTGTCGTACAGCGTTCCGTCAAAATCCCAAAAGAAATGACGGTACCGCATTACTTTTTCGGTTCGTACTTGGGCAGTTCGCTTGTGCAGTGGGGGCAGCGGGTGGCGTCGTCGGCGATTTCGGTGCAGCAGAAGGGGCACTTGCGGGCTTCCTTGGCGGGAGCGGGCTCTTCCTTCTTCTTCAGCTTGTTCATGGCCTTAATGACCAGGAACAGGCACAGAGCCACCAGGATGAAGTCGATCACGGTCTGGATGAAATTGCCGTAATTGAAAGTGGCGATGCCGCGTTCCGCAGCCTCTTCGATGGACTTGGGCACAGCCTCTCCCTCGGGCACCTTCCCCAGCAAGGCGAACCAGCCGCTCACATTCTTGCCGCCGGTGATCAGGCTGATGATGGGCATGAACAGGTCATTCACCACGGAGGTGACGATCTTGCCGAACGCGCCGCCGATGATAACGCCGACAGCCATATCGACTACGTTGCCCTTGACCGCGAATTCCTTGAATTCCTTGACAAACTTGGAAGCCATATGAGTCACCCTTTCTTTATCTTCGGTTTTCACCTGACAGTATTATACCACGCCTCCCCGCGGAGGCGCAAGCCTTGACGGCAGGAAAATTCCGCAATCTGCCGGAAGAATGCAGAAGAAATACGTTCTGACCCGGACCGCGCGGAGGATTCTCCCCGCCATCCGGCGCCGGCCGGGAGAAACGCAGGAAAAAAACAGGGCCCGGATTGACAAACGCCCCCGTCCTTGCTATCCTTATTGAAATAAAGGAGGCGCCGCTATGAGCCATGTGATCGTCCCGGCGGGATATGTTTCCCCGCTGTCCCTGTATGAAACCCAGGCCGCCATTGATCTGATCCGCAAGACCTTTCAAAGCAATTTGTCCCACGCGCTGAACCTCAAGCGCGTGTCCGCCCCTTTATTTGTGGATGGGGCTTCCGGCCTGAACGACGACCTGAACGGCGTCGAAAGGCCAGTCTCTTTCGATATGCTGGAAACTGGCGAGGAAGCGCAGGTGGTGCACTCCCTGGCCAAATGGAAGCGCTTTGCCCTGCACCGGTATCATTTTCCCGTGGGCGAAGGGCTGTATACCGACATGAACGCTATCCGCCGGGATGAAGCGCTGGATAACCTGCATTCCGTGTATGTGGATCAGTGGGACTGGGAAAAGGTGATCCGCGAGGAGGACCGCACCATGGCCACCCTGCGCGACGCCATGGAGCGCATCGTCACCGCCATCTGCATCACCCTGGATCGGATCAAGTGGGAATACCCCCAAATCAAAACCGCGCTGTGCCGCGAGGTTACCTTCATCACCACCCAAGAATTGGAGGATCTGTATCCCGGAAAAACCCCCAAGGAGCGGGAAAACCTGTTCCTGTGGGAGCACAAAACCGCCTGCATCCTGCAAATCGGCGGCAAGCTGAGATCCGGCCAGCCCCACGACGGCCGCGCCCCCGACTACGACGATTGGGATCTGAACGGCGATATCATGTTCTGGAACGAGCTGCTCGGATGCGCTTTTGAAATTTCCTCCATGGGCATCCGCGTGTCGCCGGAATCCCTGGACAGGCAATTGAAGCTGGCCGGGAAGGAGGAACGCCGGCAGCTTCCCTTCCACCGGGCGCTGCTCAAGGGTGAATTGCCCTACACCATCGGCGGCGGCATCGGCCAGAGCCGCATGTGCATGCTGCTGCTGGGCAAGGCTCACATCGGCGAGGTGCAGTCCTCCTACTGGGACGCCGCCACCCGCGAGATCTGCGAAAAGAACGGCATCGTGCTGCTGTAAGCGCGAAAGGAATCCGAAAGGGCCTTTCCGACCGGCCGATGCGCGCCTCGGTCTGCTGCGGGCAGCGCCGTTTGCCGTCTTTCGGTCGTCAGCCGCGGCTGTTCGTCAAATACAGGGAAAAAACATTTTTCCGCGCAAATGGCCATTGACATCCGGAAAAGCCCATGATAGAATATGCTAAACCGTTGAGGAAGGGTAAGTAAGCGCTGACCGTATTTCTCAAGAGAGCCGCCGGCGGTGGGATGGCGGCAGAAAGCACGGCGCCGAATGGACTTCTGAGGGCGAGCGGAACGGGAAGCGATTCCCCAGTATGCGAGACGGGGTGGCCTGCCGTCAAAAGGGCCTGCATATCAAAAGGTATGCGCAAAGCGGGCGCTGAAAGCGCCAAGCCGGGTGGCACCGCAGGATTTTCACGATCCTGTCCCAGCGAAAAAACACTGGGACAGGATCGTTTTTTCTGTCCCGAAGAAAGGAGCCAATACGATGGCCATTGAGAAGAAGATCCCCTACAAAATCTATCTGGAGGAAAACGAAATCCCTACGACCTGGTACAATGTGCGGGCTGACATGAAAAACAAGCCCGCTCCCCTGCTGAACCCCGGCACCCATCAGCCCATGACCGCCCAGGAGCTCGGCGCGGTATTCTGCGAGGAATTGGTGGCTCAGGAGCTGGACAACGAAAACCGCTTCATTCCCATCCCCCAGGATATTCAGGATTTCTACAAAATGTACCGTCCCTCTCCACTGGTGCGCGCCTATTGCCTGGAAGAGAAGCTGCAGACGCCCGCCAAGATCTACTACAAATTTGAGGGCAACAACACCTCCGGCAGCCACAAGCTCAATTCCGCCATCGCCCAGGCCTATTACGCCAAGAAGCAGGGCCTGAAGGGCGTCACCACGGAAACCGGCGCCGGCCAGTGGGGCACCGCGCTGAGCATGGCCTGCTCCTATTTCGGGCTGGACTGCAAGGTGTTCATGGTAAAGGTCAGCTATGAGCAAAAGCCCTTCCGCCGTGAAGTGATGCGCACCTACGGCGCTTCCGTCACCCCCTCCCCCTCTGAAACCACGCAGGTGGGCCGCAAAATCCTGGCGGAGCATCCCGGCACCACCGGCTCCCTGGGCTGCGCCATTTCCGAGGCCGTGGAGGTGGCCGTGGGCAATCCCGGTTACCGCTACGTGCTGGGCAGCGTGCTGAATCAGGTGCTGCTGCATCAGAGCGTGATCGGCCTGGAAACCAAGGCTGCGCTGGACAAATACGGCGTGACGCCCGACATCATCATCGGCTGCGCCGGCGGCGGCAGCAACCTGGGCGGCCTGATTTCCCCCTTCATGGGTGAAAAGCTGCGGGGCGAAAAGAACTACCGCATCATCGCGGTCGAGCCCGCTTCCTGCCCCAGCCTGACCCGCGGCGTCTACGCGTACGATTTCTGCGACACCGGCATGGTGTGCCCCCTGGCGAAGATGTACACCCTGGGCAGCGATTTCATCCCCGCGCCCAACCACGCCGGCGGCCTGCGCTACCACGGCATGAGCCCGGTGCTGAGCCAGCTCTACGACGACGGCATGATGGAAGCCGTGTCCGTGCCCCAGACCCGCGTCTTTGAAGCGGCGGAAATGTTCGCCCGCGTGGAGGGCATCCTGCCCGCGCCCGAAAGCAGCCACGCCATCCGCGTCGCCATCGACGAGGCCATGAAGTGCAAGGAGACCGGCGAGGAAAAGACCCTCGTGTTCGGCCTCACCGGCACCGGCTATTTCGACATGGTGGCGTATGAGAAATTCCACGAGGGCAAGATGGACGATTACGTGCCCACCGACGAAGAACTGGCCCAATACCGCGCCCGTCTGCCCCAGGTAGACTGACGACAGCATGCGGAAACGCTTCAGGGGCCTCCGCGGCCCCTGAGCCCCCGCGGCAGCGGATCCATCCTGCGCAAGGAAACGAAAAAGAAAACGAAAACCCCCGGCATTGCTGTCGGGGGCATTTTGCTGTTCAAAGACGGATTACTTCTTGGCCTTAATGGCAGCCTGGGCAGCAGCCAAACGGGCGATGGGCACCCGGAAGGGGCTGCAGGAGACGTAGTTCAGGCCAATCTGGTTGCAGAATTCGATGGAGGACGGATCGCCGCCATGCTCGCCGCAGATGCCGCAATGGATCTTGCTGTTGGCTTCGTGGCCCATGGTGACGGCCATCTTCATCAGCTTGCCAACGCCCACCGTGTCCAGACGGGAGAAGGGATCGCTCTCATAGATCTTGCTGCTGTAGTAAGCAGGCAGGAACTTGCCGGCGTCGTCCCGGGAGAAGCCGAAGGTCATCTGGGTCAGGTCGTTGGTGCCGAAGCAGAAGAAGTCCGCTTCCTTGGCGATTTCGTCCGCGGTCAGGGCGGCGCGCGGGATTTCGATCATGGTGCCCACTTCGTACTTGAGGGCGCTGCCGGCATCCTTGATCAGCTTGTCCGCAGTCTCCACCACGATGCTCTTGACGAACTTGTATTCCTTCAATTCGCCTACCAGGGGGATCATGATCTCGGGCACCACATTCCAGTCGGGATGACGGCCCTGCACGGCCAGCGCGGCCTTGATGATGGCGTTGGTCTGCATCACGGCGATTTCGGGATAGGTGACGGTCAGGCGGCAGCCGCGGTGACCCATCATGGGGTTGAATTCGTGGAGGTCGGAAATGACCTGCTTGATGTAGGCCACGGTCTTGCCCTGCGCCTTGGCGAGGGCTTCGATGTCGGCCTCTTCGGTGGGCACGAATTCATGCAGCGGGGGATCCAGGAAGCGGATGGTGACAGGATATCCGCCCAGCGCCTCGAACAGGCCTTCGAAGTCAGCCTGCTGCATGGGCTCGATCTTGTCCAAAGCGGCCTTGCGCTCTTCCACGGTTTCAGCGCAGATCATTTCGCGGAAAGCGGGAATGCGGTCGGGGCCGAAGAACATATGCTCGGTACGGCACAAGCCGATGCCCTGCGCGCCGAAGGAAGCGGCCTGACGGGCGTCCTTGGGGGTGTCGGCATTGGTGCGCACGCCCATGGTCTTGTACTTGTCGGCCAGCTCCATGATGCGGCC
Organism: Clostridia bacterium; assembly: GCA_017524615.1. Classification (GTDB taxonomy): domain Bacteria; phylum Bacillota; class Clostridia; order Christensenellales; family Aristaeellaceae; genus RUG563. Next base: position 55,896 of record JAFXVJ010000050.1, on the reverse strand, counting down.
GAAGTAGCCGCTGTTGGGATCGGCGGGCACGGTGGGGATCAGTTCGCCGTAGATGTTGCCGGTGCTGCCGTCCAGAGAGATTTCGTCGCCCTCGCGATAGGTCTTGCCGGCCAGGGTGAAGCACTTGTTGGCTTCGTCCATCTTGATGTCGCCGCAGCCGGATACGCAGCAGGTGCCCATGCCGCGGGCCACCACGGCCGCGTGGCTGGTCTGGCCGCCGCGGACGGTGAGGATGCCCTGCGCGAACTTCATGCCTTCGATATCCTCGGGGCTGGTTTCCAGGCGGACCAGAACGACCTTTTCGCCCTTCTTGCCATGCTCCACGGCGTCTTCGGCGGTGAACACGATGTGGCCGGCGGCGGCGCCGGGGGAAGCGGCGATGCCCTTGCCCACGGGCTTAGCGGCCTTCAGGGCCTTCTGATCAAAGGTGGGATGTAGCAGCATATCCAGGGATTTGGCGTCGATCTGCATCAGCGCTTCTTCTTCGCTGATCATCTTTTCGTCGATCAGATCGCAGGCGATCTTGATGGCGGCCTGGGCGGTACGCTTGCCGCTGCGGCACTGGAGCATATACAGCTTGCCGTTTTCCACGGTGAATTCCATATCCTGCATGTCGCGGTAATGGTCTTCCAGGATGCGGCACACTTCCACGAACTGCTTGTACGCTTCGGGGAATTTTTCTTCCATCTGGGAGATGGGCATGGGGGTGCGCACGCCGGCCACCACGTCTTCGCCCTGGGCGTTGGTCAGGAATTCGCCCATCAGCACTTTTTCGCCGGTGGCGGGATTGCGGGTGAAGGCCACGCCGGTGCCGGAATTCTCGTTCAGGTTGCCGAACACCATGGGCATCACGTTCACGGCCGTGCCCCAGGAATAGGGGATGTCATGATCCATGCGGTACACATTGGCCCGGGGGTTGTCCCAGGAACGGAATACGGCGCGGATGGCTTCATACAGCTGCACCTTGGGATCGGAGGGGAATTCTTCGCCCAGCTGCTTTTTATACTCGGCTTTGAATTGCCCGGCCAGCTCCTTGAGGTCGGCGGCGGTCAGGTCGGTGTCGAAGGTAACGCCCTTCTTTTCCTTCATTTCGTCGATCAGGGCCTCAAAGTACTTCTTGCCCACTTCCATGACCACGTCGGAGAACATCTGGATGAAGCGGCGATAGCAGTCGTACACGAAACGCTCGAACTTGGGATCAGGGTTGCCCTTGATCATGGCGGCCACCACGTCGTCATTGAGGCCCAGGTTCAGGATGGTGTCCATCATGCCGGGCATGGACGCGCGGGCGCCGGAGCGCACGGAAACCAGCAGGGGATTTTCCAGATCGCCGAACTTCTTGCCGTTGATCTGTTCCATTTTTTCCACGTTGGCCATGATTTCGGCCATGATTTCATCGTTGATCTTCCGGCCGTCCTCATAGTACTGGGTGCATGCTTCGGTAGAAATGGTGAAGCCCTGGGGAACCGGCAGGCCGATGTTGGTCATTTCGGCCAGATTAGCGCCCTTGCCGCCCAGCAGTTCGCGCATGGTAGCATTCCCTTCGGTAAACAGGTATACGTACTTCTTGCCCATGGGGATCTATCTCCTTTCGGAATTGGAATACATTTTATGGGAGCATACAGACCAAAAAGGCCATATTCGCGTCCCTACCTGATTATACAGGATTTTTATGCGGTTGGCAAGGGTCGGGATGGGAAGAATCGCCCAATTTGCCAAGTTTTTTGGAAAGAATTTTATGGCTCTGCCGCCCGCCGGAAGCACGGTGAAACCCCGCCCGGCCGCGCATCGGACGCCCGGACGGCATGCCGTATCGCCATGCCGGCATCAGTAAATCGTTTTGATCTGATCCGGCTCCGTCCCGGTCCGGCGGCAGAAATCCTCCAGACCGGCCCGGTCCACCCGCATCAGGTCGAGAAATCTGCCGGTGCTTTTTTCAATAAAGCCCACGGTCATTTCCCCGGTGCAAATGCTTTTGCGCACTGCCGGTTCCTGAGTTTGAGGATCGAACCGCAGGGCTGGCCCCTGCTTTTTGAAGAACGCCATCTGTATTTCTCCTTCCCGCATTTGAGGTTGCAAACGCTTTTCCCGTAAGGCTTTGAGCGCCCATCGGACAGCAAGCCCGATCCCGTCACGGGCCGTCCGGCGATTCCGCCCGGGCAGCCGCGTCCTCCGCGCTGCCGCCCATGGGCACAGCATAGGCCTGGCCGGAACGCAGGCCAAAAACCAGCGTTTCGGCGACGAGCCGGCCCGTGATGCTTTCCAGGGCCCGGCTGTACCACTGCAGCTGCAGGGCATAGCGGCGCAGCAGTTCCTCCCCGTCGGCCCGGTCGGTTTTATAATCCACCAGCACCCATTGCCCGTTTTCCACGAAACACAGGTCGATCACGCCCTGCACGAGTCCCTGGCCCCGGCATTTCATGTTAAACGCCCATTCCCTGTGCACCTGATCCGCCGCCAGGGCGCGCCGGCCCACAGGGGAGGCAAAGAAACGCTTCAGCCAGTCCACGCGGACGGACAGGCGCTCCGTCTCCGTCAGCAGCCCGCGCTGTTCCAGGATGTCCAGCGCCGCGGCGATTTTCCCCTGCCGCACCAAGGCGTAATCCATCAGCCCCAGCACCCGATGGGTGACGGTGCCGCGCTGGGCGGCGGTGATGTGTTCCTCCTGCAGGAAGGCGGGCACGGCCGCCTCCTCCGGCAGGCGGCGCTTGTCCGCCGGGGATTCCCAATCGTCGCTGTCCGTGCGCAGCTTTTTGGCAATGGCGGTGACCGATGTCTTCAGCGGCGGCTGGGGCGGCGGCACCCGGCTGAGCCGGGCGGCAATCCGGCCGTCCGGCGGCGTGTCGGCCAGGGGCGGCAATTGCACGGTATGCCCGGATGACTGGAGGGACAGATCCTCCGCCTGCTCCAAGCACATATGCCACACACTGCCGTTTTCCGCGATGGTTTCCCCCTGCCGGAAGCCGCCCAGGCTGACCATCACCCAGTCCAGCATGCATTTGGCGCTGCCGGCGGCAAAGGCCGTGGCAGGCCTGCGCCAATTGTCCAGCGCGTCCTGCAGCTTTCGGGGCGATCCCACCAGGATCAGCCGTTCCCTGGCTCTGGTCATGCCCACGTACAGCAGCCGCGCTTCCTCCGCCCTTCCTTCCCGCACGCCGATGCCGTCCAGGGCCCGTAAGGCGCAGGTGTCCCGGGTCACGCGCTGTTCCCCGTCGATAAACTGCAGGGCCATACCATACCGGCTGTGCAGCCGCAGCAGCCCTTCCCCGCCCAGGCGGAAATTCCGGGCGCCCTCCAGCAGGAACACCACCGGAAACTCCAGCCCTTTGGATTTATGCAGCGTCAGGATGCGCACCACATCCTCATTTTCTCCCAAGGTTTTCGCGGCCTTGCCGTCGTCGGAGGCTCGCAGCCGTCCCGTTTCCCGCAGGAAGGCATTCAGCCCCTCCCGGGCGCTGTCGCCCTGGGCGCGCTCGGCCAGCAGGCGCAGGTTCGCCTGACGCAGTTCGCCGTCCTCCATGGCTCCGGCCCGCATATACAGCCCACTTTCCTCCAGCACCTGCCACACCAATTGATCCACCGGCAGATTCAGGGACAGAAACCGCCACTCCGCCAGCTGATCCCAGGTGGCTTTCGCCTTCCGGGCCAGGGGGCCATCCTTTTCCATCACGGCGAGGAACGCCGCGTGGAAGGGCATGCCGGGCGCCCGATCCACCAGGCGGATCCGCGCCAATTCCTCCTCCGTGAACCCAAAGCACGGGCAGCGCAGCGCGGACAGAAGCGGGATATCCTGGAAGGGATTGTCGATCACCCGCAGCAGGTTCATCAGATCCGCCACCTCCGGCAGATCGAAAAACTGAGCGTCGGCATCGCTGTACACCGGAATGCCCTCGGCCTGCAAGGTGCGCGCGATGAAGGGCGCCCGTCCCGACACGTTGCGCAGCAGCAGGGCGATATCCCGGTAGCGCATGGGGCGTTCGGCGCCGCCCTCCCGCACGGTGGCCAGGCGCATCAATTCCTTGATCCGTTTGGCCACGAAGGCCGCCTCGCAGCGATAGCCCTGCCTCAGCTCCCCGGAGCCTTCCTCCCCTTCTTCCTCCGGGCCGCGGATCAAATGGATCTCCACCGGCGCGCCCAGGGGTTGGCCGCCGCCGGGGCGCAGCATGGCGGCCTCGTTGTATTCGATTTCCGTTTCCTTTTCCCGCATGGCATGGCGGAAGACCTGGTTTACCGCCAGCAGCACATTTTCATCGGAGCGAAAATTCTGCTGCAGCAGGATTTTCCGTTCCCGGGCATCCGCCGCGGTGGAATAATCCCGGTATTTCTGCAGAAACAGGGTGGGATCGGCCAGGCGGAACCGGTAAATGCTCTGCTTCACATCCCCCACCATAAACAGGGTGTTTCCGGCGTCTTCGTGCAGGGCGCGCAAAATGGCCTCCTGAATGTCGGACACATCCTGGTATTCATCAATGAACAGCGCGTCAAACCGCTCCGCCACCGCCCTGCGCACCCCGGGATCCTTCAAGGCCTTCAGCGTCAGATGCTCCAGGTCGCTGTAATCCAGGTCGTTCCGCGCCTGTTTGAGGGCAAAATACCTTTCGTCCAGTTTTTTAGCCAGCCCGCACAGCGCCCGCAGGGCCGGCAGGGTGTGCAGGATGTCCGCCCCGGCCCGCTCCATGTCCTCCGGCAGCATGGCCCGGGCCGCCTTGACCCGTTCCTTCCATTCCTCCCTGAGCAGCTTGTATTGCTCCGCCGCCTCCGGGTTTTCCTGGGGGGAGGGCTTTTTTGTGCTCAGGCGGGCGAAGGCGGTTTTTCCGCCCGTCAGGGTGCCAGCCTCCGCCTCGGCCAGCAATTGGGCCATCATGGCGCTGTCCGCGTCAAAGGCCGGGATATAGCGGTCCGGCCCGTCGCTCCGATGCAGAATGGCCGCCATTTCAGGCAGTAGCTCCTGAGCGCCCAGCAGTTGTTCCCGGCACAGCGCCTCCAGGCTGGGCATCCAGGCCGACAGCCCGGCCCTTTCCTCCCGGCACATGCGTTCCGCCCACTCCCAGGGATCGGCCTGGGCCATCAAAAAATCATACAGCTGCCCGACCAGCGCCGTGATCTGCCCATCCTCCAATTGCAGCATCAGGGCCTGCTCGTCCGGGTCAGGATCGGCGTACATGGCCTCCATCACCTCGTCCAGCGCCCGCTGCCGCAGGGAGGAGAGCCGCTGTTCATCGGCGATGCGGGCCATGGGGTCCACCCCCGCCGCCTGAAAGTGGTCCCGGAGCACCCGGGCGCAAAACACATGCAGCGTGCAGATGGCCGCCCGGTTCAGCCGCAGGGCCTGGCGGCGCAGATGGGCGCTTTCCGCCCCTTCCTCCTCCAGCCGCCGGCCGATGCGCTCCCGCATTTCGCCCGCCGCCGCGCGGGTGAAGGTGACGATCAGCATCCGGTCGATCTGGCCGCCCTCCCGAAGCAGCGACATCACCCGCTCGACCAGCACCGCTGTTTTTCCGGATCCCGCCGCCGCGCTGACCAGCACGCTGTCGTTTCGCGCGTCGATGGCCGCCTTCTGTCCCGCCGTCCACTGCATAATCTGTCCTCCGAAAATGATCGCTTGGTATGCTTCTATTGTATCGCAAACTGCTCGGCCTTTCAAGGCAGAGCTTTCCGGTCATGCAAAAAGAAATGGCGCGGGGCCCAAAAAGTCAGCTGCCCGCCAGACAGCCTGGCGGGCGCAGGGGATCAAAGACGCTTTTCCGGCGCATGGATGCGTCGATGCAATGAAACCATCCTTTCGTTCCGCGCCGGAAACCCGATCCCAGGCATCGCGCGATCCCTTCGTTATCTTTCTTCGACCTTCTTTTTCGCCAGCCATCCCCGGAAAATGCCGCCTTCAAACACGGAAAGCACGATAAAAAAGATATCCGCGAAGAGGATAAAAATGAAAGAGGGAATCAGGATGCGGGTGTATTTCTTGCCGCAGGGCGTTCCCTTCCGGATGAAGCGGCCCATGCGGATGAGATAAAACAGCACGCCCAGATTGAAGTACAGCAGAATCGCCGTGCTTTTTCCAAAGCTGATCCATGCGTCCACGGGAAAGAAATTGCCCGTATGGACGGCGCTGAGCGCGGTGTTCAGCAGCAGCAAGCCGACCTGCACCACGAACAGGACCCGCGTCACATTCAGCATCACGCCGCCGCCGATCCCGACCCCGCCGCCCCAGGAAAGCCCGGAACGCGCGCAGAAATTCTCAAAAGTCCGCATCAGCGGCTCGTTTTGTTTTCCCTCGATAAAGCCGTTGTTGGCAATGACGTAGACACTCATGCGCAGGCCGTTTTCTTTGCAGTACGTCTCCATCCGCTCCATGAAGCGGAGCACGTGGGAGGGGATGCCGTCCACATACAGCGGCAGGCCGAACACCACGGCGTTCGCGCCCTGAAGCTTCCCCAGGATGCGGTCATTATCCGCCGGCGTGCGCAGCTTTTCCGTCACCTTTTCCCCGCCCACGAACAGCCGCTGCAGGAAAAGGAAATACGCGGAGGCGCAGAACCGCTTTTTCGGGCTGCAGTTGATGAATACCGTTTTCACAGCAATCCCTCCAATTCCGAAGCATCCCCGATGAAAAGCACCTGGGATTTTTCAAACCCGTCGTTGATGGCGTTGCGTTCCGCCAGATAGCGGAAGGCTTCTTTTTCCGTGTCGGTGATTTCACCGTAAACGATCACCTTCCACAAGCCGTGCTTGCCGTAGCGCAGGGTATGGTGCATTTGTTTCCCGCGGTAGGTGCTGAACGGGGTGGACGTTCCAATGGAGCGATCCAGCACGTTTTTGACGGCCGCGCTGTACCCGCCGTACAGATTCTTCGTCACGATCACCAGTTCGTCCGCCTGCCCGATGACGCGGCAGACCTGCCGCAGCGCGTCCTTCATAAAGCATTCCGCCGGATGCTTGGTCCAGCAGCCGAAGCAGCCCTGACAGGGCGCGTATTTCCCGTCCGCGGCGATCACACGGTCGCACCGGGACGCGATCAGCCCGTCATACCCGCTGTCCAGATCATGCAAAATCACTTTCATGTTTTATCCCCTCCTCTGTGCCGCTCTTCCTGCGCCGCATCTCTTCCAATTCCTGAATGCAGTATTCGCACCATGCCCGCTGCATTTTTTCATACATCCGGCCAAATTCAATGGTCAGCTTCCAGTAGACCGCTTTTTCCGGATGATCCACCGTCTGCCGGTACAGATCCGCCGCGGCGGACACCCGTTTTCCGTCATCGGGGAAAACGGAGGCGTCCCGGAACGCCTGAAAAAATGCAATGCTTTCCTCCACGGGCAATTCGCCCATGAAAAAAACCTTCATTAAAAACGGATTTTTGACACCGGCAGGCAAATGGCTGTCCCGGAGCCACCGCAGCAGCTCTTCGCGCCCCGCGGGCGTGATGGAAAACACGTTTTTATCCGGCTTGCCCGTTTGCGCGACGTGCGTCTGGCTGACCCATCCGGTCTGCTCCATGATCTGCAGTTCCCGGTAAATCTGGCTGGTCTGGGCCGTCCAGAAGTGATTCAGCGAGTCCCGGAACACGGTCATGATCTCGTAGCCGGTCTTGTCCCCGTTCCCGATCAGGCCCAGGATGCCGTGCTTCAGCATCTGCCTCTCCCCTCCTCTCATATTCTACTTATGGAATATAATAGCGCCATCGGCGGGATCTGTCAACAAAAAAATGGAAACTGCTCCCCGGACGCGGTTTTGAAGGCTGACAGGAACGCCCGCCGGCGCGCATAGAATAGGCCCGGAGGTGATTTCAGATGCTGTCGTTTTTGTATTGGCTTTTCAAGGACGCACTGTTTTTCTTCGGGCTGCTGTCGGGCCGCGGTTCATTTCCCCGTCCGCTCACCCGGGAGGAGGAACAAAAAACCATCGCCGCCATGCAGGCCGGCGACGACAGCGCCCGGCGAAAACTGATCGAGCACAACCTGCGCCTGGTGTCCCATATCGCGAGGAAATACACGGTGCCCGGCTTTACAGCCGACGATTTGGTATCGGTAGGATCCCTGGGGCTGGTGAAGGCCGTGAACACCTTCAAGCCGGACAGCGGCACGCAGCTTTCCTCCTATGCCGCCCGGTGCATTGAAAATGCTATCCCATCGCCGGCGCGTCATACGCGGATCAAAGCCGCTTTTCTTCCAATATCTGGCACGTTTGCGCCCGGTATTCCGACAAAATGTATATCATGTGCCGCTCAGAGGGAACTTGCGTGAGGCTTAAGCCCCTTTCTATCCTCTCCTTCCGGGTGACCGCTGCGAAGATAAACGATGGAAGGGCTTGGAATAAGCCCCTAAAACTTTCGATGAATTTGTCGGAAAACCGTTGCATGAAGGATGCATCCATAGTATATGCCATGGAGGAAAAAGAAGAAGAATGAAAGAAAATGACCTATAAGATTCGTTATGCGCCCGAAACGCTGCGGGACATGAACGCCGTATGGGACGGCGTATGGGAAGCCTCCGGCAGTTATGATCGTAAATGAATTTGCCGATGCCATCCCCGAAAAAAAAAAGAGTTCCCGCTTTCCGGGATTCTGCTGTATCAACGCGGCCTGTTTACGGGGTATTATTCTATCAATTTCAAAGCTTACAAGGATTTTTGCCGCGTTCGGGATGATTCGATCGAAGTGGCAAGAACTGTGACGATGAAGCAGGGCTATATGGAAAAGCTGTTCAGATGTGGAAGGCTTTTATATCTTTGTGCGCAAAGAATCACGGAATCAGGGACGCAAGCAAGGCCGCCGCCCCGGCAAAGACGCAGGCGAGGACGGAGGAAAGCTCCTGGGCGCGCCGGGGGAGCGTTTCCTCGCCCAGGGCGGTCCAGGGGGTCAGGTCGTCATCAAAATCCGAGGCGTTCATGAGAAACGCCGGCTTATGAACGGTTTTCTTCTTCCGCGCCCGGAGCATATAGGGCGTTTTTTCCCGGGTCCGTTCCAGGGGCTTTCCGTCCCGCCAGCGGCAAAAATCCAGCCAGGCCTTGGCCCAAAGCAGCGCCCCGGCGGCGCAGGCGCCGAAGGAGAAATACACCCGGCTTTGATACAGCCCCGCGGCCAGAGCGCTGAAAACCAGGGCCAGGGAAAAAAGCACCATGGCCCGGTGAAAAATCAGCAGCCGCCATTTTTTGTTTTTCCACAGATCAGTTGTTTTCACGCCGGTACTCCTCCGCTTCTTCCCGGGTGGCCAGCACGAAATGAAAGGGAAAGGCTTCGATCCATTCCCGGGCGGTAGCCGCATCCCCGGCTTCGGGACGGTAGATATGGATCACCTTGTTTTTTTCCACGTCGGGGTCCGGATAGGGCGCGGCGGAAAGGAGGGCCTTGGTATAGGGATGAAGGGGCCGGGAAAACAGCTCCTCGCAGGCCGCCAATTCCACCAGCCGCCCCCGGTAAATGACGGCGATCCGGTCCGAAATAAAGCGGACGGCGGACAGATCGTGGGCGATGAACAGATAGGTGAGGCCCCTTTCCTGCTTGAGCCGGTTGAGCAGATTGATCACCTGGGCGCGGATGGATACATCCAGGGCGGAGATCGGCTCGTCCGCCACCACGAAATCGGGATTCATGATCAGGCTGCGGGCGATGCCGATGCGCTGCCGCTGCCCGCCGGAAAACTCATGGGGGAAGCGGGTCATGAAATCGCTGGTCAGCCCCACTTCCCGGAGCATTTTTTCCACCTTGGCCAGGCGGTCCCCTTCGTTCTCAAACAAATGGAAATTGTACAGGCCCTCGGAAATGATGTAATCCACCTTGGCCCGGTCGTTGAGGGAGGCCATGGGGTCCTGGAAGATCATCTGCATTTCCATGCGCAGCTTTCCCCGGTCTTTTTTGCTCAGCTTCTGATTGATCTTCCGGCCCTTGAAATAGATGCCGCCCTCCACATTGCCGCTGTAAATGCTCATCACGGCCCTGCCGATGGTGGTTTTTCCGGAGCCGGATTCCCCCACCAGGGACAGGGTCTCCCCTTTATAAATATCGAAAGAAACGCCGTCCACCGCCTTGACCCGGGAAGAGCCCAGCTTAAAATGCACGGAAAGGTTCTTCACAGACAGAAGGGGCTCCGCCTTCCCGTAATCAAAAGGCGCGGAGGGGGTCTGGGCGGAGGACGCTTCCGCGTCCCGGCGGGCAAGATCCTGCCGGTACGCTTCCGCCTCCGGGGCCAGCAGCCAGGTTTTCGCCCAATGGGTGGGAGACACGGAAAAGGCCGGGGGCTCCTCCTCAAAATCGATTTTCATGGCGTCCATGTTCCGGGGGGCGAAGGCGTCGCCCCGGATTTCCTTGAACAGGCTGGGCGGGGTGCCCTGAATGGCGTACAGGTCGTGGCCCTTCACCCCCAATTGGGGCAGGGAGCGAAGGAGGGCTTTGGTATAGGGGTGCTCCGGCTGGTGAAAAATCTCCCCCGCTTCCCCATACTCGATGATCTTCCCCGCGTACATCACCGCCACCCAGTCCGCCACGTTGGCCACCACGCCCAGATCGTGGGTGATAAAGACCACGCTCATTTTCATTTCCCGCTGGAGATCCTTGATCAGATTCAGCACCTGGGCCTGCACGGTCACGTCCAGGGCGGTGGTGGGCTCGTCGCAGATCAGGATCTCCGGCCGGCAGGCGATGGCGCAGGCGATGACCGCCCGCTGCCGCATGCCGCCGGAAAACTCTCCCGGATACTGGCGGTAGCGCTGCTCCGGGTCCTCGATGCCCACCTTTCGCAGCAGCTCCACGGTTTCTTTTTTCGCCTCGTCATGGGATTTATGGAAATGCCACATGATCACCTCGGCGATCTGCTCACCGATCACCCGCACCGGGTTCAGGCTGGTCATGGGGTCCTGAAACACCATGGCGATTTTTTTGCCCCGCACCTTCAGCCATTGAGCCTCGGCGCTGTATTTCGTCATGTCCTCCCCGTGGAAAAGCAGGGAGCCGCTCTCCACCCGGCCGTTCTGGTCCAGCATGCCGATGAAGGACTTGGTGAACACGGATTTCCCGGACCCGGATTCTCCCACGATGGCCACGGTTTCCCCCTGGTACACGTCCAGGGACGCCCCGCGGATGGCGGTCAGCTCCTGGCCCCGGAGGTTGAATTTGATCACCACGTCCTTGGCGGACAGAAGCAGAGGGCCTTTATGCTCGTTCATTCTTCCATCCTCCGTTTACAGATGATTCCTGGGGTCGGACGCGTCGGCGAAGCGGTTGCCGATGATGTAAAAGGCCACGGTGATCAGGCACAGCACCGCCGTGGGCAGCAGCATCTGATAGGGATGCAGGGTAAAGGACGCCCGGCCCTGGTTGACCATATTGCCCAGGGTAATGGCGTCCACGGGCATGCCCACCCCCACGAATCCCAGGAATACCTCGGAGCCGATGGAATAGGGGATGCACAGGGCCGCTTCCATGATGATCAGGCTGATGATCTGGGGAATGATGTTCCTGGTGGCGATGCGGAGCATGGGCGTGCCCAGGCACCGGGAAGCGATGTTGTATTCCGCGTCCCGGATGGACAGGATGCGGTTGCGGAAAAACCGCGCCTCCACGATCCAGCCGCGGGAAGCCATGGAAATGAACAGGGTCAGGTAGCTGGTGTTCATGATATAGGCAAGCAGCACCAGATAAACGGTGGAGGGGATGTTGGTCATGATGTTGTACAATTCGATCATGAAGGGGTCCAGCTTCCGGTTATAGCCCCACACGGCGCCGGCGATCATGCCGATGCCCACGTCCGACAGGGCGATGCAGAAGGCCAGCAGGAAGGAATTGCGGCAGCCGTACCAGGCCCGGGCGAAAATGTCCCTGCCCAGGGTATCCGTGCCGAAGGGATGCTCCCAGGAGGGGCGCAGGTTCCAGTTGCGGGACCTGGTGGACACCTTGGTGGGGTCGATCCTGGAAATCATGGGATACAGAAAGCTCATGAGCAGGATGGCCGCCATCAGCGCCACCAGCAGGATCACCAGCTTGGAGCGGAAAAAGGTACGCAGGGTGGAGCGCCAGTAGGAATAATTGGACACGCCGATCCTTTCGCTTTCCGCCTGGTCGAAATCCGCCCGGGTAAACAGGGCCGGGTCGTGGGCCCGGGCAATGGTTTTAATGGTGCTCTGCATCATTTTTCCTCCGTCAGCTTGATCCGCGGGTCCACGAACGCCAGCAGCAGATCCCCCAGGAACACCCCCAGGATGGACAACGCGGCGTACATGAGCACCAGCACCTGCACCAGGTTGTTGTCCTGCCGTTTAATGGCGGTGGTGAGCAGGCCGCCGGTGCCGGGAATGGCGTAGAGCGTTTCAATGATCAGGGAGCCCGCCACGATGTTGAGCAGGTCGGCGGGCAGGTAAGCCGTGATGGGGATCACGGCGTTGCGGAAAATATGCTTTCGCAGCACGGCCTTCCGGGACAGGCCCTTGACGAAGGCGAACTTCACGTAATCCTGGTTTTCCTCGTCCACCATGAACCGGCGTATCCACAAGGCGTACCAGGCCACGCTGGACAGGGACAGGCAGACGATGGGCAGGATCCAGGATTTGGGAATGTCCTTGTCGTAAACCAGGGGCAGATTCAGCCAGCGGGACACCCAGATCTGGAGGAAAAACAGATAAATCAGGCTGGGCACCGCCCGGACCAGCAGGATATACCCGTTGCCCAGGCTGTCTCCCAGCTTGTTTTTCCGCCGCACCATCATCATGCCCATGGAAAGGCCCGCCACGATGCCAAGCAGCATGCTGAAGAACCCCAGGAACGCGGTGGTGGGGATTTTTTCCGCCATCAGGGTGCTGATGGGCACCTTGGGATATACCGTGATGCTGCGCCCCAGATCCCCGTGCAAAAGGCTTCGCACGAACCGCCACAGCTGCACGAATGGATGGTCCAGCAGCCCTAAATTCCTCAGGTACGCCATCCGCGTGGCCTCGTCCGTTTCCTTGATCATTTCCTGGGGGAAATAACCGTTGAGCGGCATAAACCGAAGCAGCATGAACACCGCCGTGAACACGATGATCAGCGTGACCGCGGAGCGCAGCAGGCGCCGCAGAATATACTTTGCCATGTTCCTTGCCAGGCCCCTTTCCGCCATTGGCGCTTATCCCGGGCAAACAGAAGAGAAAGGCTCCGGCCGCTGAAACAGCCGGAGCCTGCGCCGTTTGGTTATTTCGCGTTTCTCTGGCTTTCCCAGGCCGCGTCCAGGATCTGGTATTCTTCCAGGGTGATGGGCGTCGTGGCCACCTTCAAGCCCTTGTAGCGGTCGCTGCCGTAGAGCGCCCTGGGGGCGGTATGGGGCACGTCATAGGTCATATGATAGCCGCGGAGGGAAGAAATCACCGGGATCATGAAAGCGTTGTCCAGCAGGTACGCTTCCGCCTGGGCGAAGAATTGCAGCCGCTCGTCGAAGGTGGGGGCGTTGAGTGCCTTTTCGATCAGCGCGTCAAATTCGGGCACGCTGTAGCAGCCCACGTTCTCTACCCCGTCGGAGGTGATGCGGGTCAGAATGCCGGAGGGATCGGCGTAGCCGGTGGACAGGGAATCCCAATAGATATCGTAGTTGAACGGGCCCTTCACGCTGCCGCCCACGGTGCCATAGAAATCGTCGCTGGTGTCAAAGGCCAGCACCACGTCGATATAATCCGTGCCGATGGCTTCCTCCACCATGGCCTCAAACAGCTGGGCCAGGATGATTTCGCTCTCATCGTTGGTGCCCACGTAAATCAGGGTGACGGGCAGCTTGCCGTCCACATCGGTCTTGATCACGGGCAGATAATCCACCGTGCCCGCTTCCACGCCCTTGATGGTGCCGTCCGGATCGCACAGTTCTGCCACAGCGGCCTCCATATAGGCCCGGGCGGCGTTTTCATCGGCGCTGTAATCCGCGTTGGCGATTTCATCCAGCGGGGGGATCTGGGTGTAATCAACGCCCTGGGAATTGAAGATCGCGCCCTCGGCGTTCACGGTATTGCGCACCAGGCGGGAGGGCTGCATGGGCTCCCGCAGGGAGGCCAGGGATTCCCGGTCCACAGCGGCGCGCAGGGCCCGGCGGAAGTTCACGTTCTGGATGAAAGTGTTGAACTCGGGATTCGCGCCCTGGAAGTCCAGCCACAGATAGTTGGTGCTGAAGGAGAACTCGTTGGGGATCAGGTACTTTTCCCATTCGCTCCCCTGGAGGGACATGAAGGCTTCGGATTCCACGGAGGTGTAATCCAGTTCGCCCCGGATGAACATTTCAAGGGAAGTGGTGCCGTCCGGGATCATCTGATATTCGATGGTGTCCACAGTGATTTTGTCCAGATCCCAGTAATAGGGGTTCTTGGTGAGCACGATCTTCTTGTCGCGCTCGAAGGCGGACACGTAATAGGGGCCGCAGTAGAGCATGTGGGTGTTGTCCACGGCGAAGTCATCGCCCTGGGCGACCACGTAATCGTATTCCACGGGCAGGAGCAGCATGCTGCTTTCCACCAGGGAGAGGAAATAGGGCGCGCTATTGTCCAGGGTATACTGGACGGTGTATTCGTCCAGGGCCTTCACGCCCACGATCTCATCGAACCGGGCCACCAGGTCGTCCCTGTTGGTTTCCGTGTCATCGCCGCAGTCAATGTCATCCAGGCCCCAGTAGTAATCATACAGGCCGGTGATCAGGTTGCGGATCACGCGCAGGGAATAGGCATCGTTCTGGGGGTCGCCGATGTAGCGGATGCCGTCCACGAAGTCCTGGGCGGTCAGGTCGTATTCCGTCTGGGCGCCGGTATGGTCGATCCACTTCTGACCCTTGCGGATATGGAAGGTCCACACGGTGTAATCGTCGTTCACATCCCAGCTCTCCGCCAGGGCGCCGGTGTAATTGCCGTAAATGTCCGGCTCCACCAGGCTGTCCACGCAGTTGGTGGCGAACTCGCGCACCGTGGCATAGGAGGTGCAGAAGTAATTGAGGGAGGGATAGGAGGTGGAGAAATAGCTCTTATAGACGGTGGCGTATTCCTTGCCGTCCAGGATCGCCTGGGCCTTCGCGGAAGCGTCCTCAGCGAAAGCGGGCACGGCCGCGCCAGTCAGGGCCAGGCACAGCGCCAGCGCCAGAGACATCATGCGGATCAACCTTTTCATTCGTTTCACTCCTTCTATTTTTCCATGGCGGCCCCGCCATGGTGGATTCAAAGAGAAAGAAAGGGAGCCTGCCCCTCCCGCTGCTTCATCCGGGGCATTTTGCGCTCAGGCACCTGTCCAGAAACCAACGGATCACTTTGCTTCCGTCCACGGTGTCCTCCCGCCGGTGGTCAAAGCACATCCTTTCCGGGTGCCACTGCACGCTGAAAACCCGGCCGCTCTCATGATGCGCCGCCTCGATGATCCCGTCTGGGGCATACATGTCCGCGGTCAGGCCCTTGCCCAGCTGGTCCACGGCCTGGTGATGGGCGCTGTTGGTGGGGAAGCGAAGGCCGTAAATGCCCGCTATCCAGGAGCCGGGCAGGGCCTCCGTCATGTGGACCTTGTCCATGGAGAAGCCCTGCTCCCAGTCGTGCATTTTCCCGTTTTGCAGATCCTGGATCAGGGTGCCCCCAAAGTACACGTTCAGCAATTGATGCCCCCGGCAGATGCCGAAGATCATTTTCCCCGCCTTGAAAAACCGGTCGACCACCGCAAACTGCAGCGCGTCCAGGGCCGGATCCATGTCCGCGGCCCCGGCCGTTTCCTGGCGGTAATAGGCCGGGCATATATCGCCCCCGCCGGGGAGCAGCAGGCCGTCGAAGTCGGAAGGATCAGCCTCCGCCGAGGCCTTGATCCCTTCCGCCCCCAAGGCACTCAGCGCCGAAAAATAGTTGGGATACCGGTCCTGGGGCGGGATCGGAATGGCAATCTTTACACTCACTTGCGCGCTCCTGGAAGAAATGCGGAAGAAAAAAGAAAAGCGAAGAATCGCTTTACGTCATTCTCCGCTTGAATCTGCAGAAACAACCGGGAATAGCGCTTCATGGCCGGGCATGACAGTACGCGGGATCTTTTTCCGTCGTCCCAACGCGCCCTCCCGCCACGGGGGCCGCGTTTCGGCGGCAAGCCCTTTCGCCTGGGCTTACACTCCGGCAGAACAGCCTGCGGTACTGATGCATGCCGCGCCTCTATTCCGTTCGGGTTGTCCGAACATCTTTATTATATTACGCCCGCCGGTCCTGTCAATATTGGAACGCGAAGGGGATTGTTTTTTTCCTGGTCTTTTGCTCGTAATTCTGCTCACGCTGAATTGCGACTGAAAGGCAGGCGGAGCCAGCATTTCATAGAAAAGTACTTATATGAAAAATTGCTTTATATATACTTGCATAAATTATAATAATAATACAGATTGTCCCTTATGCTCTCTTTTGGTATAAAGCACGCAGATGAAGCGCGCTGCATCCAATCGCATTCCGGACAAAGGAGGACCGGAATATGCCTGTTCAAATAGGCTTATCAGCACCAGCAACATACGAAAAAACCTGCAATCGTCCATCGACGCCCGCCGGGCGGGGATCAGGCGTTACCGGGCCTGATCCCGCGTTTTTCTTTTGGCCGTATCCACCACGGCGTTCAATAATTGCACTTTCTGATCCGCGGGGCAGTTCATTTTTTTCAGCTTATCGCAGACCCAGTCGGCATGTACGCCGGCCATGCGCCGGGTCAGGATGCGCCGGCCTTCCGCGGTTTTCGGATAGTGAACGATGATGTTGACGGGGTTCGGTTTGGGGATAGGCAGCGCCTCCTTCCTACGGAAATGTATGTGGCCGGCCAGCAAAGATATGCCTGCCGATTCGGCTGACGGCTGCTGCCTGGCGTTTGTAAGGCACCTTACCGTATTTCTCCTTTCCTTTGATTCTTCGGGGATGGACGTTGGCTTTTCGTTTCATCCATCATGAAATAATTGGTATAAATAATCAATGATCAAGCTTCTGTTCATTTCGGTTTTCATATGATATACTTGATCCGGGGCAAAGCTGCGAAAGGAACGAAGGGCACGGAAATATGATGACGATCACGAAGGAACAGGCCAGGCGGTTCATGCTCAGCAAGCAGGGTTTGCTGGGGAAGCATCGCTTTGCCGGAAAAGACGGCGCGTACCGGTATGTCCGTCAGGCGGGCTGCATTCAGTATGATCCCGTGGACGTATGCGGCAAAAACGCGGAATTGACCTTGCAGTCCCGGGTGAAGGGCTTTTCCAAGCAGATGCTGGCCGATCTTCTGTACCAGGATCGCCTGCTGGTGGATTACAGCGACAAGGAATTGTCCATCTGGCCCCGGGAGGATTGGCCGTACTTTGCCGGCTATCGGGAAAGGAGCAAAGCCCACGGCGCGTCCTTTCCGGACATCCCGGAATTGGAAGAGCAGGCCATCGCTTACATCCGGGAAAACGGCCCTGTCAGCAGCGATTCTTTGCCCATCGAAGGAAAGGTTTTCTGGCATTCCTCCATGCACTGGAGCGGCAACTGGCACGGCCAGTCCCCGGCGGCCCGTTCGGTGCTGGAGCAGTTGTATACGGACGGCGTGCTGCTGATCCATCACAAAAGCGGGTCCCGGAAATTTTACGATCTGGCGGACCGGTATTTCAGCCCGGCGCTTCTGAATGCGCCAAATCCCTGCCCGGATGCGGCCTCCTTCCGGCAGTGGCGCGTGAAGCGGCGCATCGGCGCCGTGGGGCTCTTGTGGGATCGGCGCTCCGACGCCTGGCTGGGCATTGATATGAATACCGATGAGCGCGAGCAGGCGTTTGACACGCTGCTGCACGCGGGAGAAATCCTGCCCGTGCTGGCGGAGGGCATTCGATCTCCTTTGTATTTGCTGAGCGAGGATCAGCCGCTGATGGAGGCCGTTCTCGCCGACGATATCGACAGGAAACCGCGGCTCGAGTTTTTGGCCCCGCTGGATCCCATGCTGTGGGATCGGAAGCTGATCGAGGCCGTTTGGGGTTATCAGTATTCCTGGGAAATCTATACCCCCGCGGAAAAGCGGAAGTATGGATACTATGTGCTGCCCATGCTTTATGGCGATCAATTTGTTGGCAGGATCGAAGCCGCCGCAGATCGGAAAGCGGGCGCGCTCATGGTCAGGAACGTGTGGTATGAAAGCGGCGTGCGGCAGACGAAGAAGCTGGCCCACGCGCTGGATGGTGCGGTGGGGCGGCTGGCGAAGCTGAATCATTGCGGGCAGACAGCATATCGGATATGAGCAGGCGCGCATAGAATAACCAAGAAAAAGAGCAGGGAAACGAAGCAATGAAAATCGCAGTTTTATCCGACACCCACGATCTGCTGCGCCCGGAAGTGCTGAACCGGCTTTCGGGCTGCGATTTCATTCTCCACGGCGGGGACGTGAGCAGCCGGAAGATCCTGGACCGGCTGGAGGAGATTGCGCCGGTCCAGGCGGTGCGGGGAAACAACGATAAGGAATGGGCGGAACAGATCGCCCGGCTGTACGTGACCCATCCCGGCGTTACCGCGGACGGGATCATGGCCAAGATGGGCCTGTGAGAAGCCGATGATCATCGTTCTACGGACATTCAATACCAGCCAAGTGAAATAAATCGCAAAGCCTTGATCAATATCCCGCTTTCAAATGCTGAGATTTCAGTAATGAAAGCGGGTTTTTAAGTTATCAAATGAAATGCTCTTCGATAATATAAAGTCGAAAGTATATCGCACGGCATCAATCGGGGAAGTGAGAAAAGTGAAAGGAAACGAGCAGACCGTCGCCATATATTCCCGGAAATCCAGATTCACCGGCAAAGGAGAGAGCATCGGGAACCAGATCGAGCTGTGCCGGGCGTACATTCGGATGAACGATGGGGAGGACGCGGCGGAAAAAGCCGTGGTGTATGAGGACGAGGGGTTTTCCGGCGGCAACCTGAACCGGCCGGCCTTCAAGGAAATGATGAAGGCGGTGAAGAATAAGAAGCACAGCGCGGTGATCGTGTACCGGCTGGACCGGATCAGCCGCAACATCAGCGATTTTGCGGGGCTGATCGAGGAGCTGGGGCGGCTGAAGGTGGATTTCGTTTCCATCCGGGAGCGGTTCGACACCAGCCAGCCCATGGGCCGGGCCATGATGTATATTGCATCGGTGTTTTCCCAGTTGGAGCGGGAAACCATCGCCGAGCGCATCCGGGACAACATGCGGGAACTGGCGAAGACGGGCCGGTGGCTGGGGGGCGTCACGCCCACGGGCTACGCTTCCGAAAGCGTGCAGACCGTCACCGTGGACGGGAAAAAGAAAAAGGCCTGCCGGCTGAAGCCGATCCCGGAGGAGGCGGAGACGGTGAAGCTGATCTATCAGCTGTTCGGCGAAACCAACTCCCTGACGAAAACGGAAGCGGAACTGATGCAGCGGCGCATCGTCAGCAAGAACGGCAAGTACCACACCCGCTTTTCCATCAAGGGAATCTTACTCAATCCCGTTTACGCCATTGCAGACGGGGACATGTACCGGTATTTCACCGCCCACGGCGCAGACGTGTTCGCGGAGGAAGCGGATTTTGACGGGGCGCGGGGCGTGATGGCCTACAACCGCACCGACCAGGAAAAGGGCCGGGCCACGGTGTTCCTGCCGGTGAGCGATTGGATCGTGGCGGTGGGGCAGCATCCCGGGCTGATCCCGGGAAAAACGTGGGTGCGGGCGCAGGAGGCGCTGGAGCAGAACAAATCCAAGGCTTACCGCCGCCCCCGGAGCAACGAGGCGCTTTTGACCGGTTTCCTGTTCTGCAAGTGCGGCAACCGGATGTACCCCAAACTCACCAAGCGCCTGACTCCGGAGGGCAAGCCCGTCTATACCTACGTCTGCAAGCTCAAGGAGCGCAGCCAGAAGGCGCTGTGCAACAACAAAAACGTGAACGGCAACATCCTGGACGCCATGATCGTGGACCGCATCCGGCACATCGACGAGAACGCGGGGGAATTCATGGCCCAGCTGTCCCGCAGCCGGGGCTTTTTCACCGGCGACAGGGTCGAATATGAAAAGCAGAAAGCCGCCTTGCAGCAGGAAAAGGCCGAAACCGACAAAAAAATCAGCGGCCTGGTGGACGCGCTGGCGGGGATGGCGGCCGGAGACACCAAAGAACTGGTGGCAAAGCGTCTGGACGAACTGAACCGGGAAAGCAAAGCCCTGGATCAACGAATCCAGGAACTGGCGAGCCTGCTGAACCGGCAGGAATTGACGGACAGCGAATTCGATCTGCTGCGGGACATGCTGGCGGCGTTCAAGGACGGGCTTGCGGATATGTCCATTGAGCAGCAGCGGGCCGCCCTCAAAACAGTGATCCGCCGGGTGATCTGGGATGGGGAAAACGCCCATGTGATCCTCTTCGGGGCGGGAGATGATGAAATCCAATATCCCGAAGGGTTGCGTAAGTGGATGGAAAACCCCGCGGAAGAGGACGAAAACGGCGATTTGGAGCCCTATCTGGACGTGGTTTACGGCGAAAACGAGGGGTCAGACGCCCTGACAACCCCTGCGGCGCCTTGGGGCGAGGATAGCAAATGAAATCCTGATGCTGCTGCGGGCATCCCGGAAGCGGAAGGGGGACGTGAGCCTGTCGGATCCCATCGGCACGGATGGGGAAGGCAACGAGCTGAGTTTCCTGGATATCCTGGGCACGGAACCGGGTCACGTAGAGGATGAGGCCGTGCGGCGTGTGACCCTGGGGCGGGTGCGAAAGCTGGTGAAAGGCCTGCCCAAGAAGGAGCGGCTGGTGATCGAAATGCGCTACGGCCTGCTGGACGGCGCCGTTCACGCCCAGCATGAGGTGGCGGAGGTGCTTGGGATCAGCCGCAGTTACGTTTCCCGCATGGAAAAACGCGCCATTGAGATGCTGCGGGCGGGCATGGAGCAGCCGGAAACGGAGGAATCATAAAAAAGGGGCTGGCTCCATCCTTGGATTGCCGCCCGAAACCCGCGTCCAGGCGCACGCGCTGGGCGGGGGCGTTTGAAGCAGCGCCAGCGCGGAAAAGACGCCCGATGATTCAATGCTTTATAGTATACTCAAATTAAAAATAGCAAGTAAAACGCTCCTGTCATCCCGAGCGGAGTGGAGCGAGAGCGGAACGAAGTCGAGGGATCTTTGAGAAACAGATTACTTCCAGCAGCATATTGCCCAGTTTCCAGATCCCTCCGCTCTGCTTCGCTCTCGCTCCGCTTCGGTCGGGATGACATTGTAACTTCGTCTATCTTCCTTGCCGATTTTATTTGAGTATAGTATTAGATGAGAATTCGTATGAACATTCATTTTCCCGAATGAAAATGGCCCGGGATTCTGCCAATCCGGGCGGAATCCCGTGCCGTTTTATTGGTTCTTCACGGAAAGGCAGGGAGAAGGATACGACCTTTCCTGTCCTCTTGAGCGGCGCGGAGCGAAAAGCGGAACGGAGACGAAGGATCTGTTTGCCGGTTCAACGATTCAAAATTTGAGACAGCCCCATGTTCCCTGGCAGGAATAAACTCCGGCCATCAGCCGTTGAATTCCGCTTCCAGCCGTTCCATGACGGGCACGGCGGCACGAAGCAGCTCTTCCAGGGGCAGCTTTTGATCCCGCAGCAAAATGGCGGGCTCTCGGGAAGCAGCCAAAAGCAGGCGCTTGTCCGTCTGGGCCAGGGCAGCGTACAGTTTTTCCGGGTCGGGAGACGCGCCGGGCAGCAGACGGAAAATGAGGGCGTTGCTCTGATAATTCACCCGGCTGATGCCCATTCTGCCGCATACGCCCCTGAGATGGGCAATATCAATCAGGTGCATCACGGGATCGGGAATATCCCCAAAGCGATCGATCAGTTCCTCGATCACGTCCTGGCGGCTTTCCTGCTCCTTGATGAGGGAGATGCGCTTGTACACCTCCATGCGCTGGGCTTCGCCCCGGACGTATTCGGCGGGCAGATAGGCATTCACCTTCAGCTCCACGCGGGTCTCCACCTGGGTGGGAACTCCTTCGCCCTGAGCGCCCCGGGCCTCCCGCACGGCTTCCTCGATCAGGCGGCAGTACATATCGTAGCCTACCGCCGCCACCTGGCCGGACTGCTCCGGCCCGAAAATATTGCCCGCGCCCCGGATCTCCAGATCCCGCATGGCGATGCGGAAGCCGGAGCCGAACGCGGTGAACTCCCGGATGGCGCTGAGACGCTGCTGGGCCGTTTAGAAAGCATTTTATCGGGCCGCACGGTGAAATAGGCGTAGGCCACCCGGCTGGAGCGGCCCACGCGGCCCCTGAGCTGATACAGCTGGCTCAGGCCGAAGCGGTCGGCGTCAAAAATGATGATGGTGTTGGCCGTGGGGACGTCCAGCCCGTTTTCGATGATGGTGGAGCAGAGCAGCACGTCAAACCTGCCCTCGTAGAAGTCCAGCATCACGTCCTCCAGCAGGCTTTCCTTCATCTGCCCGTGAGCCACGGCGATGCGGGCCTCCGGCACCAGCGCCCGCAGCCGGGTGGCAAAGGCGTCGATATTCCGCACCTGATTGTACAGGAAATACACCTGTCCGCCCCGGCCGATTTCCCGCAGGATGGCATCCCGGATGACGGCGTCGTTGTAATCCAGCACATAGGTCTGCACGGGATAACGCTCCTCCGGCGGGGTCTGCAAAAGGCTCATATCCCGCACTCCCACCATGGACATATGCAGGGTGCGGGGAATGGGCGTGGCGGACAGCGTGAGCACATCCACCGTCTTTTTCAGGTTTTTGATGGTCTCCTTGTGCGCCACGCCGAAGCGCTGCTCCTCATCCACGATCAGCAGCCCCAGATCCTTGAAATGCACGTCTTTGGAAAGCAGCCGGTGGGTGCCCGCCAAAATGTCCACCTTGCCTTCAGCCAGGCGCTGCAGGGTCTCCTTCTGCTGCTTGGGGCTGCGGAACCGGGACAGGACATCCAGATGCACCGGGAAATCGGCAAAGCGCCTGAGCATGGTATAGTAATGCTGCTGGGCCAGGATGGTGGTAGGCGCCAGGATGGCCACCTGCTTGCCCCCCATGACGGCCTTCATGGCGGCGCGCAGGGCCACCTCGGTTTTTCCGTAGCCCACATCGCCGCATACCAGGCGATCCATGTTGGCGGGGGATTCCATGTCCTGGCGGATCTCCTCCACCGCTTTCTCCTGATCGGGGGTCAGTTCGTAGGGAAAGGCATCCTCAAATTCCCGTTGCCAGGGCGTATCCGGCGCGAAAGCGTGCCCGGGGGTGGACTGGCGGTCGGCGTACAGCTTCACCAGGTCAAAGGCCAGCTTTTTGAGTCCGGCCTTCACCTTGTTTTTCTTTTTTTCCCAATCGCTGCCGTTCAGGGAATTCAGGGGAGGCGGATTATCCTGGCCGCCGATGAATTTCTGCACCCGGTCGAACTGATCGGTGGGCACGTACAGTTTATCGCTGCCCTGATACTGGATCAGCAGGTAATCCCGGTAGGTGCCCTCGCTCTGCAATCGCACGGTGCCCCGGAAAATACCGATGCCGTGGGCCTCGTGGACGACGTAATCCCCTTCCTTCAGATCCGTGAAGGCCTCGATTTTTTCGCCGCTGGTCTGCCGGCGGCGGGTTTTGCGGTAGCCCGCGCCGAACAGGTCGCTGTCGGCGATCACGGCCAGGCGGCACTCTGGCAGGACAAACCCGTGGGACAGCGTTTGAGACCAAATCACCGCGTCTCCCGCCCCCGGGGACGGGTATTCCTCCCACGTGGGAACAGGCGTATCCATTTCATTCAGGGCCGTCTGCAGCCTTCTGGCGCGGGCGTCGCCCCCCGCCATCAGCAGCGTCAGGTATCCTTCCTTTTTCCAGGCGGCCAGGTCGGCGGCCAGGTCCTTGAACCGGGACACGTATTTGGGGGCGTTGACCCCGGCGAACCGATGAACGGCCGTGGGCTTTATCTCCCCCATCCCCCGCAGCAGATCCTGCAAAAGGTACATCGGGCGGCCTTGCATAGCTTGAGCCGCCTCCTGCCAGGAGCGCAGCAGGCTGCCCTGCTCCGGCACCGCTTCCTGCCGCTCCAGCGAAAGCTTGAAATCCTCCGCAAACCCGGCTGCCCGGTCCTCGCACCGGCTTTTCACTCTGTCCGGCTCTTCGATCACCAAAATGGGGTCGTTCAGGTATTCCCACAGCCAGGCACAGGGCCGCTCCAGCGCCCCGGCCCACAGGGCCAGGGTGGGCGGCTGCAGCCCCGCCTCCAATTGATCGGCGTCCCGATAGAGCCTTGCCACGCCGGTATCATACACCCGCAGGGCAGGCCCGACGTCGGGAAAGGCCGCCGGCTCCTCCGGCCGCTTCTTTTCGGCGGCTTTTCCCCTTTTGCCCTTTTCTTCCGCGGGTTGCTCCGTTTCCTCATCCTCCGGCAGCGGCGGCAGATCGGCGGCCAGCACGCCGGATGGGCTGCGGTTGATCTGCTCGCGGATCATCTTCCGCATGAGAGCGGCGCAGTCCGCCGGCATCAGCCATTCAACGGCGGGATAGAAAGACGCCCGCTCCATTTTCTCCAGGCTGCGCTGACTGATGGGATCGAAGGCGCGGATGGAATCCACCTCGTCATCCCAGAATTCGATGCGCGTGGCCCCCGCCTCCGCCGGAGAAAAAGCGTCCACGATGGCGCCCCGCAGGGCGCACTGGCCCTTGCCCTCCACCATGTCCACCCGTTCGTAGCCCATGCTCACCAGACGGGCGATCAGATCGGCGGGCTCCATGTGATCCCCGGGGCGCAGATCCACGGCGCATTTCTGGTATTCCTCCGGCGGCAGCATGCGCGTCAAAAGGGCGTCCGCCCCGGCGCACAGCACCCGGATCTTCCCCTGCCGGGCCTTTTGCAGCACGGACAGGCGCTGAAACGCGCTTTCCCGGCTGGCGGTGCCCCGGGTAAAATGGGTATCCGGCGGAGGCAGCACCGCCGCTCCGCCCCGGAGCCAGGCGGCGCAGTCATCCGCGGCCCGCATGGCCGCGGCGTCGGACGGCGCGATATACAGGATGGGCCGGCCCGTTTCCCGCGCCAGCAGGGCAGCAAAAAAAGGGCGCTGCCCCTCCGCCATCTCATACAGCGCCGTTACGCCCGATCCGGGCGCGCCAAAAGCCTCCCGAAAGACAGGGGAGGCATGCAAAAAATCCAATACGTTATTCAGCATGGCGTTTGTTGTAGCGGTTCATCGCCTGGTCGATCCCGTGCTCCGCCCAGCACAGCGCCGCGTCCGCGGCCAGCATATACGCGTCAAACATGGTTTTTCTTTCTTCCTCCGTCTGGAATTTGCCCAGCACCCAATCGGCCAGGTTCCATTCCTTGGGTGGATTGCCCATGCCCAGCCGGATGCGGGGGAAATCCTCGCTGCCGGTGCATTCCACGATGCTGCGCAGGCCGTTGTGGGTGCCCGCGCCGCCCTTGGGCCGGATGCGCACCTGGCCGAAGGGCAGGTCGATATCGTCCACCAGCAGCAGCATATCCCGGGGATCCATCTTATAGAAGGCAAGCGCGTCCGATACCGCCAGGCCGCTCAGGTTCATGAAGGTCTGGGGCTTCACAAGCACCAGCTTTTCCCCATTCAGGAAGGTTTCCCCGATGGTGGCCTGGAATTTCAGCTTTTTGATAGGCGTGTTCAGTTTCGCGGCGATGATGCTGATCACATCAAAGCCCGCGTTGTGCCGGCTGTGCTCATATTTTTCGCCCGGATTGCCCAGCCCTACGATCGCTTTCATACGGCTCCTTTCCCCGGAAGGAAGCGGGCGGGAGCGCATAACCCCCGCCCGGGATGGAATGATTATTTTTCAGCCAGCTTCGCCACCAATTCATTGCTCCGGGCGATGAAGGCCTTCAGATCCTCCGCCTCCAGCGGACGGCTGGACAGGCGCGCCAGATCGAACAGCTGCCTGCACAGCAGGGCGGCGGTGTCGCCCTCCTCCATGCCGGCCAGGGCCCGGACGGTGGGGCACAGACGGTTGAGCACCAGGGTATACTTGGTGGGGAAGCCGAAATCCTGGCCGTACAGGGCGCTCATCTCCTTGTAGCGGCGCACCTGTTCTTCTTCGGTGAGCATGACGGGCAGGGTATGATCGGACAGGGCTTCCAGCTTCACGGTGAGCTCCTGATCCCCCAGGGCGTCCCGGAACAGCTTTTCCATGGCCGCCTGGTCGATGTCCTTGCCTTCGTCGCTCTCCTCGGTCAGGCCGGATACGTCCGCGTCCACCCGCACGAACTGCAATCCCTCGTTTCCGCCGCCGAATTCCATGAAACTCATGAAATTCATGTCGATCAGGGTGTCCATCACCGCCACGTCGATACCCTTGTCGGTGTACAGGGCCACCGCCGCGGCCTGGCGGTTCTGTTCGGTGGTGTAGTAGATTTTCTTTTCCGCCTTGCCCTCGTTGCGGGCCTTGTATTCGTCCAGGGTCAGGTATTCCCCGGCGGTGGTTTTGAGCAGCAGGCTGCCCTTCACCATGTCGTAGAACTTGGCGTCCCGCACGCAGCCGTATTTCACAAAGGGATGAATGTCGTCCCAGTAGGTTTCATACTGCTTGCGCTCGGTGTTGAACAGGCCGTTGAGCTTGTCCGCCACCTTCTTGGTGATATGGGCGGACAGCTTTTTCACGTAGCCGTCGTTCTGCAGGAAGGAACGGGATACGTTCAGCGGCAGATCGGGGCAGTCGATCACGCCCTTCAAAAGCATCAGGAATTCGGGAATAACCTCCTTGATGTTGTCCGCCACAAATACCTGCCTGTTGAACAGCTTGATTTCGCCCTCCTGGCCGCCGAAGTCCCTTTTGATCCGGGGGAAGTACAGGATGCCCTTCAGGTTGAAGGGATAATCAACGTTCAGGTGCACCCAGAACAGCGGATCCTCGAAGGTGTGGAACAGCTTGTGATAGGCCTCCTTGTATTCCTCATCCGTGCAGTCCTTGGGGCTTTTCAGCCACAGGGGATGGGGATCGTTGATGGGTTTTTCTTCCTTGGCCTTTTCCTCTTCCGCCGTGCCGGTGGGCTCGTCGGGGTTCTTGGGCTCCTCGTCGCGGTGCAGGTCTTCCAGGTAAATGGGCACGCTCATATAGCCGCAGTACCGCTCCAGCACCTCTCTCACCCGGTAGCCGTCCAGGAATTCCTTTTCATCCTCCATGATGTGCAGGATGACCGTGGTGCCCCGGTCTTTCCGTCCGCCGTCCCGCATGGAGAAGGACATGCCGTCCTCGCTCTCCCACAGCACGGGAGCCGCGCCGTCCTGATAGGACAGGGTGTCGATGGTCACCTTGTCCGCGGCCATGAAGGCGGAATAAAAGCCCAGGCCGAAGTGGCCGATGATGCCGCCCTTATCGTCCCCCGTGTAGTTCTTCAGGAATTCCTCGGCGCTGGAAAAAGCCACCTGATTGATGTACTTTTCCACCTCTTCGCCCGTCATGCCGATGCCGTTGTCGGTGAAGCGCAGTTCGCCGGCGTCCTTGTCCACGGTGACGGTGACCCGCAGATCCTCGTCCGTGTCGCCCTTGAGCATCTTATACTTGGTGATGGCATCACAGCCGTTGCTGACCATTTCGCGGATGAAAATGTCCTTATCGGAATACAGCCAGCGCTTGATGACCGGCATGATATTTTGCGCGTGAATGGAAATATTGCCCTTGGTTTCCATGGTGATTGCCTCCTGTCGGAATCGCGCGGGCAGCGCCCGCGGAAAATACGGTTCTTCGGAACCTTTGCCATTATACCACATTCTCTGTTAAAATGCAACAGGAAATTAGCACTCATTGCGTGAGAGTGCTAATAATTCTTGCGCCAGTTTTTACCATTCATTTCAATGCATAATTACTTAGCATTTTCTCGCATTATTTGCATGTTTTCCAGCAATTTATACATTTTGCCCGAAACACGACACAATTTTGACATAATTCTTCGCTATTATATTTTTGTTTCTTTCTATGTGTCCAAGGTCCAGCAGCGCCGTAAATGCGGCTGCCCCCTCGGCCCATTTGCGTCCTGTTGGTTTTTTATTTTATCCTTGGAAGCGCGCCGCACCCCTCGCGGCGTGTCTTTTTTTGCCGGCGCAGAAAAAAACAAAGCGAAAAAACAGAACAGGGGCCTGCGCGGCCCCTGTATCATTGACGCAGAGATTAAATGTGATCTTATACTATTCGCGTTCTAAAACACAATTCGCAAAGAGTGACATAAGAACAGGAGGACGAGGCACGGGCCTACGCGGCCCCTGAACCCCGCGCCAGGGGATGATCCCCTGGACCCACTCCTCGCGAAGCCGCTTGATCGATAGACCCAAGGAATCGTCGCGTGTTACGCTGGAATTACAGAAAGCTTGAGAGCTTCTGGCCCAATGAAAGCCGGGGGATCATCCTCAGAGAAAAACGAGCTTTTCCCTGGGGATGGTTCCCCGGCTTTCCCCGGATGCAATGCATCCGGGTTGGCCGCTTTCAGCGGCCGGGCCAGAAGCTGTAGGTCAACGCAGCCGTTATGGCGCCCTTTCTGGTTCTCTTTCGGGCTCCGAAAGAGAACACTCCCGTCGTCCCTTTGTTATTATACAAAGATAGCGTGCGGATCAGCTGTTATGCCCGGCTACGCGACGGACGAGCCATATAGCGCCGAGCAGAAGAACGGCGCACACGGCCAGCCTGATCCATTGCCCGGACTGATCTGTCTGCTGCGGGCCAGGGAAACCACCGCCCGGGAAACCGCCGGGACGGTTGGTTCTTCCTCCGGCTTCCTCTGCGCCTTGCGCATCCGCGGGTGCGGCAGTTGCACGGTCAGACGAATCTGCGGGCTGCGTTTCCTGGGGCGCTGGCGTGCCTGTCGGCTGTGCGCTTTCCCCGCTGCTGCCCGCACTGCCGCCGAAAGAACCGTTATCTCCCTGGTCAGGCGTTTGCGGGAATCCGTCAGGCGGCGAAAAGCCTCCCTGCTGATTGGAGAAATCCGGCATCCCGCCGGGCCCTTGGCCGCCGCCTGCACCGCTGTTCATGCTGCCCATATCGGCGGTGGAAATATCGCTGGCATCGATCAGCGCGCTCCTGCTGCGCTGTTCCTGGCTGGTGGAAGGGATCGAGCCGTCCAGCTGGCCGCGGACGCTTTCGCCGCGCTTCTTACAGAAGGTTTGCAGGGTGGAAACGGCCTTTTCGAAGGCTTCCATATCGAAGAAAGCGGAGGCGTCCTTTTCCAGATACGGCGTGATCATTTCCTGCACACGGGTGATTTCCTCCGCCAGCCAGCCGCTTTCAATGTTTTCAGCAATGAAACGGTCATAGGCTTCGTGATAGGCTTCCAGGGCGCTTTCGTCGCTGAAGATCCAGGCTATCAGGGGACGGCTTTCCACGGTGCCGCCGCTGACAGGCGAATCGATGGGGCTGTTGACGGTGGAAGTGGCGTCCGATCCGGCGGAGAAGCCGCCGAACCCCAGGTTGTAGTCCCAGGGAATGATGGACAGCTTGCCCTTTTCTTCGTACAGGTAATAGTTGTGCACCATCATGCCGGTGTAGCTGTCGTCGTTGCGCAGGAAATCGTGCACCGCCAGATAGCGGATCACTTCATCCTTATTCACGACCGCGTCCAAATCCTCTTTTGCGTTCAGCTTTCGCAGGGATTCGATCAGGCGGGCTTCGTCTTTCTTGTTGATTTTGGTCTTGGCGTTATTGAAAATATTGCTGTAGCTTTCCGGGTCATCATCGGAGTAAATCAACTTCACATCATCGTTGCCCATGCCGAAATTGAATCCGCCGAAGCCGCCGCCGGGACCGCCCTGAGGGGCGTCGCCGAAGCCGGGCTGCTGTCCGCCCTCTGCCGGCTGTGCCGAAGCGTCAGGCGCAGTCTGCGCGCTGCCGCCGTCGGACGGACTGAAATCACCGGCGGGCATCTGCCCCTGCAGCGCCTGGCCCTGCTGGGCCGTGCCGCCGTCAGACGGACTGAAATCGCCGGTGGGCATCTGCCCCTGCGGCGCCTGGCCCTGCTGGGCCGTGCCGCCGTCAGACGGACTGAAATCGCCGGTGGGCATCTGCCCCTGCGGCGCCTGGCCCTGCTGGGCTGTGACGCCGTCGGACGGGTTGCCTCCCCCCTGGGTCGCATTGCCGCCCGCAGGCGCGCCGGAAGAACCGCCGAAGGAAGCGCTGTTATCATCGGGAGCAGACGTTGCGCCCGCTTCGGGCGTTTCCGTGCCTTCCGTTGATTCGTCCTTTTCCCGGAATTTCTCCATATCGAAATCCCGGCCGTTGCCGCGTCCGCCGCCGAAACCGAGGCTGTCGGGTTTGTAGAGTTCGCCTTTGGTCATGCCGTTGCGGTCCATGAAGCCGTCTTCCACGCCTTCCACCGCCAGGTACAGCCCCCAGGGCTCTCCGTTCACGTTGATCTGCACGTAGCTGCACAGAGGCGCGGGCACGTCCATCCGGCCCATCAGGGTGTAGGCCAGATAATCCTTCATCATGGTGGCGTCCTGGATCAGATTATTCAGGCTCAGCTTATCCAGACCGTGGTAGGTCATGCCCTTGACGAAGTGGTCGAACTCCACCTTAAAGGAATAGCGGGTGGAATTCATGGAGGCTACCGAGGACAGGGAGGTGTTGCCCTTGCCGCGGATGGCGACGTTGTTGAACTTTTCGCCGTCCACGGTGATGCTGCACTCCGTGTATTCCTCCGCCGTGGCGTTTTGGATGAAATCATCCCAGTTTTCCATGGCAATGTCGATGGTGTGGACCCGGCTCTGGTCGAACAGCAGCCCTTCATACCCGACAGCATGGCTGCCGTCCCCCCGGACGGGCTCCACGATCCCCCACAGACAAACCGCCGCCAGCAGCATCACCACCGTGGCAATGCCCACGATGCGGTCCGCTTTCTTTGTTCTCAGCATGGGATCACCCCATATAATCGCCGTTGTAGCTCACCAGCACCGCGCTGCTGACGCCGTCCATCGCGGACAGCTTGGTAATGAAATCGGTGTCGTCGTTTTTGAGGGTCACTTCGTAGGTCAGCTCGATGATGCCCTTCTGGGCGCTCTTGCTCTTGATCGAGGTTTTTTCGGTGTTTTCCTTCAGGTATTTTCCCACCTTCTCCTCTGTTTCGCCGCTGTCGCAGGCAATGACGGCGATAAAGGGCTTCTGGGTGGATTTGCGGTTGCAGAACACGATCATGATGAGGCCGATGATGACGCTGCCCACGATGGCCAGCGGGATCATCCCCGCCGCCAGCACAATGCCGCCAGCGATGGCCCAGAACAGGAACGCGATATCCATGGGCTCCTTGATGGCCGTGCGGAAACGCACGATGCTCAGCGCGCCCACCATGCCCAGGGACAGGACCACGTTGGAGGTGACGGCCAGAATCACCATGGTGGTGATCATGGTCATGGCGATCAGCGCGCCGCCGAAGGCCTGGGAAAACATGACGCCGGCGTAGGTCTTTTTGTACACGAAGAAGATGAACAGCCCCAGGCAGAAGCTGAGCGCCAGGGAGATGGCCATATCGGTCAGGGAGACGGCGGTGACGTTTTCCAGGAACGAGGATTTGAAGATGTCGTTGAAGGTCATAGCGATCCACTCCTATCAAAATCAAATTGTTTATCTGCCGAATCACTCAGTTAATGACAATTCCCCCGGTACGGTTTGCTCGGAGGGGGTGGAATCCTTTACCCGTATACCCTGCACGCCGCGTACTTGGAGAAGGCCGTGGGCGTGCGGCTCCTGAGGGCCGCAGCCCTGCGGATCACGCCGGGGAGGTATTCGTCCCACTTGACCTCCAGCAGCGTCACGTCGTCCTCGATGGGCAGGGTCAGGCCGTCCGGATTCAGGAATTCCCGGGGCGGGCCGGTGCGGATGGCCCAGTCGATGGTGACGCGCACGTTGCCGGGGCCGTAAATGAAGGGCACGCGCTTGTATTCCACCACCGTTTTCGGGGCCAGGCGGCGCGTCTTCATATCCACATACAGCGCTGTCAGCAGGGGCTTTTTTCCGGTGATCATCCATCCGATGTCCCCCGCCATGATTTTCTTCACTTCATCCAGCATCAGCCTTTCCTGCGGCTTGCAGCCCACGCCGTCCCGCTTCATCTTGCATTCCAGCATGATGTAGCTCAGATCGTCGTTATAATACCGGATGCGGAATTTGCGCCGTTCGTTGACGCCGTCCAGCTTTTCGTGCAATGCGGTATCCGCCGGATCGTCAAAGTACAGGCTGCGGATGCGGTAGTAGCCCTTCTCCGCCGCATGCGGATCAATCTTTGCCACAGCGCTCAGGTTATTGCGGATCGCCGCCGCGTCGCCGGGCGATATGATGTGCTTGATCTCGTGCCGGTAATCCAATCCGTGTCTCCTCCCTTCCGCCTGAACGCTTATCCCGCTTGCTTTTGTCCCGGCAAGACGGGAAACGGCCTTCAGGCGCTTTCCATGTTTCATTCTATCAGGAAAAAACAGAGAAAGTTTGGAAAAACTATGAACAATTCGTACATTTTTGCTTTTTATTGCCGGGTTCGGTTTTTTTCTGACAAAGCCGGGCGAAGGGAAGCGCACCGGCGCTGCGCGGACCGGGGAAGCAGCACCGGCGCGGAAAAGGCGCCCGTCAATCATCATGCAAAGGATGACGTTCTGTCCTTATAAAAGGAACGGCGGTATGTGCCGCCGTTCAAGAAAGGAGTTGAAAGCGATCAGAAACTGTCAAACTGTTTGCTTTCAACAAGGATACTATACTACGGCGAGCGGACAATGTGCGGGATATGACGCGAAATGCACAAAATACGTCGCAAACTGATGGGCGCAGCCGCTCGCCGCAGGATCACCCCGGAAGGGTCATGGATCATTCCGCGATGTTGATGGTCTTGGTGATGTCGCCCACGGTGACGGTGTGTTCACCGGGCTGGTCGATGGTGATTTCCATCTTCAGCACGCGCCAGTCGCCGCCGTTGATGGCCATGATCTTTTCCGCGTTCACTTCGCCGTCCACCAGCGCCTGCACGGTGGTGATGCCGTCATCGCCGTTGTTCCACATCAGGCAATACACCTCGAAGGGAACGCCCGCCTTGGTTTCCACCACGGTCTGC
Organism: Clostridia bacterium; assembly: GCA_017524615.1. GTDB lineage: Bacteria > Bacillota > Clostridia > Christensenellales > Aristaeellaceae > RUG563. The sequence goes on along the minus strand of JAFXVJ010000050.1, from coordinate 22,936 downwards.
ACGCTGGTGCTGGGGCCGCTGGATCCTTCGGTGGTCACTTCTTTCTGCACCTTGGGCAGGACCAGCGCGGAGTACGCGAATTCGGGATGCTGGCCATAGCGCATGCCGTACTTGTATTGCAGCAGCGGATCGCCCCAGTTGTTGGGGGTCACATTGTTTTCAGCGGTGAGCATGATGGCTTCCAGGATCAGGCGGGTGTAGGGATCCAGGCCCATATCGCCGGCCAGGTCCTTCCACTGCGCATCGCTCATCGCGCTGTCGCGGGCGATTTCCTGGGCGATGGAGCCTTCAGGCTGACGGACGCCGAAAAGCATATCAGCAAGCACATCGGGCTCGGTACGGGTGTTAATGCCCTGCACGCCGGTGCCGTGGTCGGCGGTACGGGAGAAATTCAAGGCCAGAACAGCATCGCCGTTTTCGATGGCCCAGGCGTCGGGCGATACGCAGTTGGCAATCAGCACCAGCTTCTTCCCCGCATCCTGCGCATCCTCGACGATCATTTCGGCCGAGTCGTTGAACTGGGAGCAGTCCGCCACCACCACGTCGGCCTCCTCCATGGATTCCACCACGGTGGCATAGTTGGCGATGTACTTCTTATAGCCTTCCAGCGCGGAGGCGCCCAGGGTGGAATCGACATACACGCTGATGCCTTCCTGGAGGGGCAGCAGGTCACCGTCGTTCTTCACCAGCACGGCGCTCTTGGTCATCAGCTGCCGCTCCAGTTCCACTTCTTCAGGCTTGCGGGCAGCGGCCAGCGATTCGTTATCGGTAATGGGCCACTTTTCGGCGATGAAAGCGTCGCTGGCGGACAGGGCCAGGGCGGCGTCGCCGTCAGAATAGGGATTCTCGAACAGGCCCAAGGCGAACTTCGTTCGCAGGATGCGGCGGGCGGATTCTTCCAGGCGCTCCTCGGTGATCAGGCCCTGTTCCACGGCTTCCTTGATGCCATCCACATACAGGATGCCGGGGCCGGTGGCGGCCAGGGTTTCTTCGATCGTGGCGCCGGCGCCGGGGGCGCCCATCTGGTCCACTTCGCTATTGATGACCCAGGCATAGCGGCCGGGGATAGAGAGCGCAGCGATTTCTTCCGTCTGGGTGCCGTAATCGTTGCCCAGGGAGCCCCAGTCGGTCAGGATCACGCCTTCATAGCCCAGCTCATTGCGCAGGTAAGGCAGGGTTTGATAGTCGTAGTCCACGGTCAGGTTGCCTTCCAGGCCCTTGCCGTAGCTGTTGGTCATGATCCACTGGGCACCCGCTTCGATGGCGGCCTTCCAGCCCACCATGTAGTTATCCACGTTCCAGGCTTCGCTGTGGTCGCTGCCGAAACCGGTGCGGGAGATGAAGTGCTTCACGCAGGCCATGGCGCCGCCGGCATTCAGGGCGGTCACCTCGGCGGTGGTCATATCAGCAATATAGGCCGGGTCTTCGCCGTTGAAGGAGCTGAGCTCCACGCCATAGGGCTGGAAGATCACATGATAGCCCACCGCGCGGGTCTGGGCCGAATAGCTTTCCCACAGCTTCTTGGACAGTTCAACGTCGCCCGCCGTGCCAAACGCGCTGTGAGGCGTATCAATGTAGCCGCCCCAAGCGTTGAATTCACGGTCGGAGGAGAAGGTGACCGGCACACCCAGGCGGGTGCCTTCGGCCATGGACTGGATCTCATTGTGGGCGAACACCTGCTCGTCCGGCGTGCCGTTGGAGTTGTCCAGGTAATCGGTAATGCCGAAGACATTGATATGGTACCACATGGAATAATGGCGTTCGTCATAAGGGCCATCCTGCTTATACAGGGTATCCGGGTTGGTGAAATCCACGCCGGTGTTATCACTGCAGGTGCAGATGTGATACAGCAGCATGGATTTTTCCTTCAGGGTCATCTGAGACAGCAGGTCGGTGATGCGGTCCTCGATGTCCGCGCGCCAGTCTTCATACACATCCAATTCGCCGTTGTCGTTCAGGTCCTTGAACTGGAGGCCGTCCACAGTGATAACGTTCTTAACGGTTGCCTTGATTTCGGGCTGCTGCGCGTCCTCGGAAAGCGCTGGGATGCAGCTCAGCAGCATGCAGAGCACGATCAGACAAGAGAAAATACGTTTCATACTTGCTTTTCATTCCTTTCTTTGATTTAGCGCGGCTGTTCAGCCACCGGCCGAACAGATGCGGTTCTGAATGGGAAAAACGCCGGCCGGGAGGGCGCTGCCGCCCTTCCGACCGGTGCGGAGTTCAGATCATTCCGCGATGTTGATGGTCTTGGTGAGGTCGCCCACGGTGATGGTGTGTTCACCGGGCTGATCGATGGTGATCTCCATCTTCAGCACGCGCCAGTCGCCGCTGTTGATGGCCATGATCTTTTCCGCGCTCACTTCGCCGTCCACCAGCGCCTGCACGGTGGTCATGCCGTCGGCGCCGTTGTTCCACATCAGGCAATACACCTCGAAGGGAACGCCGGCCTTGGTTTCGATCACGGATTCAAAGTTGGTCATGGTGGAGCCGTTGGATTCGGTGACGACTTCCTTGGTCACGCGGGGCAGTACCAGCGCTTCGTAAGCGAAGTCGGGTTCAGCGCCGTAGCGGGGGCTGTACTTGTACTGGACCAGCGGATCGCCCCAGTTGTTGGGCACAGTGTGATCATCGGCAGCCTTCATAGTGCCCAGCAGCATCAGGCGCACCCACATATCGGCGCCCTGGTCGCCGGCCAGGTCTTTCCACTGGGCGTCGTCCAGCGCTTCGCTGCGGGCCAGTTCCTTTACGACCATGCCTTCGGGTTCTACGTCGCCAAAGAGCAGCTGGGCGAACACGATGGGCTCGGTGGTGGTGATGAAGCCGCCGGCGCCGGTGCCATGGTCAGCGGGACGGGAGAAGGTGAGGCCCAGCACGGCGTCGCCCATGGTGAGCAGATAGACGTCGGGATCGATGCAGTTGGCCACGATGACCAGCTTCTTGCCGGCATCCTTGGTGTCTTCGATGATCAGCTCGGCCGCGTCGTTGTTCTGGGTGCAGTCAGCGATGACCACGTCGGCCTCTTCAATGCTCTCCACCACTTCGGCAAATTCGGGCAGCACGGCCTTGTAGCCGGCCAGCGTGATGGCGGAGGCGGTGGAGCCGATGTACACCTTGATGCCCTTGGAGAGAGGCAGTAGGTTATCGTCGTTCTTAAAGAGGATGGCGGACTTGGCTTCCAGTTCACGCTCCAGGGCCACCACTTCGGGCTGCCGGGCGGCGGTCAGGGTGTCGTTATCCACCACGGCGAAACGTTCGGCGATGTATTCGGCGGAAGCGATCAGGGCCAGCGCCTTATCCACGTCGGAATAGGGATTCTCAAACAGACCCAGTTCAAACTTGTCCTTCAACACGCGGAAGCAGGTTTCATAAGCGCGTTCTTCGCTGATCAAGCCCTGCTCCAGGGCGTCGATGACCGCCTGGCGGTTGGATTCGCCGCCCGTGCCGGGCTTGTCATAGCCGGTGGCGAAAGAGCCGATCTGGTCCAGGCCCAGGTTGATGGTGAAGGCGTAGCGTTCGGCCATGCTCAGGTCCAGGATGGTCACGCCGTCCACGGTGGTGCCGCCGGAGTTGCTGTCGCCCTGGTCGCCCCAGTCGGACACGATGATGCCCTGGAAGCCCAGCGTATTGCGCAGGTAATCCATGGTTTCCTTGTCATAGTCCACGTGCACGGTGTTGCTCAGGCCCGTGCCGTAGCCGTTGGTCATGACCCACTTGGGATTGGCTTCCAGCGCGATCTTCCAGGCGGTCATCCAGTTGTCCACGGTCTGGCCGTCGCTGCGGGCGTTCTGGAAGGAGGAGTCGCCGCCGCGGGCGATGAAGTGCTTCATGCAGGCTTCCACGCCGCCTTCCACCTGAAGGGCGTTGACTTCGGCGCGGGTCATGGTGCCGGCGTAAACCGGATCTTCACCGTTCCAGCTGCCCAGCTCCTGGCTGTAGGGATGCAGCACCACATGGATGCCGGTGGCGCGGCTTTCCAGAGAATAAATGGTCCACAGCTTTTCGGACAGCTCCAGATCGGCAGCAGCGCCGAACGCGTCGTGCGCGGTATCGATCATGCCGCCCCAGGCGTTGTATTCACGGTCGTTGGAGATGACCACCGGAATGCCCAGGCGGGTATTTTCGGCCAGGGCCTGCATGGCGTTGTGATACACGATCTGCTGGTCGGGCGTGCCGTTGGTGTTGTCCAGCTGGCTGGTCACCTTGAGCACGTCGATGCAGAACCACATGGAGCTGCTGGAGAAGCTGCGGCCCGGGCCGCCCTGGGATTCGCCCTCGGAGGGAGCGGCTTCCTCTTCTTCTTCCAGGCCCAGCTCTTTGTCCGTGCCGAACATCAGCTTTTCATCGGCAAAGTCCACGCCCTGGGGATTGTTGCAGGTGTTGATATGATAGAACAGGCCGGATTTTTCCTCGATGTCCAGCTGGGCATACAGGTCGTTGACGCGGGCGTCCACGTCCTGCCGCCAGTCTTCGTACACATCCAGTTCGCCGTTGCCGTTCATATCCTTGAATTTCAGGCCATCCACTTCCAGGATGGGGGTGATGCCTTCCAGGTAGCCCAGTTCGGCCTGATCGCCCTCGGCGGGGATGATCCGGATGAGGGAGTTGACCTGGTCGTAGCTGGTGAGCCGGGTGCCGTCGGCTTCTTCGGCGAAGGCCGCGGAGAGGCCCGTGCAGGTCAGCAGCATGACCAGCGCCAGCATCAGAGACAGTTTTTTCATGATGGTTCCACCTTTCTTCGTTGTTTGATGGGAAGGGCGCGGCATGCGCCATGCACCCTGTTTGATTAAATTATATATGCAAAAAAAAAGATTTGGCTTAAAAGTCGCCAAATGCCAAAAAGGTGACGTGAAGTGTTTTTTTCCTATAAGAGTGCAAGATTTTCCTGTTCCGGCGGAAAAAACCTGTACGCGGGCACCAAATTGTGGTACGATGATAGCAAATCAGGCGAGTTTACGCCGTGACGCGCGGAGAAAGGGGGGAAGCGGGATGAGCTACAAGATCGCGCTGCTGGACGACGAAGCGCATCAGCTGGAAGCGACCGCCGCGCTGACCCGTCAGCTGCTGGCCCAGGAAGGTCTGGACGCGGCCGTCGTGCCCTTTCAGGGGGTGTTCAACGTGCCTGCCCTGGCATTTGACGCCTATCTGCTGGATATCTCCATGCCGGGCGTGGACGGCATGGTGTTCGCCTCCCAGATCCGCGGCACAGGCAGCGCCGCTCCCATCATATTTATCACCAGCATCGAAAACCGGGTGTATGAGGCATTCCGCGTGCAGCCGCTGCGCTTCGTGCGCAAAAACCACCTCAAGGAAGAATTGCCGGAGGCGATCCACGCCCTTTGCGATCAGCTGCGTCAGGAGGAAAAGACCGCGCTGTCCTTTCAATCGGAAGGTATGCTGCTGCGTCTGCCCATCTCGCGCATCCTCTATGTGGAAAGCAGCGACAAGGTACAGCGGGTGGTGATGGCCGACCGCACCTACGAGGCGCGCACCACCATGGCCTTTTTTGAGGAGCAGCTGCTGCCTCAGGGCTTTTTCCGCATTCACCGGTGTTACCTGGTCAACATGCAGGCGGTCTACAGCGTCACCGGATCCGACGTGGTGCTGGCCAGCGGTGAAAAGCTGCCCATCAGCCGCTTTAAGCTGGCGCAGACGAAGGAAGAATTCAAAAGGATGATGTTTCGTGACTAATGTGTTTTCCCTTACCCACATCAACGATCTGCTTACGATGGCCTGGCTGTTCGCGGCGCTGACGCTGGCGTACAGGAACCGTGTGCGGCCCTGGGTCTGCGCGCTGCTTTTCGCGGCCTGCCTGGCCGGCGGATTGGGCTCGATTCTGCTTCAGGAAGCGGTGTATCCGAATTTCGGCGTCTATATGCTGCTGTTCATCGTGTGGGGCTGCGTCTATGGCGCGGCCGCCCTGAAAGGCTCCTTCCTGTGGAAAATGGCCATGTCCGCCGTATACGGCTGCATCACCTTTCATCTGGGCAAGGCGGCGGCGCTGGTCAATTCTTTCTTGCCCGCCTCCATCGCCGCCCAGCGCTCCACCGGCTTTATCTTCTTTCAGGTGTTCGCTTTGCTCTCGGCCGTTTTTCTGGCGTATCGCGCCGTGACCACCGAACGCAAGGTGCCCGCCATCTGCTGGAGTTCGCTGATGCTCGTTTCGCTGATCGGGGTGGGCTTCGCCTACTATCAGATGGCCATTGTCGGAGGGAAAGAAACGCTGCTCACCTCGGCGCTCTATTCCATGGGGATGGTTGTGATCGTCCTGCTGGTGCAGAACCTTTGCGCGCAGGTGATCTGGAGCCATGAAAGGAACCTGGTGCGCCTGTCCCTGGAGCAAAACAGTGAAAGCGAAGCGCTGATGGCGCGTCAGGCCAGCCGCGCCGAGGAGGAACTGCGCCGTTATCGCCATGAAACGGCCAATCATCTGCTGACCATTTCCTCCCTCCTGTCCAACGGCGACACCGAACAGGCGCGGCAGCTGATCAGCGAAATCGTCGTCACGCCCGCCAGCCAGGCTGGCATAACCAGCGGCAACCCCCTGGTGGACGCCGTGATCAGCCAGAAAAAAGCCCAGTGTCAGGACATGGGCATTTCCTTCAGCGCGGACCTGGTGCTTAAGGAAAAGCTGCCCCTCACCGACGCGGAAGTATCCTCCCTGCTGGGCAACCTGCTGAACAACGCCGTGGAGGCCGCCGCCAGCCGGGAGCATCCCTTCGTGCGCATGCGGATGTATCCGGCCCGGGATTACCTGTGCGTGGAGGTCGTCAACAGCGCGGATACCGCCCGCCTGCGCGGCAATCCCACCCTGAGCACCACCAAAGCGGAGCCGGAGCTGCACGGGATCGGCCTGCGGGTCGTCAGGGAGATCGCCGACCGCCATCAGGGCATGACATCCTTTGACTGCTCCCGTGAAGGCGAGTTTACAGCGCGGGTCATGATCCATTTGTAATTGATTTTTCAAAAACTGCAACTGTTCAGTCAAGACAGTTTTAAAACACTTTAAGTCACTTACGAGGATGAGACAGGGGGCTTCTTCAGCCCCCTAACCCCTGAACCAAGGGCCTTCGGCCCCTGGACTCCACCCCGGAAAAAACTTGACGGCATATGGTTTCTGGTCCGGCCGCTGAAAGCGGAGGCTGCCGGTATTCCCAACGGCACTTTTTTCGCCAAGTGGGATCGGAGGCCCCTGCTTCGTAAGCGATTGACTTTATGCGACTGAACAGTTACCAAATATTTTTAGCTGATTTGAGAACAGCCTTACTGCAAGCCTTGCTGCTGATCGTATGCCTGCCACAGGGGCGCGTAAATGCTGACGGCCTGATTATGCTCCTCCAGGGTGCGGCTGAAATACAGTTCCCCCGTGTTGGGATCCTTGGAGCAGAAGTAAAGGTAGCCGTCGGCCATGAACTGCTCATCGGGATACAGGGCCGCATGAATGGCCGCCGCGGAAGGGGAGCAAATGGGCCCCAGGGGCAGGCCGCGGTAGACATAGGTGTTGTATGGGGAGTTCGCCTGCAAATCCGCGTTGGTCAGGGCCATGCGGCGGATGCCGGTGGCGTATTTCACCGTCACATCGCTGCCCAGGGCCATGTTCCGCTGCAGCCGGTTATGAAACACGGCGGATACCCGGGCGAAGTCCGCCGTTTTGGCCTCTTTTTCGATCATGGAGGCCATGGTGATCACCTGATCCATGGTCATGCCCAATTGCTCCGCCCGGTCATGATACTGCGCTTTGAACACAGCCTCCGTCTGGCTCAGCAGCTTGCGGATGATGTCCTCCATGGAAGCGTTGGTGTAGATTTCATAGGTATCCGGCGCCAGGTATCCCTCCAGCGCATACAGCCGGCTGGATACATTGGCCGACGCCAGCACATCGGCGATGTAATAATACGCGGAAAAATCCCGGCCGGAGCGGCACAGGGCCAGAAACGCCTGTTCATCCTGGATCACGCCCTGCTCCTTCAGGTAAGAAGCGATATCCGTCACGGTCCAGCCCGGGATGATGGTGATGTTCCGGGTGATGGGGTTGCCGTCGCCTGTGGTGAGCAATTCCATGATTTCCTGCATGCGCATGCTGCGCTGCACGGTATATTCCCCCGCCTGGATTTTCTGGCCGTAGCCCAGGAAATCGGCGTAGTATTTGAACACCGTGCGGTTGTGAATCAGTCCGGCGGCCTCCAGGTTATTGGCCACCCGGGTCAGGCTGCTGCCCGATTCCACGGTGAAGGCGTAGGGCGTGCCGTCGTTTGCGTCCATGGGCGCGAAAAAGCTGCGGTCCACCTTGTTCCACACCGCCATCACCACCCCGGCCACCACCAGAAAAATGCACAGCGCAATGCCCAGCGGCCGCAGCGCCGTCCACAGCCAGCTGTACCAGAACATGCCGTATTCCCGCTCTTCCCGCAGGGTTTCCGGGGTATAATCCCGCTGCTTCCTGTCTTTTTTCAAGGGACCCTCCCATGCTTACACCGGCAGGGGAATTTCCATTCCCGCCGCCCGGGTCAGCGTTTCAAAAATTTCGCCCATCATGCGCTGCAGGCGCATTTCCGCCATCAGATATCCGGAGGTGCGCTGATCGGCGAACAAAAGCACATTCAGGGACTGGAAGCGCTGGGCGTCTTCCCCATCCATGCTTTGGCCCGCCAGCAAACGCATCTGCATGGCCGTCTGCAGCTTCTTGTATTCATTCACCAGCGTCCTGATGCCCGCGTCGGCGTCGATTTCCGCCTTCCAGCGGGCGTATTCCCGGTATTCCGGGCTTTCCTGAATGGCCTCCGCCAGGGCTTTGGCCGCTTCCATGGCCTGCATAGCATTCCCTCCGATCCAATGAACGATGCAAAAACGCATTCTCATCCCGCAATGGAAAAAATCCGCGAAGATCACGATCCCATTATATCAGGAAAAGCCGCGCTTGAAAAGAGAAAATCGGTTCCCGTGCCGCTCGTCGCAGCGCCTCAATTTCGCTTTTCCGCTCCCTTGACAGAAAAGTGTTTTCGCGCTATACTATCCGCAATTGCATAAGGCTGTGAAGCAGAAGATATCTCTGCGCGATTGCCGGATAAGCGAGCCGGGGAAGGTGAAAGCCCGGCGCGGCAAGAAGAGATGGGCCACTGCGGAGCCATCCGTCCCAAAGGCCGTTCCCCAAGGCGGATCGGGGCCTCCCGTTACCAGGCAAGAGGTGGGCGCGAAAGCGCCAAATGAAGTGGTACCGCGGATTCAGTGTGTCTGTTCGTCTTCAAAAGGAAGGCAGACGCACATATTTTTTTGTTAAGGAGAGAGATACCCATGCGACGCTTGAATGCCAACGACCTGCGCTCCCTGTGGCTGCAATTCTTTGAGGAAAAGGGCCACGCCGTCATTCCTTCCGCCTCCGTGATCCCCGAAAACGATCCCACCGTGCTCTTCACCACCGCGGGCATGCATCCCCTGGTGCCCTATCTGCTGGGTCAGAAGCACCCCGCCGGCAACCGGCTCACCGACGTGCAGAAGTGCATCCGCACCGGCGACATCGACGACGTGGGCGACATGAGCCACCTGACCTTCTTTGAAATGCTGGGCAACTGGAGCCTGGGCGACTATTTCAAGAAGGAAATGATCCCCTGGAGCTGGGAATTCCTGACCGGCGAAAAATGGCTGGGCATCGACAAGGATAAGCTGGCCTTCACCGTCTTTGAAGGGGACAGGGACTGCCCCCGGGACGAGGAAGCGGCCAACCTGTGGCGCAGCTGCGGCGTTAAGGACGATCATCTGTTCTACCTGCCCAAGGAGCACAACTGGTGGGGCCCCGCCGGCATAACCGGCCCCTGCGGTCCCGACACCGAAATGTTCATGATCGTCAAGGAGCCCTGCGGCCCCGATTGCTCCCCGGCCTGCAAGTGCGGCGCGTATCTGGAAATCTGGAACGACGTGTTCATGCAGTACAATAAGCAGGCGGACGGCAGCTTTATCCCCCTGGAGCAGAAGAACGTGGACACCGGCATGGGCCTGGAGCGCACGGTGTGCGTGCTGACGGGCAAAAAGAGCGTGTACGAAACGGACATTTTCGAGCGCATCCTGCAAAAGATCGCCGAGCTGTCCGGCAAGAAGTATGACGCCGACGAAACCACCACCCGGGCCTTCCGCATCATCGCCGACCATATGCGCACCGCCACCTTCATCCTGGGCGATCCCCGCGGCGTCTCCCCCTCCAACGTGGACCAGGGCTACATCCTGCGCCGCCTGATCCGCCGCGCCGTGCGCTACGCCATGCAGCTGGGCATGGAAGCGGGCTTCACCTGCGAAATCGCCCAGGTCATCATCGACCAGTACAGCGAAGTCTATCCCGAGCTCAGGGACAACGCCGCTTTCGTGCTGGAGCAGCTGAAGCTGGAAGAAGACCGCTTCGCCCGCACCCTCAGGCAGGGCGAAAAGGAATTTGAAAAGGTCTATAACAATGTGCTGAACACGCGGGCGCTGCTGGAATCCATCCTGGCCGACGCCGATCCCGTGGCCTGCGCCCAAAACCATGCCCAGACCAAGAAGCTGCGTCCCTCCCCCGACATGCTGCCCATCATCGAGGCGGCGCAGAAGGGCGATCCGGACGTGCTGAAGGCGGCCATCGAGGCCCGCCTGGCCACGCTGAACACCCTGGACGGCCGCAGCGCCTTCAAGCTCTATGACACCTACGGCTTCCCCATCGAAATGACCAAGGAATTGGCCGCGGAAAAGGGGCTGTGCGTGGATGAAGACGATTTTGCCCAGCGTTTCAGGCAGCATCAGGAAACCAGCCATGCCGGCGCGGAGCAGCGCTTCAAGGGCGGCCTGGCCGACGCCAGCGAGCAAACCGCCTGCCTGCACACCGCCACCCACCTGCTGCAGGCCGCCCTGCGGAAGGTGCTGGGCGACGAAGTGCACCAGAAGGGCAGCAACATCACCGCCGAGCGTCTGCGCTTCGACTTCACCTTCGGCCGCAAGATGACCCCCGAGGAACTGACCGAGGTGGAACGCCTGGTGAACGTGGCCATCGACGCCAAGGTGCCCGTGACCATGGAGGAAATGACCGTGGCCGAGGCCAAGGTGCAGGGCGCCATGGGCCTGTTCGAAAGCAAGTACGGCGAGCGGGTGAAGGTGTACACCATGGGCCAGTTCTCCAAGGAAATCTGCGGCGGTCCCCACGCCTCCAATACCGGTGATCTAGTGTCCTTCAAGATCCAGAAGGAAGAATCCTCCTCCGCCGGCGTGCGCCGTATCAAGGCCACGATCGGCCGTCAGGCATAATACGCGCGGCAGATGGAACGGTTCTGTCGCGGAATAGAAAAGCAGAGCGAAACGCGTGGGCGGGGGATGCCATCCCCGCCCGCGCGTCTTTCATGTCTTTCATTTCTTTCCGGCGCAGCGCCGCGGCCCCGCCGCTTCGTATTTTTCCGTCTTGACTTTTTCGGACGCGCGCGGTACAATTTTTTTAAGGAAAAGGGATGCATAAAACATCGCGCGCAAACCTTTTGCCATACAAAAAACAGGAAAGGAAGGATTCTGTCATGAAAAAACTTCTGATGCTGACTCTGGTGCTGTGCCTGCTGTCGCTGCCCGTACTGGCGGAGACCGCCGAAGCCCCGGCGGATGCCTTTACCAGCGCGTCGGTCAATAACTACTATGGCAGCGCAGCCCTCACCGGCGACGACCTGATGAACGCCATTAACGCCTACAACGGCTTCTTCGTCATCGCTTCCGTCAATCCCGACGGCACGCCCAATATCGGCTTCTACATCTACAGCTGCGTCAAACTGAACGACACCTATTATCTCCAATTGGGCCTGAGCCCCAACCAGACGACCGTCAACATTGACAACGGCAGCGCGCTGGTGGCCATGTATGCCTCCGCCCCCACCGGTGAAACGCCCTACGCCACCGCCGGCGCCCGCATGAACCTGGAAAAGGTCACCGATGCCGACACCATCGCCGCGCTGAAGGAAATCGCTCCTCAGGGCACGGAGCTGTTCTACGAAATCGTGCTGGTACGGCCCCTGGGCTGACGGCGAATGATATCAGATCATCCCATATCAACGGGGAATCCGCGGCGCGGATTCCCCATTTGTTTGCACCGGGCCGACGCATTCTCTCGGTTATACTATACTCAAAATAAAATAGCAAGAAAAAAAGTAAAACGCTCCTGTCATCCCGAGCGGAGTGGAGCGAGAGCGGAACGAAGTCGAGGGATCTTTGAGAAACAGATTACTTCCAGCAGCATATTACCCAGTTTCCAGATCCCTCCGCTCCGCTTCGCTCTCGCTCCGCTTCGGTCGGGATGACATTGTAACTTCGTCTATCTTCCTTGCCGATTTTATTTGAGAATAGTATTAGGTGCAATTTTCTGCCTTGGCAGGGGAATGACAGCGGAAAAACTGCAAGAAAACGATTTGAATACTGCCAAATGATTGACATTTTTAACCGATTGTAATAGAATGCAGGTGAATCATACATAGGGAGTTGATAAAGGCATGAGCAATCCGAATTACTGGCAAAACCAGGGTTCCCAGCAGTCTCAACAATCCCAGCAGTGGCAGGGCGGTGAAAACTGGGGCGGCGGATACAGCCAGCCGCAGCAGCAGCAACAGCAACAAGGCTATCAACAGAACTACGGTTATCAGCAAAACTACCAGAATAACTATCAGAACAATTATCAGGGCGGGTACCAGCAGAATTACGGTTACCAGCAGAACTACGGCTATCAGAAAGCCGCCAGGAGCGGGCCCTTCCTGATGGCGCTGATTTTTGCCGCGCTGTTTCTCTTCGGTTCGCTCTTCGAAATGATTTACAACGCCTCCAAGGGCTGGTCCCTGGTTGGCAACACGCCTTTGCTCAGCGCGGCCTCGGGCGAAACGTTCCTGTGGCTCGATGTGATTTTCGCCCTCATCGCATCCGTGTTCCTCGTATTGGCGTCCATCAGCTCCCGCCTTTCCTGGTCAGCGGCGGTCGGCTCCTTCCTGATGGCGCTGATGGGGCTTTTGAACCTGATCAGCGTCATTGCCGGCGGCATCTTTGACGGCTTTCGCTACGCAGGAACGGAAGGACAGATCTATTACGCGCTGTTCATGCTGGCGAATCTGGTGCAGCTGATTTGCTGGCTGCTGATCGGGCTGCATTACCTGCTCAATGGCCGCGTCATCAGCAGCAGCACGAAAACGGCGCTGGTCATCATCACCATGGTGTTCAGCCTGGGCGAAATCCTGTTCTTTATCCTGAATACATTGGCCAACGGCGGCGGCCGCTATATGCAGACGAGCGTCATCGTGATGTGGTTCCTGATTTCCACAGTCTGTGTGCGGGCATGCCAGCATCTGGCGGTGATGACATACAATCCCAACTGACCACATAAGAAATGCCGGACGGCATTGGAGCGGCCGCACGCCCGGTAACCGGCAGGGACGAGCCGCTCCTGTGCAATTTGCCCTTTGCACCGCAAGCGGTGTTGAAGTGAAATAGATTTTTGAAGGGAGCATCCATGATGAGCAACGATCCTTACACGGACGGCGCGGCCAACGCCCAACAGCCCCAGTCCGATGCCGGCGCGGCCCCGGAATGGAACGGCGGTTATGCGCCGCAGCAGCCTCAGCAGCAATGGAATCAAGGCTATGTGCCCCAGCAGCCAGAAACGCCTCAAGGGTATCCGCCGCAGCAGGAGCAGCAGCAGATGAACCCGGGCTATTCCCAGCAGCCCCAGCAGCAGTGGAATCAGGGCTATCCCCAGCAGCCTCAGCAGCAATGGAACCAGGGCTATCCCCAGCAGCAGACCCCCTATCAGGGCGGCTATCAGCAGGCCAAGCCTCCGCGGCAGCCCCGGGCGCCCCGCACCCCCAATCCGGCCAACAACGTGGTGAAGCTGCCCAAGTTCGTGAAGAAGGAACAGCTGCCCACCATCGTGCAGCTGCTCCTGTACGCTTTCGCCGGCCTGTCTCTGCTGGTGCTGATCAATCATATCGCGCACTTTAACGCGGCCTGGGCCAAAATCGATATGTATTACGGTCCCTCCTCCTTTAAGGCCATGGCCATCATCGCGGATGTGCTGGTGCTGGGCGGCGCGGTATGCCTGGTGCTGGGGCTGATGCTGAAGAAATCGCTGATATCGGCCATCGGCACCCTGGTGGCCGGCGGCGGCGTGCTGCTTGCGGCCATCGGTCATTTCTTTGTGAAAACCTACGGCCTGGGCTGGATGAACATCATCGGCGCCGTGCTGCTGGTGTTCGCCGCCGCGGCGCTGGTGCTGGTGGGGCTGAATTATCTACTCCACGGCCGGGGGATCAACGAGGTCATCAAGCGCATCGCCTGCTATGCGGGCCTGGGCTGCGGCATCGTGGGCACTTTGCTGTGCCTGATCCCCACGTTCAGGTATTTCGGTGAAATCAACCGGAGCATGGGCATGAACTCCGGCGCTTATTCTGTGCTGTACAGCAACATCAGCAAGGATGCCTCCTCCATGATGAGAGTGGCGAGCAGAGAGCTGGGCATGATCAAGTCCACCGGCACGGTGCTGTGGGCCGTGTTCAGCATCCTGGGCGCGGCAGCGCTGGCCTGCGCGCTGTTCCTGTATCATCCGGACATGTCCGTGTTCCGGGAAAAGAAGGTCAAGGAGGAAAAGGCGCCCGTGCAGCTGTGGCGTGCCACCACCATCGCCCAGATCATGGCGTGCGTGTTTGCCGGCTGCGCTTTCGTAGGCTTCATTTTCAGCATCATTGCCTTTAAGTTCGCCACCTTCTTCGCCCTGCTGCTGTGGCTGGCCGCCGGCGTCATGATGGTGCTGGGCGTGTTCCTGCCCCGGAAGTGCGAATTGATGTATGCCATCGGCGTGTTCCTGGCCGCTGCGGGCGTGCTCACCTTCGTGCTGGCTGACAGCTGGTATGTAGCGCTGGTGCTGTTTGTGCAGCTGCTGTGCGTGCTGGGCCTGGGCTTCCATTACCTGCTCAAGGGCCAGGTGATCGATGAAAAGCGCAAGACGCTGCTTACCTTCATTGCCCTGGGCATCGGCGCGGCGGCGTGCGTGTTCCATCTCATCATGCAGTTCGTGGATACCAGCGCTCTGCGCATGAGCCTGGACGCCATCGCGCTGATCCTGAATATCTTCATCCTGTTCTCTACCGTTTCCCTGTTCCTGGCTGTGCTCTTCTACCGTCCCTTCAGCGCCCCGAACAGCTATCCGGTCAATTACCAGAACAGCTACCAGAATAATTACCCGAATGGCTACGGCAACGGTTATCCCGGCGGATACCCCGGCAGCGGATACGATAACAGCGGCTACAACGGCAGCCAGAATCCCAACAGCAATCCCAATAACGGCGGCTATTGATCTCCGCCGCTTGGATGTGCAGCCGCGATCTGAATGGTTTTTGATCCAGCGCACAGCGTATGCAAAAGAAACTGTTGGCCCCCGAGAGGACGGCCAACAGTTTCTTTTATTTCATTGATGATTCTGTTCTTTTTTGTGGTTCTTCACGGATTGTGAGGGAAACAAACGCCCTTCGGTGTCATCCCGCGTGAAGCGAAGCCAGGAAGCGAAGCGCAGTCGATGGATCTGTGCCGGCAAACAGATCTTTCGGCTCCCCTCCGTTCAAGATAACATGAACGGCCGTTTCTTTCTCCCTTCTTTCCGGGAAGAATCTCTTTTTGCGTATCAGTTCAACGCGCCGGCATACCGAAATTTCAATTTGTTTTTCTTGCAGTATTGCTCCGCATAGCTCCCGCGGGCGACTGTCAGCGTCAAATCATCGCAATCGGAAAACGCATGTGCACCGATCGCCGTCACGCTGTCCGGGATCGTCACGTTCGTCAGGCTGTAGCATGCACAAAATGCCTTGTCGCCGATCGCCGTCACGCCGTCCGGGATCGTCATGTCCGTCAGCCTTTCGCAATTGAAAAACGCTTGCTCCCCGATCGCCGTCACGCTGCCCGGGATCGTCACGTTTGTCAGGAAGTAGCAGTACGAAAACGCGCCCTCTCCAAGGGATGTCACGCTGTCCGGGATCGTCACATCCGTCAGGCTGCGGCAGCTTTCAAACACAGAAATCCCGATCGCCGTCACGCCGTTCGGGATCGTCACGTCCGTCAGGCTTTCACAGCGTGAAAACGCATAATCCCCGATCTCCGTCACGCCGTCCGGGATTGCGATATTCTTTAAGCCGCGGCACCATTGAAACGCGCCGTTCCCAATCGCCGTCACGCTGTCCGGGATCGTTACGCCCGTCAGGCTGTCGCACCAAAAAAACGCGCAATCCCCGATTGTAAGGGTTCCCTCAGGAATTGCATAGACTTCCCCGTTCAACGCACGGGGATAACTGATCAGCCGTTTGTCCGGCTTGCTGAACAGCACCCCGTCGATCACAGCCAGATACGAATGATCGGGAGAAACGACGATATCCATCAGCTTTTTGCATTCTTCAAACGGATTCGCGCCCATTTCCGTCACGCTGTCCGGGATCGTTACGATCGTCAGGCTGCTGCATCCGGAAAACGCCTGGTCGCCGATCGCCGTCACGCCGTCCGGGATCGTCACGCCCGTCAGGCCGGTGCAATAGGAAAACGCATAATCCCCGATCGCCGTCACGCTGCCCGGAATCGTCAGGCCCGTCAGACTTTTGCAGCCGGAAAACGCAGCCTCCCCGATCGCCGTCACGCCGTCCGGGATCGTCACGTCCGTCAGGCCGACGCAATAGGAAAAAGCTTCCGCTCCAATCGCCGTCACGGCATGCCCGTTCAGCGCGGACGGGATGGCCAGCTCTTCCTCGCTCCCGCGATAATTGATGATTTCGGCTGTGCCGTCCTGCCGCAGGGAATAATCATATGGCCCGTCAGCGAATGTCGCCGCTTTCTCTGCTGACACGGACGGCACCGGACCGCTCGCGGCCAGCGTCAGCAGCACGGCAAGCGCGGCCCAGCAAAACAGTTTTTTCATGTTTTTACTCCTTTGTAAAAGCCGGGGCAGGATTCGCTCCCGCCCCGGCACAGGGTATCAAAACAGATTATTGGTTGTCCGCCTGCACGGCCTGGGCCGCAGTCCGGCCGGACACGAAGATTTCCACGATGGCGTTGCCGCCCAGACGGTTGCCGCCATGGATGCCGCCGGTCACCTCGCCCGCCGCGTACAGGCCGGGGATGATCTGACCGTCAGCGTTCAGCACATGCCGATCGGCATCCACCTTCAGGCCGCCCATGGTGTGATGGGTGGAGGGGGCCATCAGACGGATGGTCAGCAGCGCGTTATCCAGATCATAGGTGTCAGGCAGATACTTGCCGTTATCATCCTTCTGCACGTTGCCCACGGTGCGGGAGGCAATGCCCTTGCCCACATCGGGATACTCGCCCAGGCCCATGACAGCGGCGTCGTAATCCCGGATGGTCTGAATGACCACTTCCGGATCGGCGGTGACGCCCAGTTCGGCGAACAGTTCGGGCAGTTCGGCGATGGTGCGGCGATAGTAGCGGCCTTCGTAGTCGCCCTCAGCCAGCTGCATGGGGGCGGGCATCATCTGTTCCTTGTTGTAGAATTCCAGGAACACGCCCTTGGTGCCGTTCACTTCCATGCCGTTGCGGAATTCGGCCAGGGACAGCACGTCGCGCTCGCTGCCCTCATCCACGAACCGATGGCCGGTGGTGGGATTGATCCAGCAGGCGTAGTTGCCGCCGCCGAAGGCCAGGTTGCCGTTATCCACCCAGGAGATAGGCATCAGCTGAGTAAAGCCCATGCCAGTGGTGGCGGCGCCCACTTCCTGAGCCATCCGGATACCGTCGCCCTGCAGGGAGGAGCGGTTGGTGGTCTTGGTGGCGGTGGAGAGGTATTCGGTGGACCAGTATACGTTGCCATCCAGCACCATGTTGATGTTGGCAGCATAGCCACCGGTGGCCAGGATGACGCCCTTGGTGGCGTGCGCGGTCACTTCGGTGCCGTCAAAGCGGGTGGCCTTCACGCCCACCACACGGCCGTCTTCCACGATCAGGGAATCGGCAGTCGTGCGGGTCATGATTTTGTTCTCGGCGTTGGCGGTCATGACGGTGTTGATCGGAGCGGCAAAGTAGGCGCCCCAGCGGCCCATTTCGTTGTTGCCGTCGCCATCCAGGTCGATGGTGGAGCCGACGAACTCGTTTTCACGATACCACAGCGCGCCGATCAGGGTGGGCTGCGTATTCTCGATGAAGGTGGAGCCCTGGGCTTCCAGCCACTCCTTCAGGCCCTGGCCGCCTTCGATGAACTGCTTCACCAGATCCACATTGCCGTACATCCATTCGCTGCCGTCAGCGCTGGGACGCAGGCCGCCGTAGTAGGTCTGGAAGATGTGCAGGTTGATGGTGGAGAACAGGGTCAGCTTGCTTTCGTCCACACCGGCCGCCAGCTTAGGCGCAGCCCACACGAAGTATTCGCGGATCTCGGCCTTCAGCGCCTGCAGGGTGGGCAGATACTCGGCGTGCACGCCATGCTTGCTCAGTTCTTCGGCGTCGCCCGCCACAAATTCGTGATCCTTGTAGTAGTCCTCGTCAAAGGGCTCTTCGCTCCAATTCAGGATGGTATTGAGCTCCTTGATGCAGCCGTTGACGGACATGACCTTGTCGTAGGTCTGGCCATCGAAGGCATACACACCGGTGGTGGCGTCGGGATCAGCGGGATCCCATACCAGGTAGGGCATCACGCTCTGATACTGGCCGCCGGACACCAGGGTGTTGCCGCCGACCTCGGCGTTCTTTTCAATCACCAGCACGGTGTTGCCGTTCTGGGCGGCCTGGGCCGCCGCGGAAATGCCGGCGCCGCCGGCGCCCACGATGACCACGTCAAAGGTCACGTCGATGGGGTCCTGGGCGGGATGCTCCACCTTGGCCGCCTGGAAGGCGTCCAGGTTGGTGCACTGGGCCTGCTCCGCCGCATCGTTCACGGCATTGCGCAGGGCACGGGTGGAGAAGGTGGCGCCGGAAACGCCGTCCACGCCGGTGCCGTTGGCTTCCAGCATGTCGGGGATCATGACATCAAAGGCCACGTCGCCCACATGTCCGGTTTCGGCCGTGGACACGATTTCGATCTTTTCGATCCGGCTGTCGGAGAAGGTCACCTTCACGGTGGTGGGGCCGTTATAGCCGTCCGCAGTGGCGGTGTATTCGCCGGCGGTGAAAGCGATTGCCGCGTCGTTGGCGGGCTCGTCAGACAGCGCCTTGTTCACAGCGTCCACAACCGCCTGACCGGTATAGGTCGCGCCCGTTTTCACGTCCACGCCGTCGGTGCCGCCCGCGGCCACGATCGCTTCGATCACCTTGTCCACGGTGTCTTCCCGCTTCAGATTCAGCGGGGGATTGAAGTATGTTTCATTGGAATCGTCCACCGTCAGGGCGGTCACCTTGCCGTCCTCCACGGTCACTTCCACGTTCACCTGGCTGGCAAAGCCCTGCGCAGAGGCCGTGCGCACATCTTCGTCCGCAAAAGCGAAGGACGCGCAGGTCAATGCCAGGCACAAAGCCAGAATCAAAGACATCAGCTTCTTCATATTGCTCCTCCTTCAAATATGTAATTGATCCATTCACCCTTTCAGATTATAGCATAATGTGAACAAATTGTAAATACAAATTCCATACAACCATCGGTCGAATCCTGTCGGTCCTCCCCACGAAATAAAAGGGTTCTTCACGGATTGTCAGGGAAACAAACTCCCCTCGGAGTCATCCCGAGCGAAGCGAAGCCGGGAGGCAAAGCGCAGTCGAGGGATCCATGCGGGAATCCGGCAAACAGATCTTTCAACGCCGTTCCGCTTTTCGCTCCACTTCGCTCAAGATGACAGGAGAAGTCTTTTCTTTCTCTCTGGCTTTCCGTGAAGAATCAACAAAAGCACCGCGTGGGTATTGCACGCGGTGCAGCGGAAACACTTTTTCAGGGCTTTATAAAGGGTGTGAATCTCTTTTCAGCTTGAAAACAGCATCCGCATCAATCATCATGAAACACCCGGGCCGTCCTGCGTTCCTCCTCGCCTGGCGGCTGGATGCCGTGACGGGTGGCCCGTTTGCCGGTGATGTGCGCCAGCAGCCGGTATATGCCCACGATCAACAGGACCGGCAGCAGCAGATACAGCAACAACGATCCAGCGTTCATTCCCTTTTCTCCCCCTCTGCGGCTGCTTTTCCCGGCAGACGCTTCTTCGTATACAGCCGTCATTCTCCTGGCGCATGCACACGTATCCATCTTCCATGCGGCGCGCCGCCGGATTTTTCCTCCGGAATCAAATACCCCGCCAGTCTCCCGGCGGGGTATACACCAACGCAAAAATCAGAACTTCAGGCTGTTGATCTTGATGGAGGGGCCCATGGTGCTGCTCATGTACAGCGACTTGATGTAGGTGCCCTTGGCGGTGGCGGGCTTCGCCTTAATCACCGCTTCCATCAGGGTGGTCATATTCTCGACCAGCTTATCGTTGTCAAAGGAGATCTTGCCGATGGGGCAATGCGCGATAGCGGTCTTATCAATACGATACTCCACTTTACCAGCTTTGATTTCCTGGATGGCCTTGGTCACATCCATGGTCACGGTGCCGGACTTGGGGTTAGGCATCAAGCCCTTGGGGCCCAGCAAACGGGCGATGCGGCCGATGGTGCCCATCATATCGGGGGTCGCAACGCACACGTCGAAGTCGAACCAGTTTTCACTCTGGATCTTGGCCACCAGATCGGCGTCGCCCACGATGTCGGCGCCGGCGGCTTCCGCTTCCTTGGCCTTATCGCCCTTGGCGAACACCAGCACCTTGACCTTCTTGCCGGTGCCATGGGGCAGCACCACCGTGCCGCGAACCTGCTGATCCGCGTGACGGGGGTCAACGCCCAGGCGGATGGACAGCTCAATGGTCTCATCAAACTTGGCCTTGGCGGTCTGCTTCACCAGCTCGATGGCCTCAGCGGGATCATAGAGCTTGGTGGTGTCGATCAGCTTTTTGCTGTCGGTATATTTCTTGCCGTGTTTCATCTTTCATTACCTCCCTGTGGTGTTAGCGGCGCTATGTCCTCCCACATTATTCCCTGAGGGGTTCCTTTGCTTCATTATTCGTCCGCGACGGTGACGCCCATGCTGCGGGCGGTGCCCTTGACCATGCTCATGGCGGCTTCGATGGAAGCGGCATTCAGGTCGGGCATTTTGGTGGTGGCAATCTCGCGCACCTGAGCCTGCGTCAGCTGACCCACCTTATCGCGGTTGGGCCGGCCGGAGGCGGTGTCGATGCCCAGGGCCTTCTTGATCAGCACGGGGGCCGGAGGCGTCTTGGTGATGAAGGTGAAGGAACGGTCGGAATACACCGTGATGACCACGGGGATGATCAGGCCTTCCTGCTTGGCGGTGCGGGCGTTGAATTCCTTGCAGAAGCCGGGAATGTTCACGCCATGCTGGCCCAGAGCGGGACCGATCGGCGGCGCGGGCGTCGCCTTGGCAGCGGGAACCTGCAGCTTGATGAACGCGGTAATTTTCTTTGCCATGTTGGATGGCACCTCCTTAAAGCTTGTGGTAATGGCGGCAGCTTTTTTCAGGCTGCCTCCCACGGGAAACGGGGGCGGGAAAGGGCGACGACGCCACTCCGGCGCACGGCCCTCCCCTGTCAGTCGATTTTCTCGACCTGATCGAGATCTACCTCGATCTGCATTTCACGGCCCAGGAACATTTTGACCTTCACGCGCATTTTCTGGCGCATGGCGTCAATTTCTTCCACAGTGCCGGTGAAGTTCTCCAGCGGCCCGGACAGAATGCGCACTTCTTCGCCAACATTGATGCGGAATTCCATCTTGTTGGGAGAGGAGTTCAGCATCCGATCCAGTTCCTCTGCGGTCAGGGGGATAGGCTTGCTTTCGGGGCCCACGAAGCCCGTCACGCCGCGGGTGTTGCGCACCACATACCAGCTTTCGTTGGTAATGATCATGCGCACCAGCACATAGCCGGGAAAGGTTTTGTGCTGGGAGGTGACCCGCTTGCCGTTCCGGATCTCCACAACCTCTTCGGTGGGAACGACCACTTCCTGAATCAGGTTCTGCATGCCGTTGTTTTCCACCGCTTTTTCCAGGTTGTCCTTGACCTTGTTTTCATAACCGGAATAGGTATGCACCACATACCATTCCAGCGTGCCCGGTCTGTCTTCGGACATGTCGGCATTCTCCTATCTTCTGTCAGATGGACGAATTACACAAAGAGATGGACCAGAGCAGTGGAGCCCAGATCCAACAGGCCGATCACAATGCCCATGAACACCAAGAAGGCGAGCACGATGAGCGAATAGTTGATCAAATCCTGGCGGGTGGGCCACGTCACCTTGCGCAGTTCGTGCCACATGTTCTTGAAGGGGCGGGCAATCTTTTTCGGAAGATTCCTGAAGAAGTTCACGCACTTCGTCACGAACGATTCCTTATTCTCTTCCTTGCCCTTCACGACGGTCTTTTCGTCTGCCATGATTGTCACATCCTTGCGTTTATCGGGTTTCGCGATGAGCGGTGTGCTTCTTGCAGAAACGGCAGTATTTCATCAGTTCGATGCGGTCGGGGGTGTTTTTCTTGTTCTTTTTCTTGTTGTAGTTGCGCTGTTTGCATTCGGTGCAGGCCAGCACAATGTTTTGCCGCGCTTCCTTGGCTGCCATGTGGAAACACCTCTTTCTTGGGGTTTTGCTTCACGATGGGGGCCGGGCGGGGAGAAAAGCCTTTCTCTCCCCCGGCCGCGGCATCAATGATTGAATGCGAATGGATGCTGAATTATTCCACCATGCAAACCACGGCGCCGGCGCCCACGGTGTGGCCGCCTTCGCGGATGGCGAAGCGCAGACCGGCTTCGATGGCGATGGGGGTGATCAGTTCCACTTCCATTTCCACGTTGTCGCCGGGCATGACCATCTCAACGCCCTCGGGCAGCTTGATGGAACCGGTCACGTCCGTGGTGCGGAAGAAGAACTGGGGACGGTAGCCGTTG
>JAFXVJ010000049.1 GCA_017524615.1 Clostridia bacterium | reverse complement strand
GATCGTAACGATGTCAATCCATACGTCTTTCTCCGCGAAATCGGCTTCATGGATCTCGCTGCCATCCGGTTTTGTGTAGGTGGAGATGACCTTTGACAGCTTTGTAGCCCACATTTCATCGAAGCTGCCTTTCAGGATCACGGTAACGCCGTCATCCGTCACGGTATAATCAACCACTTCCAGTTCGTTGTGGAAAGAGGTTTCTTTGGATACCATCATCGCTTGAACGGCGTACTGCTTTTTCCCTGTCAGGAACCAATCCTCGCCGCCGCGCTCCAGGTATTCGTCAAGGGTCATTGCGATCTGATCCGCGGCCTCCACCGCGACAGACGGAGTCGCTGTTTCTGCCGAGGCGCAGGCTGGCCGAAATAAAGAAAGCAGAATGCAAAGGACGAGTATAAATGATGTTCTTTTTTTCATGATCAGCCCTCCATATGGTGTTTGCCCTATTCCTTTTTTCTGAACCAGTTTGCCAGAATCGCGCCGGAGATGTTGTGCCATACAGAGAAGACGGCTCCGGGTACCGTGGCCATCGCCAGGGCCGGGAAAGCCGTCCCTGCCAGAGAGGTAGCGAGGCCGGAGTTTTGCATGCCAATTTCAATGGAGAGCGCTCTGGTCTGCGCCGTGTTCAGTTTCAGCAGCTTCCCGAGCCCGAACCCGCAGGCGTAGCCCAGCAGATTATGCAGCGCCACCACCGCCATGATCTCTGCGCCGGTTGACAGGATTCGTTCTGCATTATGCGAAACCACCGCCATTACGATCAGGCAAATGGCCAGGACAGAAATCAGCGGCAGCACTTTTGTTACCCGATGGGTGTATTTGCCAAAAAAGTGATTGAGCAGCAGCCCCAGTGCGATCGGCGCGATCACCACCTGCACAATGGACAGGAACATGCTCCACACGTCCACCGCCACGCTGGCGTGAAGGAGGATATAGGTGATGGCCGGCGTCAGGATGGGGGCCAGCAGCGTATTCACGCTGGTCATGCCCATAGAGAGCGGCACATCGCCGCCAGCCAGATAGGTGATCACGTTGCTGGCGGTGCCGCCGGGACAGGTTCCTGCCAGGATCACCCCCGCAAGCAGCGCGGTATCCAACTGAAAGGCTTTCCCCAGCGCGAAGGCCAGCAGCGGCATAATGGTAAACTGGCTGACGCACCCGATCAGAATGTTCCGGGGATGACGGAACACGTAACGGAAGTCCTCCGTTTTCAGCGTCAATCCCATGCCGAACATGACCGCCATCAGCAGCGGGTTGATCCAGGCTGTCTGCACTCACAGTGCGGCTGTTGGCAGAAACAGGGATACAGCCGACAAAGCAAGAACGATGACCGCCATGAGCTGTCCGATGATCGCGCTGATGGATTCGATTTTTTTCATTGCAATCACCTGATCAATTGTTATTCGCAGCGCCGGCTTTTCCTGACAAGCAACGGGATGATCAACTGGAAGCTGTCAATCAAACGGTTTCGTGATGGGCATTCCGTTCTCAGTTTGTTTTAGAATAGCCTGTCGAGGAATGACAAAAGTGTTCCGTTTAGT
Source organism: Clostridia bacterium (assembly GCA_017524615.1). Classification (GTDB taxonomy): domain Bacteria; phylum Bacillota; class Clostridia; order Christensenellales; family Aristaeellaceae; genus RUG563. The sequence goes on along the minus strand of JAFXVJ010000049.1, from coordinate 15,206 downwards.
GAAGCATAAAAGAGACCAATCCTCTTTCCTTTCATCTGTAAATCCTCCATTGATAATCTTTTTGTCAACACCTGTGTTATTATCAGCAGTTCGTTTGTGCTTTGAGTTTCTGATATATCATCTTAAGAATTCCAACTGGATATATATATTTAATATATTGTAACATACTTTTGGGAAGATGGAAAGAGCGGCTGTAAAATCTTTCAAATCAAGCTGTAAAATCTTTCAAATCAAGAAAAAGGTTTTCTGTGTTTCCACTACCCATCGGGCGAGTGTTGTGCCTCGACCGATGAACTATTGTATTATGCAACTATCGTCATCCGCCGCGTCTTAGGCACCAACTTGGACAGCCTCGCCCGGGGCGCGGTTTGCAATGCCACGTCGATTGCCTGGCTGCTGCCATAAATGTGCACACATTCCCGGGCCCGGGAAATGGCCGTATAAAACAGATTCCGATACAGCATACCGTGCATGCTTGCCGTAAGCGGCATCAAAACCAAATCGTATTCAGATCCCTGCGCCTTATGAACCGTCATTGCGTACGCCAATTCAACATCCTCGATGGCTGCCCGCGCCGCGGGCCCTTGTCACGCGGGTGTCCGCCCATCCGGCAATTCGATGCTGTACACATGATTATGGAGATACACATTATTATGGAGATACGCATGATTAATGAAGATACCGGAAGCCGACGCCGCCGAAACCGGGCGGCGTCGGCTGCATGCGATACAGCCGGGGCAGCGATGTGAATGAAATCCTGGCGGTGTTTGTCAAGCGCAGCTCGTTCGGCGCAAAGCGGGCATACAATCAGGCCCCGAAAAACCTGACGCCGTAAACCGGTCAAGCCGGGCCTGTCCCATGGAGTCCGCATCAAGCAAATCTCCACCGGGCGTAAATGCCCGATAAGAACCGCTGGCGTCCTCCCTGCGACAAACTGCGGCGTAGGATGGAGTGACTTTCAGGCAAATCGGAAAATGGAGCAGCGCGGGCGGAAACATGCGCAAAAAACGATTCCGACGATACGCGGGACAGCATAGATGGAGGAACAAGAATAGTATTCTTGTTTCAACCGGAAATAAAGACATATATTCCTACAGGAAAACACCCTTGCTTACGCCCCAAAAAATATATGTTTAATTTGCACAAAAATCATTGATGTATTTTGTTCTTGAATATAGCAAAATACCAAATTATACATGAAAATTATGGAGACTATCCGCGCATAACAAAAACCCTTGAAATCCAATGATTTCAAGGGTTTTGGCTGGTGGAGCATAGCGGATTCGAACCGCTGACCTCTACAATGCGAATGTAGCGCGCTACCAACTGTGCTAATGCCCCATTTGGTAAGATTTCTTACCTGAATTTCCATTTTGCCACGTTTTCCAAGGTCTTCCATTTTTCGCACCAGTAGGAACGTGGTGTCCTACCAACTGTGCTAATGCCCCAAATGGTAAGATTTTTGACCGGATTTTCCATCCAATCAGATTCGGTTGAGAAAGTTCAGAGTGGGGCGTAAGACGGGTTGGTTCGTTCTACCAACTGTGCTAATGCCCCGTCATGCATCTCGCCATGCCCGAGGTCATCTGTGAGCTCCGGCGAAACGCTTGGATATATATTATCACCAATTCAAAATAAAAACAAGAGGGAAATCAATCTTTTTTGGCAGATCGGTCTTTTTCGTCCATCTTTTTTGCGGAACGTTCTGTGGATGAAGGCTCAGAGAGGCTTCCGGCATGCGTTATGGGACCGGAAATCGCACTGACAGAGCGCAGATGAGGAGGGAATTTGAGGCAAAGAGCCTTTTCCGGCGATAATCATATCGATGCCGAAGCAATCGGGAAAGGACGGATCACAGTCGTATGGAAGGATCAGGTTCTCAATGCCGTACGGCTCCGGCGCGCGTCATCTGTGCATTGCCTTTCTGAAAAATACTGGTATAATATAACATGCGGAAAAATTCCGCGGGCAGACTGCCCGGGCCGCGGGTACGGCTGGCGTCATGGTATGATCCCGGGGCAATCTGCGCAAAACGCGGCTGGCCGATCTGCCGACGCCTGAAGAAAAAGTCGGCAGACGGCATGGCAGAAGACAACAAATGCGCACGGTCAAAGGAACAATACACCAACCGGTGTACACAGGAGGTAGGCATATGGCAATGATGGAAAGACCCCCGGTGTGGGAAACAACGGGCGGAAAATGCTGGGAACACGCTTTTGACAGCTTTGACCTGAAGGTGTATGTGCCGGACAATGATTTGGACGGACAGACGAATAACTACGGTTTCCGCGCGCCACTGCTGCTGGTGTTTGAGGAAAAGGAGCAGAGCATGGAGCAGGCCGTGGCTTTTGCCCGGGAGACGGGCCTGGCCCGGATCGCCGCCGATTTTGATACCAGCGTGCTCTTTGTCTGGCCCAGAGCGGCTGGCGGCTGGGCCGGGGCGGACCAAAGCCTGTATGCCGCGGTGATCGCGGAAATCAAGATGATCCAGGTCTACCGGGACGGCATTGTGGAGAACTACGATTTCTTTGCCAAAAAGTTCAAGGGATACTTCGCCCGCGGCGCCATCTTCCGCGCAGACATCTACAGCTTCGGAGCTTCGGCGGATTATGTGGCGCGGCACCTGCTGAAAACCCAGCAGGGCGAATACCTGTGGGGACCGGGAGAAATCACCCCGGCCATGTGCTCCATGGAACGCCTGAGCGTGATCCCGGACGTGCAGCGCAGGGATATCCCCGTCCTCAGCGTGGGGAACAGCGACGGCGTCAATCAGGCCTTTGCCGGCTGTGAACACCTGCTCATCAAGGACCGGGCTGATTACGGGGCCGATTTTCATGCTTTCGTGAAGCGCTTCAAGATGTGGTGCGGCAAGATCGAGCTGGAGCCCGATTTCGCCACTCTGGGCATGACAGAGGATGCGGGCAGCGCCATCGTTGCCACCTCTCCGGACAACCGCAGCCCCTTCAAGGATCAGCCCACACACAAGGTGGGGTACTTTGCTTATTATAACAAGGGCCTTATGGACAACGGGCCTGTGCCGATGGTGATCGGTTTTCATGGCGGCGGCGATTCCTCCATGTACCTGACCTATGTGGCCGGCTGGTGGGAAATAGCCCACCGGTATGGCTTCCTGTTTGTGTCGGTGGAGAACCACATGAACGTTCCCGCCGCTGAAGCCGCTCAGCTCGTTGAGGCGCTGAAACAGCGCTATCCCATCGACGCCCACCGCATTTACGCCACCGGCTTTTCCATGGGCAGCGGCAAAAGCTGGGATCTCTATCAGGAATATCCCCGCCTGTTCGCCGGCATCATGCCCGCCAGCGCCCTGTTCCCGGTTTATACCACCTTCTATGGCGAGCGCGTGACAAAGCAGCTGAATCAGGAGGTGCCCGTGCCCGTTTTCTATTCCGGCGGCGAACTGTCCCCGCTGCCTGAACTGCCCTTCCAGGCGGCCACCTGCCTGGAACGGGTGCAGTATGTGGCGAAGGTCAACCGCCTGGTCAAGAAATTCGATACGCTTTCCTTCGATCAGAAAGACACCTGGGCCGATCCCATCTGGGGCATTCCGGGCGACCGGATCGAGCGCGTGGAGGATCCTTCCCGGGGCAGCACCCTGACCATTCACTATTATGACAGCGAGGACGGCGTATGCCGCACGGCATTCGCCAGCGTGAGCGGACAAATGCACGAATGCAGGCATCACAGTTGTGAGAACGCCTGGAAATTCATTTCCCAATTCAGGCGGGAATAAATCATCGGCATCGGGAAGAAAAGACGCTTCTTTTCCGTTTCTTGTTAGGAAATCCATGGACAACCATACGATAGGAGGCTTTTTTATGCGTCATTCAAAGATTCTCATCCTGCTGGCAGTGCTTCTGCTCAGCGTTTCCCTGACGGCCTCGGCTCTGACGGAGGGCGTCCTGACCGAACTGTGGAACAGCGGCTGCAATCTTCTTTTCCATACAGACAACGTCACCGTGACGGGCGAAGCTTCCTTTGCCCTGGATGGACAGCACTTCAAAACAGCGAAGCTGAATTACGTGCAGGACGGCTGCAATTCCTTCTACGGGCTCACCCTGCTGACGCCCAAGGCCGACGGCACCGAGCGCGAAACCGGCTGGACCATCATCGCCGATGAAAAAGGAAATTACTATGTGATGGAGCGCTATTACCCGGGGACCTACAAGTCTGGCTTCGACACCCCCAACGACACGCTGCTTCGCCGCTCGGTGCGCCTGGACGCGCTGACGGAATTGGGCGGCATGCTGATGGGGCCGCTGGAAAGCATGATGCCGGAGGGGACCGTGACCGTATCGGAAGCCGACGGCGCGAAAAAGGTGCATATCCTGCTGGCCGAGGACCAGATCCCGGGCATGGCCGTCAGCGCGCTGAATCTGGCGGCGGGCTACCTGTCCGACCGCTGGTTCGCTTTCGGCCGGGAACGCACCGTTGTGGAGGACGAATGCTTCGTCTTTGATAACTATGTCACCGTCTCCCAGGCCCTGACGGATGGCACCGTGCACTGGGCGCTGAAGGAAGCGGACGTGGAATTCACCCTGGATGCCCAGGGCCGTCTGGCCGCTGCCCAGGGGAACGTGCGGGCCGCCTCCACCTTCTGGGACGGGGTGATCCGGGAAGTGACGGTGCGGTTTGACCTGGCCTTCACGGATTACGGCAGCAGCCATGTCAAGCCCTTCGACGCCGACGAATACGGCGTGGAGCCGGCACGGATGTACTGGGAAGACGATGGCGAGGAGGTGAGTCATCCCCTGGAGGATGACGTATGGGATGCGACGATGAGCCGGGTGTCCGAGCTGCTGCCGACGCTGGGCTATCCCGTGGATGAAGAAGCGTCCTTTGGCGGCTGGTATGACGTGGATCATATCTGCGTCGACGTGACAAATCCGGATGGAACGCAATACTACTGTGAGTTTGCAGCGGACGGCAGCCTGGTGGTACTGGAAAACCTGACGGCGGAGTGGTATCTGGGAGATGAAGCGGACGCCGACAGCGTGGATGCCGACACCATCGCCGCGGGCAAAGAAAAGATCCTCTCCTTCGTGGCCGAGCACAATCCTCCCCTCGCGGAATCCATGGGCGCATTGTCGCTTGAATCCCAAATCACGACGGAGGACGGGAGCCAGTACCTCGTCTTTGATGATATGGAGCAGTACACCTCGTTTTTCGTCGTCCGGGTCGCGCCTTCCCTGCGCATCGAAAGCTTTTCCGGAATGGCGGCTGAATGAGGGCGGATGCCGCATCGCCGGTGTTCACCGTATATTGCCCTTGGGCTGAAAAGTGAAATATGCGCATTTGTTCAGTCGGGGACTGAACGGATACGCGCAAAGCGTGAAAAACGCAAAAAAACGCGAAAAATGTGAAAAATGTGAAAAAACGCGCGGGCGGGTCTTGCATACCCACCCGCGCGTTTCATCGGAACAGTTCCTGATATTCCCATGGACACTTGAAGAAAACCTTAAATGCTTTCATACTTCTCCTCAAAGAAGAAAAAGAGTATCAGACTTGGCAAAGTATTTTGCCCTTCCATTTAATGCAGAAGCGCATGCTGCAAGAATTGGCTTATTACATGACGCAGGAAAATACAGCGATGCAGGTCAACGAAGAATGAACGATCCGGAAGACACTGCAAAAGTGGATCATTCCACTGCCGGGGCGAAGATCTCTTTGGAAATATATAACGATGCATATAGCGCTTCCGCAATTATCGGGCATCATGGCGGCATGCCCGATTTGGGAAGCAAATGATTTCTTGATTTTCTTCACAGAAGACGCTTCGATTTGTATTTCTATTCGGTTCATACCCGGAGTGTCAGTGGTTCGAATCCACTCGGAGCCACCAGTGAATCCCGTCTGGAAGCAGGCGGGATTCTTGTTGATTTTGGTCTCTTTGTCAAATGTTAGGGTAAGCGGGATTCGCAGACCATAAAATGCGAGCGCGGAAGCTGGAAAAACCCGGCTTTTTAGGAAGCTGAGAAAATCCGGCTTTATATCAGATTTTTCCCGTGTTTCCCGTGTTTCCCGTGTTTTCCGTGTTTTCCGTGTCTTCCATTTGAATGTGCCACACCGCCACGTCGTGCGCGGGCAGCAGAGCAGTCAGATCGGCGGATTCCTGATTCGTCCACAGCTCCGTGGCGCTGCGCCAGGTGCCCTCCAAGGCTTCCAAGGGCACGCTGATCCGTTTTTCCCCGTCCGACAGGTTGAACACCGCGGCGTAGCACCCGCTGCCGTTTTTCCGGGGGGCGATCCACACGCACGCCCCGTCGGATGTGAACACGGGATGGGCGCACCAGCTTTCCTTCTCAATGGCCAGCAGCGGGGCGTTGGTGAGCAGGCGCAGGGTGAAATCGTCATTTTGCTGCAGATCGCCGCCGACCATCAAGGGGGAGCGCATCATACACCACAGGGTCATCATGGTGCGCTGCTCGGCGGGGGTGAATTTCGTCCAGCCCGGCTCCGCGTAGCACTGCCGGAGGGCGCCCACGGGCAGCATGTCGGCGTCGGGCCAATGCCCGGGCCCGGCGTGAACGCACCACTTTTCCGCCCGCTCAAACATGCCCCGCAGCAGCCGCCAGTCATCCCAGAAATCATCGGTGATGCGCCACAGATTGGCATACCGCTTCAAATGCTCCGCCTGCTCCAGCGGCGCGGGCCCCGGGGACAGGCTGAGCACGATGTCCCGGCCGCAGCTCCGGCAGGCCTGGGAAATCACTTCGATTTCGCGCTGGCACCGGGGATATTCCCGGGCGATGTCGTCGCACTTCACATAGTCCACGCCCCAGGAGGCGTAAAGGGAAAAAATGCTGCTGTAATATGCCTGGGCGGCGGGCAGATCGCACCGCAGGCCATACATATCCGGGTTCCAGGCGCAGATGGAATTCGGGTCAGCCACGTCGGCGCAGGATTGATCACAGCCCCAAATGGGCAGCTTCCGGTGGGCCGCCATCCGGGGCAGCCCCCGCATGATGTGGATGCCGAATTTCAGCCCCAGGCCGTGAATATAATCGGCCAGTGGCCGGAAGCCCCGGCCATCCCGGGCGCTGGGGAACCGGTTTTCCGCCGGCAGCACCCGGCCGTAAGCATCCATGGTCAATTGGGAGAAAGGCTCATAGGCATGGCTGGACGCCGTGGGCTGATACCACTGAATGTCCACCACCACATATTCCCAGCCATATTCCTTCAGGTGCTTTGCCATGTATTCCGCGTTGCGGCGCACCTGTTCCTCCGTCACCGCCGCGCCGAAGCAATCCCAGCTGTTCCACCCCATGGGAGGGTATTGCGCAATCATGCCGTTCCGTCCCCTTCCGTTTTTCTTTATTGTACAGCGGCCGGTACGGAAACACAAGAAAAATGTGACGCGACGATCCGACGGGGCCATGCCCGGGGGAATTATATATATTTTGCAAAATATAAAAGAATCAAACATAAAGCGATTGTCATTTTCGAACGCATGTGCTATAATGCACGCATCACCATCCCCCCTGAGGAGAAAGAAAGGCCCGTATGCTGCAATTTGAACCCTGCAATCTGGACAGCCTGAAGCGCGCGTCATCCATTGTGCGGCAGGCGCATTTTTTATGCAACGATTTCAGCCTGGGCACGCTGCTGACGTGGGGAGCAGAATACCGCGCGCAGCTGTGCCTGCGGCACGGCACGCTGCTCATCCGGGAGGAGATCAGCGATCAGCCGGCCTTCAGCTGGCCCGTGGGGGACGACGTGGACGGCATGCTGGATGAATTGGTGGCCTATACTGAGCAGGAGGGCCTGGCCCTACGGTTTTTTGCCCTGGATCAGGCGACGCTCGTCAAGGCGCGCTCTGATCCCCGGTTTTCCGATCTGATGGCCGCCCGGGAGGATAAATGGAGCGATTATCTGTATGATTTTCAGGAAATGGCCGCTTTTTCCGGCCGCCGGTTCAGCGGCCAGCGCAACCACATCAACAAATACCGGAAGCTGTACGGCGAGCCGGTCATCCGTTCCCTGACGGAAGCGGACGGCGAGGCTGTGCAGGCCATGCTGCGCCAGTATGCGCAGGAGCATCCCGGGCGCAGCGCCCTGGAAGAAGCGGAGCTGCGCCACACCCACGCCCTGCTGCGTCAGTATGCCGGGCTCGGCATGCCGGCGGCCTGCCTGATGCAGGGAGAGCGGGTGGTGGCCTTCACCATCGGAGAAATCGTGGGCGACACGCTGATGATCCATGTGGAAAAGGCGCTCAAATCCGTAGAGGGGGCATATCCCACCCTGTTCCATGGCTTTGTCAACGCCGTAGGGAACGCGCTGGGCCGTCCCCTGCGGTATGTGAACCGGGAGGACGATTCCGGCGACCCCGGCCTGCGCACCTCCAAGCAGCAGTATCATCCCATTGCCATGATGCCCAAGTATCAGGTGCATGTGCGGGCCCCCGGGGCGCGGATAGCGCAGCTGCCGGTGCTGCGGGGGGAGAACATGGTGCTGACGCCCATCCGGGAGACGGATAAGGAAGCCTATCTCCGGCTCAATACCGACATTGAAAACAACCGCTGGTGGGGATACGATTACCGCACGGACGAGAACATCACCGGCCCCATCGACGAAAACACCTTCTATGATTCCGTGCAATTCGATATGGCGGCTGGGGATTCCATCAATTTCGCCATCCGGGAACGGGAGGAGGGCCCCATGATCGGTGAAGCGCTGCTGTGGAATTTTACCGCCCGGCGAGGAGGCGAGGTGGGCTGCCGCCTGTTTCCCCCCTGGCAAGGGAAGGGATTGGGCGCTCAGGCCATTGACGCCATCGTCCGCTTCGGCCTGGATGACCTGGGGCTGACCCTCCGCGCGCGCTGCTGCCTGGAAAACCTGCCCTCCTACCGCATGCTCACCCGCTGCGGCTTCCGGGAATGCGGCAAGGATCAAACGTATTATTATTTCGATTATACCGGCTGCGCGGAGAGGGAATGACCGTATGCCGAAACCGAAGAGATCCGTTTTCCCCTACGGATTTATGGGACCTGCCCGGTGCTGAAACAGAAAAACTGGCCAAAACACGCCTGCGGGGGCACCCGATGGACGCAGAAAGCACATATGCTGTGTCGCTGCTTTATCGGGATACAGGAAAAACTGTGCCGAAAAAAAGAAGGGCGCAATGACGCCGATGAAGGAATCACTGTGCCCTTGCGTAATGAGGCTGCCGTTACCACGGCTGCCTTTTTGTTTGATCCCGCACGCCCCGGATGCGATGGATGCCCTGGAGGGCCGCCACGTTTTCGCCTTCGCTGTCGGTTTCCACCGGAGCTGGCAGAATGCCGGTGCACTCGTTGCAGGATGCCACCGAGGCAGGATCGAAGAAGGATTCATCCCCCGTTTCCCGGCCGGGAGGGGGCGGTACTGCCCGCTGACGGAGCTTATCGCGCGGCCCGGTCATTTGCACTGGTAGCTCTGGCACATGCTCTCATCGGCGGGATCGCCGGAGTAGGCCATGGGCGTGGGGGCGACCTGGATGCTCTCCAGGGAGCAAATGCCCTTTTCCTGCTTCAGATGCCTGCAGGATTCCACGGAGCAATGGATGCACTGATTCTGCGCTTCTTTCATGCTGCCTCTCTCCTTTCCTGTGCGTCGCCCAGCGTGTGAGCGTCACAGGCCTATCTTTCGCGCAATTCCCGCTTGTCATACGGCGAAATTTATGGTATATTGGCTCGTGCCGACTGTTTTCGGCAGGAAGATGATGCGTGTGAGCGCCACCCATCTTCAGAAAATTTCATAGGAGGAATTGACATGAAGAAAACCCTCAATGTCAGAAACCTGTGCCTGAGCGGTGTGATCGCAGCGCTGTATGCTGGCCTGACCCTGCTGCTCGCCCCCATCAGCTACGGCCCCGTGCAGTTTCGCGTGTCCGAAGCCCTGACCCTGCTGCCCGTCCTGACCCCGGCGGCTGGCCCCGGCCTGGTGATCGGCTGTTTCCTGGCCAATCTGCTTGGCTCCACTGTGGAGGATGCCATCATTGGCACCGGCGCCACCTTCGTAGCCGCCCTCCTCACCCGGGAATGCCGGGGCAACAAATGGATCGCGGCCTTCTGGCCCGTGATCTGCAACGCCCTCATCGTGGGCATCATGCTGTACGCCATGTTCGGCGGTTCCTGGATCGTGAATATCCTTACGGTGGGTCTGGGTGAAGCGGTGGTCTGCTATGCGCTGGGCATCCCGCTGGTGAAAGTATTGGAAAAGAGCCCCCGGCTGTTTGACAATGTTTGACGGCTCGGCCTGCTTGAAATAAAAGTCAAATTGCAGAATCAAAGGACGTACGCCCGCCGGCGTACGTCCTTTGACCGTCTATAAAGCTCCGTCATCTGGCGGGGCTTTATTTCGGCCATCGCAGCGCTGCTGCGCTTCCCGATATTCACCCTGGCCAGAACGGAGCATGCGGCGCGCATCCGCCGCGCTCCGCGCTTTCCTTGCCGTCTTTCACGCAATTTTCAGATAAAGACCTCCACGGCCGTATTCTCCCTGCCCTTTTTGCTCAGGCTTTCCACCCCTGTGTATTTCATGCGTCCCAGGCCCCGGACGGAAATGATGTCCCCGGGCTTGGGCTCCCTGCTGGGGCTTTCACAGAGCCTGCCGGAGAGAAAGACCCGCCCCGCGGGAAACAGGGCCTGGGCCTCGCCCCGGGACAGATGGAACACGTGAGCGATCAGGGCGTCCACCCGCTGGGAGGAGAGCTGCACCGAAACGCGCCTGGTTTCAAACAGCGGGCCTTCGGGCAGACCGTCCGACAGGCGGCAGGACAGGCTGGTGTGACGGGCCTGGATGAAATGCTCGGTGATATAGGGGGCGATGCGTTCCTCGCAGAACAGGTACGCTTTCTCCGGCCGCACCACGATGTCCCCCAGCAGTTCCCTTTCCAGGCCCAGCGCCATCAGCGCGCCCAGGTAATCCCGGTGGGTGAGCGGCTCGGCAAACCTGGCGCTGAGGGGCGCGATGACGAGACAGGCAATGGGAAAGGGCGCGTCATAGCCGCAGGTGTCCTCATTGCCGAAGCGCAGCATTTGCCGCTCGCATCCCTCCGCTCCGCCAAACAGCGTCCAGGGCACAGGCGGCAGGGCGGGAAGCAGCGACAGAAAATCGGACCGCTGGGCCAGATCCAGAAAATGCGAAAAGCAGTATACCCCCTGATCCCAGCTTCGCTTGGCCCATTCGGTCACCCGGTTTTTGAAAATTTCATCCATAGAAGCGTTCCTCCCGCCGGGAAATTATAGCATGGCGGCGGATCGGCCGCAAGAGATTTTGCGCCGTTTTATTTGCTATTTGCTTTCTTTCATGATAGAATACAAGGGAAGCGGCATGACGGCGGAATGAGGCGCATCGCAAGGGAATAAAGAGCGTATGGAACCGATCCGTTTGGAGAAAGTCACCTGGAACAATTAGGACAGGCTGACGAGGAGATATCAGGGAAACGGATATGGGAGACGGGCGTTCCAGCCGGACTTCGTTCATACCTTCCCGTGCGGTTCGTCTGAAATATGCTGGTTGTCTTATGAGCCTGAAAATGAAGCCGCGAGGAGACTGTATGCCTCATTTGGATTTGCCGAAGCCCCGGAGTATTATAAGGAAGGCGAAGAGATGCCGGCAGGATTGAAACTGTAATCCGGAATGCGAGGGATGAGCCAATGGAGATTTGGGATTTATATGACCGCGACAGAAACCTGACAGGAGAGACCGCCGTGCGCGGGGAGCCGCTGCCGGAGGGACGGTATCACCTGGTGGTGGATATACTGTTTCTCAACAGCCGGGGCGAAACCCTGCTGCAGCGGCGCGCCCGGGACAAGGATGTGATGCCCGATTTGTGGTCGGTCACCGGCGGATCAGCGCTGGCGGGCGAGGACAGCACCGCCGCCTGCATCCGGGAAACGGAAGAGGAACTGGGGTTTTTGCCCGATATGCGCCGCGCCCGGGTGCTGATTATAGAGCGAAGGGACCGGCCGAACCGGAGCTTTCTCCGGGATGTCTGGCTGATCCGTCAGGATGTGGACATAGCGGATATGCGTTTCCAGCCCGAAGAGGTGCAGGACGCCATGTGGATCCTGCCTGAAAAAATCGCCGGGGACGGGGAATTGCAGCGTCAGCTGAGCAAACTGTCTTTCTGGCAAACGGCCTATCCTTATTTGCTGCTGGAAAGCATGCGCATCCGCATCCCCCAGGGCATTTACCGGCACTATAAGGGCAACCGCTATCAGGTGACGGGCCTGGCGCTGCATTCCGAAACGCTGGAGCCCATGGTGGTGTATCGCGCGCTGTACGGCCCCGGTGAACTGTGGACCCGGCCCGCGGCCATGTGGAACGAGGAGGTGGCCCTGCCCGATGGGCGGACGGTGAAGCGGTTCGCCTGGGAGGGAGAGGCTCCGGGGGACGCATTGAACCCCGGCAACGGAAGGAAGGGTGAGCATGGAAATCCCATTGTTCTCCAAAAAACAGAAGGCGGAACAGTATGAGCGCCTGGCGGCGGAAAACGAACGCCAGGTGTATGCCGTCTGCTATCATATGATGGGCAATCGGGAGGACGCGGCGGACTGCGCCCAGGAAGCGCTGCTGCGGGGCTTCCGCGCCTTTGATTCTTTCCGGAGGGACGCCGCCTTTTCCACCTGGATCACCCGGATCGCCATGAATGTGTGCCTGGATGAACTGCGCAAGCGCAGGGAAACGGCCTCTCTGGAGGCGATGAACGAGGAACAGGGCTTTGAACCGGTGGACAGCGCCCCCACCGCCTATGCCCTTTTGGAGCAGAAGGAACGCATGCGCCTGCTGCGGGAGGCGCTGGCCCAGCTGCCGCCGGACATGCGGCAGATGATCGTCCTTCGGGATATCCGGGGGATGAATTACGATGAAATCGCCCAAGCCCTGTCCCTGCCGCTGGGCACGGTGAAAAGCCGTATCAGCCGGGCAAGGGAAAAAATCATGCAGCTTTTAAAAAAATCGTCGGAACTTTTTTCTTCATCATCCGTCTAAGAGAGCGAGAGGAGGCGAAAACATGGATTGCAAAGAATTTTCGAATCTTCTCGATGCGTGTCTGGAGGACGCCCTGTCTCCGGAGGACGAAAAGCGGCTGGAGGAGCACGCCGCCGGCTGCGCCGACTGCGCGGCCCGGATGCGCCTGATGCGGGATCTGCGGGCGCTGGACGCGGATGCGCAGGTGCCCGCGGATTTCTCCGCCTCCTGGCGGCGGAAGCTGAAAGAGGAAACGGGGGAAGAGAAGGCGCGCGGCGCCCATCCCTGGCGGTCCTGGCTCACCGCTGCGGCGGCGCTGGTATTCGTGGTGGGCGGCACGGTGATGACCCGTCAGCGCCTGCCCCTGACCGGGAAGGGAATAAACCCGCGGCCCACGGCGGCGCAGGTGACCGAGGCTTCGGCTGACGCATATATGGCGCCCGCTCAGGCCGCCGCTCCTTCCGCAGAGGAGGAATACAGCGTCGATGAGTCGATGTCCATGGCAGCGGATCTGCCCGTGCTGGAGCGGCGCGATATGCTGTTTTCCATGGAGGAGGCCGCCGCAAAGGAAACAGAGGACAGCGCCGCGGAATCGCTGCCTGACCTGGGGCCTATGATGGCCATGGGCGCTTCCGCGTCCAATGTGACGTATGCCGATTTGGATGAGGCGGCGGACGCCGACGAAGCGTACGATATGTATGCGGCGCCGGAGGAAGCGGAAGAAGGGGCTGCCCCGTGGGACGACGCGCAGGACGCGGACGGGGCCGCGCCGGAAAGCGGCTCCGGCATCCGGCCGGATCGGCCGCAGGAGCCTGGAACCGATTCCGAACAAGAAGGCGGGAGCTTTTGGCGGGAGGCGGGCCTGGCGGTCCTGTGCGCGCTGCCCTGGCTGGCTATCGCCGCGTTTGTCCTGCTGACGGTCCGCCGGATCAGTAATCGAAAAAGGAATACGGAAAGGAAGGATTAATCCATGAAGAAGAACTTGATTGCTGTTTGCTTGATCGCTGCGCTGCTGCTGTCGTTGGCCGCGCCGGCCCTGGCTGAAAAGGAGAGCGCGGGAAAGGTGATCCGCGTGGGCGGGAACGCCACTGTGTCCTTGGCGGCGGATACCGCCACCCTGCAAATCGGCGTGAACACGCGGAATGAATCGGTCCGCAAGGCGCAGCAGGAGAACGCAGCCGCCATGAACGCCGTCATGGAGGCCATCCGCGGCATCGGCATCGACGACAAGGACATCGTGACCAGCCAGTTCAACGTTTTCAATAATTACGAATTCAGCGTGGATTCGCAGGGAAATGAAAAACGCACCCTCTATTATGAGGTGCAGAACAACGTCACCGTTACCATTCATGACCTGACCATCCTGGGCGCTGTGCTGGATGCCGCCGTGGAAGCGGGAGCCAACACCACCTATGGCATCGCGTTTTCCTCCACGCAGGAGAATGAGGCCTATCAGAAAGCCCTGACCCGGGCGGTGAAGGATGCCATGCAGAAGGCCCAGGTGATTGCCGCCGCCGCGGGCGTGGAGCTGGGGGATTTGCTTTACATCAATTCCAGCCAGAGCACCGCCGCTTATTCCCGGGAGGTTTACGGCGCGAAAAACACATACAGCATGGAGGAAGCGATGGATGACGCGGGCTGGGGCACCAGCATCTCCAGCGGCGACGTTTCGGTCAGCGCCAACGTGGTGCTTGAATTCGCGTTCAACTGATACGTTGCCGCATCACCCCAAAAAAGAGATTCTTCACGGATTTTTAGGGAAACGTAAACCCTTCCCTGTCATCCCGAGTGAAGCGAAACCGAAAAGCGAAACGCAGTCGAGGGATCTATGCATAAATTGCTAACCCGGCATAGATCTTTCGGCTTCGTTCCGCTTTTTCGCTCCACGACGCTCAAGAGGACAGGAAAGGCCGTTTCTTTCTCCCTGACAATCCGTGAAGAATTTATTTTTTCAGAAATCAATATTCGAATGTACCCTCAAACACCATCACGGCGCTTCCGGAGAGCAGCAGCCGATCATCGGCGCAGGTAACGGTCATATCGCCGCCGGGCAGCTTGACCACAATGTCGCGCCCGGGATCGCAGAAACCGTTCTTCACCGCGGCGGCCACGGCAGCGCAGGCGCCCGTGCCGCAGGCCAGGGTTTCGCCGTTGCCCCGCTCCCAGACCCGCAGGCGCATGGTGGTTTTGTTGATGATCCGCACGAATTCCGTGTTGATCCGCTCCGGGAACGG
>JAFXVJ010000048.1 GCA_017524615.1 Clostridia bacterium | reverse complement strand
GGCAGGATATGGGGAATGGCCTGGGGCAGGATGATGCGGAAGAAGGTGCGCCGGTTGGCGTAGCCCAGGGCGTAAGCCGCTTCGTACTGGCCCCGGTCGATGGTGCCAACGCCCATTTTCAGCAGCCCGAACACGGAAGCCCCGAAGGTGAGCGTAAACCCGATCACCGCCACGAAAATGCCGCTGATGGCCACGGAACCAAAGATGATGTAATACAAAATCATGAGCAGCACCACCATGGGCATGCCCTGCACCAGCCACATGCTGAATCGGGTGACGCTATTGGCGACGATGTTCCCGTTCCGGCAGAGCATGAACACCAGAAAGCCCAAGGCTGTCCCAAACAGGATGGACAGGGCGGTGATGAGCAGGGTAGTCAGCACGCCGTTTCCGAACAGCTCCCAGCGGTTCTCCCGCAGGAAAGTTTTGTTGAAGCTGGAAACGATGCCGTCCCAGAAGGATTCCGCCTGGGAAGAAAAGATTGTGGTTTCCGCTGTCTGCGCAGTAGGCTGAGCTTCGGTCTTTAGCACAACCAGCACCATGCCGCCGGAGAAGTCTGGTTCAGAGAACAGCACGCTTTCCGCCCGTTCCGGCGTAACGCCGATGCCCGCCGCGGCAAAGTCACACTTCCCAGTCTGTATCGCAGGCAGGATCGCGTCGAAATTCATATCTACGATTTCAAAGCCGTAGCCATTCGCTTCACAGAAAAGAGCGGCAAGCTCCATGTCATAGCCCACGACTTGACCGTCGCGGATGTACTCAAACGGCGCGTAACCCGATTCTGTCGCCAGTCGCAGCGTTCCATTTTCAGCTTTCAGTGCGGTGATGTCCGGCATGGGCTTCGCGTCCTCGTCCTCGTCAAACCATTTGGCCGCCAGCGCGTTCAGCGTCCCATCGGGCAACTGTTCGAGGAAAGCGTTAAACTGATCTTTCAGCGCTTTTCCCGCTTCATTTTTCGCGAATGCAAAGGCAAACACATAGTCGTCCAGATATTCATGCAGATAAGTTAAGCGTTCGTCTTCATGCATCAGAATCTGAGCCACTGGTTCGTCAACCGCGAAGGCTTCGACCTTTTTCCCTGTGAGCGCCGCCACCAGGTCGGCCTTCCCAATATAATAATCGATCTGAGCAGACGGAAGATTCTCTTGAACCATAGCATCGAAGTTGGTTCCGCTTTGCACACCGATGCGTTTTCCGTCTAACTGGGACACGCTGGTATATACGCCTGCTTCGCTGACGGTCGATTCTCCAAGATCCGATGACCGCACCACCAGAACGATGCCACCATAGCCGGTAGGATCGGAAAACAGCACCTGTTCCTCCCTCTCCGGCGTTACGTTCATATCCGTGGTGAAGTCATATTTGCCGGATTGGATCGCCGGAATACGACCATCGAAAGCTACGTCGCCCAGCTCCAGGGCGTAGCCCCTGTCCCGGCAGAAACGAACTACAAGATCAATATCGTAGCCCACGTTTTTGCCGTCCTTGATGTAAGAAAAGGGCATGTCCGTAGAGGTGGTCACGACCCTGATCGTGCCGTTTTCACCGGTCAGATCGGACATATCCACGACCTTTCTTTCTTCATCAATGCCGTACCAGATGTTTTCCAGATCTTCCATGGTGCCGTTTTCCCGGCTTATGGCGAGAAAATCATTGAGTTCAGCGCACAGGGCGGCGCTCTTAGGATCATTCTTCCGGAATGCAAAGGCATAATTATTTTGGGTAATTCGGTCATGGATATAGTCAATTTCGAGGTTTTCCGCATGAACAGCGAACGCTCCCAGTTCGTCCCCCAGGTAAGCATCGATCTTCCCCGAGAGCAGCGCGGCGATGCAGTCTGGGTAGCTGTTGAACAGCAGGTATTCGCTGTCCGAGAAATATTCTTTGGCGGCGTCCTCCATCAGCGGGCCCACCAGCACGCCCAGGCGTTTTCCGTTGTAGTCCTGCCAGCGGACGGTTCCCTCGGCCTGCTCCGTGCCTGAATCAGTATCTTTCCGCACCACCATCACTGTGCCGCCGGAATAATAGGGCACGGAGAAATTGACGCTCTCCCGGCGCTCATCGGTGATGGAGATCCCGGCAGCGGCAAAATCCGTCTTGCCGGTCTGGACAGCGGGCAAGATTCCGTCGAAGTTCATGACCTGCACCTTGAGCCCATAGCCGTTGGCTTCACAGAATTGAGCAATCAGATCGATCTCCGCCCCAACGATTTCAGTGCCCCGGTAATAGGTCATGGGCACATAATCGCCCTCCGTAGCCAAGGTCAGCGTACCCTTGGTCGCGGGGAACGAAGCGTAGTCCGGCAGGGTCTTTCCTTCCTCCGGACCATCTGCCCACTTTTCGATCACCCGTTCCAGCGCGCCGCTTTCTTTCATTGGAATAAGCCAGGCGTTTAACTCTTCCAACAGTGCGTCACCCTTTGCCGTCTTGGGCAGCACAATGCCGAACGAAAAGGTATCCAGGTATTCATCCACCACGGTGAGAAGCGGGTTCACGGCGCAGAATTGCTTCGCCGCAGGTTCGTCTACGGCAAACCCGTCGATTTTGCCAGCCTCCAGAGCGGCAATCAGATCAGCGGAGGAATTGATGTAAACAAGTTTCGCGTCGGGCAGGGCGTTCGATACAATGGCGTCGAACGTGGTGCCGGTCGCAACGCCGATGCGCCTGCCGTTCAGGGCGTCCAGGGCGGAAGCTTTTTGCTTTGCGGCATCCGGGGCGGGGGCCGCCTCCCCCCGCACCATCAGGCCGATTTTCACCTCGAACAGAAGATCCGAATAGGGCATTTCCTCCGCCCGTTCATCCGTATATTCCAGGTTGGCCATGATGCAGTCGATATCTCCCGCGATGGCCGCGGAAAAGATCGCGCCGTAATCGTACACCTTGAATTCCACATCCGCCCCCAGCCAGGCGGCGAAACGATAGGCCAATTCAATGTCGTAGCCGTTCAGCTCTTTTCCCGCATAGTAGCTGTAGGGCGGCACGATGCCGGAAGTGCCCACAATAAGATGAACCGAGGGGTTTTCCGCCCGGGGAATGTCCGGCATGGTTTCATCGGCCCGAACGACCCAGCGGTCGAACATATCGTCCAGGATGCCGTCCGCCCGCAGCTCCGCGATAAACCGGTTGATTTTGCCGGTCAGATCGGGGATTTTGGAAACCGGCGAAATGCCCACGGCAATCTTCATCGTTTCGTTCAGGGTTTCCTCCAGCAGATGAACGCCCTTCTGCCCGTTCTCGATGGACATCTCCATCTGCCGCCGGTCATAGGCGAAGGCGTCGATCTTGCCCTGAGCCACGGCTGTATACCCCATGAATTTATCGTTGAATTGGCTGACTGTCGCCAAGGGCAGCTCTTTTTTCAGAATCAGTTCGGCAACGTTGCCCTGGCTTACGCCAATGGTGATCCCGGTCGCATTCAACTGCTCCAGGCTGGTGAGGGCGCTTTCCGCGCAGGCAGCGCCTGACCACAGCAGCAGGAACAGCAGAACGCACAGAACTCCTTTTTTCATGGAAGACACCCTCTCTGTTTTGTGATTGTTTATTCGACATGGTTTCTGAACGCTGTTTTCGACAAACCATCCTGGTTTTCCTGCCAGCGGGGATCAGGCGGTTTATTCCAGAAACTGATCTCGAAGCGCTTTTTCTTCATAGAAAAGCCACCTCGGTCATCGTATGCGTGTTCATGCCATGAAAGCCGGGGAAATCGCCCGCGAAAGGGACAGGCGGATGATTCCCCCGGCTTCGCAATGGCCTGCTTGGGGCTGCCTTATTTCCTGATATGGTGGATGAGATTGATAGAAAAGCCGGAGGGCGCGATCATCAGGGCGGACTTGGAGGTGGGGGGTTCAACGATGCGCTCGCCCTTAGTAGTTCCTGAATCCCTTGGAAAGCAACAGTTGATAGGCTGTGTCGAAATCGTCCACGTTCATGCGGATGGCGGCTACATCCCGTTCAAGCGGTACGTCCGGCTGGGAAACGTCCACATAGAAGCCATTCAAATCCTTCATGCGGATTCCTTCCACTTTCAGTTCGCTGATGCCTTCCTGATCGTGGCGTTTTTCAAAGCCAATTCTTCAAACAGCTGAACGATGGGCGCGGCGTCCTTGGTGATGATCTGCGGGTTAAAGGTGGTGATCTTCATAATATTTCCCTCCAGAAAAATGATGCTTGTTTTGTTTATTTCTTTAAAACGTGAAGAAATCCTTTTGTGAATCACTGAACCGCGGCGCTTGCGTCCTTTTCCACGCCGTCGCCGTAGATGGTGGCGAAATCGTCCCGCATGGAGATGGTGCCGATGCCCTGCGCGCTGTAGCCCGCGATCTTGGCCTGGGCGCTTTCATAATCGCCCCATTCCCGCGCTTCGTCGTCAGCCAGGACGATGTAGGAAAGGGCGGGATAGGGATTGTTTGTCACCACGTATGCACACATGGCTACGTCCCCGGAGCTGTTGCCGAAGGCCAGCACCGGCTGCTGGCCGATCTCCCGCACGATGGCGTCCACCTTGGACATTTTGGCGTTCTCGCCGTAATAGTTTCCGTCGAACACCACCTTGTCCGTGCTTTTGAAGGTGTAATCCCCGTCGGCGGTATCGCCCTGGCCCGTGGCGGTGTAGCCGTATTCCGTGCCGATGACGTAGGCGGGGGCAATGTCCAGCGTATCCTTCACGATGGCGCGGACGATGTTGCGCTCGGTGGCGGTGACGATGTAGACGGTAAAGTCATTGTCCCGCAGGTAGTCCACCAACTCCACCATGGGAAGGTAAAACGCTTCACCCCGGGTCATGCCCGTGAAGCCCTCAGCCGGGGAATCCATGAAGCCCTTCACGTAGTCGCCCAATTCGGCGGGGGTCATGCCCGCATAGGCAAGGGGGGCGGCGGCGGCCTGCCGGGTGCTGATGCCCGAGGGCTTTTCCTGCCATTTGGTATCCACGATCTCCTGCGCCACGGCAAGAACCTCGTCCGTAGGCGTGTAATCGGGATTGTTCAGGACATAGTCCACAAATACCATGTATTCAAAGCACCGAGGATAGGTTTCGCACATGAGGGTGCCGTCTAAATCGAACACGGCAACGCGGTCCGCAACGGGAATGTAGCTTTCACTGGTTTCATCGGTGATGGCGGCGATATAGTCCATGATGGCGATTTTGGCTGCCGCGTCCTTGCTCCAGGAAGGCAAAGTCAGCCAGGATTTTTCGACGATATATCGAAACACGGACAATGCCGTTTCATAGTCCATATAGTCACCCTTGTTCGCCGCGCCGTCCAAGTTCTTCACAACGGCAGCTTCGGGGTGGAACTGGAGGCCCATGGCAAAGGTCTTATCGGTTCTTTCAATGGCTTCGATCATGGGAATGCCGTTGGTTTCCGTATAACCGGTCACGGTAAGCCGGGTGTTGTCCACATTTTTGATCGCCTGATGATGCCAGGAGGGGCAGCCGGTAAGCGTATCCGTGCCCACGATGTCAGAAAGCCAGGAGCCTTTCGCCACCTGCACGGTATGGGGCGCGTAATCCCGGTAGCTTTCGGGGGTGGCCTTCTGGTTGCGGTGGGTGTAGTCATACGCGACGCCCTGATTTTCAAACCAGGTGGGAATGTCCTGAATGACTTCCCCGCCGGAAATGACGCCGAGCATCTGCGCGCCCCGGCGGAAGCCCATGAGGGGAATATCACAGTCTAAGCAGTAGGGCCATGGTCAAATAATCGGATACGTCCCGCTCGGCGTTGTAGTCGATTTCCGCCTCGATGCCGTGCCATTCTTCGGGGGCATAGTACAGGGTAGGGCTGATGTCCTCGCCGCCGGTAAACAGAACGATGCTCACGTTTCCCACGGCTTCCGCCGCGTTGGAGCCGTGCCAGGTATTGCATTTCACATACTTGGCGGCGGTTTCGTCCAGCATGTTGATTTCCGTCTTTCCTTCGGTCAGGCGGCCTTCCGCGTCGTAGCTTAAATCAGCCGAGAACACCTGATTCAGCATCACCCATTCGCCGCCCGCCGCTTCCACGGCGCGGCACACGTTGGTAAAGAACTCCGAATCCGTATCGGCCCGCCAGGCGATGCCCACCACGGTTTTTTGAGAGGCCTCGGCCAGCGAAACGCCGCAGACGCTTGCCAACAGCACGAATTCCAGCAGCAGCGCGACAATCTTTTTCATTTTCCTGATCCTCCTGTCCATAGTCTTTTCTTCCTAAATACCTATCGTTTTTTTACGCCGCGTCGTCCATCGGTTTTTCGGCGGTGTATCGTTCTACCAGCGCGTTATAGGCGGAAATGGTATCGTCCAGCAGCTTGAACAGGTCGGCTTCGGCGATCCTTCCCTCCGCGTCCATGCCCGCAAAATGCAGCGGGTAAATCACGGGCGGGTTCTCCAGGGTCAGCTGCTCCATGGAGCGGAGCTGCGC
>JAFXVJ010000047.1 GCA_017524615.1 Clostridia bacterium | reverse complement strand
CTTATTGCGCTCAAATTTTTCCTTTGCCATGGGAATCTCCTCCGTTTCCATTGCGTAATGATGCCGGGCTAAAGCCGGGCGAACCTGGGAAAGCCGGCATCCAAGCCGGTAGGGTCTCCTCCATGCCGCGAAAAAACGCAAGCATAGCAGTGGAGCGGGTGATGGGAATCGAACCCACGTGGTCAGCTTGGGAAGCTGAAGTTCTGCCATTGAACTACACCCGCACTCGCCATGTATTGTAACCAATTTTTCCTTTATTGTCAACACTTCCGATTAAAATTTTCGGGAACTGTTCTGATTCGCCTCCAACAGCCGGGGCGACGGATCCTTTCAATCCGCCGCCCCGCTTGTTTCTACTTTTTTATTCCAATCATTTGCCGGCCACGGCAATTTCGCCCACATCCACCGACGGGCTGCCGATGGCGCTGCCCGGGAACGTCAGATCATTCCCCACAGCGCGGATATTCTTCAGCAGCTGGAAGAAGTTGCCCGCCATGGTGATCTGCTCCACAGGCGCATCCTTTTTTCCGTCCTTCACAGTATAGCCCTGCGCAATGAGGGAGAAATCGCCGCTGATAAAGTTGGCTCCGGCATGCAGGCCGCTGACCTCCGTGATGACCAGGCCATCCCCCATATCCTGCATCAGCTGTTCTAAGCTCTTTTCTCCGGGAGCGATATAGAAATTGGTGGGGCTGACGGTGACCGCGCCCGCATAGCCCTGCTTGGCGGCGTTGCCCGTGGTTTTGACACCGGCTTTCCGGGCTGTTTTCAGGTTGTGCAGCAGGGTTGTCAGCTTGCCTTTCTCGATAACGGCCTTGGTTTTGCTCGCTACGCCCTCCGCGTCAAAGGGCTGGCTGGCCAATCCGCCGGGCAGCAGCGGATCATCCATCAGTGAAACCGCTTCCGAAGCCACCATCTCCCCTTCCTTGCCCGCCATCAGGCTCAGCCCCTTCTGCGCGCTTTCAGCGGAGAACACGCCTGCAAACACGCCCAGCAGATCGGGCATGCAGCGGGCATGGATAATGGCGCGGTAATTGCCGCTGGGAACCGGCCCGGCCTTCAGCATGAACAGCGCCTCATCCACGGCTTCCCGTGCGATGGCTTCCGCGTCCATTTCCGAAAAATCCCGCGTGACCTTGAAGCCTGTGCCTGTGGACACCCGGTCGCCCTCCTTGGCGGTAGCGCTGACGAAGCACACGGCCATATTGTCCCGATAGCGCAGGTCCAATCCCTTGGCTTCGTTGTTATTCACGATGCGGTTCACGATTCGCGTTTCCTGGCTGGTAGTGGAAACCATATTATAGTTGAGGGCCACAATCCTTTCGTCCATCGCCAGCGCTTTCTTTTCAACGTCCTGAATCAGTTGCAGCTTCCGCTGCTCCGGCACCGCGTCCAGATCGGAACGGTAATTGTTCACCTGGGGATACTCCGCATCGCCCTGGTAGATTTCCTGAATATCCTCGTCCTCCGTCAGCTCGGCGCTTTCCCTGACGGCGTTTACCAGCTGCCCCACGGCTTCCTCATCAAAGGCCTCCGTAGCGGCATAGCCCATTTTCCCATTATACAGCCCCCGCAGGCTCAGGCCCCGGGTGTCATTCACGGTATAATTGGCAATCTGGCCCTGCACGCACATGGCCCGGAAGCTGTCCTGAGAGGAAAGGTAGATCTCGGCTGCCTGAATGCCTTCCTTCTGCGCTTCATTCAGCACTTTTTCAATAAACAGATCCAAATTCATGTTCCGCTCCTCCTTTCCCTTATCGTCCGCCCACCGTCATGGAGCTGACGCGGATCATGGGCTGACCCACGTTGGTGGGCACGCTGCCGCTCAGAGAGCCGCACATGCCCTGGGCCATTTTCATATCCTTGCCCACCCGGTCGATCTTGAGCAGGATTTCGCTGCCCCGGCCGATGAGGCTGGCGCCGCGCACAGGATGGACGATCTTGCCGTCCTTCACCAAATAGCCCTCATTCACCGCGAAATTGAATTTGCCGGTGGTGGGCTCCACGCTGCCGCCGCCCATGCTCTTGGCGTACAGGCCGTCGCCCATGGTGGCGATCATTTCGTCATCATCGTCTTGCCCAGCGGCGATATAGGTGTTGCGCATGCGGGAAGTGGGGGCGAACATATAGCCCTGACGCCGTCCGCTGCCGGTGATGGGCATTTGCATGCGGCGGGCATTCAGCTTGTCGATCATGTAGTTTTTCAGAATGCCGTTTTCGATCAGCACCAGGCGGGTAGTGGGCGTGCCCTCGTCGTCGATGTTCAGGCTGCCCCATTCATTGGGGATGGTACCGTCGTCAATGGCGGTCACGCATTCCGCCGCCACCTTCTGGCCCAGCTTGCCGCACATTTCGCTGTTGCCGACCGCAACAGAAGTGGCCTCCAGGGAATGGCCGCACGCCTCATGGAAAATCACGCCGCCAAAGCCGTTGCCAATCACCACGGGCATCTGCCCGGCGGGGCAATCCGGGGCGTGCAGCATGGTGACCGCCTGGTGCGCGGCTTCCCGGGCTACAGCCTCCGGATCGATGGTGCTGTCGAAAATCTCAAAGCCCTGCATGCCGCCCGGACTGCAGGATCCGGTCTGGTTTTCCGTCCCGTTGGAGGCGATAGCGCCCACCGAAAACCGGGTATAGACCCGGGTGTCGGAGGTGAACAACCCTTCGCTGTTGGCGATCCACACCCGCTGCACGCTGTCCATGTAGTTGATGCTGGCCTGAACGATTTCGGCGGTGTCTTTCAGCACAGCCTGGGCCGCTTTGATCTTTTCCACCTTGCGGGAGGATTTCACCTGATTGGGCATTTCCGCAATGGGGTGGACGGTAGGCGTTTCTGACCACATCAGGCCCTGCGCGGCGCAGTGCTTCTGTCCGTCAATGGCGGATGCGGCCCGCCGCGCACAGGCCAGCATCCCCTCCAGGGACGTGTCATTGGTGTACACATACACGCCCTGAAGCCCATGAAAAACCCGCACGCCCGCGCCGTGCAGCCGACGGCTGTTCACGCTTTCCACTTTGCCGGAAAGCATTTGGATGTTGTTATTCAGTCTGTCCTCCAGGAAAATTTCGGCGAAATCGCCGCCCGTTTTCAGCGCCTCTGCCATGACGGCTTGGGCCACATCCTGCTTGAGCATGTAAAACCTCCTTGCAAATCATGATGATTGAATAAACTGCTCCGCCATGCGATGACAGTTTATCGCATTCGCTGTTTTCTGCCCTGACGATTCGTTTGATTCATTCAGAGCCGTATCTGTTTGGTCGGGTGTCATCCCCGCTGCGCTGCCAGTTCCTCCGCCTTGCCCGTTTCAATGAGTTCGGGCAGATCCATTTCCATCAGGCTTCCGGGACAGAATTCCAATCCCTTCTCTATCGCCGCCTCCCCCATGCCCAGGGCCTTCATTCCGGCCGCCTTGGCGGCAGCCATGCCGGACAGGGTGTTTTCGATCACCAGGCAATTGGCGGTGGGCATCTGCATTTGTCTTGCGGCCAGCAAAAACGCCTCTGGATCGGGCTTGCCGGCGGATATCTGGCCGCCGTCAATGATGACATCGAACAGATGGTCGATTTTCAGCTGCTTCAGGATGCCCCGGGCGTTTTCACTGCAGGAAGCAACGGCCGTCAGGATCCCCATCTGATGCAGCCTCTCTGCTGTATCTACAGCCCCCGGCAGCACCGCATCAGGCCCCAGCTGGGCCACCTGATCGTTGAACAGATCGTTTTTTCTGGCGGAAAGGGCCCACATTTCCCCCGGCGAATAGGGCCGCTCCGCCTTTTTCAGCAGTATTTTCAGACTGTCCATGCGCTTCATGCCCGCCATCTGCCGGCTGATTTTTTCGTCAAAGGGCAGTCCCTGTTCGTGGGCCATGCGCTGCCATGCCTTGAAATGACAGACATCGGAGGCGGTGATCACGCCGTCCAGGTTAAAAATCACAGCTTGTATCAATGCTATACATTCCTCCCTTTCCTATGGTCATCCGGCTGCTTTTGCCGAATGTCCCTTATCTGTCTGCGGACTGCATGCCGCAGTTGATTCCCACATGCATGGATATTGATTTCACAACGCCCGGCGTGCGCCCCTTTGGGGTCCCGCCGGGACGGCCGACCGCGCTGCCGCTTACCTTATCATTGTACCATATCTTTCCTTCCTTGTACAGCGGAAAAGCATAAAGCGGGCGGATGCGGGCATGCTATGGCTGACGCAGGCGGACGATCCGCCGGCAAAAGGAGGCGGTTTCCCTTGTCCCTGGGGCTGATTCTGCTGTCTGTCGTTTCCGTATTGGTGCTCTTTGGCGTCACACAGCGGGTGCTGGATCGCATGCAGCTCAGCGACCGCGCTGCACTGCTGATCGCAGCGGCCATCTTTTTTGGTTCGCTCATTCCTGATATCCGGTTCGGCCGGGTGTCTGTCAACCTGGGCGGGGCTGTGGTGCCGTTTTCGGTGTGCGTATGGCTGCTCATCAAAACGGATACCAGCCGGGAGGTGCGCCGTGCCTTGGTCGGCAGTCTCCTCACGGCCGCCGCTGTTTTTCTGCTGGGCCGGCTGCTGCCCGCTGATCCGCAGCGCATGGTCATCGACCCCAACTATCTGTATGGCTTGGCCGGCGGGATCGTGGCCTATTTATTGGGGCGTTCCCGCCGGGCAGCGTTCATATGCGGTGTGCTGGGCGTGGTCCTGGCGGACATTGTCCAGGCGGTGATCACCTGGTCCAGGGGGATCGACCAAACGCTCCGGCTGGGCGGCGCCGGGGCCATGGATACGGTGGTGCTCTCCGGCCTGATTGCCGTGCTGCTGGCTGAATTGGTGGGCGAAATCATGGAGCGCATGGCCCGCCCCACGCAGCGGGAAAATACGGACCCCATCGACACGCCTGTACGCAGAGGAGGAAACAGATCATGAAAAAAGCCTGGATCGCCGCGGTTCTGCTGCTGACGCTGCTTCCCGTATCGGCTTTTGCCAACGTGGATGAGAGTGACGCTGTGTATCGGATCCTGGATGAAGCGGGGCAAGAAATCACCCAGTTTGCCGGCTCCCCGGAGCCGGGCGATGAATACGTGGCGGGCGACAACGGCTATTTCCGGATCACCCGGGTATCCGCGGAGAATCAAACCGCCTGGGCACAGCGCCTGGGCAGCTTTGAACTGCCCGATGTCAGCTGGCTGGATGACGGCGCTCAGCCCGTTTCCACGCAGCGGCGGGCAGTGGCCCTTTACTGCACCCACAGCGATGAAAGCTATGAGCCGGGCGACGGAAAAAGCAGCATCACTCAGCGGGGCGGCATTTATGATGTGGCGGAAACGCTGAAGGGCAATCTGGAAAAGAAAGGCATCACTGTATATTACAGCGATGAAAACCATTATCCACACGATGCGGGCGCCTACCGCCGCAGCCGCGCCACCGCCTCCGCGCTGGCCGAGGAAGGCGTGGACGCCATCTTTGACATTCATCGGGACGGCATTCCCGACGCCAGCCAATACAAAAGCTCCGTCGGCGGCGAGGACGTGACCAAGGTGCGCCTGCTGGTCGGCCGAGCCAATCAAAACGCCGACGCCAACAAGCAGTTTGCAGCGCAGATCAAGGCCGTCGCGGATAAATTGTATCCCGGCCTGATCAAAGATATTTATTTCGGCAAGGGTACTTACAACCAGGATCTGATGAGCCAGTCGGTGCTGCTGGAATTCGGCACGCACAAGAGCCAGAAGGACGAAGTGCTGCATTCAACGGACTACATGGCCAACGTGCTCAGCCGCACGCTGTACGGCGGTGTGTCCGGCGCGGCGGGCGGGGATTCAGGAAAAGCCGCCCGAAACACCGGAGGATGGAAGGGCATTCTGTGGCTGATCGGACTGCTCGTGATCGGCGCGCTGGTCTTTGCGTTCGCGGCCACAGGCCGCGGGCGGGAGGCCATGCACAAGTGGAAGCGCACCTTTCAGGAGATGACGGGAGGCGTATTCGGCGGGAAACGCGGGGATTCATAAGCAATCCCTCAAAACCGCCTATTGTTCTCAAGCTGAATGATGATCAGATTTGGGATGGGGTTTCCGTCCCGGCGAAGCTGTATGAAGCGAGACGCCGCACCGCTGTGTTGGCCAAAGCAGCGCCAGCGAGGAAAAGACGCCCGCAGATGCAGGACTTTCGATGAAAATGCGTATTAAATCAAGCCCATGCTCTTCATGGCAAACACGAACAAAAACGTGCTGAGCACCGACAGGGTGCTGGTCACCGCCACCATTTCGGCGGCCAGTTCTCCATCTCCGCCCATTTGCTGGGCCATGGGGAAGGAACTGACGGCAGTGGGCGCGCCGAAGGCAACAAAGGCGCAGGCCAGAGCCACATCCCGCAGTCCCAGCGCCACGGAAACGGCCATGAAGATCAGCGGGGAAATGAGCAATTTGCAGGGCACGGCATACAGCAGCTGGCGCAGATGCCCCTTCGCGCTTTGAAAGGTAATGGCGCCTCCCAGGGTAAACAGGGCAAGCGGCGTAGCGATGATGGACAGATCATTCATGGTGGTGGCCAAAAATCCCGGTAACTGGACATGCAAAAGCCACAGGGCGTAGCCCAGCAGGGAGCTGATGATCAGCGGGTTCGTCAGGATGTTCAGGAGGATCTTTCCCGGCCTGATCTTCCCCTCGCCGTATACCGACAGCGCAATTACGGACATCACATTGTATACCGGCACCGTTCCG
Source organism: Clostridia bacterium (assembly GCA_017524615.1). Lineage (GTDB taxonomy): Bacteria > Bacillota > Clostridia > Christensenellales > Aristaeellaceae > RUG563. Next base: position 10,601 of record JAFXVJ010000047.1, on the reverse strand, counting down.
ATCACCAGCAGCGCGGCCAGAGAGGTGTCCTGCCCGGGGAAAAGCATGGCTACCAAGGGGATCCCGAAAAAGGCGTAGTTGGACCGGCCCATCCCCTGGATCAGTACGCCTATTTTCTTTCTGTCCTTTTCCAGGCTCGGCACCAGCAGAAACAGCGCGCCAAATTCCACCAGCAATCCCCCGGCGATCACCGCGAACGCCAGACCGGGCAGCTGCGTATCATAAGGCGTCTTCAGCACGCTGTAAAACAGATTCACCGGCAGGAACACCCGGAAAATCAACTGATTGATGCCCTTTACCAGCGCGTCCGTCAGCAGTCCGATTCTGCGGCAAAGCCAGCCGGCGCTCATCAGCATCAGCAGCGGCAGCACTGTATTGAGCGAAAAAAGCAAATCGTCCATGCTGTCTCCTTTGTGTCATTGCCGCAAAACGACGGGGCTGTCCTGCAATGTCTTCTGGATCCGGTTCAGGGCGTTGGCCATATACTGTCGCTGCTTGTCATCCATACCCTCCGGGGCGGGATCAGCGCTGCAAATTACCCGATACTGCATTCTCCCGTCGACTGCCTGCTTCCAGATGTAGGTGGGCGTGTATTCCACGGCGGAAAACCGCACATGGCCTTGCTCGTCCCCCACGATACGCAGATGCAGCAGCACGCCGGAAATATCGTACGCTTCCCTGGATTCCGTGACCAGAGAACCCATGGAATAAGCCACAAACGTCTGCCTGGCGCGCCCGTCAGGGCCCGTTGTGGTGATCAGTTCCATCGGCAGAACCCGGGTTGGGCGGTTGCCCACGATCACGTCGGCGCCCATTTCTGCCAGGGCTCGGGACGTGCTGCGCTGCGCGTTGGTCACGCTGGAGGCATCAGCCCGACCCCAGTACATGTACACGATCACCAGGCTGGCTCCCTGCGCTTTGGCCGATTGGATATCCCGGCGGGCTGACTGGTCGTCATACAAGCGCAGCACGTCCGGATGGGCTTCCTGCGCGTTTCTTCCCTTGGCAGTCAGCACGTCGGTATAGGCCAGCAGCGCGATCTTCGCGCCGTTGAGCTGGATCATCCGATGCTGCTGTGTTCCCCCCGCCGCAACGCCGCCGCAGGACAGCCCCTTGGCTGTCAGGGCCTGCACGGTGCTTGCGGCGCCCTGCACGCCCTGATCCAGCACGTGCTCCGTGCACAGCATCACATCATCGAAGCCCGCGGCGCGCAGCGCGTCCGCCGCTTCGGCGGGCACCTGCACATCCGCATATTTCAGATCCTGGCTGTTGATCACCTGGCCGAACATGACGATGTTCAGATCGGCATGGATCTTGGATGCCAGCAGGGAAAGAACAGGCGAATAATCCAGCGTTTTCTGCGTTTTGTTGTACAGAGCGTCGGAAATGTCGCTTTGATAAGCCACCATGCCGCCCAGCGTCAGGTCAAAGGAATAAGCGTCATAGTGCATATTGGCCGGGACAGTCTGCGCGGCGGCCGGTGTGGCGGTCACAGAGGGCGGCAAGGTCACCGTGACGGTTTTGACCGTGCTCTGCGGATCGGGCGTTGCCTCCTGCTCGCTGTCGCCTATCAGCCCAGCGATCGGGCCGCTTTGCATGCCGGAAGGGGACGGCTGGCTGCGGATAGACAAATACAGCACAAAATACCCGACGGCGACCACAGCCGTCAGGCATAAAGCGAGGATCGTTCCCAGGGACACGCCCCGACGCGTCGTTTTCATGGGTTATTTTCCTTCCACACGGATCATGCTTTCCACCCGAACGTCATCGGATGCCATGGCGGCCAGCGCCTTGCGCACAGCGCACTCCCCCGCGTTGTGGGTGATCATCACGATTTGGGCGCATCCGTCTACCGCATCCCGCTGCACCAGATTGCGGATGCTGATGCCCTCATTGCCCAGGCAGGTGGTGATATGCGCCATGACGCCGGGGCGGTCGCTGGCATTCAGGCGGATATAGAAACTGCATTGCCAGTTATCCGTCACCTGCAGGCCTTCGGCCAGCGCATCCGTGTTGTTGAACGTTGGATGGCGGGGCGTTTCCCGGGAGGCGGCATAGAGCATATCGCCGACCACCGCGCTGGCGGTGGGCGCGCTGCCGGCGCCCCGGCCGAACAGCATCATATCGTCGCATGCGTGACCGTGCAGGAATATCGCATTGAAGGAGCCGTTGACCGACGCCAGGGGATGATCGTTGGGAATGAAGGTGGGATGCACCCGGGCGTCGATCACGTTTCCGTCCCGCTTGGCGATGGCCAGCAGCTTCATGGTGTAGCCCAATTCCTTGCCGTATCCGATATCCACGGCGTCCACCTGGGAAATTCCCTGCCGGTAAATCACGCTGAAGGGCACCCGGGCATGGAAAGCCAGGGAAGACAGGATGGACAGCTTGTACGCCGCGTCGAAGCCCTCCACGTCGCTGGTGGGATCAGGCTCCGCCAGGCCCAGACGCTGGGCGTCCCGGAGCACATCGGCATATTCGCCGCCTTCCTGGCTCATGCGGGTCAGGATGTAATTGGTGGTCCCGTTCACGATGCCCATCATCGTCTCGATGCGGTTGGACATGAGGGAATCAATGGTGGTGCGGATGATGGGAATGGCGCCGCAGACAGCCGCCTCGTAATACAGGCCGCTGCCGTGCTTTTCCGCCGCCGCCTGCAGCAGGTGCCAGTTCAGCGCCAGCGCCATTTTATTGGCCGTCACCACGGTTTTTCCCATTTCCAGCGCGCGCAGCATGTATTCCGTAGCCGGGGTCTCCCCGCCCATGAATTCCAGCACCATTTCGATTTCCGGGTCATCGGTGACCTGGGCCGGATCGGTTGTCAGCAGTTCCTGAGGCACCATCTGATCCCGCTTTTTATGCACATCCCGCACCAGGATGCGCTTGATATCAAACTGTACGCCGCTGCGATGCAGCAGATCCGCATCAAATTCCTTCAGCAGCTTCCATACGCCGCAGCCGATGTTGCCGCAGCCCAAAAAACCCACTACGATCCTGCGCATAACGTCCCCTCCCGTATCAGGCCTTTGCCTGGTTTTTTTCGTAAATCAGCCGCAGGCCCTTCAGGGTCAGCAGGCCGTCGATGTGGTCGATCACGCCCGATTTCTGCGCAATCAGCCGCGCCATGCCGCCGGTGGCAATCACTTTGGCGTCCGGACAGCCCATCTCCCGGCGGATCTCATTCACCAGGTATATCACCTGGCCCACGTAACCGTTGATGACACCGGACTGCAGATTGCCGATGGTGGTTTTTCCGATCACCTTATCCGGCATCAGCAATTCAAAGTGCGGCAGCTTGGCCGTTCCGGATACCAGCGCTTCGCTGGTCAGCTTGATGCCCGGGCAAATGCACCCGCCCAGGAAGGAGCCTTTGGCGTCCAGGGCGCCGAAGGTGGTGGCAGTGCCGAAATCAATGTAAACGCAGGGGCCGCCGTACAGGGTGTACGCCGCCACCGCGTTGCAGATTCGGTCGCTGCCCAGCTCCCGCGGATTCTCATATTTGATGTCTATGCCCGTTTTCACGCCCGGCCCGACCGCCATGGGCTCCAGCCCGAAATAGTCCCGGCACATGTGCTCAACAGTGAAATTCACCGTGGGCACCACGCTGCTCATCACGATGCCCGTCACCTGATCCCGGGAAAGGCCCTCGTGCCCGAAAAGCTGGGTCATCATCACGCCCATTTCGTCGCTGGTATATTTCCGGGTGGTGGACAAACGCCAGTAATGCACCATTTCCGGCCCGTCGAACAGCGCCGTTTTGATGTTGGTGTTGCCGATATCCAGGGTAAACAGCATGCCATAATTCTCCTTACGCGTCAATGAAGTGCGCTTTTTTCAGCGCGTAGATCACAGGCGGGCACACGAGGCCGGCCACGATGGCCTCCGGGATGCCGCCGACCAGCACCGTCATGCCCACCAGCCCCATCAGGGTCGAATCAGCCCGTCCGATATTGGCCAACGCCGCGGCGGAATCCACGCTCAGCAGTCCGTACATGATCACGATAAAGCCCAGGAAAAACACCGTGTTGGTCAGCGATCCTGCCACAGCAGGCAGCACCAGCGCCTTTTTCTCTCTCCTTTTCTGCACCATCGTCATCACAGCGTTGGTCACGATGGGCACAAGAATGCGCGGCACGAAGCACAGCACGGCCACCCAAAGGGGACTGACGGCGAAGATAGGCGCAATGAGGCCCTTGGGGGTCATCATGGCGGTAAAGAAGCTGACACCGCCAAAGCATATGCCCAGCACAAATCCATCGTCCAGCCCCAGGGCCATGGTGCCGATTATGACCGGGAGACAGCTCAGGGTGATCGAGATGAAGCCCAGGTCAATGGTGCCGATCCCATACCAAAACAGGAAAATCAGCGCCAGCATCAGGCCCAGGATGGTGGTTTTGAAGGCTTCGTTCCGTTTGATCTTATTCATTTTTCTTCCTCCGTTCAAGTTCTTTTCAGATACCCGACGTTTTTGCGGCAGGGTTCCCTTTTTTACGCGTGTCCGGCCCCAAATGGGTACCGGCAGAATGCGTAGGGATATTATACCAGAACGGCGCATGAATGTCAAAAGCAGTCAGGAAAATACAGTGGAAGAACAATCCTCTTCCTGCCTGACAAGCCCTTTGCCTTTCCCCCTTTGCTTCACTGGCGAATATCTCCATTGTTTTTTTCGTCAATGAATGCTATAATGCGTGCATATTCTACAGAAGCAAACAAAAATTTCGGGCGAATCCACGGAAGGGAGGTGCGGCGCATGAAACTCTCACGGCTTGCCAGGATCGCGCTGCTTTTGTTTCTGCTTTCTCTGTTTCCCTCTCCCCTATCCCCGTCTTGCCCCGCCGCGCAGGCAAAGGAGGCGCCTCAATTGACCGTTTATTTTCCCAACTGGAATGTGTACATCGCCGGGGATGGCCAGGTGAAGGATCTGCCCTGGCAGCGATTGGACTGCATCCATCACGCGTTTTGGAAAATCGTTTCAAGCGGCGACGGATATGCCATCGTATCCACGGATCCCTGGGCGGACACGAACGCGAACAATCCAAAAGCGCATTTTCCGCAATATGCCCGCCTGACGAAGCAGTATCCCAAGGTCCGCGTTCTGCTGTCCATCGGCGGGTGGACGTGCTGCGGGCTGTTTTCCCGCATGGCATCCACTCCGGAAGGCAGGGCTTCCTTTATTCAAAGCTGCGTGGATACCCTGCGCGCCTATCCTTTTCTGTCAGGGATCGATGTGGACTGGGAATATCCCGGCGTAGCCCGGACCGGCAGCGGCAGGGACGAGGGAAACCCCGTGGACGGCGACGATTTTGTCAACTATACCCTGCTGCTGAAGGAGATGCGCGCTGCCTTTGACGCTTCCTTCGGGAAGGATCAGAAGCAGATCACCGTCTGCGCGGCAACTCCCACGGAAGTCCTGTCCCATCAGGACTATGCGTCCCTGTTTCCGTACGTCAATCGGATCCATCTGATGACCTATGACATGACCGGCGCCTATGAAGCCCAAACCGGCCACCATACCGCGCTTTACGGCCCCGTTTCCGTCGACACCGCGGTAAAATACCTGCAAGGCAAGGGGGTCCCTGCCGCTAAAATCGCCATCGGCACGCCGCTGTACAGCCACGGCTGGAAATACACGGCGGACTCGGACGATCCCCTTTACGCGCCTGCCGTGGGCCTCAGCGACGGAGGGAGCGAGCTGTGGCGTGATTTACAGGCGATTGAAAAGCAGGCGGTTCCAGCCGGCGCGCCCGGGTGGCACGCGGGATATGACGGGCAGGCGCAAGCCGCTTATCTGTGGAACGACGATCCGGCTTCGCCCGCCTACCGGTATTTTTACACCTACGAGAGCGAACGGTCCCTGGATGCCAAGCTGCGCTACATCCATCAGCACAGCCTGGGCGGCATTGTCGTTTGGCAGAGCGGCGGAGACGATTCTCAGGCCGGATGGCCCATGCTCAACCGTATCTATCAGGCGTTTCATCCATGATTTTTATTTGACGTATGGGCTAAAACAGATTATAATACGAGATGCATTCGTTCTTCAGACGACTAAAGAGGAGGGAACGCCCTTGTTCGGACGCAGAAAAGACGGCCGTGTGCTGAAAGAAATAGATCCCATCATCGCCTTGACTCCGTATCTGATGCCCATGCGGTGTGATTCGCAGGTGTTTTTGAATTACCGGCTGGATTATGAAAAAATGGCCCGCTACATCGTGGCGCAGGGCGCGCAGGGCCACCGGATCACCTTTCTGGAATTGATCATCGCCGCCTTTGTGCGCGTCGTCAGCGAGATACCGGAGGTGAACCGGTTCGTGAGCAACAAACGGCTCTATGCCCGCACGCAGCTGACCGTTTCTTTCGTGGCCCTCAAGGACACCGCCAAGGAAGACGATATCGAGGAAAACACCGTCAAATGCCATTTTGATCCCCGGGACACCATCTACGATGTGGCGGAACGGGTGCGCGTCGCCATCGAGGAAGCCCGGAAAGAAGAAGCGGACAATTCCACGATGAAGGTGGCCAAGCTGCTGCTCAATCCCATCCTGGCCAATATCGTGGTGCATACCGCCCGTTTCCTGGACCGCTACGGCATCATGCCCCAGTATATCCTGAACGCGTCGCCCTTCCATACCAGCCTGTTCCTGACCCATATGGGCTCCATCGGCATGCCGGCGGTGAATCATCACATTTACAATTTCGGCACCACATCCCTGTTCTTCTCCATGGGCTCCATCCAGCGGGTGCCGGAGGCCGGGCCTGACGGAACGTTGGTGCGCAAGCGCTACATGCCCATCGGTATCACGGCGGATGAGCGTATCTGCGCCGGAGCCGTTTATGCCAAGATGGTGGCGCGGATGATCGATCTGATCAATCATCCGGAGCAGCTGGAAACGCCGTCGGAAACCGTGAAGTTTGAGGAGGGCCACGCGTACAGCCTGCCTCTTTCCAGAAAAAAGAAGGAAAAGAAAAGCAAACAGCAGGCCGTTGCCGGCTGATGGAAGCGGCAAAGCACAGCAAACTATGACGGAAAGGTGGCCGGAAGCCGCCTTGAAGCGGGGGTGTGAACACCCCCGAATCAGCAAGGACCGCTCCGCATCGCGGATGGCGGTCTTTTTCTTTTCCGACGTCGTAGAAATGTTTGTATTATTCCTGTATTCCCCCTTGCGCTTTTTCGTGTTTTGATGTAAGATAATTTGGCCGTGTATGGCTGACGGGCCCCGTGCGATGTTGCGGTGTGAACCCTGTCAGGTCCGGAAGGAAGCAGCAGTAAGCATCTTAGACGTGTGCTGCGGCAAAGTCTGCCGGTCATATACGGTATTTTTTTATACAGGAGGATGCAGTGTATGTGGGAACTGCCCAGCTGTTTATATCAGGATCCCGAGGTCGCCGGCTTCATCGCCAATGAATGCGCGCGTCAGGAAGCGCACATTGAACTGATCGCCTCTGAAAACTTTGTCAGCCCCGCCGTGATGGCCGCCATGGGCAGCCCGCTGACCAACAAATACGCGGAAGGGTATCCCGGACGGCGCTACTACGGCGGATGCTTCTGCGTGGATGAGGTGGAAAGGATCGCCATCGACCGGGTGAAGCAGCTTTACGGCGCGGATCATGCCAACGTGCAGCCGCACAGCGGATCGCAGGCTAACATGGGGGTATATTTTGCCCTGCTGCAGCCCGGGGATACGGTGCTGGGCATGAGCCTGAATAACGGCGGACATCTGACCCACGGAAGCCCGGTGAATATTTCCGGCAAATACTTCCACTTTGAAGCCTACGGCATCGATCCGGAGACCGAACAGATCAATTATGACGAAGTGCACAAGGTCGCCCGGGCCTGCAAGCCCAAATTGATCGTGGCCGGCGCCTCCGCCTATTCCAGGACGCTGGACTTTGCCGCTTTCCGAAAAATCGCCGATGACGTGGGCGCGCTGCTGATGGTGGATATGGCCCACATCGCCGGGCTGGTGGCGGCGGGCTGCCATCCCTCCCCCATCCCCTATGCCGACGTGGTCACCACCACCACGCACAAAACCCTGCGCGGTCCCCGGGGCGGCCTGATTCTGTGCAAGGAGCAATATCAGAAGGCCATCGACAAGGCCATCTTCCCCGGCATCCAGGGCGGGCCGCTGGAGCATGTGATCGCCGCGAAGGCCGTTTGCTTCGGCGAAGCGCTGAAGCCCGAATTCAAAACCTATCAGCAGCAGATCGTCAAGAACGCCAAGGCGCTGGAAAACGCCCTGCGGGAAAAAGGCGTGCGTATGGTGTCCGGCGGCACGGACAATCACCTGCTGCTGCTGGACCTGTGCGATACGCCCGTATCCGGCAGGGAACTGGAAACCTGGCTGGGCATGGCCAACATTACCGTCAATAAGAATATGGTGCCCCGGGACCAGCGCAAGCCCGCCGAAACCAGCGGCATCCGCGTCGGCACGCCCGCCGTCACCACGCGGGGCTTCAGGGAGCCGGAAATGGAGCAGATTGCCGGCTGGATCGCATTGATCCTCCATCAGGGCGAGGCCGCAGTACCCGCCGTTAAGGCCGGCGTGGCCGAGCTGACCGCCCGCTATCCCCTGTATTGACCATATCCTTTTCTGCCCGTCCTCCGGACGGGCATTTTTCATGGCAAGACCCGGACTGCTTCTCACAGTCCGGGTCTTGATCGTTTATGGAGTTTATTGCCGCGGGATAGCAGAATCAAGAAGCCTGTGCTTATTCGCCCGCCAGCAGCTGGGCCCGCTCCTGGGCGGCGTTCTCACCCGACACCAGCGCAACAGTGAGGTTTTTCGTTTCCACCTTGGCCGCCGCCAGCAGCTGATAGGCTTCCGGCGCATAATTCCTTGTTTCCTTCCGCCGCTGTTCCAGGTAGTTTTCCAGCCGCTGAGCAATACGGCCCGCCGCGTCGGCGTCCACCGCCCGCAGCGCCAGGATCTCCCGCCCGCTGAGGCCGTTTTCCTGCAAATACACGAATTCGGTGTACTCCTCCGGCTCGATCCCCAGAATGTCCGTCAGGTCTTCTTCATCAAAGGAGACCAAATCCCCCGCGTCCGGGATCACGCTGCTTACCAGGTCGGACAGCGCCATTCGCTCCGCTGGCGGGACCTCTGTGTACGCTGGCGTCTCCGCCTCTTTGGGCTGGTTCCCACAGGCGCTCAGGGCAAACACGCTCAGAATCAACAGGCAAATCGCAATCAGCTTTTTCACCATATCGTCGTTTTCCTTTCGCTCAATGATCGATTATTGTGCATAGCCCGCCGGCGTCCACTGGCCGGCCTCATACTGCGCCTGAGCAAAATCCAGCAGTGCCTGGGCCCAGATGGCGTTGCCTTTGTCGTTCAGGTGGTATTCGTTATCATTGGATATGCTCTTGGGCAGCAGGCCGTTTTCATCCTTGAGGGGGGTGGCGATGTCCACATACACAGCGCCCAGCTCCTGGCAGGTTTTTTCCAGCTGCGCATTGTATTCGTCCCATTTTTCACGGATATGGCGCTTATTCTCCACCTTCTGGGTCACCGGCGTCATCGAGAAAAAGTATACCTGGGTGGTCGGTGAATACTTTTCCATTAACTCCATGATTTTGGTCACGGCTCTCATGCCTCTGTCGATCCCCTCCACGCCGTTGACCTCCCGGGCAAAATTATCATTGAGCCCTGCCAGAATGAACAGCCTGGCGGGCTTTTGATCCTTCATGATCTTGCACAGGACCTCGTCGCTGCCCTTGTATACCAGGTTGGATTTATCCGGATTCACCCATTCCAGCGCCGCCGTGCGCAGCTGATAGCTGTAAGAGCTGTAAAACTTGATCCCCTTGAAAAAGTTTGGCTCTTTCTTCTGGCGATCCTTCACATAATTGCGGAACATGCGGATCAGCGAGTCCCCGACGAATGCAGTGTCGTTATAATATGTCATCAACACTTCATCCGGCAGTCGCTCCATGGTCGTTTCCTCCCCCACGGATGTGCCAATCAGAGACATCAGCAGCAAAACAGCCAGAATCAAACTTCCTTTTTTCATTTGAAATCTTCTCTCCTGTGCTTGATAGCATCGCCCTGTGCCGGGCAGGCGGGCATCCTGCGCCGCTTCTATATTTTACACCGAGCGCATGAATACTTCAAGTAAATTTTCTTCACAGGATTACGCGGTATTTTGCTCGAAGTGCTTCTCCATCCACAATTTGGCCGTTATGTATGAAAATCAAGCGCCGAGGATGATCATGAAAGCTCTTTGATGCTGGATGGACGGTAAATCCCGCAACTGTCCCGTCACGGAACAGAAAAACGGTGTGAAACACCCTTGCGGGGCGCGCGAGGCGTTTGCCGGTCCATGCAGAATCAATACACGAATTCTCCTTCAAAAACCATCACGGCTTCACCGCTGAGAATCATGCTGTTCCCAGTATAAATAACAGAGAGAGTCCCGCCCGGGAGCTTCACATCAATCGCCTTTCCCGGCGCACAAAAGCCCAGCTTCACCGCGGCGGCCACGGCAGCGCAGGCGCCCGTGCCGCAGGCCAGGGTTTCGCCGTTGCCCCGCTCCCAGACCCGCAGGCGCATGGTGGTTTTGTTGATGATCCGCACGAATTCCGTGTTGATCCGCTCCGGGAACGG
>JAFXVJ010000046.1 GCA_017524615.1 Clostridia bacterium | reverse complement strand
TGTTTCTCAAAGATCCCTCGACTTCGTTCCGCTCTCGCTCCACTCCGCTCGGGATGACAGGAGCGTTTTACTTTTTCTTGCTATTTTAATTTGAGTATAGTATAATACTATTCTCAATCTAAAATCTTATCATCTTTGGGCGTCTTTTCCGCCCTGGCGTTGCTTCATTCCGGTCAACGTAGCGCTGCTACGCCTCCCTCCATTCAGCTTAGCCAGGGCGAAAAACTCATCCCAAATCTGATAATCTTTTATACTGAGAATAGTATAAAAAACGCATGCCATAGGATGCTTCCGTAATAATATGCAGTATAAATGGCCATGTCGGGCATATCCGGCATGGCCATTCAGATTGGCATACGCATGGGATGCATCGAAGAGCCTCTTCATCGGCAGTTCGCAGGCGGCAGGATCAAATGAAATCGCTGTACAGGTCTTCCCTGTAGACGCCATCGGCAATGAGACGGCGGAAATTTGCCGTCACGGCCGGTTTATCCTCCTGATATGTCACGCCGAACCAGGCGTCCCTGGTCTCCAGCACCTGAACGGTGATCTTTTTTTGCTGCAGCAGCTGGCCGATAAAGATCGGCAGCAGGAATTCAGCCTTGAGGGGATTGCCGGGCACCGTATCCTGAAAGAAGGATACGAAGCCCTCTTCCAGCAGCTTCAGGAACGCAGGGGACAAGCCCCACATGTTCATGGACACATGGGCGTTGACGTCGATGGGCCGGCCGTTCACGGCGGCGCCGTCGGCGGTTTTGACGATGTTGGGAGTTTCCGCCACATAGGTCAGGTAACCGCTGTCATCCACCTGGCATACGCCCCGGGTCACACCGCCGTTGTCCGACAGTGTGTTTTTCAGAATGAACCCGGCCAGGCTGTATTCCGTGTCTCCGTGGGGCCGGCAAAGCCAATCATGCAGGATGCCGAAGGTCGTTTTGCCGTAATAGTCATCGGCGTTGATGACGGCGAAGGGCCCACCCACCAGTTCTTTGGCGGCCAGTACGGCCTGGCCCGTTCCCCAGGGCTTTTGGCGCCCTTCGGGCACCGTGAAGCCCGCCGGGATCTGGCGCATATCCTGGAACGCATAGGCCACCTGCACGCCCGCTTGGCGGCAGATGCTTTCGACGCGGTCGCCGATCACCGCCTTGAAATCGGATTCGATATCCCGCCGGATGATGAACACGATTTTGTTGAAGCCCGCCTGAATGGCATCATGAATGGAATAATCCATGATGATGTGTCCGTGGGCGTCTACCGGCTCCAATTGCTTGATGCCGCCGCCGAACCGGGCGCCGATCCCCGCTGCCATGATCAGCAGGGCAGTGGATGCAGATCCCTCCATGGTCGTTTTCCTCCCGTTTTTTGCCATGCGTTCCGCAGGCGTGTCAAGCCAGATACCCATCCCGCGCCTTGACGCCGAAGCGCTTTTCCAGCAGGTGCATCTGCTCGTCGGTGATGGTGTTGAGCCGGGGCAGATGGGCGATTTTCATATAGATTTCGGCGGCTTTTTCGGCAGTCTCGATGAGGCCGAAGGTTTCGTCCAGGTCTTTTCCAGCGCCGTAAATGCCGTGCTGGCTCCAGACCACCAGCCGGGCCGTCAGCATCTTTTCCGCCGTGGCTTCGCCGATCTCGTTGGTTCCGCACAGCATCCAGGGCAGCACGTTCACGCCGTCCGGGAACACCACGATGCATTCGGTGCACATCTGCCAGAGGGTGCGGGTGAATTCCCTCTCGTCCAAGGTGTGCACATAGGTCATGGCCAGCAGGTTGGCGGGGTGACAGTGCATCACCACGCGGTTTTTCGGATCGACCTTCAGGCGGGCGACATGGCTCATCATGTGGGCGGGGAATTCGCTGGTAAAGCAGCCGCCCCCGGAAAAGCCCCAGATCACCTCGGCCAGTTCGCCGTAGGCTGTGATGCGCACCAGGCCCAGGTTCACTTCCGGCTCATACTGCACATTTTTGAAATACTTGCCCGTGCCGGTGACCAGGAAGTATTTCCCGTCCAATTCGGGGGCGGTGAATCCGGTGGGCACCTTGAGCTTCACCCGGGTCAGGTCCAGATAATCCTTCACGTCCGCTTCGTCCAGCATCAGGCTCACGTTGCCGCCGTTGCGCTCGTCCCAGCCGTGGGCGTACATGTTGGTGACGGTGCGGATCATTTCCACCATGAAGGGCGCTTCCAGGATGTTTTTCATATGCGGTTCACCAGCACTTTCTTTTCGTATTCTTCGATCTGCGGGAACCATTCTCCGTCGACAGGCTTGCCGCAGCGGCGGCAGTATTCGTCCCAGATGTCTCCGAAGGGCATGGTTTTCATCTCTTCCTGTGCCACCATCAGCTTTGTGAACTGGCCGTTATCCTGCATGGCTTTCAATACTTCATTGGGCTGGAGCAGGGCGAACAGCAGGGCCTTCTGCACGTTGCGGTAGCCGGTCACCCAGGCGGAAATACGGTTGATGCTGGCGTCGAAGTAGTCCAGCGCGATGTCCACGCGCCCGTCCAGGCCGCCGCAGCGCACGATCTCCTTGGCGATTTCCTTCGTTTCGTCGTCAAAAAGCACTACATGGTCGCTGTCCCAGCGGATGGGACGGGTGACGTGCAGAGCGATTTCCGGGAAGAAGGAAAGCAGGGCGGGGATCTTATCGGAAACTACTTCGGTGGGATGATAGTGGCCGTTGTCCATGAGGGGAATGCACTTGTCCATGTTCATGGCGGCGTAGGAAAGGGCGAATTCCGCGCTGCCCACCGTGTAGGCCTCCACGCCGATACCGAACACCTTGGATTCAATGCAGGGCTTCACCTTTTTGAAATCGTAGGGCTCGGACAGAATTTCGTCGATGGAGTCGCGGTAGCGCACCCGCGGGCCCATGCGGTCGGCGGGGATGTCCTTAAAGCCGTCGCCGGTCCAGATGTTCATCACGCAGGGCTGGCCCAGTTCTTCGGCCAGATAAGTGGAAATGCGGATGCAGGCCTTGCCATGGTCGATCCAGAATTTGCGGGTTTCCTCGTTGGGGCTGGACAGGGTCAGCGGGTCGCACTTGGGATGGGAGAAGAAGGTGGGGTTGAAGTCGCACCCCAGGCCGCGCTGTTTGCAAAAGTCCACCCATTTTTTGAAGTGCTTGGGTTCCAGCTTGTCCCGGTCCGCCCATTCGCCGTTTTCGAAGATGGCGTAGCTGGCGTGGAGGTTCATTTTGGGCGTGCCGGGGATGAGGCTCAATACCTTGTCCAGGTCGGCCATCAGCTCTTCGGGATTGCGGGCGCGGCCGGGATAGTTGCCGGTGGTCTGAATGCCGCCGGTGAGGGGCTTGCTGGGATCGGTATCGAACCCCCGCACGTCGTCGCCCTGCCAGCAGTGCAGGCTGACGGGTACTTTCTGCAGCTTTTCCATGGCCGTGTCGGGATCGACGCCCAGGGCTTCATAGCGTTTCTTTGCTTCCTCGTAACTCATATATCCGTCTCCTTCATCTGAATTTTCAAATTGCCAAGCGCCGTGGCTTCGATGGGCAGGGCGATCACCTGCTTGCCGGTGGCTTCCTCGGTGAGCCGGTTCAGGTATTGATTCTTTGCGCCGCCGCCCACGATGTACAGCTTTTCGTAGCTCTTTCCGGTATTCCGTTCGATTTCTTCAATCGCTTGTTTGTATCCCTGCGCTAAGGAGCGATAGGCGCAGCGGAAATAGCCCATCGCGCACTTGGGCGGGTGCGGGAGCCTTTGGTCGAAGGCCGCCTTCATGCTCTCCGGGGCCAGGAAAACGGGGTCGTTCACGTCCACCAGGTGATCGAAATGCTTTTCCTCCGCTTCGGCGGTGATCTCATTCCAGGGCTTGTCCGGGCACAGCTCGGCCCGCAGGCGGTTCACCAGCCACATGCCCATCAGGTTCTTCTGGTAGCGGTTATAGCCCACACCGCCCTCGTTGCTGTAATTGGCGGCGCGGCTGGCATCGTCGGTCAGGGGCTTTTCGGTTTTGACGCCCAGCAGGCTCCAGGTGCCGGAGGAAATGTAGAGTTCATTTCCTTCCATGGGGATGCCCTCCACCGCGCTGCCGGTGTCGTGGGTGGCGCAGAGGACGACCTTGATTCCTTTGTATGTCCCGATCACCGTGCCGGGCTGCTGCAGGGGCTTGAAAAAACGCTTGGGCAGATCCAGCGCACGGATGATATCTTCATCGTATGCGCCGGTTTGGGCGCTGACCATGCCGCCGGTGGTGGCGTTGGTGTACTCGTGGCTTTTCACGCCGCAGAGCCTGTACATCAGGTATTCCGGGATCATCAGGAAGCCGCAGGCCTGCTCCAGCCGCCCGGCCAGCTTGTCGGCATACAGCTGATAGATGGTATTGAAGGGCTGGAACTGGATGCCTGTTCTGCGGTACAGTTCCGCAAAGGGCATTTTTTCATGCACCTGCGGGATCACCGCTTCCGTCCGCCCGTCCCGGTAGGCGTAGCAGGGCAAAATGGGGTTTTTCCCATCCATCAGCACGTAATCCACACCCCAGGTGTCGATGGACAGGCTTTCGATCTCAGGGTACAGCTTCATCGCTTCGTCGATGCCCGCCTTTACATGGCCTTCCAGGGCCTCAATATCCCAGGTCAGATGCCCGTCCTGTTCCGTGACGCCGTTGGGAAAGCGGTAGACCTCCCGGGTCTGGATTTCCCCGTTTTCCTTCCAGCCCACGATGTGCCGCCCGCTGGACGCGCCGATGTCAATGGCCAGGTACCGATTCAACGCACATTCCTCCCATATCCTGTCATCCTCGATACATAGATTATATCCTTGTTGGGCGGTTTCTGTCAATGGACAGACTGGAAAACCTTGCCACGTGATCCCGCTGGCGGGCGGCGCCCTTCCCCTCACGGGGGGCGAGCCTCCTGCCGCCCGGGACGGATCCGTTCGCTGAGGCGCGGAGGGGGCATGCTCCGCGCAGGTCTCCCAGCTGACAAATTTCTGTGAAAAACAGGATTTTGTCACAGAAGGGCGAATGATATGTTGATTCCCATGCGAGAGAACGAAAAGGAGGATACGATCATGGATTTGAAAGGAAGCAAAACGGAAAAGAATCTGCAGGCCGCCTTTGCCGGCGAAAGCCAGGCCCGCAACAAGTACACCTATTTCGCCTCCAAAGCCAAGAAGGAGGGCTACAACCAGATCGCCAATCTGTTCCTGGAAACGGCGGACAATGAAAAAGAGCACGCCAAGATCTGGTTCAAGCTGCTGGGCGGCATCGGCACCACGGAAGAAAACCTGCTGGCTGCGGCGGCGGGCGAAAACTTTGAATGGACGGATATGTATGCCCAGTTCGCCAAGGAAGCCCGGGAGGAGGGCTTTGAGGACATCGCCAAGCTGTTTGACGGCGTGGCGGCCATCGAAAAGGAGCATGAGGAGCGGTATCGCAAGCTGCTCAGCAACCTGAAAGAGGGCTTGGTGTTCTCCCGGGACGGCGACCGAATCTGGCAGTGCGCGAACTGCGGCCACATCGTGGTGGGCAAGCAGGCCCCCGAGGTATGCCCGGTATGCAATCATCCCCAGTCCTATTTCCAGATCAAGGCGGAGAACTATTGATCGCTCCGCGGTGATTCTCTTCTGTCAAAGAGGGGGCTGTCTTGCCACAGGGGGGAGACAGCCCCTCGCTTTTTATCCTGCCGGATCCATCCGCTTCCGCCACAAATTTGAAAAACTGCTTAACAAAACCGCATGGATATGGTATACTGAAAATGGTAACGTGTCGTTGCCTGGAATCGTGAACGAGGAGGAAGCGGGCGGATGGATGCCTACAAGCTGCTCATTACGGGCGGAACGCCGCTGGTGGGAGAAACCTATGTATCGGGCGGGAAAAACACATCGGTGGCGGTCATTCCGGCCGCACTGCTTTCCGACGAGCCCTGCACGCTGGAAAACCTGCCGGACATAGAGGATGTGCGGGTGCTGGCGGAGATCCTGGAGGGCTTGGGCGCAAAGGTGCATTACGACGCCGTTGCCCGCCGCATGACGCTGGATCCCCGGGGCGTGAACACCTGCCGGGTGCCCTATAAGCAGAGCCAGCGCATGCGGGCCAGTTATTATCTGCTAGGCGCGCTGCTGGGCCGGTGCGGCCAGGCGGAGGTGGGCTATCCCGGCGGATGCTCCATCGGCGCCCGGCCGGTGGATCAGCATTTGAAGGCCTTCCGCGCGCTGGGCGCGGAGGTGGAGGAGCGGGGCGCCATCATTACGGCCAAGGGCCGCATGGTGGGCACGGCGGTGTTTTTTGACCGGATCACCGTGGGCGGCACCATCAACGCCATGCTGGCGGCCGCCAAGGCGGAGGGCACCACGGTGCTCTACAACGTCGCCCGCGAGCCTCACGTGGTGGACCTGGCCAACTTTTTGAACTCCATGGGCTGCCGCGTGAAGGGCGCTGGCACGGACATCATCCGCATTACCGGCGCCCAGCATCTGCATGGCAGCACCTACACCGTCATTCCCGATCAGATCGAGACCGGCACCCTGATGATCGCCGCCGCCGCCACGAGGGGCGATGTGGTGATCCGGGGCTGCATCCCCACCCACATGGAAGCCCTGACGGCCAAGCTGCTGGAAATGGGCGTGGCGGTCAGCGATATGGACGACGCCATCCGCGTGCGCACGGTGCGGGGGCACCGGGCGGTGAACGTGAAGACCCAGGAATATCCCGGCTTCCCCACGGATCTGCAGCAGCCCATGAGCGCCCTGCTTACCCGGGCCAGCGGCGACAGCGTGGTGATCGAAACCATATTCGAATCCCGCTTCAAGCACCTGACGGAAATGCAGCGCATGGGCGCCCATGTGCGCATCCTGGACCAGACGGCCATCATCGAGGGCGTCAGCGAGCTTTATGGCGCGCCCGTTACCGCCACGGACCTGCGGGCCGGCGCCGCGCTGGTGATCGCGGGCCTGATGGCGACAGGCACCACGGAGATTTACGAACCCGGCTATATCGAGCGGGGCTATGAGCATATCGAGGAAAAATTGCGGTCGCTGGGCGCGAAGATCTGGCGGGAGCCGCTGGAAGCGCGATGACCGGATGCGCGGGCCCGGGCCCACGACTTAGAAGGGATGAATTTTTTGAACGCCTTTGAAACATTGGGCTTGCCGCCTGACGCCAATGAGCAGCAGGTGCGCCAGGCCTACCACACCCTGGTGAAAGCCTGCCATCCGGATCAGTTCCCCGATCCGGAGGAGCAGAAGAAGGCGCAGGAGGATTTGATTCAATTGAATCTGGCCTATGAAGAGGCGCTGCGCCAAGCGTGCGACCATCCGCCCGTGATGCGCACGGTGCCTTTGATACAGGCCAAGGAGACGGCCCGCCGCCTGCTGAGCCAGGAAAGATATGAAAGCGCCCTGCTGCAATTGGGCAAGGCCGAGGACCGGGATGGAGAATGGTACTACATCCAGGGTCAGTTGCTTATGGGCATGCGCCAGTACGGATCGGCCCACCAGGCTTTCCGGGAGGCTATCCGCCTGCAGCCGGAAAACAATGCCTACCGCCAGGGCGCGCTGGACGCTGCCGTGGCCATCAAAAAGCATCAAAAATGGACGTATCGGGTGGCGGACTGGGCGGGTGGATTCTTCCACGCCCGGAAAAGATCATAAGAGAATTGAAAGTGGGGAAAAACCATGAATCTGCCCAATCAATTGACCATTCTTCGGGTGATCATGATCCCGGTGTGCCTGGTGCTGTGGGCGCTGGGCTGTCCCATTGCGGCGGCGGTGGTGTTCGCCCTGGCGGCGGCCACCGATTTTTTGGATGGATATATTGCCCGGAAAAAGAACATCGTCACGGTATTCGGCAAATTCGCCGATCCCGTGGCGGACAAGATCCTGGTGCTGACCACCATGATTTTTCTGTGCGCCGGGGCTGACGCCCGGCTGCCCGCCTGGGCGGTGTGCATCGTGGCGGCGAGGGAATTGATGGTGGATGGGCTCAGGCTGGTAGCGGTCGGCAAGGGCAACGTGATCGCCGCCGGATGGCTGGGCAAAATCAAAACCAACACCCAGTACGCCTGCGTGCTGGCCGCCATGCTGCTGGAAAAGGATCATTGGGTCACCCTGGCCCTGGCCATCCTCATGAGCGTCATGACGGTCTGGAGCGGCGCGCAGTATTTCTGGGCCAGCCGGAATGTGTTCCGGGAAGAAACCGACGGAAAATCGGCATGAAAGCGCAGCGCGTCCGCAATCGAAGCAAAGTCAGAAAAAACATGTCATCCTTTGCGCCTGCGCCGTCCTGCTGTGCCTGATTGCCGTCAACGCCCGGCAGCGTTTCCGGGAGGTTTCCGAATCGCCCCGGGAAGGCGGCCATACCGCATCCTGCTCACCCACCGCCCGGAACCGGTGATCATCGGATGATCCTCCGGAGAAAATGAAATATTATCAATAATTATCGACTCAGAAAAGATCACGCAAAGGAGAACAGCATCATGGCCAAAAAGGAAACCGCAAAAAAGGAAATGAAGACCCAGGACTCCACCCAGCAGGAAAAGATGCGGGCGCTGGAAGCCACCCTGAGCAGCATTGAAAAGGAATTCGGCAAGGGCACCGTGATGAAGCTGGGCGACAAGACCGCCATGCAGGTGGAAACCGTGCCCACCGGCTGTTTGGATCTGGATATGGCCCTGGGCGTGGGCGGCATTCCCCGGGGCCGCATCATCGAGGTGTTCGGCCCCGAATCCAGCGGCAAAACCACCGTGGCCCTGCATGTGGTGGCCCAGGTGCAGAAAATGGGCGGCGCGGCGGCCTTTATCGACGCGGAGCACGCCCTGGATCCCGCCTACGCCAGGAACCTGGGTGTGAACATCGACGAACTGTACGTCAGCCAGCCCAACTGCGGCGAGGACGCGCTGGAAATCGCCGAGGCTCTTTTGCGCTCCGGCGCCATCGACATCGTGGTTATCGACTCGGTGGCCGCGCTGGTGCCGCGGGCCGAGATCGACGGCGAAATGGGCGATTCCTTCGTGGGCATCCAGGCCCGGCTGATGAGCCAGGCCATGCGCAAGCTGACCGGCGTGGTGGCGAAAACCAACGCCATCGCCCTCTTCATCAACCAGATCCGCGAAAAAGTGGGCGTCATGTACGGCAACCCCGAAACCACCCCCGGCGGCCGTGCCCTGAAATTCTACGCCTCCGTGCGCCTGGACGTGCGCCGGGGCGAGCAGATCAAGAACGGCAGCGAGGTCATCGGCAACCGCACCAAGGTGAAGGTGGTGAAAAACAAGGTGGCCCCGCCCTTCCGCTCCTGCGAATTCGACCTGATCTACGGCCAGGGCATCAGCCGGGAGGGCAGCCTGCTGGACAATGCCGTGGCCAAGGATATCATCGTCAAGTCCGGCGCGTGGTTCTCCTACAACGACCAGCGCATCGCCCAGGGCCGGGACAACGCCCGCATCTATCTGAAGGAGCATCCCGAGATGGCGGATGAGGTGGAAGCCAGGCTGCGCGCGCTTTTGACCCAGACCACTGTGCCCGCCATGGATGAAAACGACATTCCGGACATGGATCCGGAGATGGCGGACGACCATGAAGAGTGATCACAGCCATCCTGTCATCGATCCCCATTGCAGCCTGTGCCGCATCGAACTGGACAAGGTGGGGGTGACGGCGGGGGGCGAAACGCTGATTTCAGATATCAGTTTCCATATCCACTGCGGCCAGCTGACCGCGCTGGTGGGGCCCAACGGCGCCGGGAAAACCACCCTGATCCAGGCCCTGCTGGGCCAGCGGCCTCACACCGGCCAGATCCGCCATGTGGATGCCGACGGCCACGATTTTCCCGTACCCCGCATCGGCTATGTGCCTCAGCAGCTGCCTTTCGACCGGGAAATGCCCCTGACGGTGCGGGACCTGATGGCCGCGTCCCTGGCCCGCCGCCCCGTGTGGACGGGCGTGAGCAAAAAAACACGCCAGCAGGTGGTTCAGGCCCTTTCTGAAACGCAGGCGGAAGCGCTGATCGACAAGCGCCTGGGCACGTTGAGCGGCGGGGAGCTGCAGCGGGTGCTGCTGGCCATGGCCCTGTGTCCCCTGCCCGATCTGCTGGTATTGGATGAGCCCGTTTCCGGCGTGGACCAAAACGGGCTTTCCCTGTTTCTGCAAACGGTGTCCGCCCTGCGGAAATCCCATCACCTGGCCATCCTGATGGTGAGCCACGATTGGGACCTGGTGCGCCGCTACGCTGACACCGTGATCCTGGTGCGTCAGAAGGTGCTCCGGGCCGGCACGCCGGCGGAAGTGTTTTCCTCTCCCGAGTTTGAGGAAACCTTCCGCACCAGCGGCAATCGGGGCCTTGAGCGGGATGTGAACGCGGGCGCGCTGTTCCGCCCGTAAATCTGTTTTCTATTGGAAGGAGGTCTGCCCCATGAAGCGGTTGTTTGCCCTGCTGCTGTGCTGTGTGACGCTGCTGTCCGCGCTGCCCGCCGCGCTGGCGGAGGACGCGGATTACGCCGCGGCTTTCACCCAAGGAAAGACGCTGACGCTGGAGAAAACCGCCCTGCCCGCCATCGGGCTTTTGTACGGCTGGATGCCCATCAGCCTGTCTCCCGACGGAAAAACCATGCTGTGGACGGATCACAGTAAACTGTATATGACCCGCGACGGCCTGGTCATCCCGGCGAAGATCGCGCCGGATAGGGGCGTGGGCGACCCTTATGAAAATCTCGAAAAGGATTTCATGAGGGTTTGCCACTCGCTGCCTGGCCAGGAGGGCGTCAATTGGTCGCCCGACAGCCGATACGCGCTGCTGACCAATAAGTCGATGAGCATGAAGAACGCTCGGAATCTGGATCTGATCGTGCTGGACGCCGAAACCGGGGATGTGTTCCTGGCGGTGGCGCTGGCACCAAAACCCATGGAGGAAGGATTCGGGTTTGTTTATGAGGCCAAATTTGACCGTACGGGCCAGTATATTTATTTTACGGGCCGCCTCAGCGAATTTGATTCCGGCGGCTGGAATGAAGCGCTGTACCGGTGTGATTTGACCACGTTTGAGGTGCAGGTGGTGTGCCAGAACATGTTCATGATTGTCACCCCAGGCCTGTTTGAAAAGGCAGACGGGAATTGGCTGGTGCTGGGCATGAAAAGCAGGAACGGAAAGGATCCGGACACCGTATATGTGTGCGGCCCCGCCGGCGTGGGGAAAGACGCCCTGGCGATTTATGCCGCGCTCACCGGCAGCAGCATGCCCGTGGGCAGCCCCCGGGTCTATTCCGGCGTCCTGTCTTATTCGATGTTGCATACCGGCTGCATGTCCTATTCTTCTCAAACGGGGTATGGCGTGATGCTCGGCAGCACGGCGGCCGTCTTGTCCGGAAACGGGGTGAATACCGACATTCCCGAAGACACGCTGAAGGCCGTGCATGCGCTGCTGCAGGCCGTCAACCTGCGCCAGATCACCCCGGAGGGGCCGGATATGACGCATTATTGGCGCTTTCAGGACGACGCGGGTGATTTGTCCGACGTACGTCTGGAGCTGGTGGAGGACAGCGCGATCACCGCGCTGAAAAACAGTGATCTGGAAACCGCGGCTGCCTATGGCAAGGCGCTGGCAGACAATCCGCCGCCTGTTTCCACGTGCTGCTGCATGTCCCCCGATGGGCGGTTTGCGCTGATCAATGTGGGCAGCATGAAGCAGTGCCGCTTCTTCCTGCTGGATGTGGCGCAGATGGAGCTGCGGCCGGTGGAAGCGCCGGAGGGCTTGCCCACCATCGTGTATGGCTCACCGCTGGCGGCCAAGTATTACCCCGGCATGGTGTGGAGCGAGGACGGAACGCTGCTGATTTTTAATACGGAAACCAGTACGGTGGAAGCCTATCGGCTCACCGTTCGGTGATCGGGCGAAACGGAGAAGGGCCGGCTGAACAGGCCCGGGAAAGGATGACACCATTTGGAAACCCTGTACGGGATCGTGCGCGCGATTCTGCCCTTTGAATGCTTCCGGGATGAATTCATGATCCTGGGGCTGCTGGCGGTGCTGCTGCTGACGCCGCTGCTGGCGCTGCTGGGCACCATGGCGGTGAACCGCCGCATGGCGTTTTTTTCCGATGCCCTGGGCCACTCCGCCCTGGCGGGCGCCGGCCTGGGCATGCTGCTGGGCATTCAAAGCCAATTGATCGCCATGATTCTGTTCGGCGTCATCTGGGCCATCCTGATTTCCCGCATCAACCGCTCCGGCGGCGCCTCCGCCGATACGGTGATCAGCGTGTTTTCCTCCGGCGGCATTGCCCTGGGCCTTTTGGTGCTGGCCCGGGAAAAGGGATTTTCCAAGCTGATGGCCGGGGATATTCTGGGCGTGCTGCCCGAGGATCTGCCCTTTCTGGCCCTGGCCCTGCCGGTTGGCGTGGGCATTTGGGCGCTGCTGTATAATCCGCTGCTGCTCACCGCGGTGAATCCGGCCCTGGCCCAAAGCCGGGGCGTGAAAACCAAGGGAGCGGAGTACGCCTTCGCCGTGTTGCTGGCAGTGGTGGTCATGCTGGCGATCCAGTGGGTGGGCGTGCTGCTGATCAACGCGCTGCTGATCCTGCCTGCCGCCGCCGCCCGGAACATTTCCCGCACTGCCGCGCAGCATGCCCTGCTCAGCGTGGTGATCGGCCTGGTGTGCGGCGTGGCGGGGCTGGCCATTTCCTATTATCTGGCCTATGCCGTGCCCGGCATCAGCGCCGGGGCCGCTATCGTGCTGTGCGCGGTGGTGTGCTATGGCATCACGCTGCCCCTGCGCCGCACGGTGCGATAAACGGAAAAAAACGTCCGGCCTTTCCGGGAACGGGCGGATACATATTTTCAGTCATGGATAGAAAAAATACACAGCGCAGACCGCGCGACCCCTGCCCGGATCTTTTTTGCGGCACGGGATATTCCCGCGCGCGCGCGACGGCGAAAAAAGCGAAAAAAGCGAAAAAAACAGCCTGGAAACAAAACTGAAAAACGCATTGAATTTCACGAAAGGATTTGGTATAATAAGCCCAGACAGCGTCTCTTTCAGGATCAGCTGACTATTGAACATAAAGCGAGGCCCGCGGTGCAGAAGGATCATCCCACGAAAACAAGCCATACCCCTGTCCGTTTTGAATGACTTATTGACCAGGGTCATTCAGTCATTTTCCGTATTGCCATTTTTTTCTTTTCTGCATCCATGTGCGCGGCTGACGCGAGGAGGTTATTGAATGAGCGAATCCTACGAACAAATGTCGGTCATCGAATTGCGCAAAATCGCCAAGGAGATGGGCGTGAAGCTGGGGGCCGGCATCAACAAGCAGGGAATTATTGATAAGCTGAACGAGGCCGGCGCCGCGGCAGCTCCACCGGCGGCCCCGGCGCCTGCGGAGGCGCCTGCGCGGCACATCCGCAGCGCCGCCATCATTACCGATGACGAAATAGAAGAGGATGAGGACGATATTCCCGTGCTCACGCCCAACCAGATGGCCTCCCATACCGTGCGCCGGCCCGTGACCTCCGCCCCTGCGCCCACGTCGGGCGCGTCCTCGCTGAGCACCATTTCCGCCAAGGCCCCCGCCTTTACCATGGAGGGCTCCCGGGCCTGGCATAATCCCCGGGCGTATCAGGGCCAGCCCGCCGGCCACAGCCAGCCCTCGACCTGGACCCGTCCTGCCGATCCGCGGGGCTACAGCCGCGCTGCCGCGCCGAGCCGCACCGATTCCCGGGCCACGTCGCCCCGCCCGGCGCAGCCTGTTTCCTATCCCAACCGCTTCGGCCCCGACCAGCCCGCGCCGGAAGCCGAGCCGCGGCCCAATGATTATCGGGCCCCGGCCTATGGCCAGCCGCAGCAGGAATACCAGCCCCGGCAGGATTATCAGCCGCGTCCGGAGTATCAGCCGCGGCAGGAGTATCAGCCCCGGCAGGATTATCAGCCGCGTCAGGAATACCAGCCCCGGCAGGAATCCGCCCCCGGGGGCGGCGCCTACGGGCATCGGGATTCGGGCTCCGGCGCGATGGGCCTGGCCGATCTGCTGGCCCAGGGCGAGTGCGGCGACGGCGAGGGCGTGCTGGAGGTGCATCCCGACGGGTACGGCTTCCTGCGGGTCAACCGTCATCTGCCCGGCAAAAATGACGTGTATATCTCCAATGCCCAGATCCGGCGTTTCTCCCTGCGCTCCGGCGATTACATCGTGGGGAAAACCCGGCCCCAGCGGGAGATGGACCGGTACTGCGCCATGCTGTATATCACGGATATCAACGGGCACCCCGCGGAGGAAAATCAGACCCGTCCCCGGTTTGAGGACCTGACCCCCCTCTATCCCGTGAAGCGCATCACCCTGAACGGGAAAAAGGACGCGGATCAATTGCTGCGGACGGTGGATTTGCTGTCCCCCGTGGGCTTTGGCCAGCGGGGCTTGATCGCCGCGACGCCGGATGTGGACCGGATCGGGTTTTTGAAAAAAATCGCCGCGGCGATGGCGAAGAATCAGCCCAAGGCCCATCTGATGCTGCTGCTGGCGGATCAGCGCCCCGAGGATATTTCCGAAATCAAGGAGGATCTTCCCGCCGAGCTGGTGTATTCCACCTTCGATGAAAGCAGCGAAAACCAGGCCCGGATCTGCGATCTGGCGCTGGAAAGGGCGCTGCGGCTGGTGGAGCAGAAACGGGATGTGATCATCCTGGCCGATAGCCTGAACCGCATTGCCCGGGCAGGCATGGCTGCCCCCGCGCCCGGCCTCTTCCCGGCGCCCGGAACGCTGTTTGCCCGGGGGCGCCATCTGTTCGGCGCGGCCCGCAACACCAAGGAAGCCGGCAGCCTGACCGTCCTGGCCACCGTGGAGATGGGGCAGGATCGGCCGGACGATATCCTGTACCGGGAATTCCAAAAATACGCGAATTTGGAATGGCACCTGGAGAAAAACGGCGCCGGGGAAGGCGCGGACCTCTTCTCCATAGATTTTTACCGCAGCAGGACCCTTCACTGCGAGCGCCTGCTGACCGAGCAGGAAATGGAGGACGCCAAAACGCTCCGGGCCGCGCTGCTGCCCGAAGATAAGGAATAGCATTCCTGTTCAGCCAGGGACTGAACGAATACAAGAAATCATCCGAAAGGCCACAGCGGGCGAACCCGCTGTGGCCTTTTCTGTATGAAGCGCTTTTCCACTGGTGGCATTCGGCGTTCCGCTCTTCCTGCGCCTTTTTCGGCTTATACTATTCTCAATCTAAAATCTTATCATCTTTGGGTGTCTTTTCCGCCCTGGCGTTGCTTCATTCCGGTCAACGTAGCGCAGCTACGCCTCCCTCCATTCAGCTTAGCCAGGGCGAAAAACTCATCCCAAATCTGATAATCTTTTATACTGAGAATAGTATTGTGCCAGGTGAAAAAGATTCTTCATGGGAAGACAGATAGGGAGAAAGAAACGGCCTTTCCTGTCCTCCTGAGCGGGGTGGAGCGAGAGCGGAGGGGAGTCGAAGGATTTGTTTGCCGGATGCACGCACAGATCCCTCGACTGCGCTTTACTCGGGATGACACCGCAGGGTTTTCGTTTTCCTGACAATCCGTGAAAAATCAAAAAAGAAACGCAAAAGCGCAAGAGAAAATCTCAAATCCTGAAAGTTTTCTCGCAAACCAAAGCGGCCGGAAGCGCAGGGAATGGAAATGGAGGCGCAAATGCCCAAGCATATGGCAGAAAAGTGCCGGGCGCGCCTGTTTGCCTGATCAGAAAGGATTGCGGGAGGATGCCGCGGGCGGCAGCACGCTGTCCCGTTCCACCAGATGAACGGGCAGAATGATGGATTTTTCTTCTATGGGCGTTTGCCGAAGCTGCCGCAGGATCATGTCCGTGGCCAGCACGCCCTTTTGATCGGCGTCCTGATGGATGGTGGTGAGGGTGGGATAGGTCAGCTGGGAAATGTAGCTGTCGTCAAACCCCACGATGGATTTGTCGCCGGGCACGGAAACACCGCATGCATGCAGCCCGGCCATGATGCCGGCGGCCAGAATATCCGCCGATGCGCAGATGCCGGTGATCTCTCGCTTCGCGGCCAGCAGCCGCCCCAGCTTCCTGCCTTCCTGCACGGTGATTTCCTGGGTGAAAACCAGAGAAGGGTCAAACGGCACATCGTATTCCGCCAGGGCCCGGCAATAGCCGTTCAGCCGCTTTTCGATCACGCCGCCTGCCCGAATGGAAGGAGACGCGAAAGCCACTGTCCGATGGCCCTTTTCCAACAGATACTTAGCGGCGAGATAGCCGCCTTTTTCATCTTCCAGCCCGATGCTGCACACGTCCGGATCATCCACATAGCTGTCGATGAGCACGAAGGGGACGCCCAGCTCTTTGACGGTGAAAAAGAAGTCATCCTGAAACATGCCGGTCAGGATCAGGCCGGACAAGCGCCAGCTGCGGCTGAGGGCTGCCAGCTCCGCCGCTTCCTCCACGGCGCGGATCATCAGGTAGTATCCTTCCTCCCGAAGCCGCTTTTCGATGCTGTCCACAAAAGTGCTCAGAAACGGATCGCTCACCGTGCTGCCGGTGGTTTGGGGCGTCAGATGGGTGATCACCCCGATGATGGAGGAAGCCCTATTTGCCAGCGACCGGGCCGACATGCTGGGCACATAATGCTCCCGCTCAATGATACTCCATATTTTTTCCACCAGCTCGGGGGAAACGCGGCTTTTCCGGCGGTGCACCACATTGGATACGGTGGTGATGCTGACCCCGGCTTCGCTGGCGATATCCTTTAACGTGACCATACAGCTTACTCCATAGCGCATAGGATGATGGGCCGCTTCCGCGCGCGGGGCGGCCACCCCATAGTTTACCTGCTTTTTCCGTGGCGCGCAAGCCCTGTATGAAAAAAACGGGGGCATTTTTGCCCCCGCAGGATGACGCCGGATTATTCGAGCTCAGCCAGGAAGTCCCGGATGGGCAGATCGCCGGGCTTGCCGGTTTCTTCGACGGTCATGCCGGCCAGAATGGTCTCCTGGCTGGAAGCGTCGATGGGAGCCACGGCTTCGGAGAAGGTGATTTCATCCACCCAGATCACGCACTTGGCGAAAGCGCGGATGTGGAAGGCGTTGGTCATGCCCGGGAAGCCGGAAGCCTCCAGGTCGATCACCAGATCCTGCCAATCGGTGGTGATCACGGGATGGGTGCCGTCGGCCAGCACCAGATCAGAGAAACGGGCGGCATAGAACCGGGAATCTTCGGGATGCCAGTCCATGATCAGCTTCTTTTCTTCGCCGCCTTCAGCGCCCTTGACCCGGATGGTCAGGTATTTGCACCAGGAGATGCCATCCAGGGCCCACATGTTCACCGCTTCGCCCCAGTTGCCCATCCAGTCGGCGGCATGAGCGAAGTATTCGTCTTCATTCTCGTAGTCCTCGGGATCGAAAGCCTTGGGACGATAGTCGATCTTGAGGGCGCCTTCTTCATTCTTGGCGCGCAGGTTGGCCCAGTTGTCCCACCAGATCTGAACGCCGTTGGGCGCCAGCTCGGGCTTGGCATTGGGATCGCGGTCGTCGAAGTTGTCCCACAGGAAGGTTTCACCCTCCGCCATGGCGGGGGCAGCCATGGCCAGCAGCATCATGGCAGCCAGGATGATGGAAAGGAACTTTTTCATACACTTTCTCCTCCATGAATTGATAT
Source organism: Clostridia bacterium (assembly GCA_017524615.1). Classification (GTDB taxonomy): domain Bacteria; phylum Bacillota; class Clostridia; order Christensenellales; family Aristaeellaceae; genus RUG563. The sequence goes on along the minus strand of JAFXVJ010000046.1, from coordinate 23,663 downwards.
TGGATAGGTTTAACGCTAAACCTATTTGTTGGTTTGATTATAGCATGCCGCCCGCAAGCCTGTCAAGTGGAAAAAATAAAAAATTTGGGAAAAATTTTTCCGTTTTGTCTTGCTCAATTGCTTGTTTGCATGTATAATAGGGTCAGAAAGGTTTAGCGTTAAACCTTTATATAAGGAACAGGAGGACATTTGCAGATGAGAAAAGCCATCCTTCTTGTGATTGCCTGTACACTGATCTGCCTTGGGGCATGGACATCCCTGGGAACGGCCCGGGGCGAGACGACGAGGCTGACGATCTATGAAGGGCCCAAAACCATGGAAAGCTCCCCCATCGCTTCCGTCAGCGTCAATGGCTATGACCTTTTTGTGTACGATGTGATGGTCAACCATCAGCACATCTACAGCGACACCAGCCTGCCCACCACCACCCCCATGACCTACTTTGATTTTGAGGGCAGGGCCGTCATCAGCATCCGGATGCCGGGATTGCCCAACGCGGTGGAAAGCGCCGTGGTGCAGCCCTACGCCTGGGGCATCACGCCGGAGGTCAGGGACGGCGAGGTTCGCTTTGCCATTACGGAGCCGGGCCAGTACACGGTGGTATTCAACGGCAGTGTGAACAAAGCCCTGCACATTTTCGCCAATCCCCTGGAGACGGACGTGCCGGACCGGGACGATCCCAACGTATTCTGGATCGGCCCGGGGGAATGGACCATAGACGCCATTGCCCTGCAAAGCAACCAGACGCTGTATCTGTCCGGCGGCGCGGTGCTTCATTCCGTCATTTCCGTCAGCCAGGCGGATAACGTGCGCATCTGCGGCCGGGGGCTCATCGACGGCAGCGATTATCCGGCGTGGGTTCAGGCGGGCTCCTCCGCCCGGGTGCCCATCCATCTGGATCATTCCAAAAATGTGACGGTGGAGGGCATCGGCATCGTTAATTCCAACTGCTGGAACCTGAATTCCTATTCCTCCAGGAACGTTCGCATAGACAATGTCAAAATCATTTCCGGCCGGCAGAACGGAGACGGCTTCACCTTCCAGTCCTGCACCGATCACACCGTCACCAACAGCTTTGCCCGCACCTGGGACGACAGCCTGGTGCTCAAGAATTATTCCGGCTCCACCAAAGGCATCACATTCAAGAATATCCAGGTGTGGACCGACCTGGCGCAGTCCATGGAAATCGGATATGAGACGGACAAGGGCCTGACCCTGGACCCGGAGATCAGCGACGTGCTGTTCGAGGATATCACGGTGCTCTACAATTTCCACAAGCCCGTCATCAGCATCCACAACAGCGACGACGCCTTCGTGCACGGCATCACCTATCGGAACATCGTGGTGGAAAACGCCTTCATGCAGGGGGATAACGGCATCAACAAGGAACTGATGGAAATGACGCTGCAGAATTCCCGCTGGTCCACCGTGCGGGATGAATTCGGCTCCATCGACAACGTGCTCATCGACGGCCTGACCGTGATCCACACGGAAAACGGCAAGGTGCCCGCTTCCCGCTTTTCCGGCCAGAGCGAGGACAACATGATCACCAACGTGACGCTGCGGGGCGTCACCATCCTGGGCAACCCCGTCACCACCCTGAAAGAAATGAAGCTTTCCATCGATGCGTACTGCGATGGGATCGTGATCGAGTGAGGAAGGAGAGATAGGCATGAAACGGGCTTTGTGCGTGATGCTGGCTTGTCTGCTGGCGTTTCTTCCCTGCGCGGCGCTGGGGGAAGAAGAGGAAATCGAAACCATCGTGACCATTGTCACCGCGCCGGATCAAACGGCGGCGGAGCGTCCTCCCTGTTTCCCCGATCCGAAGGACGATTATATCCCCCTGCCGGAAGGGGAAAACCTGGCCCAGGGGAAGCCGGTGATTTCCGGGGCGCATACCGATGTGTATGTGGATAAAAACGTCAATGACGGCAAAACCGACACCTATTGGGAAAGCAAGGGCTTCCCGGCGGAAATTGTGTTCGATCTGCAGGGCGCCTTCGCCGTGTCCACCGTGGCGGTGTGCCTGAATCCCTCTTCCATCTGGGAGCCCCGCATCCAGGAAATCGCCGTGCAGGTCAGCCTGGACGGGGAAACCTTCACGGAAGCGGCGGCCCCGCAAAAATACCAGTTCGACGCCGCCACCGGCAACCGGATCCGCATTGATTTTGATACGGTTCAGGCCGCTTACGTGAAGGTCATCTTTACCCTGAACACCTCCTCCCATACGGGCGGCGCCCAGGCGGCGGAAATCTGCATCTACGAATGACGGCAGCCATCCTGGGACAATCGCCGAGGACAGGGAAAGGAAGCGCAGCCATGAAATATCAGGGCGTCATTTTCGACCTGGACGGAGTCATCTGCTCCACGGACGAATATCACTATCAGGCGTGGAAGGCGCTGGCGGATCGGCTGGGCATTCCCTTTGACCGGGAACTGAACAGCCAGCTGCGGGGCGTGAGCCGCATGGAAAGCCTGGACATTATTCTGCGCAGCAGCGATCGCGTCTGCACGGACGCGGAAAAGGCCACCTTGGCTGCGGAAAAGAACGCGCTGTACCGGGCCCTGCTGGCGCGGATGACGCCCCGGGATCTATCGGCTGACGTTCGGCGCACCCTGGACGCATTGCGCCAAGCGGGGCTCCGGCTGGCCATCGGTTCGTCCAGCAAAAACACGCCCTTCATCCTGGAACGCATGGGCCTGGACGGCTTTTTTGACGCGGTTGCGGACGGCAACTGCATCACCCATTCCAAGCCGCACCCCGAGGTGTTTTTGAAAGCGGCGGAGATGCTGGGTCTTCCGCCTCGGCAGTGCCTGGTCATTGAGGACGCCCATGCCGGCGTGGAAGCCGCCGTGGCCGGGGGCTTTGACTGCGCGGCCATGGGCGACGCGAAGGAGGACGCGCGGGCAGCCTACCGTTTGCAGGCGCTGTCCGATCTGCTTCAAATAATCGATTCACAGGAAAAACCGGCAAAAAGCTGACGGGATTACCGGGGCTTTGTGCTCCTGCCAAGCTGAAGGAAGGGAGGCGTAACGCTGTTACGCCTCCCTTCCTTCGGTTTCGTCAGGACGGAAACTCCATCCCAAATCTCTGCCGTCCCCAAGCGCTTCATTTGCCCCGGCTGCGCCCCGCGCGCTCAGGGCACCACAAAGGGCTGCCCGCAGGCAAAGCCCCGGTCAGTATCCTGGAAGCAATACACCAGCTGGGGACAATTGTCAAAGACGGATTCGTCCGGGGTCGCCTGGCCGATTTCCGCGATCTGCAAAAACTCGCAATCCGCAAACGCGAACAGCCCGATCTGCGTTACCGAATCCGGAATCGTCACCCGCGCCGCAGCGCAGCCCCGAAACGCTTCATCCTCTATGGTTTCGGTGCCCGGAGGGATCGTCAGCGTACCCGCGCCCATCTCCGCCACCTCCACCGTGACGGGCTCCCCGAAAGCGGAGGCTTCTCCCTGCCAAAGCAGCGCCAGGGTATAGGTTTGGGAGCCTGCCGACGTCAGGGGGATCAGCAGATCCCGTCCCTGGCAGGGCCATTCTTCCTCCGTTTCCTGCACATACACGGCATCCGCGTCCGACGGCAGGCGCACCGCCAGGCGATAGCCCACATAGCCCCGGACCGTGCTGACGGTGAATACCGGCACCAATTCCGCCATGCCCAGGATGCACAGCTCTTCGCTGTCCGTCCAGCCGCTCTGCACGCCGTCCCGCACGCCCGAGAACCGCAGGGTGTATTCCCCGGCCTCCATATGTCCCAGGGTCCACTGCTGCGGGCCGTCCGCCGTCAGGGTCAGGAGCTCCGCTTCCCCGCCCGCGGGGTCAGCGCGGGTGATTTCCGCGATGAGGCTGTCATACAGACAGCCTGAAAACCCCTCCGCCACCGTTACGGCTTCGTTTGCATAGAGCTCCGCTTGCGCGCAGCTCAAGTTGGGCACCGGCGGCCCGTCCATCTCATAGTTCCACGCCGCCAGGGTCAGATCCGCCTCCGAAAAGAGCGGCATTTCATCATAGCAATATGTCAGGGTCCCGCCCGTGACAGCGACGGGATAGCCTTCCATGGGATTGCCCAGGCCGCAGCCCACCAGAAACAGCTGATCCGGATAGCCCGACATGTCGCTGTCGCAATTGGTCACATCCACCAGATAATTCCGCCCGTCGTCCATGGCGACGATGTTCCACATATGGCGGCCGCCATTCATGGTGCCCGTCACGGAAAGGACCGTGACGCTGCTGGCCGATAAATCATTCAGATACTGAAACGCCTTGGCGTACCCTTCGCACACCACCTTGGTATCATCATTGCCGTCAAACACCCACACCAGCTGCCACGGATTGCCGTAGGGCGTGCCGTCGTTCAAAGCCGCGTAATTGTATGCGGTCGAATCGCAGATCGCATTTTTATAGGCCAGCAGCCTTTCATCATCCGGGCAATTCTCATATTGCGCCACAATGGCCTGGGCGTTGTCCGCCGCCGCCTGAACGCCCTGGCCGTAGGCTGTATCCACCAGGTAATCTCCGGCGGAATACTCCTGGGATACGGTCATTTTGACCGTCACGCTGCCATTCAGCGTCACCGTCTCTCCGTCACGGGTGAAATAGCCCGGATAGGAAATGCGCGCGCCGGCGCCAATGGTTTTGTCATACCAGTACAGTTCAAACGGGCAATCGGCCATCAGCGCGTGGATGACGGCAGTGGGATTCACGGCTTTGAGCCTGGCGGAAACAGCGGCCATGGCTTCCGCTGTAAAATGCCCGTCCGCGACCAGCACGTCGACCTCCAGATCCTCCTTGGACCAGGCGGTGGTTTCATACACATCCTCCGGCGGCAGGACAAACTCCGTGGACGCCAGTTCGCCCGCGGCCACCTGAGCAATCAGCGGGAGCAGCTGCAAATACAGCCGCCGGCTGTCGTCCGTCAGCCGATCCCCCGCCGTGCGCCGCGCGCGAAAGAGGCTGACGCGCCTGTTCGGATAGAGGTGCTTGTTGATATAGCCCTGCGCGGGGTCCTCTGTCGGGACCCACTCAACCGTGATCGCTTCTTCCTCGCCCGGCGCTTCCACCGGCCAGGGAGCGGCTTGCTCGGCGCCGGCCAAAGATACGGAGAAGAGCAGGATAAACATCCATGCGATCCCGATGCCGATACGTTTCATGTCCATCCCTTTCCCTGCGGCGCAAAGCCGCTGTGACGGTCCCGCGTGTCTTTTGATCCCGGATAACTGCTGCGCTACGCCCCGCAGCGGGGGCCGGAAGAATTTATAATTCGCCATGTGAGAGGAAAATCCTGCCTCCGGGCGCGTCTCTTTTCAGTCGGCGCAGGGTTTCCGCGCCGCGCGTCCGCTGAGCTCCGGAATCATTCCGTCCGGGCGGCCGTGCAGCCAACTGCGTGGAAAAGGGAGAGCGTTTCGCTGTTCCCGCCGAGGATTTCTTCGCATGCTGTTCCGGATGGGCCCTTCCTGTTCCGTTCCCGCGAAAAACCGTAAAAAATCAACGGAAATTTCCCTTGACAATTGAGGCGTGAATCAGTAAGATAAAAAACACATGCGAGGAAGGGAAGAGTACTGCCCGATGATGCCTCAAGAGAGCCGCGGACGGTGGAAGCGCGGCGGCGGAGCGGGTGGGAACATGGCCCCGGAGCATGCGCGGGCAAGCACGTTCAGCCCGCGCCGGGCGGCGCCGATATCCGCCGGAATGAAGGCGCGTTTCGTTCAGAAGGCGGGAGGATACCGCACAACGCGGCAGGCAGGAATGCCCCGCCGGAAAGAAGCGCGTAAACCAGGGTGGTACCGCGTAAAGAATTACGCCCCTGCATCGAATCACATCGGTGCGGGGGCGTTTCATCGTCCGCCGCATCAAAAAAGGAGAGGATTCCCATGGCTGAGAAAAAGACCTTCTACATCACCACCCCCATCTACTACCCCTCGGGCAACATGACCATCGGCCACACCTACACCACCGTGGCGGCGGACACCATGGCCCGGTTCAGGAAAATGCAGGGCTATGACACCTATTTCCTCACCGGCACCGACGAGCACGGCCAGAAGATCGAGAAAAAGGCCGCCGAGCAGGGCGTGACGCCCATCGAATATGTGGATAAGATCGTGGCCGAAACGCAGGATCTGTGGAAGCTGATGAACATCGAATACGACGATTTCATCCGCACCTCTCAGGAACGCCACACCCGGATCGTGCAGAAGATCTTCCGCCGGTTCTACGAGCAGGGGGACATTTACAAGAGTGAATATGAGGGCATGTACTGCACGCCCTGCGAATCGTTCTGGACGCCCACCCAGCTGGTGGATAAGGACGGCCAGAAGGTGTGCCCGGACTGCGGCCGCCCCTGCCAGCCCATGAAGGAGGAAAGCTATTTCTTCCGCATGAGCAAATATCAGGATTGGCTGATCGAATACATCGAGGCGCATCCCGATTTCATTCAGCCCGCCAAGCGCGCCAATGAAATGATCAATAATTTCCTCAAGCCCGGCCTGCAGGATCTGTGCGTCAGCCGCACCAGCGTGAAATGGGGCATCCCGGTGGATTTCGACCCCAAGCACACCATTTATGTGTGGATCGACGCCCTGAGCAATTACATCACCGCGCTGGGCTACGGAACAGATCATGACGGGCTGTTCCAAAAGTACTGGCCCGCGGATATTCACCTGGTGGGCAAGGAGATCGTCCGCTTCCACACCATTTACTGGCCCATCATGCTCCACGCCCTGGGCCTGCCCCTGCCCAAGCAGGTGTTCGGCCATGGGTGGCTGCTCTTCGGCGCGGACCGGATGAGCAAATCCAAGGGCAATGTGGTGTATCCCCAGCCCATCGTGGCCCGGTACGGCGTGGACGCCCTCAGGTATTACCTCATGCGCGAAATGCCCTTCGGCGCGGATGGCAACTATACCAACGAATCCTTCCTTACCCGCATGAACGCCGATCTGGCCAACGACCTGGGCAACCTGGTCAGCCGCACGGTGGCCATGATTGAAAAGTATTTCGACGGCGTCATCCCCGCCTGGGACCAAGCCGCCGCGGAGCCCGTGGGCGATGAACTTCGCGCCCACTGCGCCCAGCTGCCTCATCTGGTGGACGAACAGATGGATAAGCTGCAATTCTCCCAGGCGCTGGCGGAAATCTGGAAGGTCGTGGGCGAATGCAATAAATACATCGACCAGACTCAGCCCTGGGTGCTGGGCAAGGATGCGGAAAAGAAGGGATTGCTGGGCAACGTGCTGCTCACCCTGGCGGAGTGCGTGCGCTTTGTGGCCGTGCTGATCCGGCCCTTCATGCCCTCCACACCGGAGCGCATTTTTGAGCAGGTGGGCATCGCCGACGAAGCCCTGAAAACCTGGGAATCCCTGGAGCGCTTCGGCGCCCTGCCGGACGGGCTCCGGGTGCGCAAGGGCGAGGCCCTGTTCCCCCGCATCGACGTGCAGAAGGAATTGGAGGCCCTGAGCGGCAAGGCGGAAAAGAAGGAAGAAAAAGCGGAGGCCAAGCAGGAAAAGAAGGAGCAAAAGGCCGAAAAGAAGGAAAAGAAGAAGGCGGAGATCCCCGAGGGATGCATCACCTTTGACGATTTCGGGAAAATCAAGCTGCGGGTAGCCCGGGTGTTGGCATGCGAGCGCGTGGAAAAGAGCGAAAAGCTGCTGAAATTCCGCCTGAGCCTGGGGGAGGAGGAGCGCACCGTGCTGTCCGGCATCGCCAAATTCCATACCCCAGAAGAGCTGATCGGCAAGAAGCTGATCCTGCTGGCCAACCTGGCGCCCCGGAAAATCATGGGCATCGAAAGCCAGGGCATGCTGCTCTCCGCTGTGAAGGTCAACGAGGACGGCAGCGAAACCCTCCGGCTGCTCACCGCCGATCCCATCATGCCCGACGGCGCGGAAATCGGCTGACGGGGCTTTTCGGAACGCGGGGAAAACGCCCGCCGGAGACCGCGCGAAAGGGCGCCCTCCATCATCGGGGCCGTCTCCACTCGGGAAATCTTTACCCGCTGATCAGGAAAACCCATAGAATTCGGTTTTTCACGGATTGTAAGGGAAACAAAAACCCTTCGGCGTCCTCCCGAGTGAAGCGCTGCCGGGAGGCGAAGCGCAGCCGAGGGATCTGTGCGAGCATCGTTAACCCGGTCAGCAGATCTTTCGGTTTCGTTCCACGCCGCTCAGGAGGACAGGAAAGGCCGGTTCTTTCTCCCCGGCTTTCTGTGAGAAATTAAAATTCATAATATTTGGCACGGGGCTCCGCTGGATCGGCAGAATCCCGTGCCATTTTCATTCATCAATAATGAGTTTTAATACTATTCGCGTTCTAAAACACAAATCGCAAAGAGAGAGATAAGAACAGGAAGACGAGGCAGGGGCCTTCGCGGCCCCTGAACCCCGCGCCAGGGGATGATCCCCTGGACCCACTCCTCGCGAAGCTGCTTGACCGATAGAACCAAGGAATCGTCGCGTGTTACGCTGGAATTACGTAAAGCTTGAGAGCTTCTGGCCCAATGAAAGCCAGGGAAATCCCCAGGGAAAAGCGAGCTTTTCCATGGGGATGGTTCCCCGGCTTTCCCCGGATGCATCGCATCCGGGTTGGCCGCTTTCAGCGGCCGGGCCAGAAGCTATACGATGACTACCGCCGTTATAGCGCCCTTTCTGGTTCTCTTTCGGGCTCCGAAAGAGAACGCTCCGTCGTCCCTTTGCTCTTTTTTCATCCTTGCCAATTTGGATCTTAAAATCTCAGCAGATCTGGGATGGATTTTTGTTCTGGCTAAGCGGAACGAAGGGAGGAACAGCAGCGCTGCGTTCACCGCAGGGACGCGCTGCCAGATCGAAAAAGACGCCCAAAGTTGTAAGATTTTAGAAGAAGAATAGTATGAGACAGCCTCTGATGCGATGCAAGTGAAAACGCTCAAGCCCGGTCAGCATAAGAAGCGGCGGCTCCCCGGTCCCGAAAAGGCGGCCTTGCGGATGCAGACCATCCGGTTGTATTGCTTCAGGCCCTGGCGGAACAGCAGCATACCGCTTGGCCAGGCCATGATCGGGCGTCGTTTCCGCTCAGACAAGTATCCGGGGCAGGGCAATCGCGCGCTTCCACTGCCTGCTGCCGTCGGCAGGCAGTGGGAAGGCGTTATTTCTGGATTTCGCGGATCAGCCGGAGCACCGCCTGGGTGCCGTCGGCGGGCGGGGCCTGGGTCAGATTGCGAACCAATTGCTCCCGGTCCTTCTGCAGGTCCATCAGCGCGTCAAACAGCGCATCGGCGGTCATGTTTTCCTGCAGCAGCACATGGCATAGCCCCCGCTTGCGGAAGGATTCGGCGTTCAGGATCTGGTCGCCCCGGCTGGCGCCCTTGGGATAAGGCACCAGCAGCATGGGCTTTTTCAGCGCCTGGAATTCGCAGATGGCGTTGCTGCCCGCCCGGGACAGGATCAGGTCGGCGCAGGCCAGGGCGTCGGGCAGTTCGTCCGACAGGAATTCAAACTGCCGATAACCGGGCAGGGCGCTGAGGCTTTCGTCCAGGTTGCCCTTGCCGGTCAGGTGCAGAACATCCATGGTTTCCAGCAGCCTTGGCAGAATATCCCGCAGGGCTTTGTTCACGCTTTGCGCGCCGGAGGAGCCGCCCATCATCATCAGCACGGGCTTTTCCCCGGAAAAGCCGCACATGCGAAGCCCTTTTTCCCGCTGTCCGGCAAACAATTCCGGCCGCATGGGCGTGCCCACGCATACGCCTTTTTTACCCAGGGCTTTGGCGCATTCGGGGAAGGTGGTGGCCACTTTTTTCGCGAATTTGGAGCAGATTTTGTTGGCCAGGCCGGGGGTCAGGTCGCTTTCGTGGCACAGGGTGGGCACCCGATGCAGCCAGGCCCCGACCACCACCGGCACCGAAACGAACCCGCCCTTGGAAAAGCACACGTCGGGCTTTAATTTGCCCATCAGCCGGGCGGACTGGAACGCCCCGGCAATGACCCGGAAGGGGTCGGTGAAGTTTTTCCAATCGTGGTAACGGCGCAGCTTGCCGCTTTTCACCGCGTGATAGGTGACGCCTGCCTTGGCCATCATCTGATGCTCGATGCCCTCTTCCGTTCCAATGTAATGCACCTCATAGCCTTCCTCCACCAGATGGGGCAGGATGGCCAGATGCGGGGTCACGTGCCCCGCGGTGCCGCCGCCGGTCAATACAATGCGCTTCATGCCGCGCCCTCCTTGCGATCCGTTCTTTCCCTTCATTATATCACAGGCAGCCGCAGATATACAATCAGCGCGGAGAGAAAACTTCATAGTTGGGGAAGCAGGAATTCTCCCCGCGTCGGTAGAATGGAAAAGGGGCCGTCCCTGTTCCGTCGTGAACAGCGGCAAGGGATTTGCTTTTGAACGATCCCGCGTACGGGAAGAAAGACAACGGCATACAGGAGGAACACCCATGAAGAGACAGGAAGCCAGGACGCTGGCCCGGGATATGCTGAAACAAATGACGCTGGAGGAAAAGGCGGCCCAGATGCTGCAGGTTTCCTATGCCCATGTGGGCCGGGAGGAGGCCCTTCGCTGGGCCAAAAAAGGCGCGGGATCCTTCCTGCACGTGCTGGGGGACGACGCCCGGGAATTGCAGCAGGCCGCCCTGCAGAGCCGGCTGGGCATCCCGCTGCTGTTTGGCATCGACGCCATTCACGGCCACGGCCTGAATGATCACGCCACCATTTTCCCCTCCCAGCTGGCCTGCGCCTGCAGCTGGAACCGGGAAATCGTCCGCGTGATGGGCGAGGTGACCGCCCGGGAGGTGGCCACGGACGGGCTGCACTGGGCGTTTTCGCCCGTTTTGTGCCTGGGGCGGGACACCCGCTGGGGCCGGATCGATGAAACGTTCGGGGAGGATCCCTATCTGACGGGAGAACTGGGCGCCGCCATTGTGCGGGGCTATCAGGGAGACGACCTGGACGATCCGGAGCACATCCTGGCCTGCGCCAAGCATTATCTGGGCTACGGCGAGGCGACCGGCGGCCGGGACGCTTACGACACCGAGGTCAGTGAGCGGAAGATCCGGGAACTGTTCCTGCCCACCTTCCGCAAGGCGGCGGAAGCGGGCTGTGCCACGGTCATGACGGCCTACGGCTCCATCGACGGCATGCCCCTCACCGCCAGCCGCCGGATCCTGCATGATCTGCTGCGGGATGAAACAGGCTTTGACGGCTTTGTGATCACCGACTGGGACAATGCCCGCAGCCTGGTGGGCAATCAGCACGTGGAAAAAGACATGGCCGGGGCCTCCGTGGCCGCTGCCCGGGCGGGCAACGACATGATCATGGTGACCATGGAGTTTTACGACGCGGTGGTGCAGGCGGTGCGGGACGGAAGCATGGATATCGCCGTGCTGGACGAGGCCGTGGAGCACATTTTGACCGTCAAATATGAAATGGGCCTGTTTGAGCGGCCGGAAAAGGCTGGCCGGCCGGGCTGCCTGGGCTGCCCCGAGCACCTGGACGCGGCGCTGCGGGCCGCGCGGAGCAGCGTGACGCTGCTCAAAAACGATGGCATGCTGCCCCTTTCTTCCGCCGTGCGCCGCGTGGCGGTGATCGGGCCCAACGCCGACGATATTCGCGCCCAATACGGCGATTGGACCTATTTCACCCATCCCCTGCCCAATCCGGCCCATGAACCGGTGCGGCCCTATGTGACCCTGCTGGAGGGCGTTGAAAAGCTGGCGCGGGCCCGGGGCGTGGAAACGGTGTTCGCGAAGGGCTGCGCCGTGCTGCCGGAGGCGGACGACGATCTGGACGCCGCGGTGGCCGCAGCCATGGACGCCGACGCCGTGATCCTGGCGGTGGGCGATCGGATCGACCAGTTCGGCGAGTACCGGGATCGGGCCAACCTGGATCTGTCCGGCCGGCAGATGGAATTGTTCCGCCGCCTGAAGCAGACCGGCAAGCCCGTGTGCACCGTGCTGATTGCCTCCAAGCCCCTGTGCCTGGGAGACGCCGCAGAGCAGGCTGACGCCGTGATCTGCGCTTTCAACGGCGGCATGTTTGGCGGCCAGGCGGTGGCGGAGGCGCTGTTTGGGGAGCTGAACCCCAGCGGGCGGCTGCCCATCACCTTCCCCCGGCACGTTGGCCAGCTGCCCGTGTATTACAGTCAGCTGCCCGGATGGCACGGCGGGCGATACTGCGATCTGCCGGAAACGCCGTTGTTCGCGTTTGGCGAGGGCATGGGCTACAGCCCCTTTGCTTACGCCAATCTGTCTGTGGACGAGGCCCACACCGTGCAGGTGGACGTGACCAATACGGGCAGCCGGACGGGAACCGAAACCGTGCAGGTGTATGTGCGGGATTGTGTATCCAGCGTGATCACCCCGGTGCGCAAGCTGGTGGCGTTCCGCCAAATCACCTTGGCCCCCGGTGAAACGGCCGCCGTGCGCATCCCCCTGTCCCGGGACAGCTTTTCCCTCATCAACGCGAATTGCGAACAGGTCGTAGAGCCCGGGGAGTTCATCGTTTACGCCGGCCACAGCAGCAAAGAGCAGGATCTGCTGCAGACCGCCGTTTGGATCGGCTGATCCTTCCGCCTGACAGAAAACAGGCGCGGAGGCGCGCCGGACCCGGCGCGTTCGCGCAACACGGGGATTTCACCGGTCCAGCCCCTTCCTTCAGCTTCGTCAGAACGGAAGGAGAAGGGTATAAAGCCATGCCGCGGGGGAGCTGCATGCTCGTTTTCCGGGGATTTATCGCCTGATACTATTCTCAAATAAAACCGGCAAGGAAGATAGACGAAGTTACAATGTCATCCCGACCGAAGCGGAGCGAGAGCGAAGCGGAGTGGAGGGATCTGGAAACAGGGTAATATGCTGCTGGGAGTAATCTGTTTCTCAAAGATCCCTCGACTTCGTTCCGCTCTCGCTCCACTCCGCTCGGGATGACAGGAGCGTTTAACTTTTTTCTTGCTATTTTAAGTTGAGCATAGTATAAAGCCATGCCGCGGGGGAGCTGCATGCTCGTTTTTTGGGGATTTGTCGCCTGAAAATCCTTTCTTTTGTCCATTTGCATCATGCGAAAAAGGGGCTGTGAAGCCCGGGCATTTTCTCAGTGCCCTTTTTCACGGCCCCTTTTGTGATGCGGAGGAAGGTCAGATAACAAACTGATCCAGGTACTTTTTGGACAGGCGCAGGGAATCCAGGATGCGTTCGCGGCTGCCTTCAAACGCCTTGTCCTCCACTTCGATGCAGGCAAATCCTTCGTAGCCCACGTCGGTCAGGGCGGATACATACTTGCCCCAGTCCACATCGCCCAGACCGGGCAGCTTGGGGCTCATATAGTCCAGGGGATACGCCATGGTGCCCACCTGAGCCAGTTTCTCCCAATACAGCTTGATATCCTTGAAGTGCACATGGAACAGTTTGTCCTTGAATTCATAGATCGGCCGGATATAGTCCATCATCTGCCACACGAAATGGGAAGGATCGAAGTTCAGGCCGAAATTGTCGTAGGGCAGGATGTCGAAAATTTTGCGCCAGATGACGGGCGTGGTCATCAGGTTCTGGCCGCCGGGCCACTGATCGGGCCCGAACAGCATGGGGCAGTTTTCAATGGCCACCCTGACGCCCTGGGCCTTGGCCTCCTCCAGGATCGGGGGCCAGATTTCTTTCACCAGCTTCAGGTTTTCTTCCACCGTCCTGGTCTGATCTCGGCCGATGAAGGTGGTGACCAGGTTCACGCCCAGCTTATGGCTGGCGGCGATGACCTTGCGCAGATGGGCGATGGCGGCTGCGCGCTTTTCCAAATCGGCGTCCATGGGGTTGGGATAGTAGGCCAGGGAAGAAATGGCCACTTTTTTTTCTTTGCAGGTATCCAGGATGTGGCGGGCGCTTTCATCGGTCAGGCTGGCGACGTCGATGTGGCTGACGCCGGCGTAGCGGCGCTCCGCCTTGCCGGCGGGCCAGCAGGCCACTTCCACGCAGGAAAAGCCCATCCGGGAGGCAATGTCCATCATTTCGTCAAAGTTCCATCCGTCCAGGATCGCGGTAATGAAGCCGAATTTCATAAAAGAACACACCCTTTCATTGATTTTCGTTCACAGTCATCCATACACACCGGACAGGTTTCCGACGGGTTCAATTCATGATTGATTATATGATAATTTTGTCCATAAGTCAAGAATGGATGAAAATAAATGCATTCGCGCAAGGGGAATGGACCTTGATAATCAGAAAAATGAATGTAATGAAATGTAAATAGTTGACAAGCCATAAAATGCATGTTATATTTGGCACGAAAAAGACGTGCACGGTCTTTATGAGCTCAGCAAACAGAAAAGAAATGTAACAAGCCAACATACTCTGTCGAGTGAATGAAAGGATGGTTATGAAAGATGCGTAAGATCATGGTTGTTTTGGCGTTGGTACTTGTGCTTGCGCTGGGATGCGCTGCGTCCGCCGAGGGAAGAGATGTGAAATTAGGCCTCCAGATGTACAATTTCGTGGCCGCTGGCGATTGGTGGGCCGTTCAGTCCATGGAGGATGTACAGGCGATGATCACCCGTCTGGCCGCGGCCGGATACGACGGCCTGGAATGGTGCAACTTCCAGATGGGCGGCGGATACATGGATCTGGACGCCCTGAAACAGATGATGGACGACGCCGGCCTGGTCACCTGCGGCATGCACTTCCACTTTGGCTCCTTTGATTCTCTGCCCGATGACGCGGCTGTCTGCGTGGAGCGCTGCCAGAAACTGGGCACCGATAAGCTCATCTTCGCTTATTCTACGCCCGCCACCTTTGGCATCCAGGCGGATGAAAACGGAAATTACACGCCTGAACAGATCGACGAATGGGCGCAGAATGTGAATCAGGTGATCGAAGGCCTGCAGAAGGCGGCCGAGGGCACCGGCATCCAGGTGCTGTATCACAACCACAACACCGAATTCCTCAAAGGCGCCTCCGGCGCTTATGCCAACGACCTGTTTGTATCCGAAGGGATGGAAGTGGACGTTTACTGGGCTTCCAAGGGCATGGACGGCAAAGTCGCCACAGCTCTGGAATATGTGAAGACCAATGCGGACAAGGTGTACCTGCTGCATGTGAAGGACGGCCTGGACGGCTCTTCCCATACCGGCGAAATGTGCGGCTGGGGCAAGGGCACCTATGATATTCAGAGCATCATCGACGTCGCCAAGGCCACCGATACCATCGAGTGGATCGTTGTTGAAAACGACAATCCCGGCGCGTTTGGCCTGACCGGTATCGTCGATGCGGAACAGAGCGGCGCCTATGCGGCCACCCTTGACTTCAACAGGTAATACTGATTTTCATCTGAAACCTTGCGGCGGCGCAGTCTTGCCGGTTATCCGGGAGAAGGCGCCGCCTTTTCCCCCAAAAAATCCGCTTCGATAAAGAAATGTTTGACAGAAAAGGCATCTTTGTTATAAAATGTAACGGGCATGTAACAAAATAACCGGCACGGCAGATGACCGTATTGAGCAAAGGGGAATCGGAATGCCAAATATCAAAGATGTCGCAAAAGAAGCGGGCGTTTCCACCGCCACGGTATCCCGTGTGTTGAATACGCCGGAAAAAGTATCGAGGAAAACCGTCAATAAGGTCAACGCGGCCATCGAAAAGCTGGAGTATTCCATGGATGCAAACCACAGCACGCTTTACGGCGTCGGCACCAAGCGCATCCTGGTCATCCTGCCCGATTTCCGCAACGGCTTCATGAGCGACGTGATCAGCGGGATCAACGATATGGCGCTGAAAAGCGATTATACCCTGATGGTGGCGGCGACGGATTCCATTGTGGAAAGGGAGAGAGAAATCATCCGGATCCTGCATAACCGCCAGGCGGACGGCGTGATTTTCCTCACGTCGGTCCTCTCCGGCGAGGAGATCCGGAACATTGCCAGGCATTATCCGACGGTGCAATGCTGCGAATATGTGGATGATGCGGACGCCGTGCATGTATCCATTGACAATTACGCGGCGGGAAAAACGGCGATGGATTATCTGCTTCGCCTGGGGCATACGGATATCGTCATGCTTTCTTCCACCAATCGCTTTATCTCTACCCGGCTGCGGGAAAAAGCCTTTATGGATGCGATGAAAAGCATCGGCGGCCTCAAGCGGGAAAACCCGATCTACCGCAGCAGCTATTCCTTTGAGAGCGGCTTTATCGGCATGCAGAATTTCCTGCAGAACGGGGACCATCCCCAGGCTGTTTTTGCCATTTCGGATACGGTAGCGGCCGGAGCGATCCGCGCGATTCACGAACACGGCCTGTCTGTCCCGGGCGATGTTGCGGTGATCGGCGTGGACAATATCAAATTATGCACATTGTTTTCGCCCCAGATCACCACCATCGCCCAGCCCAGACAGCGGCTTGGCTCCACGGCGGTGCGCCTGCTCATCAACCGGATCGGGGGCATGGTGAATCAAAGCAGCGTTTTCCTGCCTCACGAGCTGATTGTCCGGGAATCCACATAAAACTGACAAAATGTAACGAAATGAAAATTTTCAAAACTGTCTTGACATCGGCTTGCAAAAGGATTAATATAATCTCAACAGGAAGCGATGTTCCCAATTTCTACATGGTGAAACGGTGAAGAAGGGAGCAAATGCTTTCAAACCTTTTCTACCACTTAAAGGAGGAGTCATTCATGAAAAAGATTCTCGCTCTGGTTCTCGCTCTGATGCTGTGCCTGACGCTGGTTCCCGCCATGGCGGAAGCTGCTCCGGTGAAAGTCGGCGTGCTGGTGCCCGTGATGACCCACGGCTGGGTCAGCGGCATTACCTATCAGGCGGAAGCCTATGCCAAGGAACTGGCTGCTGAAGGCAAGATCGAATACCGCCTCACCACCTCCAGCAACGCTGAAGAAATGACCGCCCAGATGGACGAGGCTGTCCTGTGGGGCGCTCAGGTGCTGGTCATCGCTCCCCAGTGGACCGGCATGGAAGTGCCTGTGCAGAACGCGATTGATCAGGGCATCGTCGTGGTTGCCTTCGATATGGACATCGACGCGGAAGGCGTCCTGAAGGTCACGGGCGACAACAAGTCCATGGGCGTCGCGGGCGCCAAGTTCATTGTGGACAAGGTCGGCCCCACCGCCACCGTCATCGCCCTGCCCGTGCCCACCAGCGGCTCCGTGTCCGAGCTGCGCATGGCCGGCTTCAACGAGACCATCGCGGAAATCGCTCCCGAACTGAACGTGATTGAGTATGCCACCAAGTTCACCCGTGAAGACGGCCTGAAGGACTTCGCGGACATCCTGGCCGCCAATCCCCAGATCGACGCCGTCTACAGCCTGGATGACGAAACCTCCATCGGCGTGCTGCAGGCCATCGAAGACGCCGGCCGCACGGACATCAAGGCCATCACCGGCGGCGGCGGCTGCCAGGAATACTTCGGCCTCATCGCCGAGAACAAGGACATCGCGGTCAGCTCTTCCCTGTACAGCCCGCTGATGATCCGTGACTGCTTCGACGTCGCCCTGGCCAAGCTGGCCGGCGAAGAAGTGGAAGCCGTCACCGTGATCCCCTCCCAGATCGTGGACGCTTCCAACGTGGAAGAATACCTGGATCCCAGCAACACCATCTATTGATGCAGTTTTTCTTCCTGCAGCAAGGGCCGTGGCTCAATCCACGGCCCTTGCTCATAGGGCATGACATGAAGGATGTGAAGCCATGAAAGTTTCCATGAAGGGGATCGTGAAATCCTTTGGGGCCAACGATGTACTCCGGCAGGTGGATTTTTCCGTAGAAGGCGGCGAGATCTGCGCCCTGCTGGGGGAAAACGGCGCGGGCAAGTCCACCCTGATGAATATCCTGGGCGGCGTACTGCAGGCCGACCGCGGGCAGATTGAACTGGACGGCCGGCCTGTTTCTTTTCATTCGCCGGCGCAGTCGCTGGACGCCGGGATCGCGTTTATTCACCAGGAACTGAACCTGATCAACGACCTGCCGGTATATGAGAACATGTTCATTGGCAGAGAACTGAGAAAGAAAAGCGGGTTCATCGATCACAAAGAAGAAATCCGGCAGACCCGGCAGCTGTTCGCCGGGCTGGACATCGACATTGATCCGAACGCCAGAGTCGCGTCCCTGGACGCCAGTTATAAACAGATTGTGGAAATTGCGCGCGCACTGCTGATGAAGGCTTCTATCATTATCATGGACGAGCCCACCACATCGCTGACCGATCCGGAGATCGAGCGCGTTTTCGATATGCTGCGCACGCTGAAAAAACAGAATGTCGGCGTGGTGTTTATCTCCCATAAGCTGCGGGAGGTCATGGAAATCTGCGACACGTATGTGGTGCTGCGGGATGGGGTGGTGGTGGCCGGCGGCCCGGTGCAGGAAACCTCCATTCCCAGGATCTCCCACGACATGGTGGGCCACGATGTGCGCACCGAGCCGCTGGAGCAGACGGCGGACATCGGGCCCGAGGTGCTGCGGCTGGAAGACCTGACGCTGGAACCGTACTATCGCCGCATCAACCTCGCCGTGCACGCCGGGGAGGTGCTGGGCGTAACAGGCCTGCTGGGGGACGGCCGCAGCGAGGTGTTCCGCACCGTATTCGGGGATATGAACAAATATCAGGGCAGGATCCTGATCGAGGGGAAGCCGGTGCAGGTAAAATCCACCCGCCAGGTTCTGAACATGGGGATCGCCTATCTGCCCCGGAACAGGAAAGAAAACGCCATCATCAAGGATATGGACATCCTGGATAACGGCTCCATCGTAACGCTTGAAAGAATCACCCGGTGTGGGCTGATCGACCGGAAGAAGCAATTGAATAACTTTGACCGGCAGCGGAAAGACCTGCAGATCAAAATGGGCAAACCCACCGACATGATCAGCAGCCTGTCCGGCGGCAATCAGCAGAAGGTCGTGCTGGCCAAATGGCTGATGTCCGATCCCAAACTGCTGATCCTGGATAACCCCACCCAGGGCGTGGACGTGGGCGCTAAAGAAGAAATCTATGATATCATCCTTCAGCTGGCCAAAAGGGGCGTGGCCGTGGTGGTACTGTCCAATGAAGCCCAGGAAATCATCCGCGTCTGCGGACGGGCCCTGGTGATGTATCATGGAAACATCTGCGCGGAAGTCAGCGGGGAAACCATGAATGAAGCAAACATGATGCGACTGGCCACAGGCGGCTGACGAGGGAGGAAGAAAACACAATGTCGGAACATGCGATGCAGAAAAAAACGGGACGGGAGCCTTTCAACGCCAAGGCTTTCTTCAAAAAGCTAATCGATAAGTGGCAGGAGAATCCGCTGTATTCCACGGGCGCTGTGCTGATCGTGATGATCATCGTGCAAACCATTGCTTTGGGATTCAACTATCCCAGCTTCGGCGAATGGTTTTCCAACTGGGGCAAAAACTGGATCAACATCCTGCGCAATAATGCGCCGGTGGGCATCGTGGCCCTGGGCATGGCCTTCGTGATCATTTCCGGCGGCATCGACCTGGCTGTCGGGTCCACGCTGGTGGCCGTCGGCGCCGTGATGATGGTGCTGATCAACGGCAATGCCAACGGCATCCTGACCGCGGCCGGCATCACCGGCGTGCCCGCGTTCATCCTGGGCATCCTGGCTGCGCTGATCATGGGCTGCCTGATCGGATACATCAACGGTTTCCTGATCGCCCGCAGCAAGCTGCCGGCCTTCATCGCCACCCTGGGCACCATGAAGATCTGCCGCAGCGTGACCCAGCAGTTCATGCAGACCGTGGGCGTGAAGGTGCCCAAGGATTTTACAGCCATCGCGAACACCAAGATCGGCGGAGAAATCATCCTGCCCATTTTCTACTGGCTCATCATTGCCGCCATCCTGGTGGTGGTAGCCCGGAAGACGCCCTTTGGCCGCCACGTGTTCGCCATCGGCTCCAACGAGCGGGCCGCGCGGCTGTCCGGTATCAATGTGGAGCGGGTGAAGGCGCTGGTGTATGTGCTGTCCGGCCTGCTGGTGAGCGTCGCGGCCATCATTAACATTGCGCGTATCGGCAGCATGGACTACGCCAACGCGGGCAGCGGCTATGAAATGGACGCCATCGCCGCGGTGGTGGTGGGCGGCACCAGCATGAGCGGCGGCAAAGGCTCGATTGTGGGCACGGTGCTGGGCATGCTGATCATTGCCGTCATGAATAACCTGCTGAACCTGATCGGCGTGCCGCCGTTTTTGCGGGAGGCGTTCAAGGGCCTGATCGTGATCGTGGCTGTGCTGATGCAGAAGAAAGAAAAGGTATCGTGACGAAGGAGGGAACGCATATGATTCGCGTAGGAATTGCCGGGTGCGGGAAAATCGCTCAGGTCAGGCATTTGCCGGAATATGCGGCTCATCCCGATGCGCAAATCCGGGGACTGTATGATCTGAATCAGGACAGGACCCGCGCCCTGGCGCAGCAGTATCAGGCGAAGGCGTACGCTTCGTTTGAAGAAATGCTGGCCGATCCGCAGCTGGACGCCGTCAGCATCTGCGCCGCCAATGCGTCGCACGCGTCCATGTCGGTCGCCGCGCTGAAGGCAGGCAAGCACGTGCTGTGCGAAAAGCCGATGGCCACCTCCCTGGCGGATTGCGAAGAAATGGTGAGGGCAGCGCGGGAAAACGGAAAAGAACTGATGATCGGCCAGAATCAGCGCTTGGCGGCCGCCCACGTGAAGGCCAAGGAGCTGCTGGACAGCGGCGCCATCGGCCGGCTGATCACCTATACCACCTCTTTCCGCCACGGCGGCCCCGAAACCTGGACGGTGGACCCCGCCAACAATTGGTTTTTTGACAAAAAACGGGCGGTCATGGGCGCAATGGCTGATCTGGGCATCCATAAGACCGACCTGATCCATTTCCTCACCGGCCAGACGGTGACGGAGGTGCAGGCGTACCTGGGGACCCTGGACAAAAAATACGCCGACGGTTCCCCCATCGGCGTGGACGACAACGCCATCTGCATTTACCGTATGAGCGGCGGCGCCGTCGGCACCATGACCGCTTCCTGGACCGATTACTGCGGGGAGGACAATGCCACCGTGCTCTTTGGCACCGAAGGCGTCATGCGCATCTATGAGGATCCCGCCCACAGCATCGTGCTCCAGAAACGCGGCGGCGAAACGGCGTATTTCGATGTGGACCGCATCCAAACCAACGACGCGCAAACCAAATCGGGCATCATTGATCTGTTTGTGGATCACTTGCTGGATCCGTCGAAGCCCTTTATATCCGGCGAAAGCGTGCTGACCGCCATGCGGGCGGTATTTGCGGCGCTGGAGTCCGCTGAAACAGGGCGCGCCGTGCGGGTCAACGGATGAAGGAAGCGCCATCAGATCCTCGCGACGAATTCCAGCGCCTATCGTGGGCCTTCCCTGTGAGAGGGCGCTTTCACCGGCACATGCACCGGAAGCGGCTTCTGTTCAGGGACGGAAAACGCTGCGCGGAGGGCTAACCCCGCCTGTCATCTTTTTCAGTCAAAGAGGTGCTCCTGTATGAACATCCTGCTGGTGGGCGCGGGCGGCATGGGCGCCACCCACTTTCACAATTACGCGCACATTCCGGGCGCCTGTGTGCAGGCGCTGGTGGGGGTATCCGAAGCGGACCGGCGGGCGGCCGCCCAATGGCAGGTGCCGCTCTACCCGACCATCACCCGGGCCGTTGAACGGGAGCGGGTGGATCTGGCCGATTTGTGCGTGCCCACTTTCCTGCATGAGCCCCTGGCCCTGGAAGCCTTCCGATGCGGCCTGCATGTGATCACGGAAAAGCCCTGCGCCCTGAAAGCGGAAAGCGGAAAAAACATGTTCAGCGCGGCGCGGGCGGCCGGACGGCAATTGTATGTGGCCCAGGTTGTGCAATTCACCCGGGAGACGGAGGTCTTGCGGGAGGTCATGCGCAGCGAACGGTACGGGAAACCGCTGGACGGCGTTTTCCAGCGGCTCAGCGCACGCCCGGCCTGGTCCCAGGGCGCTTGGCTGCTGGACAGGCGCAAAAGCGGCCTGCTGCCCTTTGACCTGCACATTCACGATCTGGACTTGATGGTCAGCCTGTTCGGCGTGCCGGAAACCATGCACGTATCTCCCTGTGCCGAAAACGACGGCCTGCGGGATCACCTGCGGGTGGAGTATGCCTGGAAAAGCGGCGTGACCGCTTGCGGAGAAGCGGCATGGTACAACGCCTGCATCCCCTTTACAGCGTGCTGGCGGATGTATTTTGAACGGGGCATGCTGGTTTATGACGGAAAAACGGTTACCGGCTATGGGGCGGACGGGCAGATCACGGCCTTTGACACCCAGGATCCCATCCAAATCGCCGGCGGCGTGAACCTGCCGGCCAACGGCTGGTTTTTCAGGGAGCTGAGCCACTTCCTGACGTGCGCTGAAAAGAACGAGCCCTCGCCGCTGGTTCCCGAAAGCCAGGTGCTGGCCGTGCTTTCCACCCTGGAAAAGCTGCCGGCCTGATACAATCGCGATCCACGCAGGCTTTGCTGCGGATACCCCCTCTCAGACAAAAACCGGAGAATGGTTGAAAAACCGCGGGCTTTGACGATGCATCCGGCATGGGATGAAAAGACGGCGGGCAAGGAGCGATGACTGAATATGACAGAAGAAGAAAGAATTTTCAAGGGTTTGCTTTTCGCGCCGGGGGATCCGGATCTGGTGGCGAAAAAGCGGAAATCCCATCAACTGAGTCAGCGGTACAATCTGACGCTTGAAGAGGACAGCGCCGCCAGAAATCAGATCCTCCGGGAACTGCTTTTGGAAATTGGCGAAAATACGTATGTGCAGGGGCCGATTCAGTTTCATTATGGCTGCCACACAAAAATCGGCGCGAACTGCTTCATGAATTTCAATTTTACGGTGCAGGATGACGCGCCGGTCACGATTGGAAGCGACAATCAGTTTGGCCCCAATGTGACGATCGTAACGCCGTTACATCCAATCATTGCCGAAGAACGCCGGGGAATGGTGTGCAGCGACGGGGTCAAGCGCTTTCTTTGCTACGCAAAGCCGGTGTGCATTGGAAACGGCTGCTGGTTTGGCGCAAATGTGGTGGTGTGCCCGGGCGTTACGATTGGCGACAATTGTGTAATCGGCGCGGGAAGCGTCGTTACGCGGGATATCCCGCCCAACTCGCTGGCGGCAGGCGTTCCTGCCAGGGTCCTTCGGACGATCACGGAGAAGGATTCCGTTCGATCCCTTTTTGATGAGATTCATTGATCCTGTGGAAACAAAAGGCCATAGCGCGCAAGCCCGCTATGGCCTTTTGTATGATCCTATTCTTCTATCCTATTCTTCTAAAATCTTATACTATACTCAAATTAAAATAGCAAGAAAAAAGTTAAACGCTCCTGTCATCCCGAGCGGAGTGGAGCGAGAGCGGAACGAAGTCGAGGGATCTTTGAGAAACAGATTACTTCCAGCAGCATATTACCCAGTTTCCAGATCCCTCCACTCCGCTTCGCTCTCGCTCCGCTTCGGTCGGGATGACATTGTAACTTCGTCTATCTTCCTTGCTGATTTTATTTGAGAACGGTATTAGATCTTTGGGCGTCTTTATCGTTCTGGCAGTGCGTCCCTGCGGTCAACGCAGCGCTGCTGCTCCTCCCTTCGTTCCGCTTAGCCAGCACGAAAAATACGCTCCGTATCTTTCAATCATTTAAGCTCCAAATTAGCAAGGATGAAATAAAAGCAAAGGGACGACGGGGGTGTTCTCTTTCGGAG
>JAFXVJ010000045.1 GCA_017524615.1 Clostridia bacterium | reverse complement strand
GGTGACCGCGCCGTTCATCATGAACTTCATGTTGCCGGTGCCGCTGGCCTCCTTGCCGGCGGTGGACAGCTGCTCGGACAGGTCCGCCGCGGGAATCAGCATTTCGGCGGCGGACACGCAGTAATTCTCCAGGAACACGATTTTCAGGAACTGCTGCGCCCGGGGCGTGCGGTCAATCAGCTTGCTGATGGCCACGATCATGCGGATGATCTGCTTGGCCATGTAGTAGCCCGGGCTGGCCTTGGCGCCAAAGATGAACACCCGGGGGGTCATGGTGAAGTTCGGGTCATCCATGATCCGGTTATACAGCACCATGATGTGCAGTGCGTTGAGCAATTGCCGCTTGTACTCATGCAGCCGCTTGGCCTGCACGTCGAACATGAAGTCCGGATTCAGGGCGACGTGCTGATTCTTGTTCAGGATGTTGGAAAACTGCACCTTGTTCTGCCGCTTCACGCGCTCAAATTCCGCCCGGAAAGCCGCGTCATCCCGGTAGGGCAGCAGCTCCTTCAGCTTTTCCGGATCCCGCACCCAGGCGTCGCCGATGGTGTTGTTGATCAGGTCGCGCAGGCCCTCGTTGCATCCCATCAGCCAGCGGCGATGGGTGATGCCGTTGGTGATCGCGGAGAATTTCCCGGGCATGAATTCATAGTAGTCCCGGAAAGTGTCCTTTTTCAGGATCTCGCCGTGCAGCTGGCTCACGCCGTTGACGGAATAGCTCATGGCCACGCACAGGTTGGCCATATGCACCTGGTCGTAGGCGGTGATGGCCATGCGAGCAATGCGGGGATCGGAGCCGTTGCGGTAATGATCGGCCAGACGGCCGCACACCCGGCGGTTGATCTCCTGCAGGATCATATAGATCCGGGGCAGCAGCGTTTTCATCATGACCTCGGGCCACTTTTCCAGTGCCTCGCTCATGACGGTGTGGTTGGTGTAGGCCACGGTATGCTGCACGATCCAGCTGGCTTCGTCCCAGCCCAGCCCTTCTTCGTCGATCAGCAGGCGCATCAGCTCGGGGATGGCCAGGCCGGGATGGGTGTCGTTGATGTGGATGGTCATTTTTTCCGGCATCAGGCGGAAATTGCGGCCAAAGCGGCGCTTGAAATCCTTGAGGGCGTATTGCAGGGTGGCGCTGGTGAAGAAATAATGCTGCTTGAGGCGCAATTCCTTGCCCTCATAATGGTTATCGCCGGGATAGAGCACCTTGCTAATCACGGTGGCCAGTTCCTGCTCCTGCATGGCCTTGGTGAAATTGCCGCTGTTGAAGGAGTTCAGGTCCATGGATTTGGTGGAGCGGGCCCGCCAGGTGCGCAGGGTGTTCACCGTTTCACAGTCATAGCCGGCCACGGGCATATCGTAGGGCACGGCGTCCACGGTGTAGTAATCCTTGAGGATGAACTGCTGCTTGCCGTTGACGAATTCTTCGTCCACGCGTCCGCCGAAGCGCACCTCGCACACATCCTCCATGGCGGCCACTTCCCACACGTTGCCGTTTTCCAGCCAGTTGTCCGGGACCTCCACCTGCTGGCCGTCCATGATCTTCTGCCGGAACAGGCCGTATTCGTAGCGGATGGTGCACCCCATGGCAGGCAGGGACAGGGAAGCCAGGCTGTCCATGAAGCAGGCGGCCAGGCGGCCCAGACCGCCGTTGCCCAGGCCGGGTTCGGGCTCCTCCCGCACGATATCCCGCCAGGAAATGCCCAGCTCCTCCAGGGCCTGGCGGTACACGTCGGTGCTGCACAGGTTCAAAACATTGCAATGCAGGCTGCGGCCTGTCAAAAATTCCACGGACAGATAATACAGCCGCTTGCCGGTGTAGCGCTTGTCTTTGGCCCGGTAGGCCATCCATTTCTGCATGATCTGATCCCGGACGGTGGAGGCCAGGGCGTGATAGATCTGCTGGTCGGTGGCATCGGCCAGGGTGCGGCCATTGTAGCGCTGCAATTTGCCGATGATAGATTGCTTGATGGATTCTTTATCGAATTGCGTGGTTGGCATGCTTGTTTTACCATCCTTCCCAGTGAGCGTTTCAGTCGGCTTAGTAGACACAACTACAAATTATAGCACGCAATCAACCGCCCGCCAATAGGCAATTTGGGAAAGAACCCGGGAAAAACAGGAAAAAAGCGCCTTTTCATAGGATTTCCCGCCTATCGGATTGAAAGATACGGCGCGGACGTTTGAAGCAACGCCAGCATGGAACGCCCGCAGAAGCAAGCAAAAACCCGGCCGAACAGCCGGGCAATGCCGCCGCGGGCGCAGCGAATGCTTTTTTGGTGAAGGATCGGGCGTTCAAACCGGATTCGCGTGCCCCCCGGTTTTTCCGGCCCTTTGGGCCCTCCGGGCGAAAAAGAGGATTTATGCTAATCTCTAATGAAAAGAAGAGAAGATTTTCGAGCCATTTTTTCTTCTGGCAAAGCTGAATGGAGGGAGGCGCAGCAGCGCTGCGTTGGCCGGAATGAAGCGCACCAGCGCGAAAAAGAGCCGAAAAGACGGCTCCTTTTCATCAGAGTTAATATTACTGCATGTCAAATACGGCCGTTTTCTCCGCCGTGATGGGCAGATCCAATTCGTTATCCGCCCACAGGGACATAGCCATATCGCCCCGGGCGTCCACACTGGTTTTTTCATGGTTCCGGAATCGATTGCCCACGATCTGGCTGTAGGCGATGCCCCGCAGGAACAGGCCGCAGCTGCGGTTGCCGTCAAACAGGTTATCCTGGATGACGAACGGCACCCCGCCGTAAGCCATAACGCCCGTCCAGTTTTCCCGGACGGTATTGCCGGAAAACACGGTGGGGCTCCGGTCCAGCCGCACGCCGCATACGGTGCAGCCCATGATTTCGTTGTCGATCAGGCGGGCTTCCGTGTCCTTCTGAATATTGAAGCCGTTTTCGCAGCAGGATACCCGGCACCCGCAGAACAGGTTGCCGTAGCCCCCGGCGGTAAAAATGCCCTGGCCCGTTTCGGTCACCGTGCAGTCAATCATGGCGCTATAGTTCACCTTGGAAAAGAACAGGCCTTGCTCACACTGATCCGCCGCACAGCGCAGCAGGCTCACGTTCTCGCAGGCCCGTATGTCGATGCCGTGGTTGGTGCCCGCCACCGTGCATTCTTTCACCAGGCCCTGGCCGCACTTGGCCAGGTAAATACCGAAAATGCCGCAGCGGTCCGCCCGGCAGTTTTCCACATGGACCCGCTGACAATAAACGATTTCCATGCCCATGCTGGAATCGGATACATCCAGCCCTTCCGCCAGCACCTGGCCGCAGTCCACGCACAGCAGCATGCCGGCATCCCGGGGCGCTTCCACCTGCTCTTGGTGCATGATGTAATACAGCGGTTTGCCGTTGACCCGGCAATCGGTGATCGTGTGGGTGGTAAAGAATTCGATCTCCTCCCCCACCTCAAACATGCCCGTCAGCACCGGCAGCTGCAGGCTGATGCTGCGCTCCGATATGGGCGGGCCCGCCATGCAGGGGCCGCAGCCGGTGAAATCGCAGCCGCACAGTTCCGCCCGGTAAATGCCGCCCAGCCAAATGGCGCAGGAGGACGTGCGCCAGGCGGGATCCGCCAGCACAAAGGCGCAGTTATGCACTTTCATATCATTGCCAATGGCGTACAGGCCGATGTGACGCAGGCGGATTTCCAGGCCTTCCAGCGTCACCCCGTCCGCCTCGATCCGCAGGGCAGACTGCAATTGCGGCGCGTCGATCACGGGGTGGGCCCCCTCCGCGGGGCGCAGGGTGACGCGCCTGGTCACCGTCAGGGGAAAATGCTCCCGGGGCTGGGCATACACGCCCTCCTCCAACAAAATCACATCCCCATCCTGGCACTGTGCCAGGGCTTCTTCCAGGCTCATGCCCTGGGGCGACACTGTCCATTCCTCGGCCCCGGCTGCCGCGCACAGCCCCAGGATCACCAAAAACGCGGCCATCCATAACAGCTTTTTCATTTTAATCCCCATGCCGGTGCGGCACCGGCACAAATAGGAATGAAAACGGGAGCCGCAGAATTTTCCGTTTTCATGTGGTACAATGTGCTTAAGAGAGGCAAACTACAAAGCACGGCAGGAGGAGTTGCATGCAACT